>NZ_CP133888.1:660000-1320000 GCF_041228405.1 Salinilacustrithrix flava
GGCGCCGACTGGGTGATCTGGCTGGTGGAGAGCAGGTCGACGCCGGCGGCGGCGTAGGCCGCAGCGGTCTCGACCGTGATGCCGCCCGAGCACTCGAGCAGCGGACGGCGGCCACCGTGATCGGCCGCCCAGCCGTCCGCGATGGCGACCGCCTCGGCGGCCTGGTCGGGCGTGAAGTTGTCGAGCAGGACGGCGTCGCAGCCGGCGGTCAGCGCGGTGCGCAGGCCGTCGAGGTCGTCGACCTCCACGTGGATCGTGCGGGCCGGCCACGCCGTGCGGGCCCGCCGGACTGCCTCCTCGATGCCGATGGCGGCGAGGTGGTTGTCCTTGAACATGACCCAGTCCGACAGGTTCCCCCGGTGGCTGGCGCCGCCCCCGGCCCGGACCGCCGCCTTCTCCAGCGAGCGGAGGCCCGGCGTCGTCTTGCGGGTGTCCCAGATTCGGGCGTCGCCCCCCTCGGCCGCGGCGTCGGCGAAGCGGCGGGTGAGGGTGGCGATGCCGGACAGGTGGCACAGGAAGTTGAGCGCCGTGCGCTCGCCGGTGAGGACGGGGGCGAGCGGGCCGGTGACGGTTGCGACGGTGGTGCCGGCGTCGATGCGGTCGCCGTCGTGGTGGCGCCACGTGACGGTCACGGCCGGGTCGAGCTGGGCGAAGGCCTCGGTGGCGCACGCCGTGCCGGCCAGCACCCCGGCCGCCCGGCTGGCGAACACCGCATCGATGGTGGCGTCGGCCGGAACCAGCGCGGCGCTCAGGTCACCGAGCGGCGTCAGGTCCTCGGCGAGGGCGGCCGCCACCGCAGCGCGGACCGCATGGATCGGGGGTTCGACGGGCACGTCCGACATGGCCGGCAGCCTGCCACGAGCGCCTTTCCGAACTGGCAGTGCTGGTGTAGCGCTTCGGTCGCTGTCGGACCCCCCTGCGTACGGTCGGACGGACTTCCCCCTCTCCCGCACGTCCGAGGAGAGGCCATGCCGCCGACCATCCCACCCGCCGTCCAGGAGCTGCTGGAGGAGCAGCACCACCTCATCACCACCGCTCAGATCCGCGACCGCGGGTGCCCGGCATCCCGGCTCACGCGATTGCGGGACGCCCATGTCCTCGAGCGGATCGATGGCCGGGTCCACGGCACCCCCGGCGTGCCGATGACCTGGGAGCGCCGGATGCTCGCCACGGGGGTACCGGTCCGGCTCGACGTCGAGATCGACGGACCGCACCACCGCACCGACGAAGGGCGGCGACGTGACGCCCGGCGTGATGCGGTCCTCCGGCGCCTCGGGTGGGAGGTCCTGCGCTTCGACGAGGAGGCGGTGATGTACGCACCGGGTGGGGTCGTCTACGAGGTGCGCCGAACGCTCGAGCGACTCGGCGGTTGGACCGGGCGCTGCTGACGTCGCGCTACACCAGGACTGCCAGTTCGAGAAGGCGGTCCCGCACAGGTCGTGGGGCAGACTGCCGGCGATGGAGGTGCTCGATCTGCTCGTGCTCGGATCCGGGGTCGCCGGGCTCTCGGCGGCGGTGCGTGCCGCCGACGTGCACGGCATGCGGGTCGGCGTCCTGACCAAGGCCGAGCTGCACCAGGCCACCACCCGCTGGGCCCAGGGCGGCGTGGCTGCGGTGCTCGGGGGCGACCCCGACTCCACCGACCTGCACCTGGCCGACACCCTCGGCGCCGGCGCCGGCCTGTGCGACCTCGACGCCGTCCGGGTCCTCGTCGACGAGGGTCCGGTCCGCGTCAACGAGCTGATCGCCCTCGGCGCGATGTTCGACCAGGACGAGGGCGGCCAGTACCTGCTGGCGCGGGAGGGCGGGCACAGCCACCCGCGCATCCTCCACGCCGGCGGGGCGGCGACCGGCGTCGAGGTCGAACGGGCCCTCGTGGAGGCGGTGCAGAAGACGGCCGCGGTCCTGCTGGAGCGGACCTTCGCGCTCGACCTGCTCGTGGAGGGCGGGCGCTGCGCCGGCGTGACCGCCATCGACGAGCACGGCGAGCGGATCGAGGTCCAGGCCCGCAACGTGCTGCTCGCCACCGGCGGCGGCGGCCAGCTGTTCTCGGTCACCACGAACCCCCTCGAAGCCACGGGCGACGGCATGGCCATGGCCCTGCGGGTCGGCGCCGCGCTGGCCGACGTCGAGTTCGTCCAGTTCCACCCCACCGCGCTGCACCACGAGGCCATGCCCCGGCCGCTGCTCTCCGAAGCCCTCCGCGGCCACGGTGCGTTCCTCCGCGACGCATCGGGCGAGCGCTTCGTGGACGAGCTCCAGCCCCGCGACGTCGTCAGCCGCGCCATCACCGCGCAGCTCCAGGCCGACCGGACCGAGCACGTCTGGTTGGACGCCACGGTGCTCGACCACTTCGACGAGCGCTTCCCCACGATCAGCGCGGCGCTGGCCGTCGTCGGGCTCGATCCCACGACCGACTGGCTGCCCGTCGCCCCCGCCGCGCACTACACGTGCGGCGGGGTGCTCGCCGATCTCGACGGCGCGTCGTCACTGCCCGGGCTGTGGGTCGCCGGCGAGGTGGCCTGCAACGGCGTGCACGGCGCCAACCGCCTGGCGTCGAACTCGCTGCTCGACGGCATGGTGTTCGGACCCCGGGTGGTGGAGGCCATCGACGCCGGCAAGGACGCGCCCGAGCCCACCGGCGCGATGCGGGCCCTGTTCGGCGGCGCACCGGACAGCACCGCCATCCCGGGCCGAACGCTGGACGGCGTTGTCGACGTCGCGCCCACCACCGGCGACGAACCCGGGACGACGGCCGAGGCGCGGGACCGCCTCCAGCGGGCGATGACCGCCCACGCCGGCGTGCTGCGCGACGACGGGTCGCTCGACATCGCCCTCGCCGAGGCGGTGCAGGCCTTCGCCCGCCCGGTGGACGACGTGGCTTCGGCCGAGGTCCACAACCTGGCCACCCTCGGGTTCGCCCAGGTCGTGGCGGCCAAGGCCCGGACCGAGACCCGGGGATCGCACACGCGGACGGACCACCCGGACGCAGACGAGGACCTCGAGGTGCGCTTCGTCGTCACCTCGGCCCCGGCCTGACCGCCGCGCGACACCAGAACTGCCAGTTCGGAGAGGCGCCGTCCCGGTCGAGCGGGCGCGCGACACCACGACTGCCAGTTGGATGGGGCCTCAGCGGGTGGGGGCTTCGACCTCGAGGTAGCGGTGGGGAGCGGGGCCGCGGGTCTGCTCGGCGAGCAGCTCGGCGGTGACCTCGTCGATCTGGTTGTTCTCGGTGTCGACGTGGACCACGCGGGGCTCGTAGTGGGCGAGCTCGGCCTGCTCGTAGTCGGCGTAGCTGATCATGATGACCTTGTCGCCGGGGCTGACGAGCCGGGCGGCCGCACCGTTGAGGCACACCACACCGGAGCCGCGAGGACCGGCGATCGTGTAGGTCTCGAGGCGGGCGCCGTTGTCGACGTCGACGATCGCGACCTGCTCGAACTCCATGATGTCGGCGGCGTCGAGGAGGTCCTCGTCGACGGTGACCGACCCCACGTAGTGGAGGTTCGCGTCGGTGACGGTGGCGCGGTGGATCTTGGACTTCATCATGCGACGGCGCACGTGGATCAGCTCCTCACGGTGGGCGCCGCCGTGCTCTCCGTTGCGCACGGAGCGGGAGCGGTCACCCCCAGGTTGTCGATGAGACGGGTGGAACCGAAGCGCACGGCGGCCAGCAGGCGCAAACCGAGCGCGTCGGTGGGGTCGATGGCGGACGGGACGGTGAGATCGGAGACCCGGACGACCTCGGCGTAGTCGAGCTCGGCGAGGGGCTCCTGGGCGACGACGCCGGCGATCGCGGCGCGCACGGCGCCGGGCTCGCGCTCGCCGGCGAGGACGGCGGCGGCGCCGGCGCGCAGGGCCCGGTGCACGACCGGCGCAGCGGCCCGCTGCTCGGGTGAGAGGTAGGCGTTGCGGCTGGACATGGCCAGGCCGTCGTCCTCGCGCACGGTCTCGCAGCCGACGACCTCGACCGGCATGGACAGGTCGGCGACCATGCGGCGAACCACGGCCAGCTGCTGGAAGTCCTTCTCGCCGAAGTAGGCCCGGCAGGGCCCGACGATCGAGAAGAGCTTGGCCACGACGGTGGCCACGCCGGCGAAGTGGGTGGGCCGGGACGCGCCCTCCATGTGCTCGGACACGCCTGCGACCGAGACGGTGGTGGCGAGCAGGCCACCGGGCACCGGGTCGGGGTACATCTCTGCGACCGACGGCACGAACAGCAGGTCGACGCCGGCACCCTCTGCGAGCGATGCGTCGCGCTCGAGGTCGCGGGGGTAGTCGTCGAGGTCCTCGTGGGCCGCGAACTGGAGGGGGTTCACGAAGATCGACGTGACGACGACGTCGGCCTCGGCCCGGGCGGCTCGCATCAGCGAGACGTGGCCCTCGTGCAGGTAGCCCATGGTGGGCACGAAGCCGACCCGGTGGCCGGCGGCCCGCTCGGCGTCGAGCACGGCCCGCAGCTCGGCGACGGTGGCGATCCGCCTCATGCCGGCACCCCGGCGCCGTCGTCGACCAGGCGCTGGGCGGCCTCGGCCAGCACGGCGTAGATCGTGCGCTCGTCCTCGGGGATGGCGGCGAGGTGACGGGCCACGGTGGCGCGGTCGCCCCGGGCGACCGGTCCGGTGAGCGCGGCGGCCGGCCCGACCTCGGCGACGTTGTCGAGCGCGCCACGGGCGAGGTCGAGGTAGGCCTCGAGCGGCACGCCGACCTGGCGGGCCAGGCGCTCGACCTGGCCGAGGAGGGCGACGAGGTGGTTGGCGGCGACCGCCGCAGCGGCGTGGTAGGCGGTGCGGTCCTCGTCGGCGATCTCCACGGCCCGACCGCCGAGCGCCTCCACGGCCTCGGTCGCCACCGGATCCCCGGCCACGGCGAACCAGGCGCCCGCGAGCCGGCGGGCACCGATGTCCGCATCGGGCAGCGACACCAGCGGGTGCACCGAGGCGACCCGCAGGTGGGGCGCCAGCACGTCCAGCCCGAGCGAGCCGGCCACGTGGGCCACCACCGCGTCACCCGGGGCCAGCGAGGCGGCGAGGTCGGCCACGTCCCCGTCGGGGACGGCGAGCAGCACGATCCGGGCGCCGGACGTCGCCGTGGCCGGATCGTGGTCGCGGCCGAGGGGCCCGTCGACGCGCCATCCCGCGCTGGTCAGCGCGGTGGCCAGGGCGCCGCCGGCCCGTCCGGGGCCGATGATGCGCGCGTCGAAGGCAGACATGCTCGCTCCGATGGTTCGTGGATCCAGCCCCGTACGGGTGCCGGTCAGGGGTTGGAGGATAGCGGCCCGAGGTGGTCGACCTGCCCCTCGGCGTCGCGCTCCCAGCCCTCGGGCACGATGTCGGGCGCCAGCTCCGAGAGCGGCGCGAGCACGAAGCGGCGCTCGAACATGCGCGGGTGGGGCACGGTGAGGTCCGGGTCGTCCAGCTCGATGCCGTCGATCCACAGCACGTCGACGTCGAGGGTGCGGGGCCCCCAGCGGACGTCGCGCACCCGACCGGCCGCGGACTCGATGCGCTGGCAGATGGCGAGCAGCTCCAGCGGCGTGATCGGCGGGAGCGTCCGGTCGGTCGACAGGTCCTCGGGCGGGCGGGACGGACCGCCGCCAGGCGCGATGGGCAGGTCGAGGGCGACCACGATGTTCAGGTAGCGGTCCTGCTCGGGGCCGCCGACCGGGTCGGTCTCGTACACGTCGGACACCCCGGTGACCCCGGGCAGCGAGGACACGGCGTCGCGCAGGTGCGCTCGCCGGTCGCCGAGGTTGGACCCCAGCCCGAGGAGCACCCGGGTCACGGGCGGGTGCGGTGCAGCCGCACCGCGGTGGCCTCCACGTCGCGCGGGATGGGAGGGCGCAGCTTGGTGATGGTGACGGTGACCGCCTCGGTGCGGGGGTCGAGGTCGAGCACCGCGTCGGCGGCCAGCGAGGCGACCCGCTCGAGCAGGGCCACGGGAGCGTCGGCGACCGCGTCGGCGACGGCGATGGCCACCGCGCCGTAGTCGACGGTGTCGGCCACGTCGTCGGAGCGGCCGGCGGCGTCGAGGTCGACGGTGAGCTCGAGGTCGATGGACAGCGGCTGGGCGTGGACCCGCTCGGCCTCGGGGACGCCGACGTTGGCGAGGACGCGCAGACCCCGGATCTCGATGGCGCCCGGGCTCATCGGGTGCTCACGCGTCCTCGTCGGGGTCCACCGCCGGCAGCGGGTCGGGTTCGTCGACCGAGACGGTGGTGGTGCCCGGGGCGGGGAGCCGGGGGACCAGCGCCACGAGGCTGCGGGCGTCGGGGCCGAGCTGGCGGTGGAGCAGCTGCTCGACGACCGAGATGGCCTGCGGGCCCCCGGGGACGAGCTTGTTCCACAGCACGTAGGCGGCCATGAGCCCGCTGAGCCGGTCGCCCAGCTCGTCCTGGTGCAGCACGAGCTTGCCGCCCTGCAGCAGCAGCTGGCGCAGCTCGGGGAACAGGCGGCTGAGGTAGGCCTCCTGGTCGTCGCTGCGGGTGAAGGGGCGGTGCCGCCAGGGCATGCCCATCTCGTCGTAGTTGTGCAGGTTGTGCGGGGAGACGGCCAGCGAGACGACCATCGTGAAGCCCTGCTCGCGCAGCCAGATGATCTCCTCCTGGCGGCGCACCTTGCGATGGTTGGCCCCGTAGCCGCCGGGGCGCTCGCAGACGGCGAGCTTGCCCTGCAGGATCCAGGTGAAGTTGCGGGGCTCGATGCCCTGGGCCCACTTGCCGCGCAGCACCATCAGGTGCCTCCCGAGCCGTGCAGCGTGGCGACCGCGCCGAGCGCGGCCACCGTGGCGCGGACGTCGTGCACTCGGATCATGGCGGCTCCCATGGTGGCAGCCCAGCAGGCGGTCGTGATCGATCCCTCCAGGCGGTCCTCCGGTCCGGGCCGTTGGTCGGTGCCGTCGGCCTCGGCCAGGACCGCGCCGAGGAAGCCCTTGCGGCTGGTCCCGACCGCCACCGGGATGCCGGTGTCGACCAGCTGATCCAGGGCCCCGAGGAGGGCCCAGTTGTGCTCGAAGGTCTTCCCGAAGCCGATGCCGGGATCGATCCAGATCTCGTCCGCGCCGGCATCGCGGCCGCGCTCCTCGGCCGCCACGAGGAACGCCCGCACCTCGGCGACCACGTCGTCGTAGTGCGGGTCGTCCTGCATCGTGCCCGGCTCGCCGAGCATGTGCATGGCCACCCAGCCTGCGCCGGCCTCGCCGGCGACGTGCTCGAGCGACGCGGAGACGTCGTTGAGGATGGTGGCGCCGGCGGCCAGCGCCTCGCGGGCGACCTCGGCGTGGCGCGTGTCGATCGAGAGCCGGGCGCCCGCGGCGGCGACGTCGTCGACGAGCGCCTCGATGGTGGGAACGACGCGGGCGAGCTCGGTGTCGATGCCGACCGGCTCGGCCCCCGGACGGGTGGACTCCCCCCCGACGTCGATGATGTCGGCGCCCTCGGCGAGCAGCTGGCGGCCCCGTTGGACCGCGGCGTCGGGGTCCGCCCAGGAGCCACCGTCGGAGAAGGAGTCCGGGGTGACGTTCAGGACGCCCATGACCAGCGGTCGCATCGGCTGGTCACCCTATCGACCGCCCGGCGGCCCCGAACCCGGACTGGACCGGCCGCGGCGGGAGCGGGCTATGGTCATCGACCGGTGGAGTGACGAAGTCCGGTGAGATCCCGGCACTGACCCGCAACGGTGATGTCCGAGGCCTACGAGCCGAGGGCGAGTCCGGTCGAACCCTCCTCCGAGCGAACCATGTGACCCTCGAGGCAAGGGGTTGGTTCGACCGGCAACCCCTGTCGATCGAGCAGACCGGATCCTCGACGACAGGAGGTACCGAATTGCGCTCCCCCATCCGAACCCGCCTCGCGGCGGTCCTCGCCGCGCTCGCCCTGGTGCTCGCCGCCTGCGGTGACGACGACACCGGCATCGCCGCCAGCGGCGACCCGGCCGACACCGACGCTGCCGAGGACACCACCGAGGCTGCCGAGGGCGCCGAGGACGGTGCCGGCGAGGCCACGTTCCCCGTCACGGTCACCGTGGACGGCACCGACACCACGATCGAGGCCGAACCGCAGGCCATCGTCTCGCTCTCGCCCACGGCGACCGAGATGCTGTTCGCCGTCGGCGCCGGCGAGCAGGTCGTCGCCGTCGACGACTTCTCCAACTTCCCCGATGACGCCCCTGTCACCGACCTCTCCGGGTTCGACCCCAACGTGGAGGCCATCATCGGCTACGACCCCGACCTGGTGATCCTGTCCGGTGACCGCAACGACGTCGTCGCCGGGCTCGCTGCCGTCGACGTCCCCACGATCGTGCTGCCGTCGGCCATGACGATCGAGGACACCTACACCCAGATCGAGGTCGTCGGTGCGGCGACGGGTCACGTCGGCGACGCAGCCGAGGTCGTCGCGAACATGCAGACCGACATCGAGGAGCTGGTCGCCCAGCTGCCCGAGCAGGGCGAGCCGCTGACCTACTACCACGAGCTGGACGACACGCTCTACAGCGTCACGTCCGACACCTTCATCGGCGAGATCTACGGCCTCGCCGGCCTGGAGAACGTGGCCGACTCCGCGGACGGCGCGGCTGATGCCGGCGGCTACCCGCAGCTGTCGGCGGAGTTCCTGATCGACGCCGATCCCGACCTGATCTTCCTGGCCGACACCAAGTGCTGCGGCCAGGACGCCAGCACCGTGGCCGAGCGCCCGGGCTGGAGCGAGATGAACGCCGTCCAGCAGGGCGACGTCGTCGAGCTGGACGATGACATCGCCTCCCGCTGGGGTCCGCGGATCGTGGACTTCCTCGCGGCGATCGTCGAGGCCACGGCCGACGTCGACGCCGGCGTGGCCGGTTGAGCGGCCGGTCATGACGACGGCGACCGACGGTCCGGGTCTCACCACCGGCCCGTCGGTCGCGCCCGTCGAACCGCCGGACGGTGACGACATCGTCGGGACGCTGCCCGCAGCGACCGACCTGTCCCCGAGGTGGCTGCTGGCCGGCCTGGCCGCAGTGGCCGTCGCCACGGTCGTCGGCATCGCCACGGGTCCCGTCTCGTTGCCCCTGCACCGGGTCGCCGTCGAGCTGCTCGACCACCTGCCCTTCGTGTCGCTCGACTCCGGGCTGTCCGACACCCAACGAGCGATCGTGTGGGAGATACGCACCCCTCGCGTCGTGCTCGGCCTGCTCGTGGGTGCGCTGCTCGCCGGCTCGGGTGCGGGCTACCAGGGGGTGTTCCGCAACCCGCTCGCCGACCCCTACCTGCTCGGCATCGCCGCCGGCGCCGGCCTGGGCGCCACCCTGGCGATCGTCACCGGTGCCGGTGACGGCGTCGGCGCCTTCGACGCCATCCCGATGTTCGCCTTCATCGGCGCCCTCGTGGCCGTGGCGATGGCCGCCGCGCTCAGCGTGCGGCGCGACGGATCCGGTGGGCCGGCGACCCTGATCCTGGCGGGCGTCGCCGTGGCGGCGTTCTTCACCGCAGCGCAGACCTACGTGCAGCAGCGCCACGCCGAGACCCTCCGCCAGGTCTACGCCTGGATCCTCGGCCGGCTCTCGACGAGCGGCTGGGACGAGGTCCTCCTGCTCCTCCCCTACGCGCTGGTCTGCGGCGCCGTCCTCGTGCTGGCGGTCGGCGCGCTCGACGTCCTCGCGGTCGGCGACGACGAGGCCCAGGCCCTCGGCCTCCACCCGCGACGCATCCGCATGGCCGTCCTCGTCGCCGCCTCGCTGGCGACCGCCGCCGCCGTGGCGGTCAGCGGGCTGATCGGCTTCGTGGGCCTCGTGGTCCCCCACGGCGTCCGCCTGGTCGCCGGCGTCAGCAACCGCCGCGTCATCCCCCTCTCGTTCCTGTTCGGCGGCGCCTTCCTGGCGCTGGCTGACGTGCTCGCCCGCACGGTGCAGGCGCCAGCCGAGCTGCCGATCGGCGTCATCACCGCTTTCGTCGGGGCACCGTTCTTCCTGTGGATCCTCCGCTCGAGGTCGATGGCATGAGCACGCATCCGGCCATCTCGTGGCGCGCCGTCGGCGTCGAGCTCGGCGGGGCGCCCGTCGTGCGCGACATCAGCCTGGACGTCCCGGCCGGGTCGTGGCTGTCGCTCATCGGCCCGAACGGCGCCGGCAAGACCACGCTGGTGCGCACGCTCGGCGGCACGGTCGACCACGCCGGCGACGTCGAGCTGCTCGGCCGCGACGGGCGGGACCTCAGCGTGCGCGACCGGGCCCGCCAGCTCGCGGTCGTCCCGCAGCACCCGGTGATCCCACCCGGCATGCGGGTGTTCGACTACGTCCTGCTCGGGCGCGCTCCCCACCAGGGCCTCCGGTGCGCCTCGTCGCTCCAGGACCGTCGCCGGTCCCTCGCGGTGCTGCAGCGCCTGGGGCTGGAGGACTTCGCCGACAGACGCGTCGACACGCTCTCGGGCGGTGAGCGCCAGCGAGTGGTGCTGGCTCGCGCCCTGGTCCAGGACACCCCCGTGCTCGTCCTCGACGAGCCGACCGCGGCGCTCGACGTGGGCCACCAGCTCGAGGTGCTCGAGCTGATCGCCGACCTGCGCACCGAGCGCGAGCTGACCATCGTCACGACCGTCCACGACCTCACCGTGGCCGGCCAGTTCGCCGACCTCGTCGCCGTGCTGGCCGACGGGTGCCTCGTCGCCGCCGGCACCCCCCGGGAGGTCCTCACGCCGGACGTGATCGGCGCCCACTGGGGCGTGGAGGCCAGCTGCGACGTCGATGCCGAGGACGGCTCGGTGACCGTGACCGTCCGCCGGCGCAAGGAGCAGCGCCGCCGGCCAGCGACGCCCGCCACCACCGAGCTCGCACCGCACGCCACCGAGGAGGACCACCGATGAGCGACACCCCCACCGACGCACCCCCCACCGAGCACCAGGAACCGCCGGAGCTGCGGCGCGCCGACTCCCTCGTGCTCGTGAACACCGGCAACGGCAAGGGCAAGTCCACCGCGGCCTTCGGCACCATGATCCGCTCGGTCGCTCGGGGTTGGCCGGTCGCCGTCGTGCAGTTCCTGAAGTCGGGCAAGTGGAACACGGGGGAGGAGAAGGTGGCCCGTGACCTCGGCGTCGAGTGGTTCGCCATCGGCGAGGGCTTCACCTGGGACAGCGAGGACCTGAGCCGAGACGAGGCCGTCGCCCGCGAGGCGTGGCGACAGGCGGCGTCGCTGCTCTCCTCGGGCACCCACCGCCTGGTCGTGCTCGACGAGATCACGTACCCGATGAACTGGGGGTGGTTCGACACCGACGAGGTGGTCGCTGCCATCCGGGACCGGTCGCCGAAGGTCAACGTCATCTGCACCGGCCGCGACGCACCGGAGCCGCTGCTCGAGCTGGCCGACACGGCCACCGAGATGCGGGTCCTCAAGCACGCGTACCAGTCGGGCATCCGGGCGATGAAGGGCATCGACTACTAGATGGGCGCGTCGCCCCGCGGGGCGCTCCTCGTGGTCGGCGCCACGAGCGGCGCGGGGAAGTCGACCGTGACCGCCGGCCTGTGCCGCTGGTTCGCCCGGACGGGTGCGACGGTGGCGCCGTTCAAGGCCCAGAACATGTCCAACCACTCGGCGGTGTCGGTCGACGGCGGCGAGGTCGGTCGAGCCCAGGCGATGCAGGCGGCCGCCGCCGGCGTCGATGTCGAGTCGGCCATGAACCCGATCCTGCTGAAGCCCTCGAGCGCGACCGGCAGCCACGTCGTCGTGCTCGGCACGGAGGTGGGGACCACCGACGCCGCCGGCTGGGGGGCGCGCACCGACGAGCTGCGGCCGGTCGTGCTCGATGCCCTCACGTCGCTGCGCCGGCGCTTCGACGTGGTCGTGGCCGAAGGTGCCGGCGGTGCGGCGGAGATCAACCTGCTCGACCGGGATCTGGTCAACCTCCCCCTGGCCCGTGCCGCCGGGATGCCCGCCGTGCTGGTGGTCGACATCGAGCGCGGCGGCGCCTTCGCCGCGGCCCACGGCACGATCGGCCTGTTGCCGCCGCACCTCGCCGGCTGCATCGGCGGCATCGTCCTGAACCGCTTCCGGGGCGACCCGGCGCTCCTCGGTGACGGTCTCGCCGACCTCGAGGCTCGCACCGGCGTCCCGGTGCTCGGCGTGCTGCCCCACCTCGGGCCCGGGGCGCTGCTGGGGACCGAGGACTCGCTGGACGTGGGCACGGTCGTCGACCCCGAGCGGACCGGTTCGGACGACCCCGTGCGCGTGGCCGCCGTGCACCTCCCCCACCTCGCCAACCCGTCGGACCTCGACCCCCTCGTCGCCGAGCCCGACGTCGTCGTGCGATGGGTCCGACGACCGGGCGAGCTGGCTGATGCCGACCTGGTCGTGGTGCCCGGCAGCCGGGCGACCGTCGACGACCTTGCGTGGCTCCGCCGGACGGGCATGGCAGCGGCGCTGGTGGCTGCCGCCGGACGCGGCACCGACGTCGTCGGCATCTGCGCCGGCCAGCAGGTGCTCGGGACGCGGATCACCGACGAGGTCGAGTCCGGCGCCGGCACGGTTGACGGGCTCGGCCTGCTGGAGGTGGAGACCGTGTTCGAGCGGGACAAGGTGGTGCGCCGGCGGACGGGCCGCACCGTCGACGGGCACGCCCAGGTCGCCGGCTACCAGATCCACCTGGGCCGAGCGTGGGGCGACGGGCCGTGGTTGGCGCTCGACCCGGTCGACCCCGGCGGCCCGGCGGAGCGCGAGGGCTCCCGGTCGGCCGACGGGCGCGTGCGCGGGACGAGCCTGCACGGCCTGTTCGACGCCGACGGCGTCCGCGCTGGCCTCTCCGACGTGGCCGAACGACGGGGAAGGACCTTCGCCCCGCACCCCGTGCCCTTCGCCGACCGGCTCGAGGCCCAGCACGACCGGATGGCCGACTGGATCGGCGAGCACCTGGACACCGCCGCCGTGAGCGACCTCACCGCCGGCGCAGCGGCCCCCGGCTCGGAGCCGGGCTGGTGACCGAGGTCGGCCGCCACCTGGCCCGTCCCGCTCGGGTCGACGTCGTCGACCTGCCGGACGCTGCCGGCGCCCGTGCGGCCTGCAGCTGGGTGTTCGACGGCCCACGGGCGGCGCTGTCCTCGGCACCGGTCGGCGGCGGCAGCGCCGCGATCGACTGGCTGCTGAACATCGGGGTGCCGGCCGGCTACGACCGCACCGACCTCGACGACCACGCCCGCGACATCGCGACCCGGCTCGGCCTGGTCGGCACCGGGGCGGCGATGCTCACCGCCGTCGATGTGCACCGCGCCGTGCGGGCCGCCGACGGCGACGTGGTGGTCGACGCCACGGTCGGCGTGACCAAGCCGACGTGGGCCGCCGACGTCGACGGCTCCCACGGGCACCGCACCGACGGCGGCTGGGTGCCCGGCACGATCAACATCGTCGTCCAGGTCCCGGTGGCGCTGTCCCCGGCGGCCGCCGTGAACGCCGTGATCACGGCCACCGAGGCCAAGGCCCAGGCCCTGCAGGAGGCCGGCGTGCCCGGCACCGGCACGGCCAGCGACGCCGTCACCGTCGTCTGGCCGCCCGCCGTCCCGGTCGAGCCCTTCGCCGGACCCCGGTCCACCTGGGGCGCCCGCATCGGCCGCGCCGTGCACGCCGCGGTGCGGGACGGGCTGGAGCGGCACCCGTGATCGTGCTCGTCCTCGGGGGGACGCGCTCGGGCAAGTCGGCCGTCGCCGAGTCGATGGCGGCGCGCCTGGCCGGACCCCACGCTGCCGTGACCTACGTGGCCACCGCTCGCCTCGACCCCGCCGACGCCGACCACGCCGCTCGCATCGAGGCCCACCGGGCCCGGCGCCCGGCCGCGTGGACGACCGTGGAGTGCACGACCCCGACCGATCTCCCAGGCGTGCTGCGAGGCACTGACGGCGTCGTGCTCCTCGACTCCCTCGGGACGTGGGCCACCGGCCACCCCGACCTCGATCCGGACCCGGGTCCGCTGGTCGACGCCCTGCGGGCGCGCGCCGGCACGACGATCGTGGTCGGCGAGGAGGTCGGCCTCGCCCCGCACGCGCCCACGGAGCTCGGTCGCCGCTTCGCCGATGCCCTCGGGCAGGTCAACCAGGCCGTGTCCGCCGTGGCCGACCACGCCCTGCTCGTCGTGGCCGGCCGCGCGATCAGCCTGCCGGAGCCGGGCGAGCTGCCGTGCTGAGCGCCCTCGGGTTCCTCACGGTCTTCGGCGGTGCCCGGACACCGGACCGCACCACGTTCCTGTTCTTCCCCGTCGTCGGCGCGCTCATCGGCGCCGCCCTCGCCGGGGTCTGGCTCGTGTCGGTCGAGCTGTGGTCGCCCGGCGTCGCCGCCGTGCTCGTCGTGGCCGCCGACCTCGCCATCACCGGGATGCTCCACGCCGACGGGCTGGCCGACACCGCCGACGGGCTCCTCCCCCACCTCGAACGGGACCGGCGCCTCGCGGTGATGGCCGCCCCCGACGTGGGCGCCTTCGCCCTCGCAGTCGTCCCCGTGGTGCTGCTGGCCCGGTGGGCTGCGCTCGCCACCGATCTGGTCGAGCCCCTCTCGCTCATCGCCGTGTGGGCGGCGAGCCGCACGGTGCTCGCCGTCGTCCCGTCGCTGGTGCCCTACGCCCGGGACGCCGGCCTCGCCTCGGCGATGGTGCCCGGCGCCCGCCGGTGGACGGCCCTGTGGCTGGTGCCGGTCGCCGGCGTGCTGGTGGTGGCGCAGGGGACCACCGGGGCCGTCGCCCTCGTCGCCTTGCTCGCCACCGTCACCGGCGTCGTCCTGCTCGCCCGACGTCGCATCGGCGGGTTCACCGGCGACGTGCTCGGCGCGTGCGCCGTGCTCGCCGAGACCGTTGCGCTGCTCGCCCTGGCGGCCCGACCGTGAGGCGACCGAGCTTCTCGGCCCGGGCTCGGGGCACCGCGCTCGGCCTGGTGCTGGCCCAGGTCGTGCCCCCGATGCCCGACCGGGCCCACCCCGTTGCCCGGTTCGGCACGGCCATGACCGAGGTCGAGGAGGTGCTCTGGGCCGACGACCGCCGCGCCGGCGTCCGCTACGCGGTCGCTGGTGCCGCGCTCGGCGCGGTGGGCGGCCGCCTGCTCGGCTCCACCGCGGCTGCGGTGTCGGTGACCACCGCCGGCCGTCAGCTGCGAGACGTGGCAGCCGGCATCGGCGCCCACCTCGAAGCCGGCGACCTCGAGGCCGCCCGGGCCGCCCTCCCGTCGCTGGTCGGGCGCGATCCGACCGAGCTGGACGAGTCCGGTGTGGCGGCTGCGGTCATCGAGTCGGTGGCCGAGAACATGGTCGATGCCGTGTACGCGCCGGCGCTGTGGGCCTTCGCAGGCGGTGCGGCCGGCACCGGTTGCTACCGGGCGCTCAACACGATGGATGCCATGGTCGGCCACCGCAGCGAGCGCTACGAGCGCTTCGGCTGGGCCGCCGCCCGGGCCGACGACCTGGCCAACCTCGTGCCCGCGCGGCTGCTCGCCCTGTGCACGGTGGCCCTCGCCCCGACCGAGCGTCGAGCAGCCACCGTCCGCGCCATCCGCGACGACGCCCCCGCCCACCCGTCACCGAACGCCGGCGTGGCCGAGGCCGCCTTCGCCGGCGCGCTCGGCGTGTCCCTCGGCGGTCCGCTGCGCTACGGCGATCGGGTCGAAGACCGCCCCACGCTGGGCTCCGGCGACCGCCCCGTCGCCGCCGACATCGCCCGCGCCGTCCGCCTCGCCGAACGGGCCGAGCTGGTGCTCATCGGCGCGCTCGGCGCGGTCGGGCTCCTCGCCATCCGACCCCGGCGGCGGCGCCGGTGACCGGCACCCCCGCCCCCGGCCCCCACGGCGGGGACGTCGACCGGGTCGCCGCTGCGCTCGGCCGACCGGTCGAGGAGCTGCTCGACCTGTCCGCCAGCCTCAACCCCCTCGCACCCGACGTCCGGCCCGTGCTGCGCGCCGCCCTCGACGGGGTCGGTCGCTACCCCGACGACGCCCGCGCCACCGCTGCGCTCGCCGAGGCCATCGGCGTGGATCCGGCGCGGCTCGTCCTCACCAACGGCGGTGCGGAGGCCATCGCGCTCGTGGCCCGGCTCCGGCCGGTCGGCTGGGCCGAGGAGTGCGACTTCTCGCTGTACCGGCGCCACCTGGCGCGCCTCGACCCGGCCGGGCCGCGCTGGCGCTCGGACCCGCACAACCCCACTGGCCGTCTCGCCGCGCCCGACGACGTGGCCGACGTCCGCGACGAGGCCTTCTACCTGCTGGCCACGGCCTCCTGGACCCGGGGCGACCCCGGGGTCACCGCGCTCGGCTCGCTGACCAAGGCGTGGGCGATCCCGGGCATCCGCATCGGCTACGTGGTGGCCCGCGACGACGCCGAGGCCGACGCCCTCCGGGGTCTGCGGCCGCGCTGGTCGGTCAACGGCCTGGTGTGCGCCGCCCTCCCTGCGCTGCTCGACCTGGCCGATCCCAGCGGGTGGCGAGCAGGCATCGCCCAGCTCCGGTCCCAGCTCCACGACGTGCTGGTCCGCCACGACCTCGCCCCCGAGCCCAGCGACTCCCCCTACGTGTGGGTGCCGGGGGCCGCCGGCCTGCGCGACCGGCTGCTGGCCGAGGGCGTCGTCGTCCGCCACGGCGGGACCTTCGGGCACCCGGATGCCGTCCGCATCGCCGTCCCCGACGCCGACGGCCTCGAGCGGCTCGAGCGCGCCCTGTCCGCCACCGACCACCGGAGCGACCCGTGAGCCCCGAGCTGCTCGACCACCTGCGACAGCGGATCACCGCGCCGGCCGACGACGCCGAGCGAGCGGCGGCCGCTCGCTCGGCCGCCGCGCGCTGGAGCACCCGGGCCAAGCCCCCTGGTTCCCTCGGCCGCCTCGAAGACGTCGCCGTCCGCATCGCCGGCATCACCGGCGTCTGCCCGCCGGCCGTTCCCGCGCAGCCAGCGGTCGTCGTGTTCGCCGGCGACCACGGCGTGGTCGCCGACGGGGCCAGCGCGTGGCCGAGCGAGATCACCGGCGCCATGGTGCGGACGATGGCCGCGGGCGGCGCGGCCATCAACGCCTTCGCCGCCCAGGCCGGCGCCTCGGTGACGGTGGTGGACGTCGGCGTGTCGTCCGACCTGCGCGACCTGCATGCCCTCGGTCGGGCCGACGTGCTCGACCGCCGGGTGCGGGCCGGCACCGACAGCATCGCGACTGGTCCGGCGATGAGCCGGGCCCACGCGCTGGCGGCGGTCGCGGTCGGCGCGGCGGTGGCGGGCGCGCACGTGGATGCCGGCGCTGACCTGCTCGTCGGCGGCGACATGGGCATCGGCAACACGACCGCGTCGGTGGCCCTGATCGCCTGTCTCACCGGCCAGGACCCCGAACCGCTCGTCGGCCCGGGCGCCGGCCTGCCCGCCGACGGCCTCGGGCACAAGCAGCGGCTGGTCCGCACCGCGGTCGACCGGGCGCGCGACCTCGACGATCCGGTCGACGTGCTCGCCGACGTGGGCGGGCTGGAGATCGCCGCGCTCGCCGGCCTCCACCTGGCCGCCGCCGCCCGCCGGGTGCCCACCATCGTCGACGGCGTCATCGGCGGCGCCGCCCTGTGCGTGGCCGAGGCCATCGCGCCCGGGACCGCGGCCCACGTCGTCGGCGGGCACCGCTCGACCGAGCCGGCCGCCACCGCGGCGCTGGCCCACCTCGGCCTCGAGCCCCTGCTGGCGCTGGACCTCCGCCTCGGCGAGGGCACCGGGGCGTGCCTGGCGATCCCGCTGGTGCAGGCCGCCTGCCGCGCGCTGCGCGACCTGGCCGACCTCCCGGGCTGATGGGCTGCCGGGTCAGCGCATCCGGTCGAGGACCATGTCGATGACCGGGCCGCCCGAGGTCTCCTCGGCTCGGGTCAGGCGCTGGGCGCTGGCGCCCGTGCCCCGGGAGATGAGCTGCTGCACCAGCTCGGTCACGACCTCGTCGTCCCGGTAGTGCTCGAGGCCCGGGCGGGCCATGTCGAGGAGGGAGCGGACCACGTCCTCGGCCGGCCGCTGGGCCATGGCCGCCAGGTCCACCAGGTCGCGGCGCATGCCGTAGCGGGCGGCGTGCCACACCGCGGCGCGCTGGACGTGGCGGCTCGGGACGGGCGGGAGGGTCTCCGGCGCGTTCAGCGCGGTCCAGCACAGGGCCCGGATGAGCCCGGTCACGGCGACGACGTCGTCGACGTAGAGGAACGTGTCGCACACCCGGAACTCGACGGTCGGGTGGCGCAGGGACGGGCGCACCCACCAGTAGAGGTGGGTCTCGTCCTCGATGGCGCCGACCGTGATCAGGTCGTCGATGATCCCCTGCAGCTCCTCCGGTGACGAGATGGACGGCGGCATGCCCGACGTCGGCCAGCGCGACCAGATCACCGTGCGGTAGCTGGCGTAGCCGGTGTCCTCCGCCTGCCAGTACGGCGAGTTCGTGGACATGGCGAGCAGGGTCGGCAGCCAAGCACCCGCCGCGGCCAGGACCGCGACGCGATCGTCGGGGTCGGAGATGCCGACGTGGACGTGGCACCCGCAGATGACGTGCTCGCGGGCGAGGAGCCGGAAGCGGTCCTCCATGACCTCGTAGCGCTCCTCATCGGTGTCGACGGCCTGGTGGCGCCAGCTCGAGAACGGGTGGGTGGCCACCGCGGCAGCGGCCAGGCCCAGCTCGTCACCCGCGGTGCGGAGGCGATCGCGCTTGGCGACGACCTCGTCGCGCAGCGACGCCAGGTCGGTGCACACGGGGGTGTCGACCTCGACCTGGCAGCGGTTCAGCTCGGCGCTGACGTGCTCGCCGAGATCGCCGACCTCGGCGATGAGCTCATGGCCGCGGGGGACGAGCTCGCGCGTCTCGCGGTCGACGACGAGGAACTCCTCCTCCACCCCGAGCGTCTCGGTGACCTCCAGGCCGCCTGTGGTGGTGCGGGTCGCCGGGCGAACGGGCGGCGTCGAACGGTCGGTGAGCTGCGACGCGCGGCCGTTGGCGGGCTGCGGGGAGGACGTGAGCATCGGGGATTCCTTCCCGGTGGGTCGGCGGCGTAGGACTCGTCCGGACCGGCGTCTGGCCGGCGGCCCATCCGGATACGGTCGGCCCGTGCCCCCGCTCGTCGGCATCACCAGCTCCCCCGCGCTCCGGCGGTCCCCCGTCCTCGAGGTCGACCGTTCCCTCACCACCCTGGACCGCGCCTACGTCGACGCCGTCACCGATGCCGAGGGCGCGGCGATCATCCTGCCGGTGCAGTCGCCCGGCAACGCGGCGGTCTCGGTCGAGCACCTCGACGCCCTCGTCCTGTCCGGCGGCGGCGACGTGGCACCGGAGCGCTACGGCGCCACCCGCCACGCAGCCGTGGGCGGCGTCGACGAGGCGCGGGATGCCTGGGAGGTGGCCCTCATCGCCCAGGCCCGACGGCGGGGCATCCCGATCCTGGCCATCTGCCGCGGCGTGCAGATCCTCAACGTCGCCCTCGGCGGCACGCTCATCCAGCACCTGCCCGAGCACGACGACGGCAACCCCCACCTCGTGCCCGGCGCGTTCGACGGGCCGAGCCACCACGTCCGGATCACGCCCGGCTCCACGATGGCCGAGGTCCTCGACACCGAGGCCATCGACGTGAACACCCTCCACCACCAGGCCATCGACCGCTGCGCCGACGACCTCGCCGTCGTGGGTTGCGACGAGCACGGCATCATCGAGGCCGTCGAGCACCCGGAGCAGCCGATCCTGGGCGTCCAGTGGCACCCGGAGCTGATCACCCACGTGGACCCGCACCACCGCCTCTTCTCCTGGCTCGTCCAGCAGGCCGGAGGCGACGACCACCGCTCGGCCCGGTGAGCGCGCTCCCGCCCCCCGAGGGCTACGACGACTGCAACGAGTACACCCGGATCATCATCGACGAGGCCCTCGCCCGCCGGATCCGGGTCGTCGTCCTCGACCCCGACATCGGCGAGCTGGCGCTGACCCACGACGGCCGCACCCGCACCGTCATCCAGTCGCTCAGCGAGCTGACCTCCGCCATCGCGTTCCGGCGCTGCGACGACAAGGCCATGACGCGACGGGTCCTCACGGCAGCCGACCTGCCCGTGCCGCCCGGGCGGATCGCCACCGACGACGACGCGGACGAGGCCTTCCTCGCCGAGCACGGCTCCATCGTCGTGAAGCCGTGCCGAGGCGAGGGCGGGGCCGGGATCTCCGTCGGCGTCCGGGATGTCGACGAGCTCCGCTCGGCCATCACCAGCGCCCGCGCCACCTGCGATCGGGTGCTGCTCGAGGCGATGGCGCCCGGCGAGGACCTGCGGGTGCTGGTCATCGACGGCGAGGTGGTGGCCGCATCGGTGCGGCGGCCCCCGACGGTCGTCGGCGACGGGAGCAGCACCGTGCGCCAGCTCGTGGAGGCCCGCAACGACCAGCGCGCCGCCGAGCTCGGGCGCAACATGGTCACGCCCCTCGACGAGATCACGGCGTCGTCCGTGCGCGCCGCCGGCCACACCCTGGACGACGTGCTCGACGAGGGCGTCGCGCTGGAGGTGCGCCGCACCGCCAACCTCCACACCGGCGGCACCATCCACGACATGACGCCGTGCCTGCACCCGACTCTGGCCGACGCCGCGGTCCGCGCCGCCGCCGCGCTCGACATCCCCGTGGCCGGCATCGACCTGATGGTGCCCAGCCCCGAGGGACCCGAGCACGTGTTCATCGAGGTGAACGAGCAGCCCGGCCTGGCCAACCACGAGCCCCAGCCCACGGCGCAGCGCTACCTCGACCTGCTCTTCCCCGCCACCGCCTGAGGAGATCTCGTCCCGGCGTCGCACCTGGTGTGACGCGATGACGACAGAAGCCCTACATGTCGATGAGGCGCATCGCTTCGTAGCGGGTGGCGGTGTTGGAGCGGAACAGGCCGCGGACCGCGGAGGTCACCGTGGTGGTGCCGGCCTTGCGCACGCCGCGCATCGACATGCAGAGGTGCTCGGCCTGCACGACGACGAGCACGCCCCGGGGGTTGAGCACGCGCTCGAGCGCATCGGCGATCTGCACCGTGAGGCGCTCCTGGACCTGGGGCCGGCGGGCGTAGACGTCGGCCAGGCGAGCGAGCTTGGAGAGCCCGGTGATGCGACCGTCCTCGCCCGGGATGTAGGCGATGTGGGCCTTTCCGATGAAGGGGATCAGGTGGTGCTCGCACGCCGAGTAGATCGGGATGTCGCGCACCATGACCATCTCGTCGTGGTCGGCCTCGAAGGTGGTCTTGAGGTGCTTCTCCGGCGTGTCGTGCAGCCCGGCGAAGATCTCGGCGTACATGCGCGCGACGCGGGCCGGCGTGTCGAGGAGACCATCGCGGTCGGGGTCCTCGCCGATGGCCTCCAGGATCTCTCGGACGGCCGCGGCGATGCGGGGCTGGTCGACCTCGGGCGCGAGGTTCGGACGCTCGTCGTCGGCGTCGGCCGGGATGACGCTCACGTGCCGGATGCGCCGGGTCGGACCCGCCAGCGCGGGCGCCACCGGGGTCGGGGCGGGGCCGGACGAGCCGGCACCGCGCCGGCGTCCCCGGCCGGCGCGGCCTCGCTGGCCGTGACGGGGGCACGCTCGGGCTCGGAGGCGGGCTCCGGCTCGGGGGGCGGCGGTGGGGCGTCGGCCAGGCCGGACGCGTCGGCGTCGACCCAGGTCTCGAGGTCGCCGAAGATCTCCTGCAGCTCCTTGTCCCCCAGCGTCTCGTGCTCGAGCATCTCCTCGGCGAGCTTGTCGAGGGTGGCGCGGTAGGTGGTGAGGATGGCGCGGGCCCTGGCGTGGGCGTCGTTCACCAGCAGGCGCACCTCGGTGTCGATCGTGGCCGCCACCGAGTCGGAGTAGTTGGCCTCGTGGCCGTAGTCCTTGCCGAGGAACACCTCGCCCTGCTTGGCGCCGAGGGCGATGGGGCCGACGGCGTCGCTCATGCCGTAGGTGGTGACCATGGCCCGGGCGATGTCGGTGGCCTTGTCGATGTCGTCGGCGGCGCCGGTGGTGATGTCGCCGAACACGACCTCCTCCGCGGTGCGGCCGCCGAGGAGCATGGCGAGGCGGTCGATGAGCTCGGCCTTGGTGTGGGTGTAGCGGTCCTCGGTGGGCAGGGCGAGGGTCCAGCCCAGGGCCCGGCCGCGGGCGACGATGGAGACCTTGTGGATCGGGTCGCAGTGCTCGAGCAGGTGGCCGACCAGGGCGTGGCCGCCCTCGTGGTAGGCGGTGACCCGGCGCTCCTTGTCGGACATGACGCGGGTCTTGCGCTCGGGGCCGGCGAGCACGCGGTCGATGGCGGACTCGACGGTGTGCATGTCGATGGTGTCCGCGGATCGGCGGGCGGCCATGAGGGCGGCCTCGTTCATGAGGTTGGCCAGGTCGGCGCCGGTGAAGCCGGGCGTGCGGCGGGCGATGACCGCGGCGTCGACGTCGTCGGCGAGGGGCTTGCCCTTGGCGTGCACGTCGAGGATGGCCTTGCGGCCCTCGAGGTCGGGGCGGTCGACCACGATCTGGCGGTCGAAGCGGCCCGGGCGGAGCAGGGCCGGGTCGAGGATGTCGGGGCGGTTGGTGGCGGCGATGAGGATGACGCCGGTGTTGGCGTCGAAGCCGTCCATCTCGACGAGGAGCTGGTTGAGCGTCTGCTCCCGCTCGTCGTGGCCGCCGCCCATGCCGGCGCCGCGGTGGCGGCCGACGGCGTCGATCTCGTCGACGAACACGATGGCGGGCGCCTGGGCCTTGGCCTGCTCGAACAGGTCGCGCACCCGGGATGCACCGACGCCGACGAACATCTCGACGAAGTCGGAGCCCGAGATGGAGAAGAACGGGGCGCCGGCCTCGCCGGCCACGGCCCGGGCGAGCAGCGTCTTGCCGGTGCCGGGCGGGCCGACCAGCAGCACGCCCTTGGGGATCTTGGCGCCGATGGACTGGAACTTGGCCGGGCTCTGGAGGAACTCCTTGATCTCGTGGAGCTCCTCGACGGCCTCGTCGCACCCGGCCACGTCGTCGAAGGTGACCTTGGGCTGGTCCTTGTTCCACTGCTTGGCCTTGGCCTTGCCGAACTGCATGACCCGGCTGCCGCCGCCCTGCATGGCGTTGAGGAAGAACAGGAACAGGCCGAAGAGCAGGAGCAGGGGCAGGATGCTGAACAGCAGCGAGACCCAGATGGACTCCTGCTGCTGGTCGACCTCGATCTCGATGGCGGGCGAGGCCTCCGACATCTCCGCGGTGAGCTCGTCGACGAACTCGGCCGGGTAGGACACCTTGTACTCGGTGCCGTCGCGCAGCTCGCCCTCGACGGCGTGGCTGCGGTCCTTGATGGTGGCGGTCTCGACGTCGCCGTCAGCGACGAAGCCCCGGAACTCGTTGAGCGTGAGCTCCTCGGGATCGGACCCGGAGCGCAGGAACGAGGACGCCACGAGGGCCGCCACCAGGGCGAGTGCGACGTAGATGAGCGTTGGGCGGCGCAGCTTCTTCTTCACAGTCCGGACCACGCTACCGACCCACCCCGGGTTGTCGACATCGGACGGGCTACTCGGCGCCCTTGTAGTCGGCGATGTGGGGCAGGTTGCGGTAGCGCTCGGCGACGTCGAGGCCGTAGCCGATGACGAAGGCGGGCGGGATGCGGAAGCCGATGTAGCGCAGGTCGAGCTCGGCCTGCTGGTTGCCCTCGCGCACGAGCAGGGCGCAGACCTCGAGCGAGGCGGTGCCACGGGACTCGAACGTCTTGCGCAGGTAGCGCAGCGTGAGGCCGGAGTCCACGATGTCCTCCACGATGATCACGTGCCGGTCGTGGAGGTCGATGTCGAGGTCCTTCACGATGCGCACGACACCGGAGGAGCGGGTGCTGGCCCCGTAGGACGAGACCGCCATGAAGTCGACCTCGAGGGGGATGTCCACCGCACGGGCCAGGTCGGCCATGAAGATGAAGGCCCCCTTGAGGACCGCCACGAGGATGGGCGCCTTCCCGGCGTAGTCCCGGGCGATCTCGGCGCCGAGCTCGGTGATCCGCTCCTGGATCTGCGCTTCCGACAGGAGCACGTCGCCGATGAGGTCGTCACCCTGGGCAGCCATGCGGGCGGAACCTAGCGGTCGCCTCCGCCGGCGGGCCCATCCGCGGTCAGCCGTTGCCCCCGGCGCCGGACGCGGACGCCGCCCGCCACCTCCGTGCCGACGCCCTCGCCCCGGGCGACCGCGAGCACGCGCTGGACCGCGGCCGCGTCCGGTGGGTGCCCGCCGGGCAACCAGGTGCGGAGCCACCGCCGGACGGCGCGTCCCGCCAGTGGTCCCGGCGCGGCGGTGAGGGCACGCGCGTCGGTGGCGTCCAAGCCGGATGCCAGGTCGTCGAGGAGCTCCACGTCGGTTCGAGCCAACGCCGCGAACCGACACAGCAGGGGCACGACGTCCCGCTCGGCGACGTCGTCGAGCAGCGGCAGCACCTCGGCCCGCACGCGGTTGCGGCGGAAGCGCGGATCGTGGTTCGACGGGTCATGCACCGCGTCGAGGCCGAGCTCGGCGCAGAGGGCGCGGGTCTCGGCCCGCCGCAGCCCGAGCAGCGGGTGGTGCTCGGGACGCATCGCGGCGACGCCGTCGAGCCCCGATCCGCGGAGCAGCGCCAGCAGGACGGTCTCGGCCTGGTCGTCCGCGGTGTGGCCGTAGAGCGCATCGGGCCCGAGCAGGTCCCGGCGCGCCGAGCGCGCCCGGGCCTCCAGGTCGCCACCAGCGGGGACCTGGGTCCGCTCGGCGCGGAAGGCCGCGCCGAAGCGACGGGCCGCGTCGGCCACCACGTCGGCTTCCGCTGCGCTGCCGGGCCGGAGGCCGTGGTCGACGTGCACCGCGGTGACGCCGAGGCCGGCGTCGCAGGCCAGGATCAGCAGGGCGAGGGAGTCCGCGCCGCCGGAGACCGCGCAGGTGACAGGCCCCGCGCGCGGGAACCGGCAGCGGTCCCGGACTGCCTGGAGCGTGGCCGACACCGGAGCTCAGCCGTCGACGATGACCTGTCCGGCGCGCAGGCGTCGGAGCAGCTCGGGCACCGACTCGTGGCCCGTCTTGCGGATGATCCGGCGGAGGCTGGCGTACACGTTGGACCGGCTGACCCCGAGGTCGCCGGCCGCTGCGCTCACGGACGGCGCGGCGGCGAGGGTGCGCAGGAGGCTGCACTGCTTGTCGGTGAGGTCGCCGCCGATGTGGACGGCACCGTCGGGGCTCGGGTGGTCGTCGCGCGGTCGGGCGTGCTCGAGCCGGGACAGGCGCGGACCGGCGCGCTCGTCCCGGGGCGCGCCGGCGTCGCCGCCCCGCTGGATGCGGGCCAGCTCCGACAGCGCACCGGTCTGGGCCTTGCGCCGCTGGTCCCGCTCGGGGCCGCCGGCCACGACGTCGGCGATGGCCGCCCGGAGCTGGTCGGACGACACCGGCTTGACCAGGTAGCGCACCGCGCCCTCGATGCCGCCCCGGAGCCGGTCGTCGTCGGCGGCGAGCGCCGTCATCATCAGCACCTTCACCGAGGAGATCTGCTCGTCGAGGTGCGCCTTCAGCTGCTCGAGCACGCTCCAGCCGTCGACCTCGGGCATCATCACGTCGAGCAGCACGACATCGGGCACCTCGACCTGCACCGCAGCCAGGGCCTCGGCACCGTCGGCGGCGGTCATCACGCGGTGGCCGTCGAGCTCGAGCTGGAGCTGGGTCAGGTAGCGGATGTCGGGTTCGTCGTCGACGACCAGCACGGACGCCACAGCTGCCTCCTCCCCACGGGATGGGAGGCTCATCATGCCAAGCGACCGGGCGTCGCTGGTGGCGGAGGGGCCGGGGCGCTCAGGTGACGAGCTCGTCGGAGAGCTGCACGCGCGACACCCACTCGTGGGGTTCGCGGATCTCCGACAGCGTCGGCAGCCAGGACGGGCCGCGCCAGACGGGTTCCAGGGCGGCCTTGCCGCCGCCCAGGCGCTCGACCTCGGCGATGAAGTCCTCGCCCTGCTGGTACTGGTTGAGCTTGGCCTCCAGCCCGATGAGCCGCTGGACGAGCTTGGTGAGCCCGGTGGCCGACGCCCGCCGGTTGCGCAGCACCCGCCCGAACCGCTCGGCGGACGGGACGTGGCCTGCACCGGCACGGTCCATGGTGACGTCGCCGTGACCCTCGAGCAGGCTCATCAGCCCGCCGATCTCGTCGAGGGCGGCGCGCTGCTCGGGCCCGGCCAGCAGGTGGGTGATGCCACCCTCGGACAGCGGGCTGCGCCCGGCCCGGAGCTCGTCCGCGGTGCGCTTGAGCGCCCGCACCAGGACCATCGGGTCGAGGCCGGCCGAGGAGAGGGTGCGATCGAGCAGCCCCAGGTAGTGCTCGCGCATCCACGGCACGCCGGTGAACTGGGCCCGGTGGGTGACCTCGTGCAGGGCCAGCCAGAGGCGGAACTCGCGGGGCGGGAAGCCGAACTTCTTCTCGAGCGCCAGCACGTTCGGGCCCACGTAGTACACGAGGTCCTGATCGGTGGGCTGGCCGTCGGGGTCGTCGTCGGAGCCGCCGGCGACGAGCAGGTCGTACTGGCCGAGCACCCGCCCCGACATCCAGCCGAGGAGGAGGCCGACCTCGGCCGCAGCGGCCGCCCGCATGATCGGCACGGTGGGGCCCGACACGCGAGGGGCCATCTTCTCGGTGAGGGGGCCGAGGAGGCGCTGGAAGGAGGAGATGTTGGCCCGGACCCAACCGGCGCGGTCGGTGACCTTGCCGCGGGCCGGGCCGGCGAGGGAGTGCAGGCCCGTCTCGGCGGCGACCAGCTCCTCGGCGAGGGCGGTCAGCTCCGCGAAGTCGGGTTCCAGGGACTCCCAGTGGTACGAGTCAGCGAGCGGCTCGCGCCCTGCGGCCCGGACGGCGATGCGTTCGGCGAGGTCCCAGTCGACCAGCTCAGCCACGCGGCTGGTCGACCCCCGGGTACTGCGGCTTGACGACCTTGCGCAGGTAGAGCGCAACCGTCATGACGACAGCGGGCACGACCAGCGTGATCATGAGGATGACGGCGATCCACCAGTGCCAGATGATGGCGAGCATGGTCCGACTCTACGCCGAGGCGGGGGTCGGGCCGACATCGCCCGACCGGGATCGCTCAGCCACCGGGGTCGACGTGGTCGATGGCGTCGGCGATGCGGGACCGGAGGGACTCGGGCACCCGGTCCCGGCACTTCTGGGCGATGTACTGCTTGATCTCGGCCTCGAAGTCGAACGCCTCGAAGCAGGGCGGGCAGGCCTCGAGGTGCTCCTGGATCGCGACCCGCTTCTCGTCGGTGAGCTCACCGTCGAGGAAGTGGTAGAGCTCGTGGAGCGTCTCGCTGCAGTCGCCGTGGTCCATGGGATCTCGCAAGGTCGGTCAGCCGGCGTTGGCCGGTTCGCTCTCGTCGGGTGCGTCGTCCGTGCGCTCGGTGAGGCCCCGAGCGACGGCGAACTCGTACAACGACTTCTGGAGGGCTTTTCTTCCCCGGTGCAGGCGCGACATCACAGTGCCGATCGGGATGTCGAGGATCTCGGCGATCTCCTTGTAGGCGAAGCCCTCGACGTCGGCGAGGAGGACCGCCATGCGGAAGGTCTCCGGCAGGGACTCGAGCGCGTCCTTGACCTCGGCCTCGCTGAACAGCTCCAGCAGCTCGTCCTCGGCCGATCGGCCCGCCGTGGCGCCCTCGAGGCCCCCGAGGCGCCGGTACAGGTAGAGGTCCTCGACCTCGGCCAGGTCGGTCTCGTCCGGGCGGCGCTTCTTCGACCGGTAGATGTTGATGTAGGTGTTGGTGAGGATCCGGTAGAGCCAGGCCTTGAGGTTCGTGCCCTCCTGGAAGCCCCCGAAGCCGCGGTAGGCCTTGAGGAAGGTCTCCTGGACCAGGTCCTCGGCATCGCTCTGGTTGCGCGTCATGCGCAGGGCCGCGCCGTAGAGCGAGTCCATGAAGGGCATCGCCTGCGCTGCGAACGTCGCCTGGTCGGCCATCGGAGCCGACCCTATCCGGCCGCCCCGACGAGACCCGCGGCGGCGATCACGCCGGCACGGCGTAGGCGACCACGTTGCTCTCGTAGCTGCGCAGCGCCGGGTTGAACTCACCGCCGCAGGTGATCAGGACCAGTCGCTCCGGCACGTCCCGGGCGAACAGGTCATCGGGCAGCGCCTCCTTGTCGAAGGTCACGACCTCGGTCACCCGATACCGCTCGCTGGACCCGTCGTCGAAGGACACGGCGACCTCGTCGCCGGCGCCGAGGCGATCCAGGTACCGGAACACGCCGTCGACACCGTCGTAGGCGATGTGGGCGGCGAGCACCGCCGAGCCGGGCTCCCCCGGCGCGGCCCCGAAGCGGTACCAGCCGACCTCGTCGGCCGGCGGGATCTCCATCTCCCCGTTCGGCTCCACGCCGACCGGTTCGACCGGTGCCCCGTCGACGCCGATGACCGGGAGGGACAGGCCGATCACCGTGCGAGTCGCCGTCTGGTGCTCGGCCGGGTCGTAGCGGGCCGAGCCGAGCGGCTGGACCCGGGCAGCCAGGTCCGAGGTGGGCCGGGGCTCGGGAGCGGTCGTGACGGGTGCGGTCGTCGGCGCCGCCGTCGGTTCGACCGTCGCGCCGTCCGACGCGCCGTCGCCGGCCGGGGCGCCGCAGGCGACCCCGACCAGCAACAGCAGCAGCGCCGCCGCCGCCGTCACGCTGCGGCGGCGCTCCACGTCAGCGGACCCGGGCGGCGACGAGCCGGCGGGCGGGCACTGCAGCGGCCAGCAGGGCGATGCCGGCGAGCGCCAGCAGACCGACCGGCAGGCCGGCATCGTCGGTCACCGGGCTGTTGCCGGTGTTCACGGCCGTCGGAGCGGTGCCGAGGCCGTCGATGGTCTCGGTCAGCACGGTCAGGCTGCCCGCGTCGAGCGAGCCGACGGCGTAGACGATGAGGCTGGTGCCATCGGTGATGCCGAGGTCGGCGGGGCCGATCACGACGGGGTCGGCGGCACCGGCCGGCACGACCGAGGCGCTGATGGTGCCGACGGGGAGGTCGGCGGAGGCCTCGTTGGGGTTGGACAGGCTCGTGAAGGCGGCCTCGCCGTTCGCCAGCACGTCGACCGCGGGCGCGGCAGCCGTGTGACGGACGGTCAGACGACCCTCGCCGGCGGCGATGGCGCTGGTGTCGTTCTCGAAGACGGCCAGCGTCGGCGTGCCCTCGGCGTCGAGGTGGGCGATGATCGTGTAGTTGCCGCTCGCGGGCAGCGCCGTGTCACCAGCGTCGATGGCGACCGTGTCGGTGCCGGCGGCGTTCACCGTGAGGCCGGCGAGGGTCTGGCCGGCGAGGCCGGACAGGTCCTGGGTGTCGCCGAACTGGAAATCGGCGAACACGACCTCACCGCCGGCGACGACGTCGACCGGCGTGTCGGGGATTCCGTGGATCAGGTGGATCCGCGCGCTCTCCTGCGCGGCGCTGGGCGTGGCGAGCACGACCAGCGCAGCAGCAGCGAGCACCGCGATCCGGGTGATGAACGTTCGCATCAGGGGTTCCTCCTGGGAAGCAGGGTTTAAGTGGACTTCATCCCTGCTTCGGAACGGCTGGATGCGGCGGATGACCGGCTAGCGGAATCCGGTGAATACCCCATCTGTCGGGTTCGCGAAGTCCGACACGACCACGCCGCCGTCGAACAGCGACCAGAGCCGCCCCTGCACGACCAGCGCCCGCGAGGGGTAGCGGCCCTCGGCCGTCACCAGCGCCCGCTCGGTGATGCCGGTGTCGGCCACGTCGAGGACGACGATGCCGCTCTCGGGGCTCCCGCCCCCGAAGCGCTCGAGCGGCACGACCACGGCCGACTCCGGCGCCCAGTGCAGGAACGCCTTCGGGTCGTCGCCCGCGACGGACCAGGCGTCCCGTTGGGTCCACGTCTGCAGCTGCGCCGGCGCCGTCGGGTCGGCGACGTCGAAGAGCGACACGAGCAGGCCCTGGTCACGACCCTCGAGGTCGGCGTCTCGGCCGATGCCGACCAGCCGGCCCTCGCCGACCGGGTGCAGGTAGGACGAGAACCCGGGGATCTTCAGCTCACCGACGGCGCGGGGCGCCCTCGGGTCACTGAGGTCGATCACGTAGAGCGGGTCGGTCTGGCGGAACGTCACGACGTACCCGACCGGTCCCATGAAGCGGACCGACTGGATCGTCTCGGTCACCCCGAGACCGGTGACGGCGCCGACCTCGACCAGCGCACCGCCGTCGAGCTGCAGCACGCGGACACCGGACTGGCTGTCCTGGCCACCGCCCCACGGCGCGCCCTCGGTCGTGGCCGCCCGCAGGTACCCGTCGTGCTCGGACAGCGAGTACTGGTTGAGGAGGTGCCCGGGGATCTCGCCGGCGCCGAGGTGGGCGGCCGGGCCGTCGCCGCGCAGGTCGAAGGCGTGGAGGGCGGTGGTGAAGTCCTCACCCACGATCCGGCCCTGCTCCTGGAGGGGGACGTAGGTGTTCGCCGCCACGTAGAGGGTGCTGGTCGAGGCGTAGACCGTCCCGGCCTCGGCGACGACCGTGGTCGTGTCGGCCGGGTCGAAGCCGTCGGCGAAGTCGACCCGGAGGACCGAGGTCTGCGCGATGCCCGCGTTCACCTCGGGGACGAAGACGTCCTCGCAGGCGACCAGGCTGCCCTCGGTCGACGTGCGCGAGGCCACCTCACCGTCGTCGGCCACCGTGGTGCGGAACGCGGGCAGCCAGTCGTCGATGGTCGTGTCGCCGACGCCGGCCTCCATCGCCGCCAGGCCCGCGTCGACGTCCCCGCCGCCTCCCATGCGCACGGCGACGTCGTCGAACAGCGGCTGAGCGTCGGGGTAGCTGCTGACCACCACGCGGGCGACCCCGTCGACCACCCGGGTCGACACGTGCTGGCCCTCGATCTCGGTGGTCTGCACCACCTGGGGGGCCCGGCGGTCGCTGACGTCGAGCAGCTGCAGGACCGTGCCGGCCGCGAAGGCCGGCGGCTCGGTCGGCATGGGGAACGGGTCCACCGGGATCGGCTCCTCGTCGGGCACCGGACCGGACACGGCCGCACCGTCCTCGATCGGCATCGGCATCGGCATGGGCATGGGCATCGGGTACCCGTAGCCGCCGCTGGTCACGACCAGCATCCGGTCGCCCTGCAGGAGCAGCTGCGCGCCGTAGGACGCGAGCGGCGTGCGGCTGAGCACCTCGGCGGTCGACCCTTCGAGGATCACCAGGTGCGCCTGGTCCGGCCCGTGGTCCACGACGTAGACGAACTCGCCGTCGTTCTCGACCACGTCCGGCTCGTCGATGCCGGCCTCCTGGGTGTTGGTGTCCGACGACGACCCCTCGGCGGCCTCGAGCTGCGCGCCGGCCTCGTCTGGCGCCGCGGCCCGCTCGGCGCTGGGCCCGGCGGTCAGGTCCGCAGCGACCTCGTCGAGGTCCCCGCCGGTCGTCGCTGCGCCGTCATCGGCGACGCCGAACATCTGGTCCGACAGCACCGCCGGCGCGAACGACTGGAAGTCCTCGAGCACCGCATCGCAGCTCCGGTCGCTCTGCAGCACGACCGGCGCCGCACCGCGGAGGCCCTGGAAGGCCTGCCCGCCGCTCGTCGGCGGCGAGCCTCCCTCGCTGCCGCAGGCGGTGGCGGCGACCGCAGCGGCGGCCAGCAGAGCGAAGGTCCGGATCCCCCGGCGGACGTGTCGAGTGCGCATGGCCATCCGACGTCGGAGCCCGGCGCCTGGTTCCCGGGTCCGGTCAGGTCTCCAGTCGGCGGACCCGGACCGTGGTGATCTTGTGGCCCTCCACGTCCTCGACGACCAGCTCGTGCCCCTGCACCTCGACCGCCGTGCCGGGCCGCGGCACGGTGCCGTGCGCGGCGAGGACCAGACCGGCGACGGTGGCGACCTCGTCGTGGGTGAAGGTGAGGCCGTGGTCGTCGCGCAGCTCGGCGAGGGTGACCTCGCCGTCGAGGCTCACGGAGCCGTCGTCGTGGTGGACGGCAGCGGACGATCCCGACTCGTCGCCTTCCTCCATGACCTCGGCGATCACGTCGTCGAGCGTGACGACCCCGAGCGTGCCGCCGAACTCGTCGACGACGAGGCAGGCGTGGGTGCGGGTGCGCTTGAAGCGCTCGAGCAGCTGCTCGGCGCTTGCCGTCGCCGCCACCGTGGGGAGCGGCCGGATCAGCTCCTCGACGACGACGGCGGATCGCCGCGAGGCCCGGATGAAGTCCTTGATGTGGAGCACGCCGACCACGTGGTCGAGGTCGCCGTCGATGACGGGGTAGCGGCTGCGTGGGGACGACGCGACCTGCGCCGCGACCTCCTCGGCGGTCGCTCCCAAGTCGAGCACCTCGAGCCGGCCGCGCGAGGTCATGAGCTCCTCGGCCCGCCGCTCGTCGAGGTCGAAGATGTTGCGGATCAGGTCCCGCTGCAGCGCACCCAGCTGGCCGCTGTCGGCGGCCTCGTCGGTGACGATCTCCAGCTCGGCGCTGGTGTAGAGCGCGGTGCTCTTGTCCGGCTCCGGGATGCGGAGCAGGCGCATGAGGCCGAGCGCCGTCGCGTTCAGCACGACCACCATCGGGCGGAACACCAGCCCGAAGGCCCGCATGGCGGGGTTGACCCGCAGCACCACCGACTCCGGGGACTGCAGGGCCAAGGCCTTGGGGATCATCTCGCCCAACACGACGTGCAGGAACGTGATGGCGCTGAGGGCGATGGCGAAGCCGACGACGTGCGACGCCCCGTACGACAGGCCCAATCGGTCCTCCAGCGGTCCGTAGAGCCACCCGGCCACGGCCGGCTCGCCGTACATGCCGAGGCCGATGCTGGCGAGCGTGATGCCCAGCTGGGCGATGGCGATGTAGCCGTCCTTGCCGGTGGGGCGGTCGAACACGCCGAGCAGCCAGCGGGCCGCGGTGCTGCCCGAGTCGGCCATGGCCTGGACGCGGCTGCGTCGTGCGCCGACCAGCGCGAACTCGGCGGCGACGAACAAGCCGTTGACCAGCACCAGCACGAGCACGGCGACGATGGGGAGCACGACGGTCGTGATCATGCGCCACCGTCCGGGAGGTCGAAGCTGGCTCGCGCGACCGCCGTGCCGTCGACCCGGTCGACCCGGAGGACGACGCCTCCGGGCCCGACGGGCACCTCGTCACCCTCCCGGGGACGGCGGCCGAGCTCGTGCCACACGAGCCCGCCGATGGTGTCCACGTCGTCCTCGGTCAGGATCGTGCCGAACCGGTCCTCGAGCACCTCGACCAGGACGTCGCCGCGGACCGACACCCGTCGCTGGTCCACGGTGATCGGGTCCTCCTCGACGTCGAACTCGTCGAGCACCTCGCCGAAGATCTCCTCGATCGCGTCCTCCATCGTGACGAGCCCGGCCACGGAGCCAAACTCGTTCACCACGAGGGCGCAGTGCTGCTCCTCGTTCCGCAGCTCCTCCCACAGGCCGGGCACGGTGAGGACCTCGGCGACGGCCGGCACGGAGCGGGCCAGCTCACCCACGGTGCGGTCGCCGTCGTCACGGGCCGCGACCCACAGGTCGCGCAGGTGCACCAGGCCGATGACGTCGTCGGCGGCACCGGTGACCGGGAACCGGGTGTGGGCGCTGTCGGCCAGCCGTCCGAGGGCATCGCTGGCGCGCAAGGTCGCCGGGACCGTTGTGAGGCGACGCCGCGGCGTCATGATCTCCCGCACGAGGCGGTCCTCGACGTTCAGGACGCCGGCGAGCATGTCCCGCTCCGAGGCGTCGATGAGCCCGCCGGCGGCGCTGGCCCGGTAGAGCCCCGCCAGCTCCTCGGGCGAGTGCACGTGGGCGTGGGAGTGGTCCACGGCGAGGCCCCAGAGCTTCATGAGCCGGAAGGCCGACCCGTTGAAGATCGCCACCAGCGGCCGGAACAGCCACTGGCTGATGGTCATCGGGGGCAGTGTGAGCATGGCCAGCTTCTCCGGGTAGCGCAGCGCCGCCGTCTTGGGCAGCAGCTCGCCGAGGACCACCTGCACCGAGGTCACGCCGACCAGCACGATCAGCACCGCCACCGCCCGGCCACCGACGGAGCCGAGGGCGGGCTCGAGCAGGGGCGTGAGCGCAGCCTGGCCGTAGGCGCCGGCCACCAGGCTCGACAGGGTGATGCCGATCTGGCACGCCGCCACGTAGCTGTCCAGGCGCTTCGGGTCGTTGAGGATCTCGAGCAGCCGGCCGGCGGCGGCGCTCCCGCCCGCTGCGTCCTCCTGGACGCGCGATCGCCGAGACCCCACTGTGGCGAACTCGGCGGCGACGTAGAGCGCGTTGAACGAGACCATCACGGCGATGATCAGCAGGGGGATCGCGACGCTCAACGGCGCTCCTCGGATGGGTCGGCGGTCACGTCGTCGGATCCTCGCGGGATGGCTCGCACCTGGGTGATGGCGTGGCGGTGCACCGTATCGACCACCAGCTCCCAGCCATCCAGGAGGACGCGGTCGCCGGGCTCCTCGGGCACACGGCCGAGGCGATCCAGGATGAGGCCGGCGACGGTGGTGTACGGACCGTCCTCCACGCCGTCGATGCCGATGTCGGTCAGGTCGTGCACGGGGAACTGACCGGGCAGGACCAGGGACCCGTCGTCGTGGCGCTGCACCGACAGGACGTCGCGGTCCGTCTCGTCGTAGATCTCGCCCACCAGCTCCTCCACGAGGTCCTCCACGGTCACGATCCCGGCGCCCGAGCCGTGCTCGTCGACCACGACGGCCAGCTGGGCGTGGGACTGCTGCATCTGGTGGAGGGCATCCAGCACGCCGGCGGTCTCGGGGAACGCACGGATCTCCGATGCGGCGTCGGCGACCGGCCGGTTGCCGAGCCCGAGCAGGTCTCGGAGGTGCACCACCCCGATCACCTCGTCGAGGTTGCCGTTCGCCCCCACCGGCGCCCGGGAGTGACCGCTCGCCGCCAGCGCTTCGAGGGCCTCGGCTCCGGGTTGCTCGGCATCGAGCACGAAGACCTCGCCGCGGGGCCGGAGCACCTCTTCGAGGGTCCGCTCGGCGATCTCGAACGCACCGTCGATGATGAGCCGCTGCTTCGGGGTGAAGCTGGTCTGGACGGCGACCATGTCACGCAGCTCCTCCTCGGTGATCTCCTCGCGGTCCTGGTGCGGGTCACCGCCCATGAGTCGCACGGCGACGTCGGTCGAGTGGGACAGGAGCCACACGATCGGCCGGGTGAGGACCGAGATGAACGCGAGCGGTCGGGCGGTGACCATCCCCCACCGCTCGGCGCGCTGCATGGCGACGCGCTTGGGGGCGAGCTCGCCGAAGACCAGCGTGACGTAGGCGAGCACGAGGGTGACCACCACGACGGCGACGGGCTCCGCCGCGCCACCGAGGAAGCCGAGCGGCTCCTCGAGCGGCTCGGCCAGCGACACGGCGGCCGCCGCCGAGGCCAGGAACCCGGCGAGGGTGATGCCGATCTGGATGGTTGCGAGGAAGCGGTTCGGGTCGCGGGCCAGGTCGGCGAGCACCGCACCGGTGCTGGACTGGCGCTCGAGGCGCTGCAGCTGGCCCTCGCGCAGCGACACCAGCGCCAGCTCGGTGCCGGCGAAGGCGGCGTTCAGGAGGACGAGGACTCCGACGAGTCCGAGCTCGGGCAGGACATCACGCACGGGAAGGCTCTCAGGGGTCGGCGCCACGCGGGGCGGACGGCACGGGCGGGGCCGGAGTCGGGGCGGCTCCAGCGACGGCTTGGGGCGCTCAGGCGCCCGGCGGTCCGCGCAGCGTCGGTGGGCTGCAGCCTCGGTGGACCCGTGGGGCCTCTGCGATGTCCGCACACCGGTGCGGGCGCACGTCGGGCAGGTCGTCCACGCTGGACGCCGGTCCGGAGTCGGCGACCTCGTGCGCGCTCTGCTCGACCTGGACCGGATCCTGGCGGGCCGCGTCGTCGACGATGGGCGCGGCGCCGGTGGCATCGGTGACGGTGGTGTCGGCGCCGGCCACGGCGAGCAGCACGCCGAGCAGCGCCAGCACCGCGAGGACGAGCGAGAAGGGCCGGACCGACACCGGTTGCGGAGGGGGGTCGTCGCTCTGCATGTGCTGAGAGCCCGAAGTGGGAATTGAACCCACGACCTACGCTTTACGAGAGCGTCGCTCTGCCGACTGAGCTATTCGGGCGGGACCGGAGAGGGTAGCGCGGAGGGCCGGCGCCACCAGATCGTTCAGAGGGGATCGAGGCCGCCGACGAGTGCCTGCAGCAGCAGCGTCTCGTTCGGGTTCCGCACGAGCGCCTCGGCCGCCTCCTGGACGGCTCGCAGGGCGGCGAGGTGCGGGGTCGGGTCGCCGGCGGTCGCCAGCCGGTCGCGGTACTCGCCGGCCAGCACGGCCAGCCCGAAGCGGATCTCGGCGTTGCGGTGGCGGCGCACCTCCCGCTTGTGCTTCTTCTCCAGGTCCTTCAGCGGCGTGGTCCGCATGCCGTAGGCCTCGATCTGCTCCTCCAGCGCGAGCCGCTCGGCCTCGTGGCGCTCGTCGAGCGCGCCCTGGGCCGCATCGATGTGGGCGACGACCTCGTCGACCAGCGCCGCTGCGGTGTGGCCGGTGCGGTCGACCCGGTGGGGGATCGATGCCCACGAGTCGCGGCGCACGACCAGGGACGGATCCCGTGCCAGCAGCCGCGCCCGGTGCAGGTCGCCGCCGGCCGCTGCGGCGGTGGTGGCCGCGACCTCACGGTCGACCCCCTCGGCGACCAGCCGGTCGGTGACCGCGTCCTGGGGGACGGGCCCGAGGTCGATGCGGACCGAGCGGCTGGCGATGGCGACCAGCTCGTTGGGGACCTCCTCGGCGAGGATCACGAACACCGTGGAGGCCGGGGGCTCCTCGATCGTCTTGAGCAGCGCAGGGCCGGCCTGCTGCACCTTGTGGAACTCCTCGAGCACCAGCACCTTGCGGCGGCCCTCGACCGGGCTGCGGCTGGCCGCGGTGACGATGTCCTCGGCGTCGCCCATGGTGAGCGCCGCCCCCTCGGGCTCGAACACCTGCAGGTCGGGGTGGGACTCGTCCAGGCACAGCTCGATGGCCCGCTCCACGTCGCTCCCCCGGCCGGCGGCGTCGATGGCGAGGAGCGCAGCGGCGAAGGCCCGCGCTGCGGCTCGCTTGCCGCTGCCCGCCGGTCCGACCAGCAGGTAGGCGTGCACCGGACGGGTCGCCGCCGCCTGCAGCGCGGCGACCGCCCGCCCCTGGCCCACGACGTCGTGCCAGATGTCGGCCCGCTCGACGAGGGCCTCGACGTCGGACGGGGCGAGGGCGGCCCCGAGATCGGCGGTGTCGGTCACGCCCCCATCCTGCCCGACCGCCCCGAGCGCCCGTTCAGTGGTGCGAGATCGACCGGATCTGGTCGATCTGCGACCAACGAACGGGTGGTCGCCGTGCCCTCAGCCCAGGTCGGGGAGGCGGGCGGTGACCGCGCCCCAGACGGCCGCAGCGATGTCGTCCGGGTCGCCGGTCGCGTCGATGACCACCCAGCGGTCCGGGTGGGAGGCGGCCTGGGCGAGGAAGCCGTCCCGGACGCGCTCGTGGAAGCCGTCGGCCTCGGACTCGAGCCGGTCCGGTGCCTGGTGGGCGATGCGCTGGCGGGCCACCTCGACGGGCACGTCGAGGAGGACGACGACGTCCGGCAGGAGCTCGTCGGTGGCCCACCGGTTGAGCCGCTCGACCCCGGCGGGGTCCAAGCCGCGCCCGTGGCCCTGGTAGGCGATCGAGGAGTGCAGGTAGCGGTCGGTCACCACGTGGCGGCCGGCGGCGAGGGCGGGCCGGATGACGGTGGCGACGTGCTGGGCTCGGTCGGCGGCCATGAGCAGCGCCTCGGTGCGCGGGTCGAGCTCACCGGTGGCGGGATCGAGGAAGATGCCCCGGATCGCGGCGCCGACCGCCGTGCCGCCCGGTTCCCTGGTGAGCAGGGCATCGAGCCGGCGAGCGATGCGCTCGGTCTGGGTCGACTTGCCCGCGGCCTCGCCGCCCTCGAAGGCCAAGAACCGCGCCGTCATCCGTCGATCCCCTCGCGCTCGGCCGCGTCGGGCGGTGCGCCGCCGCGGTGGACGGTCGGGGGACCGGTGACCAGCTCCTTGCGGGCTGCATCGAGCATGGAGTGGGCGGCGATCACGCCGGCCACCACGATGATCGCCGCTGCGGTCCACAGGGTCAGCCGGACGCCGGGCACGGCGATGGAGACGCCGAACAGCCCGACGTGGCCGTCGTCGAAGAGGTTCTCCGAGAGCTCGCCCAGCAGCTCGGACAGGAACGGCCCGACCGCGAAGGCGATGAGCACGCAGAGGCGCACCAGCGTGTACAGCGCCGAGAAGATGCGACCCCGCAGCTCGTCCTCCACGTGCTCGTGCAGCATCGTGAACCCGAGGACGTAGACGCAGCCGGCGCAGATGCCGAGCACGAAGACGAACCCGGCCGCCAGCTCCAGCGCCGACATCGACGCGGCGGTGCCGAGCGAGAAGCCGGCGACGAACACGGCCACGACGAAGGTCCACTCCTTGGGCACCCGCCGCTGGAACACCGAGATCGTGATGACCCCGCCGGCGACGCCGAGGCCGAGGGCGAAGATGAGCACGCCGAAGCCGGACTGCCCCGCGCCGAGCACCTGGTCGGCGAACACGGGGCCGAGCGGCACGAGCATGCCGCCGCCGATGAGGCCCGTGGCCAGGCCGAGGTTCACGGCGCGCACGACGGGGTTGAGGAACACGAACTGCCACCCCTCGCGCAGCTCGCGCCAGGCGGCGCCGAACTCGACGCGCTTGGCCCCTCGGCCCCGATCCGCCTTGCGCCGGCGGGGCAGCGGGAGCGACCAGATCATGAGCGCGGACAGCAGGAACGTCCCGGCGTCGAAGTAGAAGGCCAGGCCCTCCTGGGTCCCCCGGACGACGCTGAGCAGCTCGAAGTCGCCGATGGTGTCGGACAGCTCGGCGAGCAGCGAGAACAACCCGGCGGCGATGGGGATCGTGCCGTAGGCGGCGGCGAGGGAGAGCGAGTTGGCGGTGGTGAGGTGGTCCGACGGCACCAGGTGGGGCACGGAGGCCTCCTTGGCCGGCGCCCACAGGAGCGTGAAGACCTCCATCACGAGGGAGGCGACGATGAGGCCCGGGACGGTGTCGACGAACGGCAGCGACGCCAGCACCAGGGCGCGGCCGACGTCGCACATCACCATGAGCCGCTTGCGGTCGAAGCGGTCGGCGAACACGCCGGCCGCCGGGCCGAGGAAGAAGCCCGGCACGATGCGCGCCGACATCACCAGACCGACGGCGGCCTCGGGTCGATCGCTGATGCGGGTCGCCAGCGCGGCGATGGCGAGGAAGCCCAGCCAGTCGCCCGTGGCCGAGACGACCTGGGTCAGCCAGAGCCGGAAGAAGGCGGTCGACCCGAACAGGCGGACGTGCCCGCGGGGCTCACGCTCGCCGAGGGCATCCATGGCGATGGTGGGCAGCTCGGCCTGGGAGTCCGGCGTGCCCACCGGGCCCTCGCCGGGACGCGGCGGCGTCGGTCGCGCATCGGGGGACTCCGCCACGGGGCAGACGTTAGAGAACCGGGGAGCGAGAACCGCCGATGTCGGCTCGCTCCGCTACTCGGACGCCTTCTTGGTGGCCTTCTTCTTGGCCACCGACTTCTTGGCCGCGGTCTTCTTCTTCGTCGCCTTCTTCTTCGTCGCCTTCTTGCGGGCGCCGGCCTTCTTCTTCGGCGGGTTGGTCTCCCGTCGGATCTGCAGGAGCTCCGCGGCGCGCTCGATGGTGATCTCCTCGACGAGGTCGCCCTTGCGGAGGCTGGCGTTGGTCTCACCGTCGGTGACGTAGGGACCGAAGCGGCCGTCCTTGACGACGACGGGCTTCTCGCTCACCGGGTCGTCACCCAGCTCGCGCAGCGGCGGCTTCGGCGCCGCCTGTCCGCGCCGGCGCTTCGGTTCGGCGAAGAGGGCCTTGGCCCGGGCCATGTCGACGGTGAACAGCTCGTCTTCGGACTCGAGGCTGCGGGCGTCGGCGCCCTTCTCGTCGCCCTTGGAGATGTAGGGGCCGTAGCGCCCGTTGCGGGCCAGCACCGGCAGGCCGGTCTCCTCGTCGGTGCCCACCACCCGCGGCAGCGACAGCAGCCGCAGGGCGTCGTCGAGGGTCACCTCCTCGGGCTTCATGTCCTTGAGGAGGGACTCCATCTTCGGCTTCTCGTCCGGCGGGAGGGTGTCCTGGTCGCCGAGCTGCACGTAGGGCCCGTACCGGCCGGTCTTGACGTAGACGGGCAGTCCGGACTCGGGATGCTCGCCGATGGGCTCGTCGCCCTTGGGCGCGGCCAGCAGCTCGAGCGCCTTGTCCAACGTCAGCTCGTCGGGCGGGAGGCCCTCCGGGATCGACGCGGTGTCGTCGTCGCCGCGCTTGACGTAGGGGCCGTAGCGGCCGGGCTTGGCCACGACCATCTCGCCGTTCTCGTCCATCCCGAGCGGGAAGGTGTTGACCTCGGCGGCGTCGACCTTCTCCAGCGCCTCGTCGACCACGACGGAGAGGCCCTTGCGGGCACCCGGGCCGCCGCTGGAACCGTCGTCGCCGAACCAGAAGCGCTTGAGGTACGGGACGCGGTCCTCCTGGCCGACGGCGATGAGGTCGAGGTCGTCCTCCATCTTGGCGGTGAACTCGTAGTCGACGTACTCGCCGAACTGGCGCTCCAGCACGTTGACCACGGCGAAGGCCGTCCACGTCGGCACCAGCGCGTTGCCCTTCTTGAACACGTAGCCGCGGTCCTGGATGGTGGTCATGATCGAGGCGTAGGTGGACGGGCGGCCGATGCCCAGCTCCTCCATGCGCTTCACCAGCGACGCCTCGGTGAAGCGGGCCGGCGGGCTGGTGGTGTGCCCGTCGGCGGTGAGCGCCGGCGTGGGCAGGGCGTCGCCCTCGGTGACGGCGGGCAGGACCGACTCGGCATCGTCGCGCTCGGCGTCGTCGTCGTCGCTGTCCTCGACGTAGGCCTTGAGGTAGCCGGGGAAGGTGATGACGCGACCGGAGGCACCGAACGTGCACTCGTTGGCCGGCTGGCCGTCGTCGGCCCGGGCCTCGGCGACGATGCGCATGGAGATGGTGCGACCGACGGCGTCCTCCATCTGGGAGGCGACGGTGCGCTTCCAGATGAGGTCGTAGAGGCCGAGCTCGTCCTTGCGGAGCTCGCCCTTCACCTGGTCCGGCGTGCGGAAGGTCTCGCCGGCCGGGCGGATGGCCTCGTGGGCCTCCTGGGCGTTCTTGGACTTGCCGGCGTACTGGCGGGGCTCGGCCGGGACGTAGTCGGCGCCGTAGAGCTCGCGCACCTGGCTGCGGGCTGCATCGATCGCGGTCTGCGACAGCGTGGTGCTGTCGGTGCGCATGTAGGTGATGTAGCCCTTCTCGTACAGGCCCTGGGCGATGCGCATCACCTGGTTGGCCGACATGCGCAGCTTGCGACCGCCCTCCTGCTGGAGGGTGGACGTCATGAACGGCGGCTTGGGCCGGCTCCGCCACGGCTTCTCGTCGATGGAGCGGACCGTGTACCGCTGCTCGTCGAGTCGGGTGCGCAGGCTCGTGGCCGTGGGCTCGTCGACCACGGCGACGTCGTCGCGGGTGACCCGGCCGTCCTGGCCGAAGTCGCGCCCGGTGGCGACGCGCTTGCCGTCGAGCGCCACGAGTCGGGCGGTGAAGGCGGGGTCGGTGGGGAAGGCCGCGGTGAGGTCCCAGTAGTCGGCGGCGACGAAGGCGATGCGCTCCCGCTCGCGCTCGACGACCAGTCGGACGGCCGGGCTCTGCACGCGACCGGCCGACAGCCCGCGGTTCACCTTGCGCCACATGATCTGGCTGACCGGGTAGCCGTAGAGCCGGTCGACGATGCGGCGGGTCTCCTGGGCGTCGACGCGGTGGTAGTCGATGTCGCGTGCGTTCTCGACCGCGTGCTCGATCGCACCGCGGGTGATCTCGTGGAACACCATGCGCCGGACGGGGACCTTGGGCTTGAGCACCTCCTGGAGGTGCCAGGCGATGGCCTCGCCCTCGCGGTCCTCATCCGTCGCGAGGTAGAGCTCGTCGGCGTCCTTCAGCAGCGCCTTCAGCCGCTTGATGACGTCCTTCTTGTTCGGGTTGACCTCGTACTCGGTCTTGAAGTCCGAGTCGACGTCGATGCTGAGCCCCTTGGAGGGCAGGTCGCGGATGTGGCCCACCGAGGCCTCCACGACGTAGTCGCCGCCGAGGAACTCGCTGATCTTCTTGGCCTTGGCGGGGGACTCGACGATGACGAGCGGCTTGGACACGGCAGCAGGGTATGAACGACCTCTCGCGGCGTGTCAAGGCGCCGGTACCGTGCCGGCGGTGGCCGACCTGCTCCGCTTCGTGCTCCGACTGGCGGACGACGAGGCTGCTCGGGACCGGTTTCGCTCGGCGCCGAACGCCACGTTCGAGTCCGATGTGGACGACGCCGCCACGGCCACCGGCGAGGACGTCGAGGCCGTCGCCGAGGCGCTTCGCCACCGCCTGCCGGCCGCGTCCGCCGCGCTCGTCGAGCTCCCCACCCCGGCACGGCCGGTTGGTTCGGAGACGCCGCGCGACGCGGCCCTGCGCCTGCTCGTCGGGCTCTGCGACGCCCTCGACGGGCCGGCCGTGGAGCCCGTCACCCTCCCCCACCGCGAGCTGCGACCCGATCCGCCCCCACCCGCCGAGACGGCCCGGGGCGGCGGCGACCCGGTGCCCACCGAACCCCCCGGTGGCCGGTGGCTGCACCCGGTGATCCCCGACGACGACCCCTGAAAAAGCGAACTTGCCTACCGATTCCCCCGCATGCGAGGGGATCGGTAGGCCAGAACGGTTTCGGGGGGTGCTACTTGAGGGTCTTGACGATGATGGCGTCGCCCTGACCGCCACCGCCGCACAGGGCCGCGGCGCCGTACTCCACGTCGCGGCGCTTCATCTCGAGCAGCAGCTGCAGCGCGAGGCGGTTGCCGGACATGCCCACGGGGTGGCCGAGGGCGATGGCGCCGCCGTTGACGTTGACGATGTCGTCCGAGATGCCGAGGTCGGTCATGGAGGCCAGGCCGACCGCGGCGAAGGCCTCGTTCAGCTCGTACAGGCCGAGCTGGTCCTGCGACATGCCCGAGCGCTGGAGGGCGTCCTTGATGGCCCGGCTCGGCTGGGTGAGCAGCGACGGGTCGGGACCGGCGACCTGGCCGTAGCCGACGACCTCGCCGAGCGGCGTGATGCCGAGCTCCTCGGCCTTGGCCTTGGAGACCACGATGGTGGCGGAGGCGCCGTCGGAGATCTGGCTGGCGTTGCCGGCGGTGATGTTGCCGGCCTTGTCGAAGGCGGGGCGCAGCTGGGCGAGGGACTCGCCGGTGGTGTCGCCACGGACGCCCTCGTCCTCGCTGACCATGACCGGGTCGCCCTTGCGCTGGGGCACGGGGACCGGGACGATCTCGTCGTCGAAGAGGCCGTTCTTGGCCGCAGCCGCGGCCCGCTGGTGGCTCTGGGCCGAGAACTCGTCCTGGGGCTGGCGCTCGAGGCCGGCGGAGGCGGCGTACTTCTCGGTGCCGGCGCCCATGGCGCACATGTCGAAGGCGCAGAACAGACCGTCGTGCATCATCGAGTCGACGACCTTCTGGTCACCGATGCGGTAGCCGCTGCGCGCGCCCGGCAGCAGGTACGGGGCGTTGGTCATGGACTCCATGCCGCCGGCGACCACGATGTCGGCCTGGCCGGCCTGGATCATGAGGTCGGCCAGGTAGATGGCGTTCAGGCCCGACAGGCACACCTTGTTGATGGTGGTGCCCGGGACGTCCATGGGGATGCCGGCGTTGACCGCGGCCTGGCGGGCGGTGATCTGGCCGGCCCCGGCCTGGATCACCTGGCCCATGACCACGTAGTCGACCTGGTCGGGAGCGATCCCGGCCTTCTCGAGCGCGCCCTTGATGGCGATGCCACCCAGGTCGGTGGCAGCCATCGAGGCGAAGGCCCCCGACAGCTTGCCGATGGGCGTGCGGGCACCGGTGAGGATCACGGATCCGGACATAGGGCAACTCCCCCGTCGATGGTTGTGCTGCTCCGAAGGTAACCAGGCACCACTACCGCGCGGTAATGCGGTCGACGTCGGCCCGGACCGCCGCGTCCTGGCGGCGGCTGCGGAACGTGTTCCGCAGCCGCTGCCAGAACGATCAGGGACGGGTCAGACGAGGTCCTTGACGGACTCGGGCATCTCGTCGGCGACGCGGATGATCGGGATGCCGGTCTGGGTGTTCTCGTGCATCTCCTGGAAGCACCGGGGCAGGTCCTCGAAGGAGTAGATCTCGTTGTGGATCGTCGGCTTGAACACCGAGCCGTACAGCTCGGTGGCGGCCTCGCAGCCCACCGGGGTCTCGTAGTGGGTGTGGTCGATGGTGACCTGCTTCACCGACTGCACGGTGGAGTTGTAGGAGACCACCTGGGACAGCTGCCAGCCGGCGCTCACGTTGACGCCACAGCGGGCGGCCACGGCCATGCCGGCCTCGAAGACGGGGCCACGGAGCATGTCGCAGACCAGGTGCATGCCGACGCCGTCGGTGAGCCCCTTGACGTGCTTGTTGAACGCCTTGACGTCGTCGGAGGAGGCGAAGCGGTTGAACTGCTTCTGGTCGATCCCGACGATGCCGAGCTTCTCGAGGGAGTCGCGACGCTCCTTGGACCCGGCACAGAAGAAGGCGTTGTGGCCCTCGGCCTTGGCCAGCATCAAGAACAGCTCGCCGACGCCGCCACCGAAGCTGAGGACGTTCAGCCGGGCCTGGCGCTCGTAGGGGACCTTGACCCGGTAGATGCCGAGGGCGCGGCGCCACAGGTGGTAGGCGGTGGGGGCCCGCAGCGGCAGCGCAGCGATCTCCCAGAGGCTCAGCCCGGAGTCGAGCGGCGCCTTGATGAGCTGCCAGTCCTCGACCACGGCCTCCTTCGAGTACCAGCCGATCGACTCGGGCTGGTCGTAGGCCCAGATGCGCAGCGGGAAGCCGTTCTCGTCGGGCTCGCCGTTGCAGTGGGTGATGACCACGTCGCCGACGTCCAGGCGGGTGACCTCGTCGCCGATCTCGAGCACCTCGCCGACCGCGGAGTTGCCGGGGTAGATCTTGCCGCCGCGGGCCTCGGCGATGTTGATGGTGTCGGCGGTGGCGGCATGGGTGATGTTGTGCTCCGCCGACACCGCGAGGATCTTCAGCTTGACGTCGCGGGGACCGAGGTCGCGCAGCTCCAGGTCGTCGAGGTGGACGACGTTGGAGACGTCGATCTCCTCGGCGCTCTCCCCGGTCCGCTGCGCCTCGGCGGCGACGGCCTCGGCGGTGATCGCGTAGGCACGGGTCATCGTGGTCATGGGCTGCATTCCTCCGGTCGGGGCGGGTTACCGAGCGGTCATCATGTCGGATCGGCGCGTCCTGATGGGATTCCGGCTGGTCCGATCGCACTACATTTCGGGTCATGCTGCTGACCGAGATCGACCACGTCGCCATCGCCGTCAAGGACCTCGACGCCGCCATCGCCTACTACGCCGAGGCCTTCGGCGCCGAGGTCCACCACCGCGAGGTCGTGGACTCCGACGGCGTCGAGGAAGCCCTGGTCAAGGTGGCCGATTCCTACATCCAGCTCACCGCCGCCACCCGCGACGACTCCCCCATCGCCAAGTACCTGGAGAAGAAGGGCGAGGGCCTGCACCACATCGGCTACCGGGTCGACGACTGCGCCCAGGCCCTCGAGTCGATGGTCGCCGCCGGCGCCACCCCCATCGACAAGGAGCCCCGCCCCGGGTCGCGGGGCACCACGGTCGCCTTCATCCACCCGAAGGGCAGCTTCGGCACCCTGATCGAGCTGGTGCAGGAGAACCTCTAGGGCAGCGTCGCCCACGACCGGCCGGGGGCGAACTCCTCGACCGGGACGGCTGCGCTGAACAAGAAGCCCTGCCCGTCGTGGCACCCGCGCTGGCGGAGGTACTCGAGGGCTTCGGACGTCTCGATGCCCTCGGCGGTGACCTTCACGCCGAGGCGGCCGGCGATGGCCAGGATCGAGTCGACGATGGCCTCGTCGGTGCGGCTGCGACCGATCTGCTGCACGAAGCCCTTGTCGATCTTCAGCTCGTCCACTTCGAAGATCCGGATGTGCTCGAGGCTCGAGTAGCCCGTGCCGAAGTCGTCGATGGCGACGCGGATGCCGGCCCGGCGGAGCTCGGCCACCACGGTGCTGGCGCCGAGCGCATCGGCGAGCATCGTCTGCTCGGTCAGCTCCAGGCACAGGTGCCGCGCCTCGACCCCGCTCTCGTGCAGGGCGTCGAAGACGTCGTCCACGAAGCGGCGCCGCCGCAGGTCGTCGAGGGAGATGTTCACGCTGACCTCGAAGTCCGCGGCGCATCCCGCGGCGCCGAGCCACCCGGGGACCTGCGCGAGCGCGTTCTGCAGCACGCTGCGCGTCATCGCCGCGGTGAGGTTGGCCTCGTCGACCGCCCGGAGGAACTCGTCGGGCAGCAGGAGCCCCCGATCCGGGTGCTGCCAGCGCACGAGGGCTTCTGCGCCGACCACGCACAGGTCGGCGAGGCGGACCTTGGGTTGGAAGTGGACGACCAGCTCGCCGCGCTCGACCGCCCGGTGCAGCTGCTCGATCACCAGGGCGCGCTCGCTGCCCGCCCCCGCGTCGCCCTGGACGCGCACCGCGCTGCGGTCGGGGTGCTGCTTGGCTTCGACGAGCGCCTCCTCCGCGGTGCGCAGCATCTGGGAGCTCAGCGAATCCTCCGGCACCCCGCAGTCGACCGGCAGCCGGGCGAGGCCCACCGACACGCTCACCGACAGCCGCCGATCGGAGTCGTCGATGGCGATCGGCGCGGCCGCCTCGTGCTGGACGCGCTCGATCAGCCGGGCCAGGCCCACCCCGCTCTCGGCCGCGGTCTGCGCCGGGTCCTCCAGAAGGACGGCGAGGATCTCATCGGCCCCGTGGCGCCAGAGCCCGATCGCCTCGGGCAGGGCTGCCTCCATCCGGCGGGAGAGCTCGAGGAGGACCGCGTCGCCACCGACCCGTCCGTGCAGCGCGTTGATGTCCCCGAAGCGGTCGATGTCGACGAGGAGCACGACGGCGTCGAGGCCCACGGCGGTGACCTCGGCGAGGCGCTCCATCTCCGCCACGAACATGCGCAGGTTCGGCAGGCCGGTGACGTCTTCGGCCAGCGCGGCGCGCAGCTGCTGCTCGCCACGGGCTCGCTCGGTGACGTCGCGGGCCACGATGACGGCACCCTCGGTGCCATCCCCGAGCGGGATCGACGACATCGCCATCTCGAGGGTCCGGTAGGTGCCGTCCCGGTGCGCCATGCGGAACGTCCGCCGGTTGCTGCCGCCGAGCTCGAGGTTGGCACGGAACGAGCTGGCCGGGTTCACGTCGTCGGGGTGCAGGAAGTCCCGGCCTCGACGCCCGATCACGGCATCGTGGTCCCAGCCCAGGATCTCCACGAGCGCCCGGTTGGCGTAGCGGATGAGGCCGTCCGCCCCGAAGATCAGGACCAGGTCCGTCGACGTGCTCAGGATCGACTGGTAGAAGTCGCGCTGGGCGGTGACCTCCCGAGCGAAGTGCTTGTCGTAGGACCGCGTCAGCCGCCGGAGCACGACCCAGAGCACGGCGGCCGTCACGAGCACGAACACCAGCCCCTTCACGACGTCCAGGGCCTGCTGCTCGACATCTTCGTTGCGCACCATGCTGACGGCGAGGTCGCTGGCCACGATCCAGGTCGCAGCGACGGCGGCGTACCAGAGCACGACGCGCCGGCAGATGCCTGCCAGCTCGCCGCTCGGCGCGGACGCGGGAGGGCCTCCCGCCACGCCTGCGCCGCCCTCGGCCCGCTCGTCGTCGATCATCGCCCTCCGTCAAGCGCGCTGCGGGTCCCCCGGGCGTCAGTGTAGGAGCCGATGCGGCGACGCCCTGAGCATCACGGGCGCCGCGCCCGGGTAGTGGCACGTCGTGCGCGACTTCCTCCTCGTCGGCCTCGGGTGCCTCATGGTCGCCCTCGTCGTGGCCGACGTCTTCCGGACCGTGCTGTGGTCGGGCCAGGGAGCAGGCCCGCTGACCGGTGCCATCACCGCACTCGGCCGCAGGGCCCTCCCCCTCCTGTCGGGTGACCGGCGGCTCCGATCCGCCGTCGGTCCGGTCGCCCTCCTCGCCATCGTGGCCACGTGGACGGCCCTGCTCCTCACCGGGTTCACCCTCATGCTCGAGGGACAGCCCGATGCCATCCGCACGTCGGGCACGAAGCAGCCCGTGGACTGGTTCGAGCGCGCCTACTTCGTCGGGTACAGCCTCTTCACGCTGGGCAACGGTGACCTCGCCCCGGCCACCGACTTCGGCCGCGTGCTGGCCGTGGCGGTCAGCGCCACCGGCCTGTTCCTGCTCACCCTGTCGGTGACCTACCTGCTCCCGGTCATCTCGGCATCGGTGGCGTCCCGGTCCTTCGCCTCCTCGGCGCGCGCACTCGGCGACTCCCCTGAAGATGTCGTCCTGGGTGCGTGGGACGGCACCCGCATCCAGCTCGACCACCAGCTCCGGGACCTGGCCGCGGCGCTCGGCACGCTCGCCGAGCAGCACCTCGCCTACCCGGTGCTGCACCTGTTCCAGAGCTCGGACACCACCACCTCCGCCCCGCTCGCCGTCGCCGATCTGGACGACCTCCTCACCCTCCTCGACGGCGTCGACCCGCCCGTCGCGCCGCTGGCGACCCCGCGACGCCAGCTCCGCTCGGCCATCGCGACCTACCTCGAGACCTACGGGAGCCAGGTCGACGAGGACGGGACCCCGACCGTGCCCCGCACCCACCGGCTGGACGAGGCCGGCATCGCGCTGGTGGATCGGATGACCTACGAGCGGACCCTCGACGACCTGTCCACGCACCGCAAGCGGGTGCGCAGCCTCGTGGGCGCCGCGGGCGTGCCCTCGCGCTGAGCTACGACGCCGCTTCGAACTCGGGCACGGGCCGCTGCTCGGCCTCGTCCTGCGTCGTCGCCGCGCCGTTCTCGTCGATGTCGTCGATCAGCCAGTCCATCTCGGCGATCTCCTTGCGCTGCGCTTCGATGATCTCGTCGGCGAGCTCGCGGACCCGGACGTCGTCGATGTCGGCCCGCTCGCTGGTGAGGATGGCGATCGAGTGGTGCGGGATCATGCCCTTCATGTACGCCTCGTCCTCGACGAGGACCTGGGACCGGGACAGGAACTGCGCTCCGGCGAACACGACGACCGCGGCGGCCACGATCGCCAGGTTGATCCTCGTGTTCTTGTACATCATCGACATCATGAAGCCGAGCATGATCACGGCCATGGCCGCCCCCATCACGAGCGCCATGTAGAGCCGCTCCTCGCTGAAGCGGACGTGATCCCACGCATAGGTGTTCGTGTAGGTGAGCAGGAACATCACCACGGTCGACGTGGCGATCATCGCCCCGAAGCGGAGGTACATCGAGCCCTCATCCATGCCGCCGCCCCCGTCGTCGTGCTGGTCGGCGTCGTGCTGCTGGTCGGTGGCGCTCATGGCGGAGCCTCCTGGTGTGCGGTCTTTCGACCTGCCCCTACCCGCCTCGTGGCCGCGCGACCACCGCTCGCCTGGGAGGATGCATCCGATGGGACTGACCGTGCACCTGGTCGACGGGACCTACGAGCTGTTCCGCTACCACTACTCACCGAGCAACCGCGACCCCGACCGGGGCGCCGTGCGCGGGGTCGTGAACTCCATGCTCCAGCTGGTGGAGGACGGCGCCACCCACATCGGCATCGCGACCGACCACGTCATCGAGAGCTTCCGCAACGACCTGTGGGCCGACTACAAGACGGGCGAGGGCATCGACCCGCAGCTCAAGGCACAGTTCCCGGTGCTCGAGGAGGTGCTGACGGCCGCGGGGTTCGCCGTGTGGCCCCAGTCCACCTTCGAGGCCGATGACGGGCTCGCCGCCGGCGCCGCCCTCGCCGCCGCCGACGACGACGTGGACCGGGTCGTGGTCTGCACGCCGGACAAGGACATGGCCCAGCTCGTCGGCGGCAAGGTCGTGCAGTGGGACCGTCGCCAGGACAAGTGGTTCGACACGGCCGGGGTGCAGGAGAAGTTCGGCGTCCTCCCCGAGTCCATCCCGGACTACCTGGCCCTGGTCGGCGACTCGGCCGACGGCTTCCCCGGGCTGCCGGGCTGGGGGGCCAAGTCGGCGGCCGCCGTGCTCGCCCGCTACGTGCACCTGGAGGACATCCCGCCGTCAGCCGGCCAGTGGGACATCACGGTCCGCAGCGGAGCGAAGCTGGCCAAGGTGCTGCAGGACGAGATGGAGGCTGCGCTGCTGTTCCGCACGATCGCGACGCTGCAGCCCGACGCCCCGGTCAGTGCCACCATCGCCGAGATGGCCTGGCAGGGACCCCAGGACGGCTTCGCCGAGGTCGCGTCAGCGCTGGACGGCGACCGCCTCGCCGACCGAGCAGCACGCCTCGCCCGGCGCTGACGGCGCTCACCCGCCAGGAGGGGTCAGGACGTCGGCGAAGGCCATCGGCTCGACGACGTCGAGCTGGTCGTAGGTGCACTGGTGCGGCTCCTTGTCGGGCCGCCAGCGGACGAAGCGGGTCGTGCCGCGGAACCGACCCGACGTCATGATCGTGTAGCCGACCTCCACGACCCTCTCGGTGCGCAGCGGGATCCACGACTGGTCCCGCTGGCTGTTCCATCGGTTCGGCGCCCCGGGCAGCTGGCCGGTCTCGTGGGCCTCCGCCTCGTACCAGCTGCTCCAGGGGTGATCCGCGAACTCCCCCGACGCCGGATCGATCACGTAGGGCTCGAGCTCGTCCACCAGCTCGGCGCGTCGCTTGGCGGTGAACGATGCCGACACGCCGACGTGGCGCAGGTCGCCGGGTTCGTCCGGGGTTCCGGCGTGGATGCCGAGCAGGATCGAGCCGACGCCCTTGCCGTCCTTGTGCCAGCGGAAGCCGGCCGCCACGCAGTCCGCGGTGCGCTGGTGCTTCACCTTGCGCAGGATCCGCTTGTCCGGCTGGTAGGTGCTGACAGGGTCCTTGGCGATCAGGCCGTCGAGGCCGGCGCCCTCCACGCGGCGGAACCAGTCAGCGGCGACGTCGCGGTCGGTGGTGGTCGGCGTCAGGTGCACCTGCGCGCCCGGGGTGATGGCCTGCTCCAGCAGCGCCCGCCGCTCGGCGAAGGGGACGTCGAGCAGGGCCCGGTCGTCGAGGGCGACGACGTCGAAGGCAACGAACGCTGCCGGGGTCTGCTCGGCGAGCATGTTGACCCGGGACTCGGCCGGGTGGATCCGCTGGCCGAGCGCGTCGAAGTCCAACCGGTCGCCGACGGCGACGACGATCTCGCCGTCGACGACGCAGCGCTCGGGCAGCGCGGCCCGGAGCGGGTCGAGCAGCTCCGGGAAGTACCGCGTGAGGGGCCGCTCGTTGCGGCTTCCCAGCTGGATCTCGTCGCCGTCGCGGAACACCAGGCACCGGAACCCGTCCCACTTCGGCTCGAAGATCCAGTCGCCGGTGGGGATGCCGTCGTTGGCCTTGGCCAGCATCGGCTTGAGCGGGAACGGGACGGGCAGGACCATCGACGCGATCGTACGGGGCCGGAGCCAATTGACCCGGCGGTCAGTCGGTGGGGCACGATGGCGCACGACCGAAGGGGGAGCCGCCTTGGCCAACGACCACGTCGACGTCCTGATCGTCGGAGCCGGGATCTCCGGGATCGGCGCCGCGCACCACCTGCTCGCCGACCGGCCGGGCACGACCTTCACGATCCTCGAGTGCCAGGAGGGCTACGGCGGCACCTGGCGCACGCACACCTATCCGGGCGTGCGATCCGACAGCGACCTGTACACCTTCGGCTACTCGTTCAAGCCGTGGACGGGCGCGCCGATCGCCACCGCGGAGGAGATCCTCACCTACCTCGGCGAGGTCATCGAGGAGGACGGGCTCGACGAGCACATCCGCTACCAGCACCAGATCGACACCGCGACCTGGTCCACCGAGGACCGCCGCTGGACCCTGACCGGCACCCGCACCGACACCGGCGAGGCGTTCACGATCTCCGCCGGCTTCCTCTGGATGTGCCAGGGCTACTACCGCCACACCGAGGGCTACACGCCCGAGTGGGACGGCATGGACGACTTCGCCGGCCAGGTCGTGCACCCTCAGACCTGGCCCGACGACCTCGACTACGCCGGCAAGCGGGTCGTCGTCATCGGTTCGGGCGCCACCGCCGCCACCCTCATCCCGGCCATGGCACCCGACTGCGAGCACATCACGATGCTGCAGCGCTCCCCCACGTACTTCGCCACCGGCCGCAACGCGAACGAGCTGGCCGACCAGCTCCGCGATCTCGAGGTCCCGGACGAGTGGACCCACGAGATCGTCCGGCGCCAGGTCCTCAAGACCCAGGCGCTGGTCACCTCGATGTCCGCCGAGCACCCCGAGCTGGTGAAGGAGGAGCTGTTCAAGGGGATCAAGGCGATCCTCGGCGACGACTACGACCTCAGCCCGCACTTCACCCCCGCCTACCGACCCTGGCAGCAGCGCATCGCCTTCGTCCCCGACGGCGACCTGTTCGAGGGCATCAAGAGCGGCAAGGCCTCGGTGGTCACCGACACCATCGACCGGTTCGTGCCCGAGGGCATCCGACTCGCCTCGGGCGAGGTGCTCGAGGCCGACCTCATCATCACCGCCACCGGCTTCGAGATGAGCGTGCTCGGCGACATCACCTTCACCATCGACGACGAGCCCCTCGACTTCGCCCAGACCGTCGGGTACCGCGGCACGATGTTCACCGGCGTGCCCAACATGGCGTGGGTCTTCGGCTACTTCCGCGCCAGCTGGACCCTGCGCGCCGACCTCATCGCCGACTTCGTGTGCCGCCTCCTCGACCACATGGACGAGCTCGGCGCCGACATCGTGGTGCCCCAGCTGCGCGCGCAGGACGCCGACATGGGCCTGCTCCCCTGGGTGGACCCGGAGGACTTCAACCCCGGCTACCTGATGCGGGCGCTGCACCTCATGCCCAAGCAGGGCACGAAGGAGCCCTGGCGCTTCACCCAGGACTACTGGGCCGAGAAGGACGAGTTCCCCGCCGCCGACCTCGACGACGGGGCGCTTCGCTACCGCTGAGCGCCGCGCACGAAGACCGGCGTCTCCGCCATGACGGCGAGGGCACGGCGGATGGCCGTGCGCACCCGGGGATAGGTGCCGCACCGGCACACGTTGCGCAGCGAGTCGAGCTCGGCCTCGGTGACGTCGCGGCGACCGTCGGCGAGCAGCGTCTGGATCAGGTCGACGGCGGCCATGATCTGGCCGGGCTGGCAGAAGCCGCACTGGGCGACGTCCTCCTCCAGCCAGACCTCCTGCACCGGGTGCAGGCCGTCGCCGTCCACCGCGTCGGCCAGGCCCTCGATGGTGACGACCTCGTCGCTCGGCCGCAGCTGGCCGACCGGGACCGAGCACGGGTTGAACGCCTTGCCGTTGACGAGGCTGGTGCAGGACTGGCAGATGCTGAGGCCGCAGCCGTACTTCGGGCCGGTGATGTCGAGCAGGTCGCGCAGGACCCAGAGCAAGCGCACGTCGTCCTCGACGTCGACCTCCACCCGCTGGCCGTTCACCATGAACTTCTGGACAGGCATCGATGCTCCTCTCAGCGCCGGCCGAGGCCGTCGGTCGGGGACTGCGGGATGGCGCCCTGGGGCACGATGGACTCGGCGAGGGGCATCCCGTGGTTGATCGGGAACGACGTCGGCATCGAGCCGGTGGCCCGGGCGTAGGCGTTGGCCGTGGCGGCCATGGAGGCGGCGACGCCGAACTCGCCGGCACCACCCGGCTGGCTGGACGAGTCGAGGATGAACACCTGGGTCTCGAACGGCACGTTCCACTGGCGGGTGTAGTACGCGTGCTCCCAGGAGTCCTCGGCGAAGCCTCCATCGACCAGGTGCAGCGAGAACGACAGGCAGTTCGCGATCCCGTCCATCATCCCGCCGAGCATCTGGGCTTCGAGCCCGCGCGGGTTGATGGTGAGCCCGACGTCCACGGCGTAGATGGCCCGGGTGACCCGGGGCCCGGTGTAGGCGTAGGCCGCCGTCGGGACGGTGCGGGACACGGTCTCGGGCCGGCAGTCGATCTCGATGAGGCAGGCGGCCCGGCCCTTGTACTCGCTGTGGAAGCCGAGGCCCTGGGCGGTGCCGGCCGGCATCTCCCGACCCCAGCTCCCCGCCTCGGCCACCTTCTCCAGCACCGCGACGGACCGGGCATCTCGCAGGGTCGACAGGCGCAGCTCGAGGGGGTCTCGCCCGACCTCGGCCGCGACCTGGTCGATGGCCAGCTCCCGGGCCGTGACCACGTTCGGGCTGTAGATGTTGCGCATCGAGCCGGTGCGGAACACGTTGGTCTCGATCTCGCCCGGGGCCGGGAGCGTCTCGGCCAGGAGCTGCTCGACGGCACCGAAGTCGTAGGGGACGTACTGGGTGAGCATGAACACGGTCTGGGAGAAGCCCATCCCGCCGAGGCCGCCCGGCAGCTCGTCGGCACGGGCCGTGATGATCTCGCCGAGCCCGTGGCCGAAGTCGGTGTTCACGCTGGTGTGGTGCTGGGCGTAGGAGACGATGTCGGTCTCGCTGCGGGTGATCCGGATCGAGGAGCGACACGCCGGGTGCGCCCGGCCCTGGCGGAAGTCGTCGGTGCGGGTCCAGCTCAGCTTCACCGGCACCCCCATGGCCTGGGAGACGAGCGCCGCCTCGCGGGCCGCGTCCCAGAACAGGTCGCGCCCGAAGGACCCACCGCCCTGCACGACGTGCACGGTGACCGCGTCCTGGGGCAGCCCCAGGGCGGAAGCGATGTCCTGCTGGGCCACGACCGGGTTCTTCATCGGTCCCCAGATCTCGGCCCGGTCGGTGCGCACGTCCGCCACGCACGGGTTGGTCTCCAACGGGCAGTTGGGCTGGAAGGCGAACGTGAAGCTGAAGTCCCTCGTCTGCACCGGCGACGGGATGCCGAGCGGGGTGAGCGCGCCGGTGTCCGGGACGACCTGGGGCAGCTCGGCGTCGGCGAGCGCGGCCTGCACCGACTCGTCCGACATCCCCGCGGCCGGGCCCGGCGCCCACTCGACGTCGATCACCTGGAGGGCGTCGATGCACTGGCCGAAGGTGCGGGCCCGGACGGCGACGCCGCTCTCGACGAGCGCGACGTGGGTCACGCCCGGGACGGCGAGCACCGCCGCCTCGTTGCGAAGCCGGACCGGCCGCCCGAGGTGCGTCGGTGGCCGGGCGACCATCGTCGGGAGGGCATCGGGGACGACGAGGTCGCCCGTGTACCGGAGCTCGCCGGTGACCATGGCCCGGGCGTCGATCCGGTTCTGCGGCGTGCCGACGATGCGGGGGCGCTCCCGCTTCGGCTGGACGTCGACGGCCTCGGTGACCTGCGACGACGCGTCGCGGGCGAGCTCACCGAAGCCGAGCGAGCTGCCGTCGGGGGCACGGATGACCCCGTCGAGGATGCCGAGCTCGGCGCCGGCGGACCCGAGGGCGATGGCAGCCGCGTCGAGCAGCCGCTGCCGGGCGACGGCGGCCGCGATCCGGACCGGGTCGTAGATGGTGTAGATGCTGTTGGACCCGCCGGTCAGCTGGTTGAAGAGCAGCTCCGGCCGCGCGTCGGCCTGGGTGATGCGCACCTGCGAGAGCGGGACGTCCATCTCCTCGGCGATGATCATGGCGATCGCCGTGTTGATCCCCTGGCCCACCTCCGTGCGGTGCAGCTCGAAGGACACGGTGCCGTCGTCCTCCACCGTGACCGTGATGAGGTTCGCCGTGGGACGGGCCGCGTCGCGCAGGAAGTCGATGAGGTCGTAGGACTCGGCGATCTGGGCCCCGATGCGGGGCAGCTCCTGCGCGTCGGCGGTGGCGAGCGGATCGATCCACCGCGCCGCGGTGATCAGCGTCGGTCCGGCGACGACGTAGCCGAGGAAGCGACGGCGGCTGACGTCCGGGCTCTGTCTCATGGTCCCCCCTGGTGGTGCGGCGATCGGGATGATCGGCGCAGACAGTACGGAACCGGACGAATCGATACACGTCGCGCGTGAGTGGGCCACCCGGAAGGGGCGCCACTAGTTTCCTCGCCCATGGCCGAGCACCCCATGTCCGAGCGCATCGCCGACCTCGAGGAGAAGAAGGCCGAGGCACGTCAGCCCGGGTCCGAGCGCTCGATCGCCCGGCAGCACGAGCGAGGCAAGATGCTCGCCCGCGAGCGCATCGAGTACCTGCTCGACGAGGGCAGCTTCCACGAGCTCGACCTGCTGGCCCGCCGGCCCATGGAGTCCTCCTTCGACGAGCGCCCCTACTCCGACGGCGTCATCACCGGCTGGGGCACCGTGGACGGCAAGAAGGTCTTCGTCTTCAGCCAGGACTTCACCGTGTACGGCGGCGCCCTGGGCGAGGTCTTCGCCAACAAGATCCACAAGCTCATGGACATGGCGCTCAAGATGGGTGCACCGCTTGTGGGCCTGAACGACGGCGCCGGCGCCCGCATCCAGGAGGGCGTGGTCTCCCTCGACTCCTACGGCGGGATCTTCTACCGCAACGTCAAGGCGTCGGGCGTCACGCCCCAGATCAGCGTGATCATGGGCCCGTGCGCCGGCGGCGCCGTCTACTCCCCCGCCATGACCGACTTCGTCTTCATGGTCGAGGACACCAGCTACATGTTCATCACCGGCCCCGACGTGGTGAAGACGGTGACCGGCGCCGACGTCACCCAGCAGGAGCTCGGCGGTGCCGACGCCCATTCGCAGAAGTCCGGCGTCTGCCAGTTCACCGGCCCCGACGACCGGGCCGTGCTCGACGACGTGAAGTACCTGCTGTCGTTCCTGCCGTCGAACAACCTCGAGGTGCCCCCGGTGCTGGACACCGGCGACGACCCCGAGCGCCAGTGCGACGCCCTGCGCGACATGGTGCCGACGAACCCGAACCAGCCCTACGACATGAAGGCGGTCATCGCCGAGATCGTCGACGATGGCGACTACTTCGAGTACGCCCCGTCGTGGGCGCCCCAGATCACCTGCGGCTTCGCCCGCATGGCGGGCCGCCCCGTCGGCATCGTCGGCAACCAGCCCATGGCGATGGCCGGCGTGCTCGACATCGAGTCGTCCGAGAAGGCGGCCCGGTTCGTGCGGACCTGCGACTCGTTCAACATCCCGCTGCTGACCTTCGTCGACGTCCCCGGCTTCATGCCCGGCGTCGACCAGGAGCACGGCGGCATCATCCGCCACGGCGCCAAGCTGCTCTACGCCTACTGCGAGTCCACGGTGCCCCGCATCCAGATCATCACCCGCAAGGCCTACGGCGGCGCGTACGTGGTCATGAACTCGCGCTCGATCGGTGCGGACTACGCCATCGCCTGGCCCTCGGCCGAGCTGGCCGTGATGGGCGCGGCCGGCGCCGTGGAGATCGTGAACCGGCGCGAGATCGCCGAGGCCGACGACGCCGACGCCAAGAAGGCCGAGCTGGTCGAGGAGTACTCGGAGAAGTTCCTCAACCCCTACGCGGCCGCCGACCGCGGCTACATCGACGACGTGATCGACCCGGCCGACACCCGCCGCAAGGTCAACGCCGCCCTCGACATGCTGGAGTCCAAGCGCGAGGAGCTGCCGGCGCGCAAGCACGGCAACGTGCCGCTGTAGCGACCCACCTCGGAGGCGGCCGATACGGTCCGCCACCGTGCAGGTCCCCATCCGGCTGCTGCGGGCGATCCGGCCGTCGGAGCACCCGGGCCTGCTGCTCACCACCGCGTACGGGACCGCCGTGCTGTCGGTGGCCCCGTTCCTGCTCCCCGCGCTGAGCGACGCCTACGGCGTCGGTCTCGGGCTGGCGTCCTTCGCCACCGCCGCGCAGCTGCTCGGCTTCGTGGCGGGATCGTGGGGGGCGGGGCGCTTCCTGCGGCCACGGGGCCGCGTGCTCGGCATCGCGCTGCTCGTCTCCGTGGCGGCGCACGGGCTCAGCGCCCTCCTGCCGCCCTTCGCCCTGCTCGTCGGCCTCCGCGTCGTCAGCGGCGTCGCCCTCGGCCTCATCACCTGGTTCAGCTGGACCCTCGTCTTCGGCGACGACGTCCGGATGAGCGAGATCGCCGTGGTCGGCCCCGTCATCGGGATCACCACCGCGCCGATCGCCGCCGAGCTGGTGGACCGGTTCGGCCCGAGGGGCATCTTCGTGGCCCTGGCCGTCACCGCGCTCGTCCCACTCGCCTTCAGCCGCCACAGCGGGAGCGACCACGAGCGCATCGTCACCCCGCGCGCCGAGCGGGTCGCCGGTGGACGATCCCGGCCGGCTGCCGGCGTCCGCCCGATCCTGGCGCTGCTCGGGCTCATGACGGTGGGTGGCTCCTCGGTCTTCACGTTCGGGGCCGTGATCGCCGCCGATCGCACGACCCTGTCGCTGTCGGCGATCTCGCTCGCGTACAGCGCCAACGCCCTCGCCTCGATCCCGAGCGCACGGTGGTCGGGACGGCGCGGTCCCGCCGGGGCGTGGATCGTCGGGTGCGGCGTGTGCGCGATCGTGATGGGGGCGGCGACGAGCGGACCGCTGTTCGTGGTGGCCATCGCCTTCTGGGGATTCGCCTTCTGGATGGGGACGCCCGGCGCCTTCTCGCTGCTCGCCGCACGATCGGCCGCCCCGGGCGAACGGGCCGGCGACGCGCAGGCGGTCATGGCCGCCGGGCGGGTGGTCGGCCCCCTCGCCGGCGGCGTGCTGCTGGATGCCACCAGCGCTGGGGTCCTCGGGGTGGTCGGCGGCGTGGTCGTGGGCGCGGCCGGCGCCGGCCTGGTGCTGGTCGAGCGCAGGGGCGCGGCCTGATGGCATCCGTCGCGTTCGCCGCCGTGACCAAGGAGCGCGAGGGCCGCGCCGTCCTGCGATCGCTGACGCTGGACGTCGACGACGGGACCATCTGCTGCCTGGTCGGGCCGTCGGGGTGCGGGAAGTCGACCGCAGTGCGCCTGCTGGCCGGGCTGGAGGAGCCGACGAGCGGCGAGATCCGGATCGATGGCCGACGGGTGAACGCGGTGCCGACCCGCGACCGCGGCCTCGGCATGGTCACCCAGACGTCGGCCCTGCTGCCCTCCCGCCCGACGGAGGACTCGGTCGGCCTGCCGCTCGACCTGCGCCACGACATCGACCGCGACGAGCGCCGGTGGCGCATCGACGAGCAGGCCCTCGCCCTCGACCTCGGCGACGTGCTCGGCCGGCCGCCGAGCACGCTCAGCGGGGGTGAGATCCAGGTGGCCCAGATCGCGCGCGCCGTCATCGCCCGCCCGCGGGTGCTGCTCCTCGACGAACCGCTCGCCCGGATCGACCCGGCGCGCCGCGGCATGGTGCGCGCCGATCTCGTCCGCCTCCAGCAGCTGTACGGCGTCACCACGATCTGGGTCACCGCCGACCAGCGCGACGCGCTCGCCGTCGCCGACCGCGTGGCCGTGCTGCTCGACGGACGTCTGGAGCAGGTGGGGGCGCCGATGGCGGTGTACGACCGCCCCCGGACCCTGGCCGTGGCCCGGTTCTTCGGCGAGCCCGAGATCGGGGTCGTCCGGACCCGCCTCGGCGGCCGGCAGCTCGACGTCGGCATCCGACCACACGAGCTGCGCGCGGCCGCGCCCGGTGCCGAGGGCACCCGCTTCCAGGGCACGGTCGTGGGTGTGGAGGTCCTGGGCCGCCGGGCGGTCGCCACCGTCGCCGTCGAGGGCGGCACCCTCCGTTGGGACGGCGCGCCGGTGCGCACCCGGGTCGGCGAGCGGCTCGACCTCGTCGTCGACCCCGACCGGGTCCACCTCTTCGACGCCGACACTGGTGTCGCCGTGGGCCACCCCGAGTAACTTCGCGCCCGTGCAGATCCAGCCCGCACCAACCGACGAGGAGGCCGTGGCCATCGCCGCGGCCATCGAGGTCGCCTGGCCACGGGTCGGCGGCGAGGCGCCGGACGACCGCCCGAACCGGTGGCGGTTCTCGGGACGCTGGTGGAGCCAGCCGGTCCCCATGCGCCGCAACCGCCCCTGGTAGCCGAACCGGTGGGCGCAGAGATCACCACGGTCGGGCCCGACCTGGTCGTGGTGCACCACGGCACCCGCGCACACCGCTACGAGGAGCTGGAGCCCGGACGGGTCCACGAGCTCGACGGCCTCGAGGTCGAGACGATGCCGGATCCCGGCGGTGAGCTGCTCGCCCGCTTCGCGACGGTCAACGACGTCCACTTCGGCGAGACCCGATGCGGGGTCGTGGAGGGCCACGAGGACGAGATCGGCCCCATCCTCACGGCCGAGCCTGGCGAGCCCCCCTACCCCGTCACCATGAACGAGGCGGCCATCGCCGAGATCCAGGCCGCCGAGGTGGACGCCGTGTTCGTCAAGGGCGACCTCACCACGGACGGGACCGACGAGGAGTACGCCGACTTCCTCGAGACCTACGGCGGCGCCTTCGGCGATCGGCTCACCCACGTGCGGGGCAACCACGACGCCTACGAGGGCCGGGCCTACGCCGACTGGCCCCTCCAGCGCGTCGACCTGCCCGGCGCCACGGTCGTGCTGCTCGACACCACCGTCCCGTTCAAGTCGTCCGGCGGCCTCACCCACGATCAGCTCGACGAGCTCGACGCCATCGCCGCCGACGCCGACCGCCCGGTGGTGGTCCTCGGCCACCACCACGTGTGGGACCCGCGGTCGAAGGAGCGGAACGACACCTACTTCGGCATCCACCCGGACTGGTCCGAGCGCCTCGTCGACATCGCCGCCCGTCGGCCGCGCATCGTGGGCTACTTCGCCGGGCACACCCACCGGAACCGGGTCCGGCGGTTCCCCCAGACCGGTGACATGCCGTGGGTCGAGGTCGCGTGCGTGAAGGACTACCCGGGGGCGTGGGCCGAGTACCGGGTGCACGAGGGCGGCATCGTGCAGCTGCACCACCGGATCTCCTCGCCCGAGGCCCTGGCGTGGACCGAGCGCACCCGGGGCATGTACCTCGGCACGTACGCCGACTACGCCTTTGGGAAGCTCAGCGACCGGTGCTTCATGCTGGGCCGGTGACCGCCGTTCGTCGGCCCCGAGGGGCCTCCTCTCTAACCGAGTTGCTCGGCTGCGCCTCACAACTCGCGAGGTACCTGTCGCGATGAATCTTCCTTTGGCCGACCTGCGGGTCATCGACGCGTCCACCGTGCTCGCCGGGCCGGCGTGCGCCCGCTACCTGGCCGACTTCGGCGCCGACGTCATCAAGGTCGAGCGCCCCGGCAGCGGCGACGGCACCCGAGACATGTTCCGGCGGGACCCCGACGACGACGTCACCTACTTCTGGAAGCTGCTCGGCCGGGGCAAGCGCGCCATCGTGCTCGACCTCAAGACCGACCGGGGCCGCGCCGACATGCTCGACCTGTGCGCCGGCGCCGACGTGCTGGTCGAGAACTTCCGGCCCGGCACGCTCGAGCGCCTCGGCCTCGGGCCCGACGTGCTCCACGAGCGCAACCCGGATCTCGTCATCACCCGGGTCACCGGCTTCGGGCAGGACGGCCCCTACGCCGGCCGCGCCGGCTTCGCCACGCTCGCCGAGGCCATGTCCGGCTTCGCCTCCCTGTCCGGCGAGCCCGACGGGGCGCCGCTGCTGCCGCCCATCGCCCTCACCGACGAGGTCACCGGCCTCACCGCGGCCTTCGCCACCATGGTCGCCGTCCACTCCGGGGTCGGACAGGTCGTGGACGTGAACCTGCTCGAGTCCCTGCTGCAGATCATGGGGCCGCTGGTCTCGGCGGCAGCGGTCGAGGGATGGGAGCAGCCCCGCCTCGGATCGGGAGTCCCCTACACCGTCCCCCGCGGGACCTGGCAGTGCGCCGACGGCGGCTGGGTCGCGGTGTCGACGTCAGCGGAGTCCGTGGCCCGCCGCGTCCTCGAGCTGGTCGGCCTGGGCGACGACGAGACCCTGCAGACCTTCGACGGCCGGGTCGCGGCACGGGGCCGGATCGACGCACGCATGGCCGAGTGGATCGGCGCGCGGACCCGGGACGAGGTGCTGGCGGCGTTCGAGGAGGCGCAGGCCGCGTGCGCTCCCGTGTACTCCATGAACGAGGTCCTGGCCGATCCCCACGTGCAGGCCCGCGGCTCCGTGGCGGAGGTCGACGGCACCCCGATGCAGGGCTTGGTCGCTCGGCTGTCCGCCACCCCCGGCCGCATCCGCTGGACCGGCCGGCCGCTCGGCGCCGACACCGACGAGGTGCTCTCGGAGCTGGCGGACCGACGGCCGCCGACGTAGGTCACCACTCCTCGGGACGCCGACGCCGGCGGGGGTTTACGCTCGGGTCCGACGAGCGGCCCCGCCTCTGCGGTCCACGCTCGACGAACAGGGAGCGATCGGCCATGCGCATCGGGATCGTTGCACCGCCATGGGTCTCCGTCCCACCGGAGGGCTACGGCGGCACGGAGTCCGTGATCGATCGGCTGGCACGCGGCCTCCTCGCCGCCGGCCACGACGTCTTCCTCTGGACCACCGGTGATTCCACGTGCCCGGTGCCGAAGGGGTGGATCCTCGAGCGAGGCGACCGGGAGCGGCTCGGCGCTGCGGTCGTGGAGCTCCACCACCTGATCCACGGGTACGAGGCCATGCTCGACTGGGGCGCCGACGTGGTGCACGACCACACCCTCATCGGCCCCGTGTACGCCCGGCGTCACCCCGAGCTGCCGGTCGTCACCACCAACCACGGCCCGTTCAACAAGGAGCTGATCACGCTCTACCGGGCCGTGACCGACCAGGTCGCCCTCATCGCCATCAGCCACGACCAGGCGGCGCGGGGCATCCGGGCCGGCCTGCCGATCGACGCCGTCATCCACCACGGCATCGATCTCGACCGCTACTCCGAGGGTGACGGCGCCGGCGACGACCGGGGGGAGTACCACCTCTTCCTCGGCCGCATGGCGCCGGAGAAGGGCGCCCGGCGCGCCATCCTCGCGGCGCGCGAGGCCGGTGTGCGCCTGCTCCTCGCGGCCAAGATGCAGGAGCCGCTGGAGCGGTCGTTCTTCGCCGAGCAGGTGCAGCCGCTGCTGGACGACCGCATCGAGTACGTCGGCGAGGTCGGGATCGAGCGCAAGCTCGAGCTGCTCCGGGGTGCCCGGTCGCTGGTGAACCCGATCCGATGGCCGGAGCCGTTCGGGCTGGTGATGATCGAGGCGCTCGCCTGCGGCACGCCCGTGCTGTCGTTCCGCGAGGGAGCCGCTCCCGAGATCGTCGAGCACGGCAGGACCGGGTACCTGTGCGACGACGTCGCGGACCTCACCCGCCGCCTGGCCGACGTCGACGGACTCGACCGCGACGCCTGCCGGCAGGACGCGGAGCGCCGCTTCAGCGTCTCGCGCATGGTCGCCGACCACCTCGCCCTGTTCGAGCGGGTCATCGAGCAGCGCGCGAGCCAGCCCGGACTGGTCCGTCCATGACCAGCGACCCGTCACCGTTCGCCGGGACCACCGCCGTCGCGCCGCTCGGCCACGCCGAGGGCACGGTGACGCTCGTGGCCGGGCAGGCCTTCGCCCTGTCCGGTCGGAGCGGGGACATGCGCGCCGACCTCCCGAACGGCCTGTTCGTCCTCGACACCCGGATCCTGTCCCGGTGGGAGCTGCTGCTCAACGGGCACCGCGTCGAACCGCTCGCGGTCGAGCTCGACACCCCGTTCTCGGCACGGTTCGCCGGACGGGGGGCACCGGACGCCGGCCACGCCGACGCAAGCCTCGTGCTGTTCCGGTCCCGGTACGTCGGCCTCGGCATGCAGGAGCGGCTCCGCATCACGAACCACGGGGCCGACACCGTCCCGCTGCTCGTCGAGCTCAGCTGCGACGTGGACTTCGCCGACCTGTTCGCGGTGAAGGAGAGCCGGGTCGAGCGGCGGGGCCGGCACCGCGCCGACGCAGAACCCGGGCGGCTCCGCTTCACCCACGACGCCGACCGGGTCACCAAGGTCGTCACGATCTCGCTCTCCGAGGATGCCGAGGTCGAACCGGGGAGGGCGGCGTGGCGCGCCTCGCTCGCCCCGGGGGCGAGCTGGGAGGTCGTCATCGAGGTGACCGTCGAGCTCGACGGCGTCCCGATCGTCCCCCACTTCGCCGGGCTCGACGGTGCCCACCCGGAGCCGACCCGTCGCCTGGAGGAGTGGCATGCCCGGCTCCCGCAGATCGAGACCGACCACGCCGGGTTCGCCCAGACCATCGAGCGCTCGGCGAACGACCTCGGCGCCCTGCGCATCTTCGACCCGGACCACCCCGAGCTCCCGATCCTCGCCGCCGGCGCCCCGTGGTTCATGACGGTCTTCGGCCGCGACTCGCTGCTCACCGCGTGGATGACCCTCATCGCCGATCCGTCCCTCGCCCACGGGGTCCTCGAGACCCTGGCCCGCTTCCAGGGCGAGGACGAGGACCCCCGCACCGAGGAGCAACCGGGTCGGATCCTGCACGAGATGCGCTTCGGGCAGGCCGGTGGGCTCGCGCTCGGGGGCGGCGACATCTACTACGGGACCGTCGACGCCACTCCCCTGTTCGTCATGCTCCTGGGTGAGCTTCGCCGGTGGGACCCCGACGACGAGATGGCCGATCGGCTGCTGCCGCACGCGGACCGGGCGCTCGAGTGGATCGAGCACCACGGCGACCGCGACGGTGACGGCTACGTCGAGTACGAGCGCTCCGACGAGCGGGGCCTGGCCAACCAGGGCTGGAAGGACTCCTGGGATGCCATCCGCTTCGCCGACGGCACCTTCGCCCGGACGCCGATCGCGCTGTGCGAGGCACAGGGCTACGTGTACGCCGCCTACCTGGCCCGGGCCCACTTCGCCGAGGAGATGGGCGACGTCGCCGGCCACGACCGCTGGGCGGAGAAGGCCCGCACCCTGCGACGCCGGTTCAACGAGGACTTCTGGCTGGAGGAGCAGGGCACGTTCGCCCTCGCGCTCGACGCCGACAAGCGGCCGGTGGACGCGGTGTGCTCGAACGTCGGGCACTGCCTGTGGACGGGCATCGTCGATCCCGAGCTGGCCCCGCTGGTCGCCGATCGCCTGCTGGCCCCGGATTCCTTCTCGGGCTTCGGTGTGCGGACGATGGCGGCCTCGATGGCGGCCTACAACCCGGTCAGCTACCACAACGGCTCGGTCTGGCCCCACGACAACGCCATCGCCGCCGCCGGACTCGCCCGCTACGGGATGGTCGACCACGCCAACCGGATCATCGAGGGCCAGCTGGCGGCGGCCGGGCACCAGCGGGGCGCCCTGCCGGAGCTCTTCGCCGGCTTCAGCATCGACGAGCTCGGCGTCCCCGCCGGCTACCCCACCTCGTGCTCGCCCCAGGCGTGGGCTGCGGCCGCACCGCTGCTGTGGCTGCGAGCCATGCTGCGCCTCGACCCGCAGGCGGTGCAGGGCAGGGTGTGGCTCGAGCCCACCCTGCTCGACTCCATGGCCCGGCTCCGGGTCGAGGGCATCCGCGTCGCCGGCTGCACCCTGACCGTCACCGTCGAGGGCGGCGAGGTCGAGGTGGCGGGTGCCGACGGGCTCGAGGTCATGCCCGGTGCCCGACCGGTCCTCCCCCTGGCCGCTCCTGCGCCTCCCTCGCGCTGAGGCTCAGGGCGCTCCGGCGACCTCGATGCGATCGGTCGCCCAGTCCCGGGCCGCCTCGAGCGCGGCGCGGGCCTTCTCCTCGAGCTCCTCGGGCTCGAGGCCGTGCGCCGGGTAGGAGGCGACCCCGGCGCGGAAGCGGCGGGAGCGACCGCCCTCGAGCAGGTTCCGACGGACCCGCTCCGCGGTCCAGACGGCGCCGTTCTCGCCGGTGTCCTCGAGGATGCAGACGAAGGCGTGGCCGTCGAGGTGGCCGGCCACGTCGGCCTCACGCAGGGTCCGACGCAGCACGGCGGCCACGTCGTCGGCCGGCACGAGCGCGGTGGTGGACCCGTCGGGGGCCATGTCGTAGGCCTCGAAGCACACCACCGACAATGGGCGCAGCGCCCGACGGGCGACGGCCACCCGGCCCCGCAGGGTGGTGAGCAGGAACTCCGGCCCGAGCATGCCGCTGCCGCCGGCGGGAGGGCCGGACTCGAAGATCGCCCGGATCGGATCGACGTCGTCGTCGACCTCAGGGGCAGCCGGTGCGACGGTGCCGGTCGGCACCGGCTCCGACGGCTGGGGGGCCGGCTCGTGCTCCTGCGGGTCCTCGATCAGGACGAGCACGGCCACGAGGGCGCTGGCGACGCCGGCGACCACGGCCGGGACGGCTGCCGCGGTGACCACGGCCAGCACGCCCGCCACGCCGGCGACCACGGCCGCCGCCACGACGGCCCAGCGTCCCCCCGCCCGGCTCACCCCCGCCGTCCCATCGTCACTCGCTGACCAGGTCGAGGATCTCGCCCATGATCTTGGTGAGGTCGAAGTCCTTCGGCGTGTACACGGCGGCGACGCCAGCCTCGGTGAGCACGCTCCGGTCGTCCTCGGGGATGATGCCGCCGGCGATGACGGGTGCGTCGCTGCCCGCCTCACGGATGAGGCGAACCGTCTCGGGCACCAGCTCGAGGTGGCTGCCGGACAGGATCGAGAGCCCGATGGCGTCGACGTCCTCGTCGGCAGCGACCTGGGCGATCTGGGCCGGCGTCAGGCGGATGCCCTGGTAGATGACCTCGAAGCCGGCGTCGCGGGCGGCCACGGCGATCTGCTCGGCGCCGTTGGAGTGGCCGTCGAGGCCGGGCTTGGCCACGAGCAGGCGGGGCGGGCCCGACGGGCGGGCCTTGATCTTCTCGGCCACGTCGCGCAGGCCCTGGCTCGTGCCGTGGCCGGCCGCGGCGGCGACGCCGGTGGGGGCCCGGTACTCGCCGAACACCTCGCGCAGCAGGCCCGACCACTCGCCGGTGGTTCCGCCTGCGTGGGCCAGGTCGATGGTGGCCGGCATGATGTTGTCGCCCGACTCGGCCACCCGTCGCAGCTCGTCGAGGCTGCGCTTCACGGCGTCGTTGTCCCGCTCGGATCGCCACTGCTGCACGTCGGCGATGAGCATGTCCTGCACGCCGGGATCGACCTTCATGATCGAGTCCTCGCCGCCGAGGGGCGACGGCGCGGTCTCGGTGTACGCGTTGACGCCGACCACGACCTGGTCACCGGACTCGATGCGCCGGATCCGCTCGGCGTGGCTGCGGACGAGGCGACCCTTCATCTCATCGATGGCCTCGAAGGCGCCGCCGAGGTCGAGGATGTCGGTCATCTCGGCCCACGAGGCCTCGACCAGCTCGGCGGTGAGGCCCTCCATCACGTGGGACCCGTCGAAGATGTCCTCGTACTCGAGCAGATCCGTCTCGTGGGCCAGCACCTGCTGCACCCGCAGCGACCACTGCTGGTCCCACGGGCGGGGCAGGCCGAGCGCCTCGTTCCAGGCCGGCAGCTGGATCGACCGGGCCCGGGCGCTCTTGGACAGCGTGACGCCGAGGGCCTCGAGCACGATGCGCTGCACGTTGTTCTCGGCCTGCTGCTCGGTGAGGCCGAGGCTGTTCACCTGCACGCCGTAGCGGAACCGCAGCGCCTTGTCGTCGGTGACGCCGTAGCGCTCGCGACCGATGCGCTCCCACAGCTGGGTGAAGGCCCGCATCTTCGCCGTCTCCTCGACGAAGCGGATGCCGGCGTTGACGAAGAACGAGATGGAGCCGAACACCTGGGCGAAGCGGTCGTCGTCGACCTGGCCGGACTCCTTGACCGCGTCGAGCACGCCGATGGCGTTGGCGAGGCTGTAGGCGATCTCCTGCACCGGCGTCGCTCCGGCCTCCTGCAAGTGGTAGCTGCACACGTTCATCGGGTTCCACTTCGGGATCCACTCGGCGCAGAAGGCGATCATGTCGACGATGAGCCGGCGGCTCGGGACCGGCGGGAAGATGTAGGTCCCCCGCGACAGGTACTCCTTGACGATGTCGTTCTGCGTGGTGCCGCGCAGCGCCTTGGACTCGATGCCCTTCTTCTCGGCGTTCGCCACGTACAGGCCGAGCATCCACGCCGCCGGGGCGTTGATGGTCATCGACGTGTTCATCTGGTCCTGGGGGATGCCGTCGAGAAGCGTGTCCATGTGGCCGAGGTGAGCCACCGGGACGCCCACCTTGCCGACCTCGCCACGCGCGAGCACGTGGTCGGGGTCGTAGCCGGTCTGGGTGGGCAGGTCGAAGGCGATCGACAGGCCGGTCTGCCCCCTGGCCAGGTTCGTGCGGTACAGCTCGTTGCTCGCCTTGGCGGTGGAGTGACCCGAATAGGTCCGCATCATCCAGGGGCGGTCACGCTCATGTCGCACGTCGGCCATGGCGCCATTCTCGGGCACCGGCGCACGCACCCGCCACCTGGGACGGCCCGTGCTCTGGAACAGCGGTGCCGGTCAGGGCGCGGCGGTCAGCAGCTCGGCGTAGCGGTCGAGCAGGGGCAGCACCGTGTCGGCGTCGCCGGGAGGCAGGCCGAAGACCGCCCGGGAGACACCGGCCGACGCCAGCTCCTCGAGCGCCTCGGGACGAGCAGGGGTGGCGAACTGGCCCAGCTCCACCGTGGCCGGGTCGCGGTCGACCGCCTCGCACGCCGCCCGCAGACCGTCGAGCTGGTCGACGAGGGCGTGACGGCCGGCGATCGGCATCCACCCGTCGCAGAACTCGGCGATGTGGGCGAAGGTCTTCGGTCCGGCGGCCCCGCCGAGGATCACCGGCGGGTGCGGTCGTTGGACCGGCTTCGGCCAGGACCACGACGGCTCGAGGTGGACGTGTTCACCATCGAAGCTCGCCTCGTCCTGGGTCCAGAGCTGCTTGCAGGTGAGCACCCGCTCCCGCAGCACCTCGCGCCGGTCGGCGTAGCGCACGCCGTGGTGGGCGAGCTCCTCCTTGTTCCAGCCGTAGCCGATGCCGAAGAGGAACCGTCCGGCGGAGATCCGGTCGACGGTCGCCACCTCCTTCGCGAGCCAGATCGGGTCGCGCTGGGCGACCAGGCAGATCCCCGTCCCGAGCTTCAGCGTGGACGTGACGGCGGCGCAGGCACCGATGCTGATCAGGCTGTCGTGCGTCCGCCAGTACTCCTCGGGGAGCGGCGGCGCACCTTCCCGGCCGCCCCAGGGGGTCGCCCGTGAGGTCGGGATGTGGGAGTGCTCGGGGAACCAGAGCGACTCGAAGCCCCGAGCCTCGACCTCCCTGGACAGCGTGACCGGATCGATGGCCTTGTCGGTCGGGAACATCATGACGCCGAGGTGCATGTCGGCACCGTAGGGGCCGGCGCGAGCTCAGGTCCGCAGCATCCTCGACACGGCAGACATGACCTCTTCGACCTTGGCGTCGAACTCGTCCACGGCACCCTCCTCGCTGCCGGAGGTGGCCTCGGCCGCATCCTTCACGCAGTGGCGGATGTGCTCGTCGAGCAACCCCATGCCCACGCCCTGGAGCGCCTTGGTGACCGACGCGATCTGCGTGAGCACGTCGATGCAGTAGGTGTCCTCGTCGACCATCCGCTGCAACCCGCGCACCTGGCCCTCGATGCGCCGGAGGCGAGCCTGGTACTGGTCCTTGTTCATCGTGTAGCCGGGCATCTGGCCATCATACCAGATAGGGGTTGGGGGTATGAGACATCGGTGGTACGGTGACCGCATGCGCACCAGGGTCGATCTCCCCGTCGAAGGCATGACCTGTGCGGCGTGCTCCGCTCGCATCTCCCGAGGCCTCAACAAGCTCGACGGCGTCGAGAACGCCAACGTCAGCCTGGCGTCGGCCCGGGCCACCGTGATCTTCGACGACGAGCGGCTGGCCAGCGACGACTTCGAGGCCGTCATCACCAAGCTCGGCTACTCGGTCCCCGAGGAGGCCGACCACGAGGCGGCCGAGGCCGAGTGGATCCGCACGATCACCCGACGCCTGGTGATCGCCGCCGTGCTCAGCGTGCCTGTCGTGGCGCTGTCGATGATCCCGGCCCTCCAGTTCGACGGCTGGGCGTGGGTCGTGTTCGCCCTCACCACCCCGGTCGTGTTCGTCAGCGGCATCGGGTTCCACCGGGCCGCGCTGCTCAACGCCCGCCATGGCGCCGCCACCATGGACACCCTCGTGTCCATCGGCACCCTCGCCGCCTACCTCTGGTCCACCGTCGCCCTGTTCTTCCTCGGTGCCGGCGACAGCACGATGGACATGAGCATGGCGGGCATGGGCGATCCGGCCACCGGCGACGCCCACGTCTACTTCGAGACCGCCGCCGTGATCATCACCTTGATCCTGCTCGGCAAGTGGTTCGAGGCCCGGGCCAAGCGCCGCAGCGGCGAGGCCATCCGCGCCCTGGCCGACCTCGGCGCCCGCACCGCCACGCTCGAGGACGGCAGCGAGATCGCCGTCGACGACCTCGCCGTCGGCATGCGCTTCATCGTGAAGCCGGGCGAGAAGGTGCCCACCGACGGCCGCATCGTCGACGGCGCGTCCGCCCTCGACGAGTCCATGCTCACCGGCGAGCCCGTGCCCGTCGACAAGTCGGTCGGCGACGAGGTCATCGGCGCCACGGTGAGCACCGACGGCCGCTTGGTCGTCGAGGCGACCCGGGTCGGCGCCGACACCGCGCTCGCCCAGATCGTGCGCATGGTGGAGGAGGCCCAGGGCAGCCAGGCCCCGGTGCAGCGCCTCGCCGACCGCATCTCCGCGGTGTTCGTGCCGATCGTGCTCCTGATCGCGTCCGCCACGCTCGCCGGCTGGTTCCTCACCGGACACGGCGCGGACGATGCCTTCACCGCCGCCGTCGCCGTCCTCATCATCGCCTGCCCCTGCGCCCTCGGCCTGGCCACCCCCACCGCGATCATGGTCGGCACCGGACGGGGTGCCCAGATGGGCGTGCTCATCAAGGGCGGCGAGATCCTCGAGCGCACCCGCTCCGTGGACACCGTCGTCTTCGACAAGACCGGCACGCTCACCGAGGCACGCATGCAGCTGGTCTCGGCCGAGTCGCTCGACCCCGACGTCGACGATGCCGTGCTGCTGCGCCGGGCCGCGTCGCTCGAGGCCATGAGCGAGCACCCGATCGCGACGGCCATCGCCGCCGCCACCACCGACCACCGACCCGTGGAGGGCTTCCGCAACCTCGCGGGCAAGGGCGTGCACGGCACGGTCGACGGCGTCGACGTCCTGGTCGGACGTCGCCTGCTGTTCGACGAGGTCCCGCCCGAGGTCGAGGCCGCCGCTGCGGCCCAGGAGGCCGAGGGCCGCACCGCGGTGCTCGCCGGCTGGGACGGGCGGGCCCGAGGCGTGCTCGCGGTGTCCGACACCGTGAAGCCGAGCGCGGTCGAGGCCGTCTCGGCGCTGCGCGAGATGGGGCTCGAGACGGTGCTGCTCACCGGCGACAACCGCCGCACGGCTGAGGCCGTCGCCGCCCAGGTCGGCATCACCACCGTGCTGGCCGAGGTCCTGCCCGACGACAAGCTGGCCGAGGTCCGCCGCCTGCAGGACGCCGGCCGGGTCGTGGCCATGGTCGGCGACGGCGTGAACGACGCACCGGCGCTCGCCGCCTCCGATCTCGGCATCGCCATCGGCACCGGCACCGACGTGGCCATCGAGGCCTCCGACCTCACGCTCGTCAGCGGCGATCCCCGCGGCGTGGCCGACGCGATCGCGCTCAGCCGCCGCACGCTGTCCACCATCAAGGGCAACCTGTTCTGGGCCTTCGCCTACAACACCGCCGCCATCCCGCTGGCCGCCTTCGGCCTGCTCGTCCCGATGATCGCCGCCGGCGCCATGGGCTTCTCCAGCGTCTTCGTCGTCACCAACTCCCTGCGGCTCCGCCGGTTCCGCAGCACCCGATCCGCCCCATCCCCCGAGCGAGAGGAGTCGACCCATGTCGACCGAGACCTACAACGTGCCTGACATCTCCTGCGGCCACTGCGTCGAAGCGATCACCGGCGCCGTGAAGCCCCTCGACGGTGTCGAGTCCGTCGACGTGTCCATCGACGACAAGACCGTCACCGTCGCCGGCAGCTTCGACGACGCCGCCGTCCGCTCGGCCATCGACGACGCCGGCTACGACGTCGCCTGAACGTCCTGGGGCTGTGGCGTTGCGCTGATGCAACGCCACGACCCCGGTTCCCTGACCGCCGCACCTGCGGTCACTTCCGGTCTGGGCTGGGTCGATCGGATCATCTGTGAACTGGCCCCTCAAGGACGGCTGACGACGCGCCGAAGTCGCGTCCATGATCCGCACCGTCGCAGCCATCTTTGCCAAGAAGACCGCCATCGTCGCCATCACGGGTGTCACCGTGATCGGCGGCGCCAGCTTCGCCCTCGCCGAGGTCGTCGCGACCGACGAGCCCTCCGCTGAGGAGGAGATCGTCGTCGAAGAGACGGACGAAGGCACCGATGACGGCACGACCGACGACGGCACGACCGACGACGGCACGACCGACGGGACCGACGACGACACGACCGACGGCACGACCGACGGGACCGACGACGGCACGACCGACGGGACCGACGACGACACGACCGACGACACGACCGACGACACGACCGACGGCACGACCGACGGCACGACCGACGGGGACGACCTCACTGGCGGGGACGAGCTCACCGGCGAGGTCACCGAGGAGCCCGAGGCTCCGAAGGACAACCACGGCGCCGTCGTCTCCGCCGCCGCCAAGGGCGGCGCACCGTGCGACGACTTGGAGGCCAACGGCTTCAAGAACCACGGTCAGTGCGTGGCCAGCGTCGCCGGCGGCAAGAAGGCGCCGACCGAGCCCAGCGAGCCCGTCGCCGACGAGTCCGAGGACACCGTCGAGGCGCCCCCCACCGAGGACACCGTCGAGACGCAGGCCGTCGAATCCGCCGAGAAGCCCGGCAAGGGCGGCCCGCCGGCCGGCAAGGGCAAGGGCGGCAAGGGCTGACCGACCGGGTGTTCCGTGGTCGCTGCCAGAACGGTCGGCGGCCGCGACACCACCACTGCCAGAACTAGGTGAAGGCCGGCGGCATCGGCAGGCGCAGCGCAACGCTGAGCCTGTCGATGTAGTCGTTCCGGGCGACGTCGATCGCGCCGAGGGAGCGGAGGTGGTCGGTGGTCCACTGGACGTCGAGCAGGCGGTCCACGCCATCGGCGGACAGGACGTCGACCAGGCCGACGAGGGCGACCTTGGAGGCGTCGCGCTGGTGGTGGAACATCGACTCGCCGGCGAAGAGGCCGCCGACCGACACGCCGTAGAGGCCTCCGGCGAGCGTGCCGTCCTCCCGTGACCAGGCCTCGACGCTGTGGGCCCAGCCGAGGCGGTGCATCTGGCGGTAGGCCTGGCGGATCTCCTCGGTGATCCAGCCGTGCGGGCGCTTGGGGTCGGCGCAGCTGGCGACGACCTCGTCGAAGCAGGTGTCGACACGGATCTCGAAGCGGGCGCACGACCGGCGCAGGGACCGGGACACCCGCAACCCGTCGAGCGGGAGGATCCCGCGGGGGTCGGGCGACCACCAGGCGAGCGTCCGGCCCCGGTCCACCTGCATCGGGAACAGCCCGCTGCGGTAGGCGTGCAGCAGCGTGCCGGGCGAGAGGTCCCCACCGACGCCGACCACGCCGGACTCGTCGGCCGTGTCCACGTCGGGGAACGACCAGGCGCAGGGTGGGGGCTCGACGGGCATCGGGCCGATTCTCTCCGACGCCTGGCTGGTCAGCCGATTCGTCCTCCCGCACCCCTGGTGGATCGCAAGGAGATCGTCACATCCGCGCGGTCTGCGCCGGACGGAACGGGGGATGGAAGTGCCGTTGTCGCACCCAGCCCACCAGCAGGACGCACGACGACGAAGGCCCCGGCACCGCCGGGGCCTTCGCTCGTCCTCGGGTGCGGGTCGGGCCCGCGGCCGGATCAGTACTCGTAGAAGCCGGCGCCGGACTTGCGGCCGAGGTGGCCGGCGCTGACCATGCGGCGCAGCATCGGGGAGGCCGCGTAGTGCGGGTCACGGAACTCGTCGTAGAGGGCGTCGAGGATCGACAGCGAGGTGTCGAGGCCGACCAGGTCGAGCAGGGCGAAGGGCCCCATCGGGAAGTTGGCCCCGCCCTTCATGGCCGAGTCGATGTCGTCGCGGTTGGCGGTGCCGTTCTCCAGCATCCGCACCGCGTTGTTCAGGTACGGGAACAGCAGGTGGTTCACGATGAAGCCGGCGCGGTCCTTGACCTCGACCGGGGACTTGCCGCACGCCTCGGCGAACTGGCGCACCTCGGCGATGGTCGCGTCCGACGTGACCAGCGTCTTGATGATCTCGACCAGGCTCATCATCGGGGCCGGGTTGAAGAAGTGCACGCCGCAGACCCGCTCCGGACGACGGGTCTCGACCGCCATCTCGATCACCGACAGCGTCGAGGTGTTCGTCGCCAGGATGGCGTCGTCCTTGCAGTGGTGGTCCAGGTCGTTGAAGAGGGCGACCTTGGTGGCGAGGTCCTCGACGACGGACTCGATCACCAGGTCGCAGTCGGCGAGGTCGTCGAGCTTGGAGGTGGCGGTGACCCGGGCGACGGCCGCGTCGGCGTCCTCCTGGCTCATCCGCTCCTTGGCGACGAGCTTCTCCAGGGACTTCTGCATGGCGGCCACGGTCTGCTCGGCCGATTCGTGCTTGCGGGAGCGCAGCACCACGTCGAAGCCGGAGGTCGCTGCGACCTGTGCGATGCCGGACCCCATGATCCCCGAACCGATGATGCCCACGCTCTTGATCGTCATGCGTCACACCGTACCGAGCGGTAACCAGGGGCCCGAAAAAGCGAGACTGAGCCCATCGCGGACTCCGGCATCATCCCCACCGGGTACGAGCGCACGCTCCCGCCCGAGGCCCAGCTGCTCGTGCGCGCCCGGCGCCGCGCCCTCACCCGGCGCGGTCGGGGTCGCCTCCTCGACCTCGGCGGCGCCGACATGCACCGCACCCTGTGGGCCCGGGCCGACGGCGTCTCCGACGCGACGGTGCTCGACGGCGCCGGCGACCCCCGCCTCGCGGCCCTGGCCGACGCCGGCGAGCGGTTCGACACCGTCGTCTCGGTGTTCCAGCTCGCCGCCAGCGCCGACCTCAGCGAGACGCTGCGGTCCCTGCGCCAGGTGCTCGCCGACGACGGCCGGGTCCTGTTCATCGAGCCGGGCTCCCAGGTCGGCCTGCCCGGGCGCATCCAGCGCCTGGTCACCCCGCCCCTCCGCGGGCTCACCGGCTGGCGGCCCGACCGCGACATCCCGGCCGAGCTGCGCGTCGCCGGCCTCTCGGTCATCGACATCCGCCGGCACCGGGTCCCGACCCTGCAGCTCTGGCTGCGCCAGGTGCTCGAGGGCGTCGCCCACCACGCCCTGCCGCCCGGCGAGGGCGCACCTCCCGCCGAACCCGCCTGATCGTCCCTTTCGCACCGAAGATGACCCGAACGGGTCATGGCGGCGCGGGCCGGACGAACGCGACACTCACCCCGTCGGCCGGCGGCGTCGACACTGCCCGGAGGACAGATGGCCAACAGGTTCCCCGATCCGCACCAGCGAGGCGCGCTCCTGCAGGGCGCCACTGCCGTGCTGGCCGTGGTCGCCGTCGTCGTCGCCCTGGTGCAGGGGGCCGTGCTGACCGCGGCCGTCGCCGCGGTGGTCGCCGCCCTCGTCGGCCTCGAGGTCCGTCGACGCGGCCAGGTCACCCTCACCGCCCCCGAGCTGGATCGCCTGCGCGAAGCCGAGCTCGCCCTCGCCCGGGCCACCGACACCCACGAAGCGGCACGGGAGCTCGCCGAGCACGCCATCGCGCTGCTCGGTGCCCGCAGCGCCGTCGTGCTCATCGAGGGCATCGGCGACACCGTGCGGGTCGCCGCCGGCCCGACCGCCACCGAGGACGTCTACGGCTCCGGGTCCCGGATGCGGCTGCTCGACGACGCCGGCCTGCCGTGCGGCTCGATCGCCGTCTCCGCCCGGGCCGACGGCCGGCCCTACGCCGCCCGCCACGAACGCATCCTCGACGCCCTGGCCGAGCGGGTCTCCACCACCCTCCACCAGCTGTCCCTGCTGACCGACGTCAGCACCGAGCGCCGCACGCTGGCCGATCTGGTGGGCTCGTCCTCCGACGGCATCTTCTCGGTCGCGTCCGACCTCCGGGTCCGGGCGTGGAACCCGGCGATGGAGGCGATCACCGGCGTGCCCGCCGACCTCGCCGTCGGCGAGCACGTGAGCCAGTCGTTCCGCCCCACGGCCGAGAACGGCGAGCCGGCCACCGGTTCGGCAGATCCCGGGCGGGCCGGACGGCCGGTCACCGGCGTGGTGCTGCAGATCGAGGCCGGGGGCGAGGAGCGGTGGCTCACCTGCTCGTACGCGCCGCTCTCCGACGGCGGCTACGTGGCGGTGGCGAGGGACGAGACCGCCCGCAAGAAGCTCCAGGACGACAAGGACGGCTGGATCGCCCAGGTGTCCCACGAGCTTCGGACGCCGCTCACGCCGATCAAGGGGTTCCTGCACACCCTGGCGCGGCGCGACGCCGAGCTCACGACCGAGGACCGGGCGCGCATCTACGAGATCATGATCCGCGAGGAGCACCGGCTCGAGGCCCTCGTCGACTCCCTGCTGCGCTCCACCCAGCTCGACGCCAGCGGCATGGTCGTCGAACGGACCGAGGTCGACTGGGCCGACCGCGTGCTCGAGCAGGTCGAGCTGGTCCGCCGCCAGGATCCCTCCCGCACCATCACCCTCGACGTGGATCCCGATGCCGGGCCGGTGCTGGCCGACGAGGGCCTGGCCGTGGGCGTCCTCACCAACCTGCTGTCCAACGCCTTGAAGTACGCCGAGGGCGACGGGGCCGTCGAGGTGGTGGTCGAGGCCGACGGTGACGAGCTCATCACGAGCGTCATCGACCACGGCCCGGGCATCCCGCGCTCGGACCGCACCCGCGTGTTCGACAAGTTCACGCGTCTCGGGAACCACCTGACCCGCGCCCAGCAGGGCGTGGGGCTGGGCCTGCACATCGCCAAGCAGTCCATCGAGCGCCTGGACGGGCGCATCTGGGTGGATGAGACGCCGGGTGGGGGCGCCACGTTCCGGTTCACGCTGCCGCGGACCGAGCGGTCCCGGCGGCGGTCGCCGCTCAGAGCTCCAGGATCTCCACGGACTCGATCGTGACGTCCCGGCTCGGCGCGCCGCCGAGCCCGCTGTCGTCGGCCTCGTGCAGGCCGATGATCTCCTGGAGCACGTCGAGGCCCTCGACCACGTCACCGAACAGCAGGTAGGTGCCCTGGCTGTCGAGCAGCTCCACGTTCGGGCCGGTGCTGAAGAAGAACTGCGCCGAGGACGAGTCCGGCCCCATCGAGCGGGCCATGATCAGCTGGCCCTCCTCGTAGGTGAAGGGCCCGGTGTACTGGCCGGTGGCCGGGTCCGACGCGAACTCGCCGCCCTCGTCGGGGATGTTGTAGCCCGGCCCCTGGTCGGTGTTGTCCTGCGTGTGGGGCGAGCCGCCCTGGATGATGTCGATCGAGGGGTCGGTGCGGAACAGCAGCGTGTCGTCGTAGTAGCCGTAGCGGGCGAGGGCGACGAAGTTGTTCACCGTGTTCGGCATCTGCTCCTCGAGCAGGTCGACGAGCACCTCGCCCTCGGTCGTGGTGAAGCGGGCCTGGTAGTCGACGCCGTCCTCCAGGCAGTCCTGGAACGGGCCGTCGAAGTCGATCTGGCGCTCGGCGGACCCGTCGGCCGGCGGGCACTCCGTGTCGCCGGGCTGCACCCCGGCGACCGTGGTCTCGGTCGTCTCGGACGTCGCCTCGGTGGTGTCGGTGGTGCCGTCGTCCTCGGTGGCAGTCTCGCCGTCGGTGGCGGTCTCCTCCTCGGTGCCGTCGGTCTCGGGGTCGTCCACGGTGGCGACCTCGTCGTCACCGCCGTCGTCGGACGTCAGCACCGAGTAGCCGATGGCGAAGGCCAGGAAGGCGGCGATGCCGAGGCCGATCAGGATCCCGCGACGGCGGGTGGCCTGGCGCTGCTCCTGGCGGCGCAGCTCTTCGATCTTCTCGTGTCGCGCCTGCTTCTGGCGCTCGCGCTTGGAGGTACCCACGGGCGCGGACCGTACCCGCCCCGCCCGCCGGAGCGCGAGTCACACGGAGCGCAGCGATGCCGTCCCGAGCCGTGGCCGTCCGCACGCAGCCAGGCCACCTGCGCCCCGCGCGTGACCTGCGCCACGCCCTTCGCTACGCTCCGTGCAACCTGAGGGCGGATCCGTGTGCGCACGGTCGGATGGAGTGCGGGAGGCTGTGATGGCAGGCGACGACGACAGCCTCTCCTCGTTCTCTGTCGAGGTCGGCCAGCGCCTGCGCGCCGTACGACGGCTGCGCAAGCTGTCCCTCGACGACGTCGAGCGGGAGAGCGGCGGGCAGTGGAGCGCCTCGGCCATCGGCGCCTACGAGCGCGGCTTCCGCAACCTGAGCCTGCCCCGCCTGCGCGAGCTGGCCGAGTTCTACGACGTACCGATGTCGGTGCTCCTCGGCGAGAGCGACGACGACGACGACAGCGACCGGCCCTCGAAGGTCATCCTCGACCTGGTCGCCCTGTCCGGCATCCCCGAGGCCGAGGCCGTGCACCGCTACGCCCGGTCCATCATCCTCGAGCGGGGCGACTTCAACGGCCGGGTGCTCTCCATCCGCCGCGACGACCTGCGCGCCATCTGCTCGCTGCTGCACTCGACCGAGACCCAGACCCTCCAGCAGCTGCGCGACTGGGACGCCCTCGTCGAGACGCTCTGACTGGGCTTCCTCGCTCCTTCGTCGCTGCGGGGAGCCCCACGTACACGGAGTCGGCGTCCATCCCCGCGCAGCCCGCTCGCCGGCGCTCCGCTCCGGCCTGACGGCACCATCGGGGACTTTGGCCGCGTGCACCGTGGCCTCGGTAGGTTCGACCGCCGTGATCACGGTCCAGAAGTTCGGCGGCACGTCGGTGGCCGACCCGGAGCGCATCCGGGAGGTGGCCGAGCACGCCGTGCGCACGAAGCGCCGCGGCACCGATGTGGTGCTGGTGGTCTCGGCCATGGGCAAGGAGACCGACTCGCTGCTCCGCCTCGCCGACGACGTCTCCACGACCCAGCCCGGCCGGGAGATGGACATGCTCATCACCGCCGGTGAGCGCAAGGCCATGGCGCTGGTGGCGATGGCCATCAGCGACCTGGGCGTGCCGTCGCAGTCCTTCACCGGCTCCCAGGCCGGATTCATCACCGACACGACCCACAAGGACGCCAAGATCCTCGAGCTGCGGCCCGAGCGCATCGCCGACGCGCTGGCCGAGGGCTACATCCCGGTCATCGGCGGCAGCCAGGGCGTGTCGCTCGAGCGCGACGTGACCTTCCTCGGCCGGGGTGGCTCCGACACCACCGCCGTCGCCATCGCCCACGCCCTCGGCGCCGAGTTCTGCGAGCTCTACACCGACGTCGCCGGCGTCTACTCCGCCGATCCCCGCATCGTGTCCAAGGCCCGCCGCATGGCCGAGATCAGCTTCGACGAGCTCCTCGAGATGACGGCGACGGGCTGCCCCAAGCCGGCGATGCGCTCCGTCGAGTTCGCCCGCCGCCACCACGTCAAGCTCCACGTCCGGTCCGCCTTCACGTGGGAGCCGGGCACCATCGTCACCGAGGAGACCACCGACATGGAACAGGCCGTCGTCAACGCCGTCACCCACGACACCTCGGAGGCCAAGGTCACCGTCTCCGGGGTGTCAGACCAGCCGGGCGTCGCCGCGCAGATGTTCACGTCCCTCGCCGGCGCCGGCGTGAACGTGGACATGATCGTGCAGAACGTGTCCGACCACGGCCGCACCGACATCTCCTTCACCTGTCCCCACTCCGACGCGGAGCGGGCCACCGAGCTCATCAACTCGCTGTCGGGCCACGTCGGCAACGCCGGCGTCGGCTTCGACCACGACATCGGCCGGGTGTCGGTCGTCGGTGCCGGCATGAAGTCGAACCCGGGCGTCGCCGCGAAGATGTTCCAGGTCCTGGCCGACAACGACATCAACATCGAGATGATCTCGACCTCGGCCATCCGCATCTCCTGCGTGATCCAGCAGTCCCAGGTCGAAGACGCCGTCCAGGTCCTGCACACGGCGTTCGGCCTCGACGCCGACTGAGGACCCGCTGAGGTCCTGACATCTCGATGTGAGACGCGCGGCCGAGGCCCGTACCCTTGGTCCCATGCGCGTAGGAATCCTCGGAGCAACCGGCCAGGTCGGTGCCGTCATGCGGCGCCTCCTGGCGGAACGAAACTTCCCGGTCGACGAGCTGCGGTACTTCGCCTCGGCCCGCTCGGCCGGACGCACCCTGCCGTGGGGTGACACCGAGATCACCGTCGAGGACTCCACCGAGGCGGACTACTCCGGCCTCGACGTCGTCCTCGCCTCCGCCGGCGCCACCGCCTCCCGGGCCCTGGCCGAGCGCATCGCCGCCTCCGGCCCCGTCGTGATCGACAACTCCTCCGCGTTCCGCATGGACGACCGCGTGCCGCTCGTCGTACCCGAGGTCAACGCCGACGCGCTGGACGACCTGCCCATCGGCATCGTCGCCAACCCGAACTGCACGACCATGGTCGCCATGCCGGTGCTCAAGCCGCTGGCCGACGAGGCCGGCCTCGAGGCCATCGTGGTGTCGACCTACCAGGCCGTCTCCGGCGCCGGCCTCTCCGGCGTCGAGGAGCTCGACTCCCAGGTCCGCAAGGTCGGCGACGACGCTCCCCGCCTGACCCACGACGGCCGGGCCGCGGAGTTCGGTGAGCCGGACAACTTCGTGAAGCCGATCGCCTTCAACGTCCTCCCCTTCGCCGGCGACCTCGTCGACGACGGCCTCGAGGAGACCAACGAGGAGCAGAAGCTGCGCAACGAGTCGCGCAAGATCCTCGGCCTTCCCGACCTGCTCGTCTCCGGTACGTGCGTGCGGGTACCCGTGTTCACCGGCCACTCGCTGTCGATCAACGCCCGCTTCTCCCGTCCGATCTCCCCGGACCGGGCCCGCGAGCTGCTGGCCGGCGCCGCCGGTGTGCAGCTGGCCGACGTGCCGACCCCGCTGGACTCGGCCGGCATCGACGACACCCTCGTCGGCCGCATCCGCGTCGACCCCACCGTCGAGCACGGCCTCGCCCTGTTCCTGTCGGGGGACAACCTCCGCAAGGGCGCCGCGCTCAACACGATCCAGATCGCCGAGGAGCTGCTCCGCCGCCGGAGCTGACCGCGTTCCTCGGTTCCGCGTCAGCAGTCGCAGGGCATCGAGGCGCACACCGGGCAGCCGGCCGCGTAGCGCTGGGCGGCCTCGTCCAGGCTGAGCCCGAGCTGGTGGGCCAGCGACGCGACCCAGGCGATGACGTCGCCCAGCTCGTGGAGCTGCTGCTCGGGCGTGCCCTTGCGGGCGGCTTGGGCCAGCTCCCCCACCTCCTCGCACAGCCACGCCACCGTCGGCGCGGTGCCCCGATCGGCGTCTCGCTCGCCGTAGGTGGCGGCGATGGTGGCCTGGAACGCTGCGATGTCCACGACCTCGGAGCGTACCGGCGGACCATCCACCCATCGCCGGGACGCCAGGTCCACACTGGCCCCAGATGCGGTTCCGGCTCGGGGGATGTGCCGTCGCACTGGTGCTGGTGCTCAGCGCCTGCGGCGTGGGCAGCGGGTCCGACAGCGCGGCACCCGACGTGGCTGCGGCCGAGACGATGGAGCTCGTCGAGCTGGCGAGCGCACGGGACACCCTGCCGCCGGCTCCGCACGCCGCCACCTCGCTCACCGTGCTGCTCACCCACTCCGGTGGCGCGGCCGACCCGGGCCTCGATGCGGCCGCCGCCGCCCTCGCCCAACGTCCCGACATCCGGGTGGCCATCGCGGCAGCAGGGACGTCGTCGGATGGCGGCATCACGATGAGCGGCTTCCCGGTCACGGGCGTGAACGGCACCGATCTGGTGGCCTCGTCGATCGCCGCGACCGGCCACGTGCCCGAGCTCGTCGTCGTCGGCATCGACCGCACGGACACCCCCGGAGCGGCGGAGGCGATTGCCGCTGCGGCGGCCGACGCCGGCGTCCCGGCCCTCGTGGTGGTGGTGGAGGGCGGCGACCAGGTCGACCACGCCGCGGCGGCGATGCAGCTGCTCGAGGTGCTCGACCTGGAGCTCGATGCCCTCCTCGATGAGCCGGCAGCCGTCCACCGGCTCGTCGTGCCGAGCTGTCGGTCGGGCTCGCTGCGCGGGCGCCTCGTCGTGCGGCCGACCCCCACTGCGGCGCCGCTCGGCCCCTCGGACTGCACCAGCGCCGACCGCTCCGTCCCCGATGACGAGGCCTCTGCGGTGGGCGCGGGCTACGCCTCCCTGAGCCGACTGCCCTGACGCAACGGGTCAGGGGCCCTCGGCCGCGCCCCGCAGTCGGCGCCAGCGCTCGAGCACCTCGTCGACCGGGAGGGGGCCGAGCGTCGTCGGCGGTCCCGAGACCGTGGTGCGGTTCACCGTCCGGATCCGGTCGTTGAGGTGCTCGACCAGCGAGCGCACCTCGGCCTCGGTCGCCAGCGCGCCGAGCGAGCCGAGCGCAGCGTCCACGTCGATGCGGATCTGGATCGCCGGCGGCGGGGGCGGCGCAGCGCGCTCGCGGCGGAGCTTGTCCCGGATCCAGGCCATCTCGTCGCGGCGAGCGTCGAGGTCGCGGATCGGCCGACCGGCGCCGGGGAGGCCGTCGAAGTCGCCGCGCTCGATCGCCTCGGCGATCTGACGCTCGATCCAGCGCTCCCAGGAGACCCCGGGCGGCTTGCGTGCCGACGTCGCTCCGTCTTCCACCCCGGCGACGATAGGAGAATCATTTGACAGTTGGGCTCGCAGATGTTCGGCTGTCCGGATGCCCCTCTCCGTGACGCTGCTCGGGACGGGCAGCCCCCTCCCCGACCCGAACCGGGCCGGCCCGTCGACCCTCGTGCAGGCCGGCGGCACGAACCTGCTGGTCGACGCCGGGCGGGGATGCGTCATGCGCCTCGCCGGCGCCGGGCTCTTCCCGAGCATGGTCACCGGCGTGCTCCTGACGCACCTGCACAGTGACCACATCTGCGCCCTGAACGACGTGATCACGTCGCACTGGGTGACCAGCCAAGCACCGACCCCTCTGCCGATCCACGGACCTCCGGGCACCGCGGCGGTGGTCACCGGCATCGAGCAGATGCTGCAGCCCGACGTCGGCTACCGGATCGACCACCACGACGACCTCACCGCCGGCCCGCAGCTCGAGGTGGTGGAGCACGAGCCGGGCGAGACCTTCACGATCGGCGCATGCACGGTGACGACCCACGCCACCGACCACCGCCCCGTGGAGCCGACCCTCGGCTACCGGATCGACCACGACGGCGCCGTCGCGGCCATCGCCGGCGACACCGTCCCCTGCGCGGGCCTCGACGAGCTGTGCGCCGGCGCCGACCTGTACGTCCAGACGGTGATCCGGGAGGACCTCGTCGCCCTCGTGCCCAACGCACGGCTCCAGGACATCCTCGACTACCACTCGACCGTGGTCCAGGCGGCCCAGACCGCGGCGCGGGCGGGGGTCGGCACGCTCGTCCTCACCCACTACGTGCCGCCGATGCAGCCGGGCCAGGAGGACGCGTGGCGGGCCATCGCCGCCGAGCACTTCGACGGGACGATCGTCCTCGGAGACGATCTGACCCGGGCCGACGCTTCTTGACCGCGCGGTCAATAGGGTGGTCCGGCGATGCGTCGAGACCCCCCGGACACCGCCCCCGAACCGGCGAACGAGGTCCCTGAGCGCGTCATCGTCCCGCAGTCCCCGGTCGCCCCGGGCACCGAGGCGGTCGAGCGGATCTCCACGTTCCACTCCCTGCGCTACCCCGAGTACCGCCTGCTGTTCATCTCCGGGCTCTTCATCTTCCTCGGCGTGCAGGCCCAGCAGATCGTGCGCGGCTGGCTCGCCGCCGAGCTCACCGGGTCCAACCGGGGCCTGGGCGGGGTGTTCTTCGGCTTCGCCATCCCGATGCTGCTGCTCACCCCGTTCGGCGGGGTCGCGGCCGACCGCTTCCCCAAGCGCACCGTCCTGCTCGTCTCCACCGCCCTGCTCGTCATCAGCGCGCTGTGGGTCGGCCTGGCCGACGCGTTCGGCGTCCTCGAGTACTGGATGCTCGTCGGCGCCTCCGCCGTCCAGGCGTCGGGGTTCGCCATCTTCGGCCCGGCCCGGATCAGCTTCACCAGCGAGCTGGTCGACCGCCGGGCGCTGCCGAACGCCGTGATCCTCAGCCAGATCAGCATGAACAGCACCCGGATCATCGGCCCGGCCGCGGGCGGCGCGCTCATCGGCGTCGCCTGGCTCGGCACCGCCGGCACCTACCTGATCACGGCGGCGCTGATGGTCATCGCCTTCATCATCATCGTCCCGCTGCCGAAGCAGGCCAAGGTCGACCGGAGCGACCGGCCGAGCCCCATCTCGGAGCTGCGCGCCGGGCTGCGCTACGTGCGGGGCAACCGGCCGGTGCTCCTGCTCATCATCGCCTCCTACGCGGTCGTCATGTTCGCCTTCCCCTACATCGCCTTCCTGCCGCTGGTCGCCACCGAGGTGTTCGACGTCGGCTCGGCCGGCTACGGGATCATGAACGCGGCCAGCGGCGCAGCAGCCGTGATCGTCTCGCTGCGCATCGCTCGCATCTCCGGCGCCGACAGCTGGCGCATCCAGGTCATCGCCGGCGTCGTGTTCGGCGTCGGCATCGTCGCCCTCGGGCTCGCGCCGTCGTTCCCGCTCGCCCTGCTCGCCCTCTTCGTCATCGGCGGCGGCGCCTCGGCGTTCCAGGCGATGAACAACACGCTGATCCTCACCGAGAGCGAGCCCGAGTACCACGGCCGGGTCCAGTCGCTGCTCATGCTCAGCTTCTCCGGGTTCGGCCTCGCCGCCCTGCCCCTCGGCGCCGTGGCCGACACGGTCGGCCTGCGGCCGGTGTTCGTCGGCATGGGCATCAGCGCCGTGATCTCGATGCTGCTGTACCAGTGGGCGCGCCGCCGGGTGCCCCGCGATCAGTCCAAGACGACGATCTCGTAGCCGTCGCTCCCCGAGAGGGGGCAGTACCCCTCGTAGCGACCCGGGACGCTGTACGTCAGCGACAGGTTCCGGCCTGCGGCCACGAAGTACGGCCCGACCGTCTGGTCGACGTCGTCCTCGTTGCGCAGGAGCAACGTGTCGCCCACCCGCAGCTCGATCCGAGCCGGCATGACGTCGACGGTCTCGCCGGCGTCGAGGCGGTCCTGCGTGCCAGCTGGGACGACGACCTCCACGGTCTGGGCCTGGCGGTCCTCGCCGCAGCCGGCGACCGCGCCGGCGGATGCGAGGACGACCAGCGCCCAGGCGAGCAGGCGCAGTCCCGGCCGGCGCGCCATCACGGGGCCATGTCCCGGACCTCGGCGGTCACCACGACGTCACCGGCCTGCTCGAACGTGAGCGTGAGCTCGATCGTGGTGCCCACCTCCAGAGGCTCGACCAGGTCCAGCATCATGATGTGCAGCCCGCCGGGCTCGAGCGACACGGTCTCGCCGGCCGGCACCGGGATGTCCTCCACCGGCTGCATCTGCATCATCGGCGCGCCGGCCATCGAGGTGTCGGTCGTCCCCTCGCCCTCCTCGCCGCCCATGCCCTCGCCCATCCCGGCGTCACCGTCGTCCTCGACGGCCGTCGTCTCGTGGAGCTCGACCCTCGCGGCGACGGCTGCGTCGACGCTGGCCGAGAGCAGCACGTCGTCGGCCTCGGTCCCGTTGGTGATGTCGAGGTACGCGGCCCCGGCCGTCGCCACCGCCGGGGAGGTGCGGGCCCAGGCGTCGGCGACCTCCAGCTCGCCGGCCGGCTCCTCGGCCTGGGTGGTGTCCGTGGTGTTGGCGGCCTCGGTCACCGGGGCGGCCTCGCCGGACACGGCGGCGACCTCGTCGTCGTCACCGCACGCGGCGAGGAGGGAGCCGGCGAGCACGAGGGCGGCGACGGCGGTCAGGCGGCGGGTGGGGGTGGGGGTGGGGGTGGGGGTCATCGGATCTCCGGTCGGGTCAGCAGGGTGGTCAGGTCGGTCGTCATGTGCTCGCTCTCGAAGCCGAAGGGCCACTCGACGCGCACGGTTCCGGTGTCGTCGATCACGTAGGTGATCGCCGAGTGCCCGACGTCGTAGGTGGCGTCGCCGGGCTCGTGATCCTCGACCTCGTACTGGACGCCGAAGGCCCGTGCCGCGGTCGCCAGCTCGGCGGGGTCCTCGGTGCGCAGCGCAGCGGTCCGGTCGAAGAAGTGCCCGAGGTAGCCGGCGAGGGTCTCCGGCTGGTCCCGCTCGGGGTCGACGGTGGCCATCGCGACGGTCACCTTCTCGGCGAGCCCGTCGGGGAGGTCCTCGATGGCGACCCGCAGATCGCTCATCGTCATGGGGCAGACATCCGGGCACGACGTGTACCCGAAGTACACGACGAGCAGCTCGCCGTCGTCGGCCCGCATGGCCATCGGCGTGCCACTCGCCGCCTCGGGCAGCGAGACGTCGGCGACCTCGAGCAGCGGTGCCCGGACGACGCCGGCGAGGGTGGTGGTCGCTGCGAGCGAGGCCGGCTCACCCGTGCCGCCCGAGCCGCAGGCTGTCACGAACCCCGCGACGAAGAGCAGGAAGATGGCGACCGGCGCACCTCGGCGCGCCCGTGGGGGGACCATGATCGGAACGTAGGGCGACCCCTGGACTCCAGGAAGGGTCTCGGGTCACTGGTGCCCGGTTCGTGACCCAATTCACGCCACTCACCTGTCGCAGCGCAATGTGCTCGACTCGAGCGATGCCTCACGCCGACCGCACCGACGTGACCGGCCACCGCACCCGTCGTGCCCGAGCCGGTCCGGCCGAGGGATCGGACGAACCGCTGGCACGCCCCGTCAGGACGTCCTCGTGAGCGATGAAGGCGAGACGGTCGCCGAACTGGAGGCTGTCGACGTTCTCGCCGGCGCGCCCGATGCCGCGCTCCGCGGTCTGGCCTCGCTGCTCACCCCGTTCACCGCAGCGCCCGGCACCACGCTGATGCGAGAGGGGGAGGCGGCTCACCACTTCATCCTCCTGACCGATGGAGAAGCGCGGGTCGTCGTCGGCGAGCGCGACGACAACGAGCTCGCGATCGTGGCGGAGGGATCGATCGTCGGCGAGATCGCGCTGCTTCGCGAGCGGCCACGCGCCTCCACGGTGACCGCCCTGACCCCGGTGCGTGGCCTCATGGGCGGGCGCGCAGCCTTCACGCAGCTCCTCGCCATCGAAGGCGTCGCTGACAAGGTCGTGACCCGCGCCCGTCGCCGCCTCGCCGCGGGTCTAGTCCCGGTTCCCATGACGCTCGACGACGGGACGGCGCTCCGGCTCCGGCCGGTCTTGCCCGCCGATCAATGGCGCCTCCTCGAGGCGGACGCGCTCATCTCGGCCAAGACCAGGTACCGGCGGTTCTTCAGCGTGACCGGGATCACGCCAGCGACTGCCCGGTACCTGACCGAGGTCGACTACATCGACCACTTCGTCTGGGTCGCCATCGACGACGAGCAGACCGGCGTCGGCGGCGCGTCCTACATCCGGTCGCGCTCGGACCCGTCAGTCGCCGACATCAGCTTCTCGATCATGGACGAGCTCCAGGGAAGGGGACTCGGTGCGCTGCTGATGGGCGCTCTCGCGATCGCGGCCCGGCGGAATGGCATCTCGCGCTTCGCAGCCGACGTCCTCTCCGAGAACGCAGCGATGGTCGCCATCCTCAACCGCGCCGGGATGGAGTGGGACATGGCGGATCGAGGCATCAGGCACGGCACCATGGCGGTGCCCGAGCCCGCCCCGTACGGCATCGCAGCGGACACCGAGAGGTCGCTCGGCGCGCTCGTCGACGAGATCGGGTTCCGGGCCTGGCACAGCCTCGGCACCACGAGAGGCTCGATGCGATGACGCACCAGTCGCGGAGCGAGCGGTCAGTCTCGTCCCGGTCCGAGCAGCCGCTGCACCTCGGCCACGTCGCCGCTGCTGCCGATGTACAGCGGTGTGCGCTGGTGCAGCTCGGTGGGCGTGATGTCGAGGATGTCGCGACGGCCGTCGGTGGCGGCGCCACCGGCGTGGGAGATGAGGAACGCCAGGGGTGCGTTCTCGTAGAGGAGGCGCAGCTTGCCCTCCGGTCTCGAGGACGTCGGCGGGTACATGAAGACGCCACCTCTGAGCAGGATCCGGTGGACGTCAGCGGCGAGCGCGCCGGAGTAGCGCGCCTGGCGGGGGCCGCAGCGGGACTGCTGGCGTCGGAAGGTGGCGACCATGTCCCGGGTGCGGTCGTCCCACTCCGATTCGTTGGCCTCGTTGACCGCGTAGGTGCCCGCGCCCTCCGGGATGCGGATCGACGGGTGCGTGAGGAAGAAGGTGCCGATGGAGCGGTCGAGGGTGAAGCCGTGCACGCTGCCGCCGGCCGTGTACACGAACATGGTCGAGGGGCCGTAGAGCACGTAGCCGGCGGCCACCAGGTCGCGGCCGGGCTGCAGGAAGTCGGCGACGTCCGCGGGCAGGCCGCTGCGCTCCTCGGGACGGCGGTAGATCCCGAAGATGGTGCCCATGGCCCCGTCGACGTCCACGTTGCCGGAGCCGTCGAGCGGGTCGATGGTGAGCACGTACTTGCCGTGCTCGGAACCGGGCATCGCGTAGACGTCCTCGAGCTCCTCGCTGCCGATGCCGGCGATCATCGGCGCGTGGTCCATCACCTGGCTCACGATGTCGTTGCTGATGATGTCGAGCTGGCGGACCTGCTCGCCCTGCACGTTGCTGTCGCCGGTCAGGCCGAGCTTGCCGACGAAGCCGGCGCGCATGATCTCCGACGCCAGCATCCTCGCCGCCAGGCTGATGCGGTTGAGCACGGTGGACAGGTCGCCGCTCGCGCCCGACGCCGCCTGGTCACGGAAGAACTGCTCGCTGAGGGTCAAGCCGGTCGCCACCTCCGCAACCTAGATCGGCGCGCCCGACCCGAAGGTGTCCGCCCGTCCCCCCGGTAGGATGCAGCCGTCGGCAACACCGCCGGCACTCAGGGGCAGGGGCCTCGCCGACCGCAGGGACACCGTCCCCGGCAACGAGCCCGTCGCCTCCTCTGAGACGCTCAGAGGAGACACATGCCCCAGCCCGCACCCACCCCTTCCACCCGCGACGCGCGCCCGACGGCGGTGGTCTACTGCGAGGGCCAGTTCGGCGAGCAGGACGGCAAGACTGCGAACGGCCTGGTCCGGCACTCCGAGAAGTACCGCATCGTCAGCGTCATCGACAGCCGACGCGCCGGCCTGGATGCGGGTTCGTTCCTCGACGGGACAGCGAACGGCGTCCCGGTGCTGGCCGACCTGACCGAGGCCATCGCCCACGCCGGAGGCGTCCCCGACTACCTCATCTTCGGCGTCGCGCCGGCGGACGGGCTGCTCTCCCCGGCGCAGCGGGTCGTCCTGCTCGACGGCATCGCCCGAGGCATGCACGTCATCAACGGGCTCCACGAGTTCCTCAACGACGACGCCGAGTTCGTGGCGGCCAGCCTGATGGCCGGGGTGACCATCACCGACGTCCGGCGCCCCAAGGAGAAGAAGGACCTCAAGCTGTTCTCGGGGCGGATCTTCGACGTCACCTGCCTGCGCATCGCCGTGCTCGGCACCGACGGCGCCATCGGGAAGCGGACCACCGCGACGCTGCTCGTCCAGGCACTGAACGCCCGCGGGGTCAGGGCGGTGATGGTCGGCACCGGCCAGACCACCCTCATCCAGGGCGGCCGGTACGGCGTGGCCCTCGATGCCCTCGTCCCCCAGTTCTGCTCCGGTGAGGTCGAGGACCAGGTGGTCGCGGCCTTCGAGGGCGAGGACCCCGACGTGATCGTCGTCGAAGGCCAGGGTGCGCTCAGCCACCCCGCGTACCTCACCTCGGCGCACATCCTCCGGGGCAGCCGCCCCCAGGGCGTCATCGTGCAGCACGCCCCGAAGCGCCGCGTGCTCGGTGACTTCCCCATGGTCGCCATGCCCACCGTCGCCAGCGAGGTCGAGCTGATCGAGGCCTTCGCCGACACGAAGGTGATCGGCGTCACGATCAACCACGAGCACATGACCGACGCCGACGTCACGGCGGCGATCGACGAGTACGAGCTGGATCTCGGCGTGCCGGCCACCGACCCGCTCACCAGGCCGCTCGATCGCCTCGTCGACATGGTCGTCGACGCGTTCCCGGCCCTCGCTGAGCCGCGCACCCTGAGCGAGCGGTGACGGCGCCTCGGCTCGAGGTCGATCTCGACGCGATCCGCGACAACACCCGGGTCCTCGTGGACCGACTGGCGCGGCGCGGCATCCGGGTGACCGGCGTGACCAAGGCCGCCCTCGGCTCGACCGAGCTGGCGCAGGCGCTGCTCGACGGCGGCGCGGCCGGGCTCGGCGATTCGAGGGTCGAGAACCTCGCCCGGATGCGCTCGGCGGAGGTCGATGCGCCGCTCACCCTGATCCGGGCACCGATGCTGAGCCAGGTCCACGAGGTCGTCCGCCACGCCACCACCAGCATGAACACCGAGGGAGCCGTCCTGGACGGCCTTGCCGCCGCCGCCGTGGCCCAGGGCACGACGCACGAGATCGTCCTCATGGTCGAGCTGGGTGACCTCCGCGAGGGCGTGGGGAGTGCGGACGTGGTCGACCTGGCGCGATCCGTCGGTCGACGTCAGGGGCTGTCGCTCGTCGGGCTCGGGACGAACCTGGCCTGCCAGTGCGGGGTCGTGCCGGACCAGGCGAAGATGGACGAGCTGTCCTGCCTCGTCGAGCAGGTCGAAGCGGCCTGCGGGGTCGAGCTCTCCGTCATCTCCGGCGGCAACTCCGCCAACCTCGAGTGGGCCCTGACGACTCCAGATGCCGGGCGCGTCAACGACCTCCGGCTCGGCGAGTCGATCCTGCTCGGCACCGAGCCGCTCCACCGGCGACCCATCGACGGCCTCCGCGCCGACGCCTTCGCCCTCGTGGGCGAGATCATCGAGGTGCAGGTGAAGCCGGCCCGACCGTGGGGCGAGCTCGCCCAGACCGCGTTCGGCGCACAGGCGCCTCGGTGTGGGACCGGCCCGGTCCGACAGGCGATCGTCGCGCTCGGGCGCCAGGACGTCGATCCAGACGGCCTCACGTGCCCGGCCGGCGTCGCGCTGCTCGGGATGAGCAGCGACCACCTGGTCGTGGACCTGGACGACGCAGCCGGCGTCGTGGGCGACGAGCTGCGCTTCGGCGTCGACTACAGCGCCCTGCTCCGCGCCATGACCTCCCCCTTCGTCGCCACGGTGGCGGTGGGCGCTTCCGCGCCGCACCCCGCCTCCTCCCCGACGGTCCCCGAGATGCATCAGTGACGACGGCGGCCGGGTACGGGCCACGCATGGCATCCAAGTACCGAGTCAACGACGACGGCGTCGCCAAGGCCCGTCAGATGATCGACAGCAACCAGTACGACCTGGAGACCGAGTGGGGCGACGCCGCGCCATCGTCCGAGCAGTCGAACGAGAAGATCGACCGCGACGGGTACGACGGCTACGGCGAGTGGCACCTGGCCCTGGACACCGAGGCGTCCGAGGAGACCAAGGACCGCTACGCCTTCCCCTTCGGCGACTTCCATCGGGTGGTCCGCAGCGGGCTGATCGCGGCGAAGCAACGGGCGGCGCAGAACGAGCACGACGCGGTGGAGAAGGCTGCAGACGAGCTGCTCGCCCACCTGGATGGAGTCAGGAGCTGAGCCACAGCTCCGGCGCGACGCAGGCCAGCCCGGTCGGAACCCGTGCTGGCCTGCATGCTCGTCTTGGTCGGGTGGGGGAGATTTGAACTCCCGACCTCTGCGTCCCGAACGCAGCGCTCTGCCAAGCTGAGCCACCACCCGGATCGTCCTGGCCGGTGGAGCCAGGGCCTGACCACCATACCGGAGGGGTCCGGTGCCGATCGAAGCCGGATCCCGGCTCAGGACCCGGGCGGTCGCTCGGTGCCGAACAGCGCAGCCACCGCGTCGGCGCCGACGAGCTCGATGTCGTCGCGGCGGTGGGGCTCCCAGTCGGCGCGATCCATCACGAAGCCCTCCATCACCACGGCCTCACCCTCCCGGACGGCGAGGGTGTTGCGCTGCTGGTGCGGCGGCGGCACCGAGGTCCACAGGATCGAGAACGGCTGCGTCCCGGGGTCGTGCACGCCCATCGCTCCGAGCTCAGCCAGGGCGAGCGCGTCCTCGTCGTCGGGGTAGCGCAGCAGCAGGCGCGGCGTGCGCACCTCGAGGCCGAACATCGGCAGGTGCTCGGCGAGTCGCTGGCGCAGCTCCATCACCCGAGCGTGCCGCCCGCGCCCTGGAGGCGCCAGCGGTTTGCGCCGATCAGGCGGAGGCGGGCGCCACCGGTGGCACGGACTCGATCCCGGTGGCCTCGTGGTAGTCGCCGCCGCCGAGCAGCGCCTTGGCCGCCCGGCGCAGGCGGAACGAGTCGAGGGGCTTCACCAGCCAGCCATCGGCGCTGGACCGCTTGGCCAGGAACACGTCGGCGGTGCGATCGAGCAGCATGAGGATGGCCACGTCGTCGAGGCGCTCCATGGCGATCTCGGCCCGCAGGTGCGTGGCCACGGCCATGCCCCCCATGTTGCCGATCTGCAGATCGAGCACCACCAGGTCGGGCTGGTGGGCCTCCACGGCGGGCGGCACCTCCACCCCGGCGCGCAGCCGCACGATGGTGGTCTCGTCGTCCTCGATGGCGGCCGCGACCTCGTCGGCGACGGCATCGTTGTCGGTGGCGATGAGGACCGTGGGCACGGCGGGAACGGTAGCGTGCCCCGCGATGGACATCGAGATCGAGCAGACCCCGGACTACACGCTGTGCCGCCCGAGCGGCGAGCTCGACGCCTACACGGTCGACGAGTTCCGCAACGCCCTCGGCGGTGTCGCCGACGCCGATGCGCTCCTCATCGACCTCTCCGACGTCCCCTTCATGGACTCGGCCGGCCTCGGCGCGCTCATCGGCGGCATCCGACGCACCCGCGAGGCCGGCGGCGAGGTCGCCGTGGCCTGCTCCCGCGCCTCGCTCACCCGGCTGCTGCACACGACCGGCTTCGACCGCATCGTGCCGGTGGCCGAGTCGGTCGACGAGGCCGCCGCCGCGCTCGCCGAGGCCCAGCGAGACTGACGGTTCTGGCCTACCGATTCCCCCGCACGCGCGGGGATGCGTAGGCCGGAACGGATCTCAGAACAGCTCGGCTTCGATGAGGCGCAGGCCCTCGAGGTCGTGCACGTCGGAGCGCAGGAACGGCACCCGGACCACCGGCGCCGGGGCCACCTTGTCGGCGAGGCCGGCGAGGTTCTCCTCCTCCCGGGAGGCGGCGAGCTGGAAGTCGGCCAGGTTGCGGTAGAGCGAGCCGATGTCGGTCCCCTCGAGGGAGTCGGCGCGCTGGTGCGTGGCCTCGGCCAGGCCGTCGTCGAAGCGGGGGTGCATGCGGTTGACGATGAGGGACCGCACCGGGATGCCGCCCTCGGTGAGCTTCTCGGCGAAGAACGTGGCCTCGGCGATGGTGTCGCGCCGCGGTGAGGCGACGAGCACGAACGCGGTGTCGTCGTCGCGGAGGCGCTCCTGCACCCGCGTGGCCCGGCGCTTGAAGCCCTCCTCCATGCCGTCGAAGGCCTGGAAGAAGGCCACGGCGTCGTCGATGACGTCGGCGCCCACGACGCGGGCGACGGTGCGCACGAAGGTCTGGGTGGCCACGTTCACGGCCCGGAACACGCCCCGGTTCGGTGCCGTCAGCAGCCGGTAGAGGCGGTGGTCGAGGAAGCGGCTGAGCCGGGCCGGTGCATCGAGGAAGTCGAGCGCGTTCCGGGTGGGCGGGGTGTCCACGACGATGAGGTCGAAGTCGGTCTCCTCGGCCAGCTCGTAGAGCTTCTCCATCGCCATGTACTCCTGGGTGCCGGAGAGGGCGCCGGAGATGTTCTTGTAGAAGCGGTTGCCGAGGATGCGCTGGAGCTGGGCGTCGTCGGCCGCGTGCTTGGCGACCAGGGCATCGAAGGTGGACTTGGTGTCCAGCATCATCGCCCAGAGCTCGCCCGACCCGGTGCCGTCCACCTGGCTGGGCGCGTCGGTGAGCCCGTCGAGGCCGAGCGCGTCGGCGAGGCGCTTGGCCGGGTCGATGGTGACGACGACCGCACGCCGACCTGCCTCGGCGGCCCGCATGGCGAGCACCGCTGCCGTGGTGGTCTTGCCGACGCCGCCGGAGCCGCCGCACACGATGATGCGGCGGTCGCGGACCAGCTCGTCGAGGCCGGGGGCGCTCACGTGGGCGACCCGAGCTGGACCTCGGCATCCAGCACCTCGATGGCACCGAGCACCGATCGGGCGAGCACGTCGACCTCCTCGGGGCCGATCTCGGACTCGAACAGGAACGGGAGGCGCACCTGGGGCAGCGGGAGCCGGTCGGAGAGGCGCTGCACCTGCTCGACCTGGAGGTCGATGCGGTGGCGGCGGAAGTCGGCCGCCTCGGCCAGGATCTCGGCCTCGCCGTCCCGGAGCGTGACGCCGGCCTGCTCGGCTGCCGCGGTGGGGTCGGCGTCGAGGCCGTCGAGGTCGTCGTAGATGCCGTTGACCACGACCGGCCCGAGGCCCACGCCGACCTGGTCCTCGAGGGAGAAGGCCGTCTCGACCAGCTCGTTCACCGGCGTCTCCTCGGGAAGGGTGACGAGGATGACCTGGCAGCGCTCGTGGTCCTCGAGCAGGTCGAGCACGTCGCGGGCCTGGGTGTTGATCGGGCCGACCTTCACCGAGTCGAGCAGGCCCTTGGCCGAGCGCAGGAACGTGATGGCGTGCCCGGCGGCCGGCGTGTCGAGGACGATGACATCGGCGACACCCGCGCGCTGGAGCTGCTTGACCTTGCCGAGCACGAGGATGTCCCGGATGCCCGGCGCCGCGGTGGCCACCACGTCCAGGGCGCCGCTGGTGACGAGGCGCTTGGAGATGCGGGACAGGCCGTGGTCCTCGAGGTACTCGAGCAGCGCGCCGTCTGGCGTGATCGTGCGTGCGGTGATGTCGGCCGACCCGTCCGGACCGCCGCCACGGCGGAGGAGCTGCTCGTCATAGCTGAGTCCGGACTGGTCCGGCGTACCCTGTCCGAACATCCTGGGCAGGCCCGACTTGCCCTCGACCTCCACCACCAGCGCGGAGCGACCGACCATCGACGCCGCCCTGGCCAGGGCTGCGGTGACGACCGTTTTGCCCACGCCACCCTTGCCCGCAACGATGAGCAGCCGGGATGCAGCGAAGTACTCCGTCGGATTCACCGAAACACCACGTCCATCCTCCTCGTCACCGAGCGCGGGTCACCCTACCCAGGGTCATCGCGGGCCTCGCGCTGTGCGCACTCGCCCTCACCAGCCTGGCGGGCAGTGCCTCCGCGCAGTCGGACCCGGCCGACGCCGGTGAGGAGACGGTCCGCATCCTCAAGGTCTCCGGTCTGATCGACCCGGTCACCGCCTCCTTCATCGAGGAGGAGGTCGAGTCCGCCGCCGACAGCGACGTGGTCGCGCTCGTCCTGCAGGTCAACAGCGAGGACGCCGTCGTCAGCGACGAGCGCATGGACGAGGTCGTCGCCGCCATCGAGGCGTCGTCGGTCCCCGTCTCCACCTGGATCGGCCCCTCCGGCTCGAAGGCCGAGGGCGGGGCCGCCCGCCTGGTCGCCGCCTCCGCGGTCTCGGGCCTCTCCCCCGGCAGCCGCATCGAGGTCACGAGCGAGCTCGCCGAGGGCGTCGACCTCGACGGGCGCACCGCCGTGGGCGAGCGCATCGGCAGCGAGCTCGCCGCCGAGCTCGGCGTGGTCGACAACGATGCCCCGGTCATCGGCGAGTTCATCGTCGGGCTCCCCGGTGTGGAGACGCGCCAGGTCGACGACCGCATCGAGCCGGTCACCCCGGTGCGCTTCGGCCAGCTCGGCCTCATCGACCAGCTGTTCCACACCGTGGCCAGCCCGCCGGTCGCCTATCTCCTGTTCGTGATCGGCGCGAGCCTGCTCGTCTTCGAGCTGTTCACCGCCGGCGTCGGCGTGGCCGGCATGGTCGGCGTCGGCTCGCTGGTGCTGTCGGCCTACGGGCTGGCGGTGCTCCCCACCCGCACGTGGGCGCTCGTGCTGCTCTGCCTGGCGTTCCCGGCCTTCGCCGTCGACGTGCAGACGGGCGTGCCCCGCTTCTGGACCGCCGTCGGCGCCGTCGCGCTCGTGGTCGGCTCGGTCGCGGTGTTCGAGGACGGCCCGCCGTCGTGGATCACCCTGCTCGCCGGCATCATCGGCGTGCTGCTCGCCATGCTCGGCGGCATGCCGGCCATGGTCCGCACCCGCTTCTCGACGCCCACCATCGGGCGCGACTGGATGATCGGCGAGACCGGCGTGGCCGTCGCCGACATCTCCCCGGACGGGGTCGTCACCGTGCGGGACGCCCCGTGGCGGGCCCACACCAACCGGGCCACGCCGATCACCGCCGGCGACGAGGTCCGCGTCACCGCCATCGACGGGCTGACCCTCGAGGTCGAGCCGATCGAGGGCGGGGCCAAGGACTACCGCGAGGCCCGCAGCCACTGAGCGACTGCTCGCGATCGCGAGCAGAACGCTCGCGCTGATTCACCCCTTGTGCACAACGACCTGCGGTCCTAGGTTCAGGCGCCACGTCGACACCGGGGGGTTCGCATGACGCTGGCGATTCGCACAGAGACCGAGCAGTGGCAGCTCAAGGCTGCCTGTCGGGGGCCGCAGTCTCGGGTCTTCTTCCCGCCTGCGCACTTCGAGCGCAAGGACGAGAAGCTCGAGCGCGAGGGACGGGCCAAGGCGATCTGCACCACGTGCTCGGTGCGCCAGGAGTGTCTCGACTACGCCCTGCGCATCCGTGAGCAGCACGGCATCTGGGGCGGCCTGAGCGAGAACGAGCGCAAGTCGCTCCTTCCGTAGTCCGGCTCAGCCCTCGGCAGCCACCAAGCGAGGCCCGGCGATCCGCAGATCGCCGCGCCGCCGCGTCCGGCCGGTGCCGTCGAGGTGCGCCAGCAGCGGCAGCACGTACTTGCGGCTGGTGCCGAGGCGGTCGCGGATCTGGGCCACGGTGACCCCCTCGGGGTGCTCCTCGAGCAGCCCCCGCACCACGTCGCAGGTCTGCTCGATCGCGCCGGCACCGAAGGCGATGCCGTCGACCTCGACCACGGCCCCCCGCCGGACGAGCTCGCGGATCTCGTTGCGGCCGAGGTCGTCGGGTGGGGCCGGCGGTGCGAACGGGTCGGCGGCGAGGGCGCCCAGCCAGGGGTGGCCGTCCAGCGGGTCGATGGCATCGATCGCGACGATGCGGCCCTGCTCGACCACGACGTCGTCGAGGCGCTCGGCGACGGCCCGGTCGCGCTCGTCGAGCGTGGCCAGGTCGAGGCCGAGGGGTCCCGCCTCGAGCAGCCGGCCGGTCACCCGCTCGACGGCATCGGTCCAGGCGACGGGTGACACGACCCAGCGCCCGATGGTCGGCTCGACCCGCTCCCCGGTGAGCAGCGCCAGCTGGTGGGCGTCGACCCAGCCCCGCTCGGCCACCACCCGCTCGACCCGGCGATCCGGCGCCGCCCGGGACGCACGCAGCACGGGATCGACGTCGAGCACCTCGCCGCCCCCGACCGTCTCGCCCCGGCCGGCGTCGCGCAGCACGTAGCGGTCGCCCGGCAGCAGCGGCAGGTGGCGGGCCAGGTGGAGCCGGACCATGCCCGTCTCCCCCGGTTCGATCGGCTGGGGGCCGAGGACGCGCAGCTGCACCGGGTGCTCGCCGGACCCGATGTAGGCCAGGTAGGCGCCCCGCCGGGACACGGCGTGGTCGAGGCGGCCGAGCACGGTGAGCGACGCGTCGAGCTGATCGGTGTGGTGCCACTGGCCGTCGCGCACGAGCACGTCGCCACGATCGACCGAGCCGTGGCTGACGCCGACGAGGTTGAGTGCGGTGCGGTTGCCGGGCTCGAGCTGCTGGACCTGCTCGTGCAGGCGCTGGATGGCCCGCACCCGCACGGTGGTGCCGGCCGGGGCGAGCAGGAGCTCGTCGTCGACGGCGACGGACCCCCCGGCGAGCGTGCCGGTGACGACGGTGCCCGCCCCGGGCGGGGCGAAGGAGCGGTCGATCCACAGGCGGGGTCGACCGTGGTCGACGGCGGTCGGGGTGACGGCCAGGAGCTCGTCGAGCGCCGTGCGCAGGTCGTCCAGCCCGCGGCCGGTGGGCGCGTCGACCCCGACCACCGGTGCCCCCTCCAGGAACGTCCCGGCCACGGCCTCCTCCACCTCGAGGCGGGCCAGCTCGTGCAGGTCGTCATCGACGAGACCGACCTTGGTCAGGGCGATGAGACCGTGGCGCACGCCGAGCACGTCGAGGATGCGCAGGTGCTCCTCGCTCTGGGGCTTCCACCCCTCGCTGGCCGCGACGACGAACAGGCAGGCGTCCACCGCGCCCATGCCGGCGAGCATGTTCTTCAGGAACCGCACGTGGCCCGGCACGTCGATCATCGCCATGCGTCGGCCGGAGGGCAGGGTGGCCCCGGCGAAGCCGAGGTCGATCGTGAGGCCGCGCGCCTTCTCCTCGGCGAGCCGATCGGGGTCGGTGCCGGTGAGGTGCAGGACCAGCGTGGACTTGCCGTGGTCGACGTGCCCGGCGGTGGCCACGACGTGCATCAGGCCCCGCCCAGGTCGCGCAGGGCGGCCACGACGACCTCGTCGTCGTCCGGCTCGACCGTGCGCAGGTCGAGGATGGTGCGGTCGTCCTCCACCCGGGCGATGACCGGTGGCGACCAGGCCCGCAGCTCGGCGGTGCGGTCGCCGGCCACCGCCACGCCGGCGGAGGGGATCTCGACGCCCGGGAGCGTGCCCCCGCCCGGGACAGAGGCGCAGGAGACGACCTCGGCGCCGGCCGAGCCGGCCAGGGTCTCGACGATGCGGTGGGCTCGGGACTCGAGGTCGTCGACCTCGGCCGCGGCCATCCGCCAGAACGGCAGCCGCCCGGCGCTGCGGTCCAGGTACGCGAGCGCCACGTCCTGCAGCGCCGACAGCACCAGGGCGCCGGGCCGGAACGCCCGGTAGAGGGGGTGGGCGGCGCAGGCGCGGACGAGGTCGGCGCGGCCGGCGATGACCCCGGCCTGGGGGCCGCCGAGGAGCTTGTCGCCGGAGAACAGGACGAGGTCGGCGCCGGCCTTCAACGTCTGCTTGGCGGCCGGCTCCTCCGCCAGCCACGACGGGGGCCCGTGGTCGAGCCACGGGCAGCCCGCGTCGAGCAGCCCGCTGCCGAGGTCGACGACGACGGGCGGGCCCAGCTGGGCGAGCGCGGCCACGGACGTCTCCTCGGTGAAGCCGGAGATCGTGTAGTTCGAGCGGTGCACCTTGAGCAGGAGGGCGAGGTCGTCCTCGGCGTCCATCGCGCCGCGGTAGTCGGCGGCACGGGTGCGGTTGGTGGTGCCGACCTCGACGAGCCGGGCGCCGGACTGCGCCATCACGTCGGGCACCCGGAACCCGCCACCGATCTCGACCAGCTCACCGCGGCTCACCGCGACCCCCCGGCCGCCGCCGGCGAGGGCGGCGAGGGTAAGAAGCACCGCGGCGGCGCAGTTGTTGACGACGATCGCGGCCTCGGCGTCCATCGCCCGGGCGAGGAGGGCGCCGGCGTGGGCGGTGCGGCTCCCCCGCTTGCCGCTGGCGAGGTCGAGCTCGATGTTGGACGCCCGCCCGTCGGTGCTGGCCGCGAGCGGGGCACGACCGAGGTTCGTGTGGAGGAGCACGCCGGTGGCGTTCACCACCGGCTGGAGCATCGTCCGGGCCCGCGCAGCGGCCGCCGATCGCGCCGAACCGGGATCGCCGGCCGCGATCGCCTCGCGTGCGGCATCGACGAGCAGCGGGTGGGGCAGGCCGGTGTCGGCGAGGGACCGGGCCAGCTGGTCGACCGACGGCGGACGATCGGGAGCGGGCGACGGGTTCGACACGGCCGCCGACTCTAGGACGAGGTCGGCTGCGCCCATCCCCGGTCGTCACGCCGGACGATCAGTGTGGGCGTGGTCGGGGCAGACGCTCACGACGGCGCCCCTGCCGGTCCGTGCGGACCTTCTCGACGGGGAACCATGCGACGTCGACGAGCTCCTGGGCGTCGGCTGGCAACTCAGGGTCGTGGCCGAGCACGGCAGTGCCGTCGTGCACATCCAGGAGCCAACAGCTCTCCGTCCCGTTCGGTCCTGTCGAGTCGTACAGGTGGCGAACGACGCGTCCGACCAGACCGGTCTCCTCGCGCAGCTCGCGGAGTGCGCAATCTGCGACCGTCTCACCAGGCTCGATCGCACCTCCAGGCAAGGTCCACCACACGCGATCGGGAGTGGCGTGCTGGACCATGAGGATCTCGTCGTGGCCGTGGTCGACCCGGAAGACCGCAGCGACGCCCCTGTTCCTGGTCGGCATCAGCTCTGCCGTCTCAGATCGCTCGTGAACTCCCGCCTAGCTTCGTGATCTGCGATCTTGCGGAGCCACTCGTGCCCGGGGTGCCAGCGTGCCAACAGGTCGCACAGCACGGCTCGCGCACGTCCATCGAGCAGCGGCAGGGTCAGTTGCAGATCTGATCGGTCCTTCGGGTTGTCATGCCGGGCCTTGTGAGCGAGCACGAACTCGGGACGCTGCACGTGCATGCCGGCGAACGGCCCCTCTTCAGGCACCCAGACGACGTCCTCGAGCGGTAGCGCCAGGTCCGGATCGAGGCGGCTCGTCCACATCCCGGCGCGATCCTTCGTCGTCACCACGTCGATGAGCCACGGTTCGGTTGACTTGCGCCGGATCCACACCTGTCCAGCCCAGTTCGGCAGCTCGGGAGCGTGGATGCCTGCGTCGGGGAACAGGAGGGGTCGCAGCGACCCGCTGCCCACCGACCAGAGATGGAACTGACCACCGAGGTGCTCCTGGAGGGCAGGCACGTCCCGACGGAAGACGGCGATGTCGAGGTCGCCGTGCAGGCGCGTTGTGCCCGTGAAGGCTTCGATCGCGTAGCCGCCGATCACCCACCACGGTCGGTCCCAGTCGCCGAACCACCGTCGGATGTCGTCGATCGACGCCGGCACGCGCGGTCACGGCGCCAGCGCGGGCGGCTCAGATGAGAACCCTGCCATCTCGCCAGGAGAAGAAGATCTCCTCCGTCGCGTGTCGATCCACTACGCCTCGTTCGCGGAAGGACTCGACTCCTCCCAGGTGCCGGTAGAAGTCACAGCTCGGGTTCTCCTTGATGCAACCGACCAGGAGCGAGGACATCGAACGGGCCCGTAGCTGTCCTACCGCCACCACGGATCTCGCCCACACCGGCCACCTGTCGAACCGAGGCACCCGCCCACACGAAGCCAACCACCCCGTGCTCCTCAGCGTCAGCGACATCGAAGACGTCGTGGGGGTGAAGTTCGGCCAACAACTTCCTCCACCCGCTCGCGCTCTGGGCGGGTGTCCATGTGAGGTCGAGCATCCGCTCCGGGATCTGGCCGATGAACGCACCAAGAGACGCCGCGACCGTGACCAGGCCGAGATCGTCGCAGTCGTCCAACCTCGCTGCCCTGATCGCGATTTCTGCGTTCATCACTTCCACAGATGCCGAGCAGCGGCGCACCCCATGCAGGAAGAGTGCCGGCTTGCGAGCGCCTCGGGCCACCCGATTCCGGTCGGGCAGGTCCTTGGGGTCTGGCGGACGTCGTCGCCGAGCTCTCCTCGCCCGAACGCCAGCTATGCCCTACCGGGATCGCCGAAGTACGAGGCTGGGCCACTTCGCTCGGTTGGGAGTGAGTCGTCCCGGACGGTCCGCCGGCGACGGCATCCGGCGCGATCAGGCGTGAGCTGCGCGTGCTCGTCGGACGAGTAGGACGCTGGAGAGGGTGCTGGCGATGAGGGCGAGGGCGAAGCCGGCGCCGCTGGCCAGGACGATGGCGGGGCCGCTGGCGATCTCGACGTGGAACGAGACGAACATGCCCACGACGGCGGCGGCGGCGCCGAGTGCGGCAGCAGCGATGACGACGGGTCCGAGGCTGCGTCCGAAGAGCCGGGAGGTGGAGGCGGGGATGACGATGACGGCGGCGATGAGGAGCACGCCGACGACGCGGATGGACACGACCACCGCGGCCGCGAGGGCGATCGTGAAGGCAGCTTCGACGGTCGCAGCCCGGATTCCGTGAGCGGACGCGCCTGCGGCGTCGGTGATGGTGAAGGTGAGGGGCTTCCAGAACACGAAGCCGGCGATGGCGAGCACGGCCGTGGTGGCGGCGACGAGGGTGATGTCGCTGGAGTCGACGCCGAGGATGTTGCCGAAGAGCAGGTCGTTGAGGTTCACGGCCCGGTCCCGGTTGGCGGACACGAGGGCGACGCCGAACGCGAAGAGCACGGTGGAGACGATGCCGATGGCGGCGTCGGGGCGGACACCGTGTTGGCGGCCGACGCGGTTGATGAGGAGGCCGGCGACGATGGTGGCGGCGACGGCGCCGAGGTAGGGGTCGATGCCGGAGAGCACGGCGGGGGCGACGCCACCCAGGACGCTCTGGGAGAGGCCTTGGCCTATGTAGCTCATGCGGCGCAGGACGACGAAGACGCCGAGGGCGCCGCAGAGGGCGCCGACGAACACGCCGGCCCAGAGGGCGTAGGGGAAGAAGGCGAACTCGAAGGGTTCGGTGAGCAGGTGCATCAGCGGGCCTCCGATGTCGATGCGGCGTGGGGTCGGTCGTCGGTGACGAGGATCCGGTCGCCGTCGCGGACGATGCGGACCGATGCGCCGTATGTGCGCTCGAGCACCTCGGCGGTCATGACGTCGGCGGGGGCGCCGTCGGCAACGATGCGCTGGTTGATGCACACGATCCGGGGCAGGGATGCGGCGACCCAGTTGAGGTCGTGGGTGGTGAGCACGATGGTGGTGCCGGCCCGGTTGAGCTCGTCGAGCAGGCCGAGGATGTCCTGGAGGGTCTGGAGGTCGACGCCGCTGGTGGGCTCGTCGAGCATGACCAGGCTGGAGTCGGCGATCATCGCCCGGGCGAGCAGGAGCCGCTGCTGCTGGCCGCCGGAGAGCTCGCCGATCGGTTGGCGTTCGTAGCCGGCCAGGCCGAGTCGTTCGAGCAGGGCGCTGGCCTTGGCCCGTTCGGCCTTGGAGTACCAGGGCACTCGGCGGCTGGAGGCGGCGAGGCCGTGCAGGACGGCGTCGGCGGCACGGAGAGGCGTGTCGGGTTCGACGAGGGCGAGCTGGGGCACGAAGCCGATGTCGCGGGTGGGGTGCCCGGCCCGGACCCGGCGGTCGTGGAGGGTGACGGTGCCGGCGTAGATGTCGGTGGTGCCGGTGACGGCCCGCAGCAGGGTGGACTTGCCCGAGCCGCTGGGGCCGACGATGCCGACGAGCTCGCCGGGTTGGATGTGGAGGTCGACGGCTTCGATGGCGGGCTTGCCGCGGTAGCCGGCGGTGACGCCGTCGAAGGCGAGGATCGGGCTGCTCACGCCGCGTCGACGTCGTCGAGGGCGCTGGCGTCGCCGCCGAGGCCGTCGACGATGAGGCGCACGTTCTCGGTCATCATCCCGATGTAGCTGTGGTTGGGGTCGCCGGCCTCGCCAGGCAGCTTGTCGTCGGACAGGTTGCCGACGTAGTCGACGCCGGACTCGGAGGCGACCTGTTCGAGGACGGAGGTGGGGAACACCTCGGAACCGAAGAAGGCAGGGACGCCGGCGGCCTGGACCTGTTGGACCATGGTGCGCAGCTCGGCGGCGGAGGGCTCGGCGAAGTTGACCGCCTGGAGGGCGCCCTGGACGTCGAAGCCGTAGAAGCGGCCGAAGTAGGACCAGGAGTCGTGGTACACGACCAGGGTGCGGTTCTCGTCGGGCACGGTGGCCAGGGCCTGCTGGGTCGCTGACATCAGCTGGTCCATCTCGGCGAGCAGCTCCTCACCGTTCGCCTCGTACACGTCGGCGCCATCGGGATCGGCGTCGCTGAGGGCGGTGACGATCTCGCCGACCATCTGCTTGGCATAGGGCAGGTTCGTCCAGGTGTGGACGTTGCGCTGATGGCCGTGGGAGGGGCCGTCCCCGTGGCTGTGGCTGTCGGCGAAGATCACTTCGTCCTCGGGCACGACCTGGGCGTTCAGGTCGACGACCTCGGCATCCTCGGGCAGGTTGTCGAACGCGAGAGATGAAACGACCGGGTTGAGCTCCACGTCGGGCAGGATCAACAGGTCGACCTCCGTCAGGATCCTGACGTCGCCGGGGGTGGGCTCGTAGGTGTGGCCATCGACACCGGCCGGAACGATGCTCGACACCTCGGCCCGGTCACCCGCCACCTGGGAGACGAGGTCCTCGAACGGGGCGATCGACGTGGCGACGCGCAGCGACGCGTCACCACTCGCTGCTGTGGTGCTGTCGTCGCCGCCGCAGGCGGCCAGCACGAGGGCGGCGGTGAGGGCGAGGGCGGTCAGGAGACGACGGGACCGGCGGGGGGAGGCAGGACACATGACCCATAGGAGGCGGGACGGCGCAGAAAGTTCCATCGCCTGCGGAACTTTCTGCGGCCTCGCCGCCACCTTTGTCACACATGCGTCTCCGACCCCCTCGTCCCGCGTCCCGTCGCACCCTCGCCGACGACCACGCTGACCAGCTCGCGCACCGGGCGGCGGCCGGCGACGGCAAGGCCTTCGAGCAGCTGTGCGCCGGGCTGGTCGACGACATCTGGCGGTACTGCTGGTCCCTCACCGGCGACCGCGACCTCGCCGACGAGGCCACCCAGGAGACCTTCGCCCGGGCCACCACCGCCATCGCCCACTATCGGGGCGATGCCCCGGTGCGCATGTGGCTCGTCGTGCTCGCCCGCCGCAGCCTCGGCGCGACGATCGCCGCCCAACGCAAGGCGCCGGTCCCGTCCGAACCCGAGACCGTCGCCGCGGTCGCCGACCACTCGCTGCCCTTCGAGGTCGCCGCGCTGGTCGAGTCGCTCCCGACCGATCAGCGCCAGGCCTTCGTGCTCACGCAGGTCCTCGGCTTCGACTACGCCACCGCCGCCGACACCCTCGGCGTTCCCATCGGCACGATCCGCTCCCGGGTCTTCCGGGCCCGCGACGCCCTCGTCCGAGCCTGGAGCGACGCCGACGCCGACACCGACCCGGCCATCGAGGAGGTGCCGTCATGACCGCAAACGAGTGCACCGCAGCCCGGACCTGGTTCTCCGACACCCGCGACGGCGAAGCCCCCGAAGACGGACACCTCGAACAGCACATCGCGACCTGCCCGGCCTGCACCCGCTGGACCGCTGCCTTCGACCAGGTCAACCGCACGGTCCGGCTCCGCTCACCGCAGCCCTCCGCGGCCGCACGCGCCCGGATCCTGGCCACAGCACGCACGGCGCCTGTCCCTGGCCGTGACCGCCTCACCACGGCGATTCTCGCCACCGCAGCGATCGGCATGGTCGTGGCCTTCGCCCTCGCCACCGCCGGGGTCTTCGGCCACTCCCACCTCGGCACCCCCGAAGGACGCGACTCCGAGGCGCTCATGATCTCCCTCGCCGGCGGCTACGCGCTCGCTGCGTGGCGTCCGACCCGACTCGCCGTCGGCCTGCTCCCCGTCGCGCTGCTGGCCGGCGTGGTCACCGTCGTGACCAGCATCATCGCCCTCGGGGCCGGGACCACCACCCTCGTCTCCGAGATCACCCACCTGCCCCTGCTGCTCGGTGCGATCGGCACCGTGCGCGCCGCCCGCCCCGCCATCGCAGACGCCCTGCGCGCCCCGCACCAGGCCGACGAGAACGAGCTCGCCCACGCGTGAACCCCTACGGCGTGCTCGCCCACGCCGACCACGGCCCCGGCGGCCCCGGGAGCACCCTGGCCGTCCTGGCCGCCGTCGGGGCCGGAGCGCTCTGGCTGGTGCGCGTCAACCGCCGCCTCGACGACACGGAGGACCCCATGCCCGACCGACGTAAGTTCACCCGCTACGAACAGCTCCTCGTCGCCGGCATCGTCGCGTGCATCGCAGGCTTCGCGTTCCTCGTCCTGCGACCGGGACATCCCGCACCAGAGGCCCAACAGGTCATCGACGACCTCTGCCTCGCCACCGAGCAGGCCGAGACCGACCCGGACGCGGCGCTCGACACGTTCAACGAAGGCCCCCACCTCGCCTTCCACGACCTCGACGGCGACCTGCGCCGCGCCGATCCCGCCCTCGCCCTCCGCCTCACCGAAGCCAAGACCGCCGCGGAAGAGGCACTCCGCACCGGGGCCGACGACGCTGCGGCACGAACCGACACGCTCACCGCCACCATGATCGAGAGCTACCGGGCGCTGGACATCGACGTCACCGGCTGCCGGTAGCGGCGGCGACGATCGACGCCGGCGCGTTGCCGCTCGTGTCGACGGGCGAGCACGATCGCCACGCCCATGATGACGGCGACGTTGGTGAACCCGGCGATGGAACCCCAGGGCAGCTCGATGTCACCGGACTCGAGGTTGTTGAAGAACGCGCCCAGCGGAGTCAGCAACGGCCACAGCACCAACACGTTGCCGAGCAGGCGATAGGCGACCGCGTAGACGACGCCGAGTCCGAACAGGAACACCATCTCGGCCGCTCCCATCCCGTAGGTGGCGGCCGTCGTTGCAGGATGGCGCATGGCTGTTGTGCGCCTCGGCGCTCTCTGCGAACTCGACAGCGCGACCACGCGGCAGGCGAACTTCCGGGTCTCGGAGTACGCCGTCCTCGACGACGGCACCGAGGTCGTCCTCCACGCCGAACGCGGCCTCTCGGTGATGGTCCACGGCTCCGCCGGCGTGTGGGAACACATGACGGTGGCGGGGTTGGAGCGCGACGTCTTGACCGTCGTGCTGCCCGACGACGCCGAGGAGTCCGGCGATGAGCACCCGTGGGCGTGGCTTGTCAGCCTCCTCGAGCGGGCCGGGGTGAACGAGACCGTCGAGCACATCCGGGAGGTGCCCTACGAGGTCCGGATTGGGCCTGACGTGACCTCACGCCTGGGTCGCAACGATGGATGAGACCGTCACGCTTCGCTACAGAGCGTGACCGCCGTCGTGGAGCCCGCTCGACCGATCGCCAGATCGGTTGCACGACCGGCGGTGCGAAGCCGCAAACAGCTTGCTCGCGCGTTGCGCCCTCGGCGGGCCGGCGAGAACGGCCCGCTCGTGCGCTTCATGCACGACACAGATGCGAGGGCGCTCCTGCAGGTTCCATCTCGGCACCGCCGACCGTCGGCGGCGAAGGGCCCCCGGGCACTTCGTGGTTTGCCGGTGGACTCCCTGATTCAGGAGCGACGTCCGGGGACGACGGCGATGGGCCGTCGGGCGTAGCGCACGATGTAGCCGGCGACGCTGCCGAGCAGCAGGCCTTGCACTGCGCCGAGTCCGCGCGCGCCCACCACGAGCAGGGCAGCGTCGGTCTCTTCGGCCACGCGCAGGAGCGCAGTCCGGGGCTCGGCCGCTTCGATTCGTGGCTGGTGCGCGATCCCACGTTCCCTGATCGCGGCGCACCACCCGTCAAGGGTGCGCCCGGCCTGGTCCAGCACCGCGTCGGAAACGCCGCTGCCGGTTGCGTGCACGACGACGAGCTCCGAGCCGGTGGCATCGGCGAGCTCGATCACCCAGTCCAGCGCGCGCGTGGAGCCCTCGGAGTCGTCCATGCCGACGACGATCGGTCCGTCCATCGGGGGTTCGTCTCCGCGCAGCACGACCACGGGGGCGGGGCTGTGCTCGACGCACTGCTGGGTCACCGAGCCGAGGAGCAGCCCGTCGAAGCCGCCCAGACCGCGAGCGCCCAGCACGAGCATGTCGACGCTGCTGCGGCCGGCACTGGCGAGCAACACCCCTGCGGCGGGGCCCCGGCCGACCTCGATCTGCACCCGACCGGCGCCGGTCTCGATCTCCTCGCCGATGATCGCTCGGAGGTGTTCGGTGGTGCGTCGGTCCATCTCCGCTGGACCGAGGAGCTCGGCGGGTCCACCGGGCGACCCCGCTGCTGCCGGGTACTGCCAGCCCGCGACCGCCCGCACGGTGGCGCCCTTGGCGGCTGCAACCCGTGCCGCCCATCTGAGGGCGGTCCGCGAGCTCGCCGAACCGTCGACTCCGACCACGATCTCACTCACCGGCTGATCTCCCTTCGGGGTTGGCACCTTGAGGACGACTGTCACGGTCTGGGCACCGCCGGACCAGAGGCCAACGTCCCCACCGGACACGGCGACTCGGTCCTGACCGACGGGGCTGCCTGACCCCGGTGGTTGTGGCCATCTGCTCTAGGCAGCCCGGAGCGACGTTGGTTCGCTGGGCAGATGGGACCTCCACCAGCAGGTTCGAGTTGCATGGCCACCGGCGCATCCCCAGCTTCTTGCGACTGGCGGCGCTGCTGAGATGGCTGCCGGCTACTTCCGCGCCGTTGCCGTGGACTTCGACGGCACCCTCACCGAGGGTGCGCGACCCGACGAGGCGGTGCTGGCGGCCATCGCTGATCTACGCCGTCGCGGCATCCGGGTCATCCTGGCCACCGGCCGCATCCTGGGTGAGTTGCGCCGCGGCTTCCACGACGTCGATGATCACTTCGACAGCATCGTCGCCGAGAACGGCGCACTGCTCAGCGGCCCGCACGGGCGTCGGCTCCTCGCCGATCCAGTCGATGCGGCACTCGAGGACGCCCTGCTCCGTCGCCGCGTCCCCGTCCGGTCCGGAGAGGTGCTGCTGGCCTGTGACGCGACACATGATCTCGTCGTCCTTGAGGAGATCGGTCGTCTCGGCCTCGACTGCCAGATCCTGCGCAACCGGGCCGCGCTCATGGTGCTCCCGGCCGGGGTGACCAAGGGGTCGGGTCTACTCGAGGCGCTCGGAGATCTGGGCGTGTCACGACACAGCACCATCACGGCCGGTGACGCGGAGAACGACCGCCGCCTCCTCGAAGTCGGCGAGTACGGCGTCGCCGTGGCCAACGCCGTCGACGCCCTCAAGGACCACGCCGACCTCGTCCTGGACGAAGCCGACGGCCATGGCATCCTGGGTCTGCTCCGTGGCCCGATCCTGACCGGGGCACGGCGAGCTCACTCGGACCGCTGGCGGGTGCTCCTCGGCATGACCGGCGAGGGAGAGTCGGTCGTCATCCCGGCCTCGCAGGTCAACGTGCTCATCGCTGGCGGCTCCGGCATGGGCAAGTCCTACGTCGCAGGGTTGCTGGCTGAAGCGATCTCGGAGCTCGGCTACTCGGCCCTCGTCGTCGACCTTGAGGGCGACCACCTCGGCCTCGACGACCTCCGTGGCGTGCTGTCGGTCGGGGGAGTGGAACCGCTCCCCAAGCCCACGGAGATCCACCGCCTGCTCCGGCACCGCTTCGGCAGCGTGGTCCTCGACCTCTCCCTCCTGGTCCCCGACGAACAGGACGCGTACATCTCGTCGCTGCCCGAGGTCATCGAAGACGAGCGAGACCAGACAGGCCTGCCCCACTGGGTCTTCGTCGACGAGGCCCACCGCCTCGTCGGGACCGATCTGATGGGGGCTGCGGTGCTCGATGAGGCCAACCGCGGGTACTGCCTGGTCAGCTACCGGCCCGAGCACCTCACCGGCATCTCTCCCGAGAACCTCGACGTCGTCCTCCTGACACCGGGCCTCGAGCCCCACCAGCTCTCCAGCCTGGCTGTCGCCACGGGGCGGACCGGTCAGCACCTCACGGACCTGCTCGACGGCACGGTGGTGGGGCAGGCGATCATCATCGAACCGCCACGAGGCCCCGACCACGATCGGTGCTTCACCGTCGCCAGCCGCCGCACCAGCCACGTGCGCCACTGGCACAAGTACGTCCGGCTCCCCCTGGACGCCCACCTGCACTTCCACTTCCGAACCACCGGCAACGTGCCGACCGGCCACGTCGCCACCAGCCTCTACGAGTTCCACCACATCCTGCGCCAGAGCCCCCCAGAGGTGATCGAGCACCACGCGTCCCAGCACGACTTCTCCTGCTGGATCCAGGACGCGATCAAGGACGGTGCGCTACAGGACAGCTTCCGTGCGACCGAGCGATCCCTCGCCGAGGCCGGCAGCACCAGCATTCGAGATGAACTCGTCCATGCCATCGAACAGCGCTACCTCGACGAGGTCATCGCCGAGCAGGTGGACTGAGGGACTGGCGGACACCGCCCAGGCCATCGGGTTCGTGCTACGTGGGGGGAACCAGGACGACGGAGCGATCAGCCCGGTGCAGGGTCTTGAGCGCGACACCGCCCACACGGAGCCCGGTGAAGCCACCCAGGCCGCGTGTGCCGACGACCACGAGGTCGGCGTGTTCGTCCTCGGCCCCTTGCACCAGAGCTCCGGCGACGTCGGGGTTGCTCAGGGCCAGTGCGCGGACATCGACCCCGGCATCCAAGAGCTCGGCCGCGTAGTCGTCGCGGATCCGCCGTTCGAGACCCTCGTGCCAGCCTCCCGGGCCGCCCGACGGTGTCCGCTCGGCGACAGGTACGTCCACCGAAGCTGCGACGACACGCACGTCGGCATCGCCTCGCATCGCCAAGACCCAGTGGACCGCGGCGCGTGACCCCTCCGAGCCGTCGACGCCCACGAGCACGGTGGGTGTCGTGAGGTTGCCCTCACCATCGACCACGGCGAGGGGAAGGTCCACGTGGTGCGCGAGCCACTCCGCCATGCTGCCGATGCGGAGCAGACCGGGCCCGGCCGAGGTGCCGACCCGGCCCACGACGACGAGGTCGGCGTTCTCCCGTTCGGCCACCGCGAGGATGCCTGGACGGGGATCGCCGCGCTCGACGACGGTCCGCACCGTGACGTCACCGAGGTGGGCCGGTTCGCTCCAGACCTTGAGCTTCGCCTCCTGCTCGGCGCGAAGAACCTCGACACGCCGAGGTGGCAGCTCGGAGTCCGTTGGCTCGAACCCGGTCATCACCACCACCTCCGCGCCATGGCGCAACGCGAGCTGGGCTGCCCAACGCAACGCATCCGTGGCGCCCGCTGAACCATCCGTACCGACAACGATCCGCTTCATCGCGCAACTCCGTCCCTCTCTGGTGGTTCCGGACATCTGGACTCACCGCTCATGACGCGGTCTGGTCGAGCGGCGAGACGAATCCCGGTGGCTTCGCGGTCAGCACCGAGCAGCGAACCTCATCGAGGATCTGCTCGGCCGTGTTGCCCATCAGGACGCCTGTAATCCCGGTACGAGCCACGGTGCCCATCACCAGGAGGTTGATGCGCTGGCGGCGCACCATCTCGACGATCGTCTGCGCCGGCGGGCCGTTGACGAGATGGGGCTTCCAGTCGACGGTGCTGGGCAGCGCGTCCCCGACAAGCGCGAGGAGCGCGCGATTCCTGGCAGACCGCTCGCTCTCGCGTAGCTCGGCGATCTCGGCATCCGAGCAGCCGGCGTGACGGACCAGGTTCTCGGCGAACAACTCCCAGGCATGGGCGACGTGCAGTTCGCCCCCACCGAGCTCGACGAAGGCGGCCCCGAGCTCGAGCAGCACACGGTTGAGCTCGGCCTCGTCGGGCTCGGGGTTCACCGCCACCATCAGACGCTGCGTCCGGGCTCGCGTCGGACGGATGACCCACACCGGAACGGGGCACTTCCGGAGCAGACGCTTGATGGTGGCTCGATCCTCCCGGTCCTCGTCCGTCGTGACCACGACCAGGTCGTGCCCCCCGGTGAGCACCTCGGTGACGATCGAAAGTGCCGCGTTCCCAGATCTGACGAGCACCTCGGTGCTCCCCGCGTCGCACGACGCCGCCCAGCGGGCCAGCCGCTCCTCGATCTCGGCGCGTTCCACATCTGCGATGCGCTGCAGCCCCTCGCGGTCCTTGAACGGGTTGTACGTCGTCGACGGCTCACGACCCACCCCGAGCAGCGTCACGCTCGCGTCGCAGCGTTCGGCCAACTCGACCACGCGGCGCACGGCAGCCGGGTTCTCCCGGCAACCGAGAGGGCAGAACAGGATCCTGCGGAGCTCGACCATGACCCGATCCTGCGCGTCCCGCCGCTGCGCCGACAGAGGCCAACGTCCCCGACCCCGATGACCCCTCGTCACAGGTGCCCGGGTGCGACGGGACCTGCGTCCATGGTCCGCCCGCTCACAGTGTGCGACCCTCCGATGATGCGGAGGCTGAACGCAATCACGGGTGCAGCGCTCTACGCCATCGTGGTCGTGGTGCCACTGTTCGTGATCCTGCTCGGTCCGCAGTCTCCCGAGCGGGGCTTCTGGATCGAGTTCGGCGTCGCGCTCGGCTTCATCGGCCTCGCCATGCTCAGCCTCCAGTCGGTGCTGACCGCCCGCTACCCGAAGCTGTCCGGTGTCATCGGACAGGACACCATGCTGCAGTTCCACCGGCAGGCCGGCATCGTCGCCTTCGGGTTCGTGCTCGCCCACCCCGTGGTCCTGCTGCTGGCGGAGCCCGACTACTGGGAGTTCCTCGATCCGCGGGTGAACCTCCTGCGAGCAGCGTTCCTCATCCTCGTCGTATTCGCTCTCCCGATCCTGATCGTCACCTCCCTGTGGCGGGACAGGCTGCGGCTGCCCTATGAGTGGTGGCGCCTCGGCCACGGCGCCCTCGCCATGCTCATCCTGGTCATCGGGCTCGTCCACATCACCCGTGTCCACCACTACCTCTCCGACCCGTGGAAGCAAGCCCTGTGGGTCGTGATCGGCACCGCCTCGATCGGCAGCATCCTCTACGCACGCGCCATCAAGCCACTCAAGGTCCGCCGACACCCCTACCGCGTCACCGACGTCCGCCCAGCCGCGCACCGCACGTGGACGATCGCCCTCGAACCCGCCAACGACACCGCTCCCCTGCAGTTCCGACCCGGGCAGTTCGCGTTCGTCACCCTGGACGACTCGGCATTCGCACTCGAGCAGCACCCCTACTCGATCGCATCGAGCGCCATGCGCCCCGAACGGTTGGAGTTCGTCGTCAAGGAACTGGGTGACTACACAGCCACCATCGGAGGCACTCCCGTGGGGCAGACCGCCTACGTCGACGGCCCGTACGGCTCGCTCCACCTGCCCGACGACCCGTCCTCCAGCCTCCTGATGATCGGCGGCGGGATCGGCATCTCACCCATCCTGAGCATGCTGCGCACCCTTCGCGACAAGGGCAGTCGTGGGCGCGTCGTCCTGATCTACGCCGCCGATGAAGCTGAGGACCTGGTCTGCGACTCCGAGCTGGACGATCTCGAGCACCAGCTCGGCCTCGAGGTCGTCCGAGTCCTGCGAGAGCCACCGGCAGGCTGGCAAGGCAGGCGAGGCGTCATCGATGTCGATCTCATCGACGACTTCCTGCCAGCGGAAGGTGCTGGGAAGTGGCACGTCGTGCTGTGCGGACCACCACCAATGATGGACGTCGTCGAGCGAGCGGCTCGCGATCGAGGCGTACCCCTTCGCCAGATCCACTCCGAGCGGTTCGACATCGGTGCTGCCCACGCGGTGGGACAGCGCGGGACTCAGATCCGCCTGGTCGTGCTCGCGCTGGGCGCCGTGATGTTGGGAGCCGCCGCGCTGTTTGCGTGGTGACCAACGGGGTGGCCACGGCGCAGTCACCCTCACGGAGCTGTCGGGCAGCGAGCCTGGAGGAGGCGAACGGGTCCGGGCACTCGGCTCAGGCTGAGCCGCAGCAGGAGACATCCCCCGGGGGTGCATGGTGTGCGGGACCTTGTGCCCTTCACGTCCGTGCGCGGTGCCGGTGCAATGGGGCGGTCAGCCTGTGACGAGGTGAAACGCGATGCCCACCGTGGTGGTCCCACTCGACGGATCGGAGTTTTCCGAGCGCGCCCTGCGCCCCGGAGCGGCGCTCGCCGCCCGCAGCGGCCGAGAAGCCGCCAGGGGCCGCCTCGTGCTCGTCACCTGTGCCGCTTCGGATGGATCCGTCCTCGAGCGGCGCCTGCGGGATCGGGCCGACCTCTTCGCCAGCATCGTCGACGTGCAGGTCCGCGTCCTCGAAGAAGACCCGGTCGGTGGGATCCTCCAGACGGTGGCGGAGGACGCCGACGCACTGCTGTGCATGACAACACATGGGCGAGGCGGCGTTCGCAATGCGCTGCTCGGCAGCGTCTCCGAGCAGGTGGTCTGCGATGCCACGGGGCCCATCGTCCTCGTCGGCCCCAAGTGCACGACGACTCCGCTGCCAGGCGAGCGCAGTCACGTCGTCGTCTGCTCCGACGGCTCCTCCTTCGGTGATGCGGTGCTGCCCGTCGCCATCCGGTGGGCGACACAACTCGGCCTGGGCCTCTGGCTCGTCACGGTCATCGGTCCTGACGAGGCCGTGGCTCTGCCTGGCGAACGCCCTGGGCACCGCGAGCTCAGGGACGCACAGGAACGACTGACCCGTCTGGCCGCAGGCATCCCGCCCGAGGTCGGGTCGCCCCAGACGACGGTCCTCTACGGACTACCTGCCCCCAGGACGATCGTCGGCCATGCGCACCGCATCTCCGCGGCGCTCATCGCAATGGCGACCCACGGACGCACCGGACTGCTCCGCACGGCGCTGGGAAGCGTCACCGCCGACGTCGTCCGGCACTCACCCTGCCCCGTGCTGATCGTGCGCCCACCCGTGCAAGGGCCAGTGGACCGATGAGCGCGGCGCCGGGTGCACACCGGTCAGTGCTGCCGCGCGCCATCGTTCCCTGCACGAGCGCAAGACCCCGAAGGACATCGACGTGACCCTCACTCCTGAGCGCATCGCTGCGCACGCCAGTCCGGTCGACGAGGTGCTCGGCGCGCTCGGTTCGAGCGCGGCCGGCCTCAGCTGTGATGAGGCTGTCCGGCGGCTCGAGGACGTCGGCCACAACCGGCTGCCGGAGCCGCCGCGCGACAGCCTGGTCGTCCGGGTCCTGCGACACTTCAACGACGTCCTCATCTACGTCCTGCTCGTCGCCGCTGGCGTCACGGCGCTGCTCGAGCACTGGATCGATGCCGGCGTGATCCTCGGCGTCGTCTTGGTCAACGCCGGGATCGGCTACCTCCAGGAGGGGAAGGCCGAGAAGGCCCTTGAAGGCATCCGCAAGATGCTGTCGGTCGACGCCCAGGTGCGGCGTGACGGCCGGTGGCACCGTGTGGAGGCCGAGCTGGTTGTCCCCGGTGACGTCGTGCGGTTGCGCTCTGGCGATCGGGTACCTGCCGATCTCCGGTTGATCGAGTCCACGAACTTGCAGATCGAGGAGTCTGCGCTCACTGGTGAGTCGGTCCCGTCGGAGAAGCGGCCGGAGGCCGTGGACCGGGATGCCGGGATCGGTGACCGGACCGGTATGGCCTTCTCCGGGACGCTCGTGACGGCCGGCCGCGGGGTCGGTGTGGTGACGGACACCGGCTCGGCCACCGAGATCGGCCGCATCAACACGATGATCGGCCAGGTCGAGACGCTGGCGACGCCGCTCACCCGTCAGATGCGGGCGTTCGGCACGCAGCTCTCGATGGCGGTCGTCGTCTTGGCCGTCACCGTCTTCGCCATCGGCATCGCGGCCCACGACTACGCGGCCTCGGAGATGTTCCTGGCCGCCATCGGCTTTGCGGTGGCTGCCATCCCAGAGGGTCTCCCGGCGATCCTGACCATCACCTTGGCCATCGGCGTGCAGCGGATGGCGGGGCGCAACGCGATCACCCGCCGCCTCAACGCCGTAGAGACGCTGGGCTCGGTCACCGTGATCTGCTCGGACAAGACCGGGACGCTGACGAAGAACGAGATGACCGCCCGCCGCATCGTCACCCGCCGCGGCGCCTACGAGGTCTCGGGCACCGGCTACGAGCCCGGGGGCGAGGTGAACCTCGACGGTCAGACGGCAAGCCTCGACACCCACTCCGATTTGGCCGCACTCGTGGAGGCGATGGCGGTGGCCAACGACACCGACATTGTCGAGGCCGATGGGCGCTGGACGGTGAACGGCGAGCCGACGGAAGGGGCGCTGCGAACCCTGGCCGCCAAGCTGGGGTTCGACACCAGCGCACATCGCCGCTTGGCCGTCGTGCCCTTCGAGTCCGAGCACAAGTTCATGGCGACGCTGGACCAGCTGCCGGCCGGGACGCACGCCATCCTCGCCAAAGGCGCTCCGGACCGCTTGCTCGAGCGAGCCCGTCACGAGCTCACCGCCGATGGGCGCACCCGGCCCCTCGACGCGGCCTGGTGGGAGCAACAGGTCGATGAGCTCAGCAGCCAGGGCCTCCGGGTGCTCGCGGCCGCCCGGCGCGATCGCGTGCCTGCGGCCGACGAGCTGTCGCTGGAGGACGTGCACGAGCTGGTCTTCGTCGGCATCGTCGGCATCGTCGACCCGCCCCGGCCCGAGGCGATCGACTCCATCGCGAACTGCCGGCAGGCAGGCATCCAGGTGAAGATGATCACGGGCGACCATGCCGGCACCGCGCTCGCCATCGCTCGCGAGATGGGCATCGCACGCAGCGAGCACGCTGTCACCGGCGCCGAGCTGGAGGCGGCGTCCGACGCGGAGCTCAGCTCCCTCGTGCAGGCCCACGACGTCTTCGCCCGCACCAGCCCGGAGCACAAGCTGCGCCTGGTCACCGCCCTCCAGGCGAACGGCGAGGTCGTCGCCATGACCGGCGACGGTGTGAACGACGCACCAGCGCTCAAGCGCGCCGACGTCGGCGTCGCGATGGGGATCAAGGGCACGGAGGCCACCAAGGAGGCAGCCGAGATCGTGCTGGCCGACGACAACTTCGCCTCCATCGAGCAGGCGGTCCGCGAAGGCCGCACGATCTACGACAACCTCCGCAAGGCCATCCTGTTCATCCTCCCGACGAACGCCGCCGAGGCACTGGTCATCGTCGCCGCCGTGATCATCGGCCTCGACCTGCCCCTGACCCCCACCCAGATCCTCTGGGTGAACATGGTGACGGCCGTGACGCTGGCGCTGGCGCTGGCCTTCGAGCCTGCAGAGCCGGGCATCATGCGCCGTCCACCTCGCCCGTCCGGTGCACCGATCCTCGACCGCTACTTCCTCTGGAGGATCGGCTTCGTCGGAACCCTCGTAGGTGGTGCCACCATCGTCGTCTTCCTCCTGTCCGACCGCAGCGGGGACAACCTCGCCACCACCAGGACGATGGCGGTGAACACGCTGGTGTTCGGTCAGATCTGCTACCTGTTCAACAGCCGCTACCTGCGGGAGCGCAGCTACCCGCTCAGCCGGCTCCTCGCCAACCCAGTCGCCTGGCTGGCGGTCGCGGCGCTCACGGTCCTCCAGCTCGGCTTCGTGTACCTCCCGTTCATGAACACGATGTTCGAGACCGCACCTCTCGACCTCGTGCACTGGGTCATCCCCGGTCTGATCGGCATGGGCGTGTTCGCCGCGGTCGAGGTCGAGAAGGCATCCGCCCGCCGCCGAACCGGTGGATGATCGCGGTCTCAAGGGAGGCGAGGACCTCGAACAACGCCGACGGAGCGGAGGCTGCCCTACTCATCGGCCATGGAGATGGCCGCCCGCGGATGTCGAAAGGCCCTCGTGGCGTCGTCGACGATGTCATGGAGCACGTCGGTGACCGAGCGGTCTCGAGCGAGCGCCTCCGCGACGTTCGCCGACGTCTGCTTCAGGTGGTCCTCGTCGATCACGACACCCGCCCGTGATGAGTCTCGCGGCCACGGTGCATCCGTGCCACGTTCACGGAACGTCGAAGGGCGGCGGTCCGACGCCGTGGACCACGGCGCTGTGGGCGGGTGCGTTCGGGGCTGGCTCGATGACTGCGATGCCGGATCGGCCGTTGTCGACCTCGATGATCACCTCACTGCACGTGGCCGCTGATCGTCGTCTCCGTCCCACTCCACCCTTCCTCGCCACCAACGTGGGCCCTCGGCAACCCGACCACCGACGCTGTAGCGGCTCCGGCCCCCGATGAGGTCCGCGTGCACGCGTTCGATCACCCGGTCGCCAAGCCGCAGCACACCATCGTCGTGGAACCTCACGTGCACAGGTGCCGGGTCATCCTCGGCATGGTCGTCAGGGTCCATGGCTTCCTTTCCGAGCCGGCACCGGAGGAGTCGCGCTCATCCGGCGACCTGCGGACTGCAGCGGGCACGGGCATGGTCGGCAGAGTCCACGATCACGAGCCCGCTGCCGCCCCAACGGCGGAGGACCTGCCGAGCCGTGCCGCGGCGAGCGGTGAAGACCACACAGCCGTCACCGACCCGGTCGAGGAGATGGCTCACGAAGCTGCGGACGGCGGTCGCGCTGAAGAGCACCAGCTCATCGACGTCGATCACCAAGCACGGCACGCCGTTCGCGATGGCCTCGATGCCGTCGATCAGCGTGAGAAGCAGCTGTTCCTCACCGACGCCCCCGATCCGCACGACGACCACATCGGGCGGGTGCTGGACAGCCGTCACCTGGAGCGACATGGAAGCTCACCCCCCGGCATCGAGGCCGCGCCGACTGACTCGACACTGCCGAGGCACCCCGCCAGCCGCGCTGGCCGCAGACCCAGATCCTGAAAGGCCCCAGCCATCGCAGATGTCCGCATGCTCGCTCCCCTTCGGCCCCTCGAGAAGATGGAGACGCCAGGGTCAGGAGCGCCACTGGACCCCGTCGCACCGCGAGCGGGGCTGATGGTCACGCGATCGGGACCGGGACCAGATGAACCAACTCCCACCGTAGAGAGCAGCGGCGAACGACCCCAGAGCCCTCCGACCCGAGACCAGCCGACCTCCGACCCTTTCCGCCGAACCATCAACTCCGATCCCTCGAGGGGTTCGCGGCTACCCGCGTCTCCGCATGGTGACGAAGAGGGCCCGCTCCCCAGACAAGCCCGGCCTCGCGTCCGCAACCAGGAGCTGGAATCACTCCACCGCCACGTCGCGAGGATCTCTGACCCCGCAGGGCCGGGCATCCCGACTCCTATCGCCCCTTCGGGAGCGACACCATGAACCCGCTGGGCAGAGCTGGCCGTCGGCAACAGCGGGAGTGCGGGGGCGCCTACTTCGACCCGCACTCCAGGCGGGGCGGCGCTCGCGTGACTGGAGAGAGATTTGTCCCGATTGACCCTTGTCGAGCGAACACCAGTTCGAGTACGATTCGGACATGGCTTCGAACCCGGCGACCCCGCAGGAGGTGATCGATCTCCTCGAGAACGTGCACGACGTGTGCGGTCGCCTCGAGCCGGGCAACGTCCCGCTCCATGCCGCACCACAGGTGTTCGATGCGCTCGCGTCGGCGGAGCGGCTGGTCGGTGGTGCGGTGCTGCGGATGGCTGGCCGGTACGAGGAGGCCGGGGAGTGGAAGCGCAACGGGGCCAAGTCGGCCGAGGACGACATCGCCCGCAAGACCGGCACACCCACCGGCGCGGCCCGCAAGAAGCTGTCGACCAGCAAGCGGCTGAAGAAGCAGCAGCGCACCGATGAGGCGATCCGCAACGGTGACCTGTCCACCGAGCAGGCCAACGAGGTGTCCTCCGGCGCCGATGCCTCCCCCGAAGACGAAGACGACCTGCTCGACACGGCCAAGCGCCATCGCCTGCCCGAGCTGCGCAAGCGGGCCGCTGATGCCCGGGCCAAGGCCGACCGGGACCGGGAGGCCCGTCGCCGTCGCCACCAGGCCCTGCGTGGCGTGCGCCGCTGGACCGACGACGACGGCATGGGCAACCTGTGCCTGCGCCTGCCGCCCGAGGACATGGCCGAGGTCGACGCCGCGCTGAAGCCCCGCATCGACCGGGCCTTCGCCGATGCCCGCCAGGCCGGCCGGTTCGAACCGGTCGAGCGCTACGCCGCCGACGTCGTCCGCGACCTGCTCACCGGCGCCGCCGACGGCGGCCCGGCCCGGCGCAGCCAGGCGGTGCGGCCCGACAAGAAGGTCATCGCCCTCATCGACCTGGCCGCCCTCAACCGCGGTTCGATCGAGGGTGACGAGACCTGCGAGATCGCCGGCGTCGGACCGGTGTCGGTCTCCGCGGTCCGCTCCCTGCTGGCCGACGCGTTCCTCGCCGTGGTGATCAAGGACGGCATCGACATCCGCCACGTCACCCACCTCGGCCGGCGGGTCACCGCCACCCAGCGCACCGCCCTCGAGGCCCGCAGCGGCGGCGCCTGCGAGGTCTGCGGCAGCCGCTACCTCCTCGACATCGACCACAACGAGGGCTGGACCCTCACCCACGAGACCCGCCTCGACGACCTGTCCTGGTTCTGCTGGCACTGCCACGGCACCAAGACCCGCCACGACCTCCGCGTCGAAGGCCCCGTCGGCGCCCGCTGGTTCGTCGACCGCAAGACCGGCCAACGATGGCACCCACCCCCCGACGAACCCCGCCAGCCACCACCCGGTGGGGGCCACGACGACGGGGATCCCTCGCAGACCGAGCTGTTCACGTTGGCCGACTGAACCCGTGCACGGGCGCGCTCCGATGCGACATCCGGCGCGAATCGGGCGATGATGGTGGACGCATGGCCCGGTTCCGCCGCACGACCAAGCTGACCCAGCTCGCCATCGCCCTCGCCGTGGTGCTGGCCACGCCGGTCACCGCGGCCGGCGTCGTGCTCGCGACGCAGCTGTTCGTGCCGCTGCCGGCCGTGATCCCCGATCCGGAGGAGCTGGAGGCGATCCAGTTCAGCCAGGTGTACGACGTCAACGGCGAGCTGATCCACACCTACCAGCAGTTCGACCAGAACATCCCCGTCTCGCCGGGCGACATCCCCGAGGTGCTGAAGGAGGCGGTGATCGCCGCCGAGGACCGCAACTTCTACGGGCACTCCGGCGTCGACATCCGCGGCACGCTGCGGGCGCTGGTCACCGACGTGCGGGAGGGCGAGCTGGCCCAGGGTGGGTCCACGATCACCCAGCAGCTGGCCAAGAACGCCTACGGCATCGGCAGCGACCGGACCATCGCCCGCAAGCTGCGCGAGGCCGTGCTCGCCGCCCAGCTCGACCGCTCGCTGTCCAAGGAGCAGATCCTCTTCGAGTACCTCTCCATCGTCTACTTCGGCGAGGGGGCCTACGGCATCGGCGCCGCCGCCGACGTCTACTTCGGCAAGCCGGTCAACATCCTCAACGCCTCGGAGGCGGCCACGCTCGCCGGGCTCATCCCCGCCCCGTCCCGCTACAACCCCCGCGCCGACCTGGCCCTGGCCGAGAGCCGCCGCGTCCGCGTGCTCGACACGATGCTCGAGGAGGAGCTGATCACCCCGCAGGAGTGGCAGGAGGCCGTGGACGCCCCGCTGTGGCTGGCGAGCGACGGCCCGGCCCCGGGGCCGCACACGCTGGTCGCGACGCCGACGGACGAGGACACCCGGTACCCGTGGTTCATCTCCTACCTCACCCGGTACCTCGCCGACGCGCTCGGCGACGAGGACCTGCTCTACCGGGGCGGCCTGCAGATCTTCACGACCCTGGACCCCAAGGCCCAGGTCGCCGCCGAGGCGGTCACCTTCGCCACGCTCAACGGCATCGACCCGGTGGTTCGCACGACGGACGACGGCGCCGAGGTCGCCCACACCATGCAGATGGCGGTCACCGCCGTCGAACCGCCCACCGGCTTCGTGCGCGCCATGGTCGGCGGCCGGGACTTCGGCACCGACCAGACCAACATCGCGCTGAAGGGCGCCGGGAGCATCGGCCGCCAGGCCGGCTCCGCGTTCAAGCCCTTCGTGCTCGCCACCGCCTTCGAGCAGGGCATCCGCCCCGACGAGGTGTACTCAGGCGGACCCCTCACGATCGGCGACTACTCGCCGCAGAACTACGCCGGCGCGGTCTACGGGGCCATGACGCTGCGCTCCGCGATGCACCGGTCGGTGAACACCACGTTCGTCCGGCTGATGCAGGACGTCGGGCCGGACGAGGCCGTCGCGGTCGCGAACCGCCTCGGCCTCGAGATCCCCGAGATCGACCCGGCGCGCGACGGCTCGGGCCTGTCCATCGCCCTCGGCAGCCGGGAGGTCTCCGGGCTCGGCATGGCCTCCGCGTACGGCACCTTCGCCACCGACGGCGTCCGCATGCCGCCCACCCCGGTCGTCCGGGTCTTCGCGCCCGACGGCAACCTCGTCCTCGACCGCTCCCAGCCCGAGGGCGAGCAGGTGCTCGAGGAGGCCACCGCCGACAACGTCACCGACGTGCTCGAGGGCGTGCTCACCAACGGCACCGCGTCCGGCAAGGGCATCGGTCGTCCGGCGGCCGGCAAGACCGGCACCACCCAGGACAACCGCGACTCCTGGTTCGTCGGGTACACGCCCACGCTGTCGGCCTCGGTGTTCATGGGGTGGAACCCGCAACCGCCGCTCGACGTGAGCTACCGGGTGAAGGGCCGCGCCCTGACCGGCGGCTCGTTCCCGGCCGAGGCCTGGCAGGACTTCATGGTCGCGGCCCTCGACGGCGTACCGGTCACCGACTTCAGCGAGCCGGCGCCGATCCGGGACGTGGCCAGCGAGGAGATCCAGCGCGAGCGACGGGGCTTCGCCCCACGGGCGCCGATGGCCGGCGGCTCGACCAGCGCCGGCGGCCCCTACGTCGTGGACGCCGAACCGCCCGTGGCACCCGCGCCCACCACGACCACGTCGTCGACGACCACCACCTCGACGACGACCACGCTGCCGTCGCGCCGCGACCTCTTCGACGACGACTAATCCAGCTCCGCCGGGCACGAGACGAGCTCGGCGCACGCCTCCCGGACGGGGATCCCGAAGAACACGGTGTCGGGCAGGAAGCCGAGCGGGGCGAAGCGGCGCGAGGCGATGCCGATGAGCTCGCCGGACGAGCTGAGCAGGGGTCCGCCCTGGTGCTGGGGTCCGATCGGGGCGTCGTGCTGGATCGCGGTGGCCGACACGTCGGACACGACCCCCTGGACGAGGGCGGCGCCGTCGCTGCCCAGGCCGGTGACGGCGAAGACCCGGTCGCCGGCGGCCACCGAAGACGGGTCGGCGACCTCGACCGCCGGGAGGTTCGGGGCGTCCTCGGCCACGAGGAGGGCGAGGTCCCGGCCCTCGTCCCAGGCCGTGAGCTGCACCGTCAGGATCGCGCCACCCTGACTGACCTCGATGCCGGGCGCCGGCTCCACGGTCGCCGCCCGGACCGTCTCGAACGAGGTGAGCAGGAACGAGCGCTCGCTGTCGGAGAACAGCACGAACGCCGACCCGACCGATGGCTGGCCGTCGACGTCGAGGCTGCTCACGAGGTACACCGACGGGGCGACGCCGGCGAGCACCTCCTCGACGGTCTGGCCGGACGCCGCGAACTGCTCCAGCTCGCCGAGCAGCCCCTCCACCTCGGCCGTGGCCTCGTCGGTGCGCTGGGCGATCGCCTGCTCGGCGAACTCGAGGTCGTCGGCGATCTCGCCCTCGAGCTCGGCCACCCGCTCACGGGTGTCGTCCAGCTCGAACCGGTAGTACGCGAACAGGGCGGCGCCGGAGAACGCGGCGGCGACGGCCATGAAGAACAGCAGCGAGGCGAGCCCGAGCGCCGTGCGCGGCAGGACCTGGGACCAGAAGTCGCCTCGAGGTGTGGTGCGCCCGGTCTCGCGGACGTGCTCCCCAGCCATCCCGGCGACGGTACCCCAGGCGGGGAACGGCACTGCCCCGACGTCAGTAGCCTGGACCATCCCATGCTCCTCGTCCTGCTGCTGCTCCTGCCGATCCTCGAGCTGTTCGTGTTCGTGCAGGTCGCCGGCTCCTTCGGCTTCCTGAACGCCCTGTTCGGGGCGGTCGCCGCCACCGTCGTGGGCATCTGGCTGGTCAAGCAGCAGGGCCTCGGCGTGCTGCGCCGGGCCAACGAGAAGGTCGCCCGCGGCGACGCACCCACCGACGAGCTGGTGAACGGCACGCTGCTGCTCGTCGCCGGCATCCTGCTCCTGGCGCCGGGCTTCGTCACCGGCGCCGTCGGCCTCCTCCTCCTGCTGCCGCCCGTGCGGGCGCTGCTGCGCGGCTCGCTGCGCCGTCGCTTCGCGTCGGGGCCCATCGTGATCGGCCACGCCACGCGCTTCAGCGGCACGTTCGGCCCGGGCGCCGGCTTCCCAGGCGCCGGTTTCCCAGGTGGCGGCTTCCCGCCCACCCGCCGCGGCGACGTGCTCGATGCCGACTCCTGGGAGGAGCCGCCGACGGATCCCGATCGGCCCGAGCTGCCGTGAGCGTCGAAGCCCCGTTCCCCGATGCGGACGACGAGGCCACGGTCGTCCCCCGACCGGCCGCGACCGTGATGCTGCTGCGCGACCGCGCCGACGGGATGGAGGTCCTGCTGCTGCAGCGGGCGGCCAGCACCCCCTTCGTTCCGGGCGCCCACGTGTTCCCCGGCGGCGCCGTCGACGACGGCGACGCCGACCACGATGACATCGTCGACGGGCTCGCCGCCGAGGAGGCCGACCGCATCCTCGGCGTGCAGTCCGGCGGCCGTGCGTACTGGTTGGCCGCCGTGCGCGAGTGCGTGGAGGAGGCCGGCGTGGTGCTCGCCATCGACGCCGACGGGCGGTCGGTGACCGACCAGCACCCGGTCTTCACCGACCTCGACGCCACCCGCGACGCACTCGAGGACGGCACCCGCACCCTGGCCGACCTCTACCGGGAGCACGGGCTCCGGGTGCCGCTGGATCGGGTCGCCTACGTCTCGCGGTGGATCACGCCCGAGCTGTCGCCGCGCCGCTACGACGCCCGCTTCTTCGCGGCCGCCATGGTGGAGGGCCAGGACGCCGGTGCCGACGGCTGGGAAGCGGTCGACGCCGGCTGGTGGAAGCCGACGCAGGCGTTGGCCGACTGGCAGGCTGGGCGGATCGAGCTCATCGAACCCACCGTCGTCAGCCTGCAGCTGCTCTGCCGGTTCACCTCCACCGTCGAGGCGCTGGACGCCATCCGCTGCGGTGCCGGCGCGGTCGAGGGGCAGGGATGAGCGCCGGCGACCGCGACACCGAGACCGACGAACCGCGCCCGATCGTCCACGAGGTGCCGTCCGCGGTCAGCCCCTACATCCGGCGGATCGTGGCCGACAACCCGGGAGCGATGACCGGGCCGGGCACGAACACCTACCTCGCCGGCGTGGACGAGATCGCGGTCATCGACCCCGGTCCCGACACCGACGCACACATCGACGCCGTCGCCGGCTGCGGTGGCGACCGCATCCGCTGGATCCTGCTCACGCACACGCACCCCGACCACGCCCCGGCCACGAAGCGGCTGAAGGCGCGCACCGGGGCCGAGGTGTGCGCGTTCGACGACCGCGACGATGTGCCGGTCGACCGGTTCCTGGCCGACGGCGACACGGTGGAGACCACCGAGTTCCGCATCCGGGCCATCCACACGCCCGGCCACGCGTCCAACCACCTCTGCTATCTCCTGGAGGAGGAGCGGACGCTGTTCTCGGGCGACCACATCATGGACGGGTCCACCGTCGTCATCGCCCCGCCCGACGGGGACATGGCCGCCTACCTCGACTCCCTGGCCAAGGTCCGGGCCATCAAGCGCCTCCGCGCCATCGCCCCCGGCCACGGCCACGTCATCACCGACCCGATCGAGCGCATCGACGCCTACGTCGCCCACCGCCTCGAGCGCGAGGCCCAGGTGCTCGGCGCCGTGCGGGCCGCCGGCACCACCACCATCGCCGACATCGTCGCCGAGCTCTACACGGGCCTCGTCGAGGAGCTGGTGCCCCGGGCCGCGCAGTCGGTGCACGCCCACCTCCAGAAGCTGGCTGCGGACGGCCTGGTGCGCGGCGAGGACCCCGACGGCGACTGGACCGCGACCAGCTAGAGGACGGAGGGATCGGCCCGGCCTCCGTCGAAGCATGCGACGGATGGCTCCCCGCCTCGTCTCCGTGCTGGAGGCTGCCGACGCCCTCGGGCTTCCCGTCTCGGGCGTCGAGGCGTTGGTCGACGCCGGCTACCTCCGCCCCGACGGCGACGCCCTGCTGTCGCTGTCGGAGATCAAGTCGTTCCAGGCCCGCAACGCCGGTGGGGCCGGCGACACCGCGGACGACCTGCTCGGCGACGTCGGCGCCGCCGACGAGGAGACCGAGTCCCTGCTCGACGCCCTCGAGGCCGCGGTGGGCGACATGGCCGAGCGGGCGGCCGACATCATGACGGCGACGTTCCCGGACGCCGCCGAGTGGACCGGCCAGCAGCGCCGCCGGTTCGTGCGCCAGGCCCGGCTCCGCTTCGAGGCCATCGTCGCGGTCACCCGGGCCGACACCACCGAGGAGGAGCTCCTGGAGGACCTGGCCGCCGCCGGTGGGGCCGCGGCCTTCGCCGGGGCACCGTTGCCGCAGGTGCTCCTCGCGCTCCGCGTCAGCCGGGACCTGCTGGTCCAGAGCGCCGTCGCCGCGGCCGACGAGCTCGGTCAGCAGCGCGGCGTCGCCCTCGCCGTCGTCCTCACCCGGGTGCTACCGGTGCTGGACCGCCTCACCGACACCGTGGCGCGCGGGTACTGGGCCGCGGTGCGCGTCCGCGAGGAGGAGGTCGTCGCCCGCTACGCCCACATGGTCGAGCACGCCGGCCACGGCGTGTACGAGGTGGAGCTGGACGGCACCGTGTGCTTCGCCAACTCGATGCTCGCTCGCATCACCGGGCACCACCTCGACGAGCTGCTGGGCCGGGACCTGGCCGTGACCCTGCCGCCCGCCGATCCGGCGCCGGGCATCGACGTCTACCGCTCCCCCACGGTGAGCGGGTGGCGGCCGTTGCGGGTCCTGCGGGCCGATGGCGTGGAGCGGGAGCTGCTGCTGCAGGTGACCGAGCGGACCGATCAGGGCCGTCCCGTCGGCTACGACGGGATCGTCCGCGACGTCACGCCGGAGCGAGCGCTCGAGCGCCAGAAGAACGACTTCCTCGCCCTCGTCACCGACGAGCTGCGCCAACCGCTGGCCACCGTCCTCGGGCTCGGCGTGACCCTCGCCAGCGAGGCCGAGGAGCTGACCCGGGACCAGATCGCCGGGATGGGACGCACCATCCACGTCCAGTCCGATCGCATCGCCCGCCTCGCCGACGACCTCCACGACGTCAGTCGCATCCGGGCCGACGCGCTCAGCCTCATGATGCGCCGGGTCGACGTGGCCCCGGCGTGCGCGGCCGCCATCCGCATGCTCCCCGGTGCCGAGGAGGTGGAGGTGGACGTGCCCAGCGACCTCGAGGTCATCGCGGACGGCCGGCGCCTCCAGCACGTCATCGCCCACCTGGTGGAGAACGGGCTCCGCCACGGACGTCCACCGGTGACGCTGCGGGCGCGAGCGGTGGACGGCGCGATCCACATCGACGTGCTCGACCACGGCGACGGCGTCCCGCTCCACCTCGTGGAGCGCCTGTTCGCCTCCCTGGTCCCGAGCGCGGCCGACGACCGCCTGCGCGACCGACCGTCGGGGCTCGGGCTGCCCCTGGCCCGCAACCTGGTCGAGGCGATGGGCGGCCGCATCCGCCACGACCGGAGGCCCGACGGCACCACCCGCTTCCGGGTGACCCTGCCCACCTGACCGGCGGCGGAACGCACGGACGGGGGGTTGGCACAAATGGCCCGCCCGGGCCATTCCCGCCGCCACGCACCGCGGTCAGGATGAGTGCACGCCGGACGAGCCGGCCACAACCGAGGGGCGAAGCGTCCCGACACTCCCGGATGCGAGGGCTGTTCGCATGCGGGGTTCGCCGCTCCCCTTCGCCGCTGACCCCGTCGACGTGGTGCTGGGGGGCACCGGAGCGACGGGGTCAGCCGCGCCCCGAACCCGTTCTGGGGTACCTGTCGGTCACGGGGCGGTCACACGGGGTGCCCCAGATCGGGGCTAGAGCTCGAGGGAGTCGAGGTTGGCCATGGCCGCGTCGAGCATGCGGGCCGAGCAGCCGGCCATCTCCGACTGCGGCACGGCCTCCTCGACCAGGCGGGTGGCCAGGGCCCGGAACGCCTCGCCGGCGGGACCGTCGCGCAGGGCGACCGGGTCGCCGGCGTCGCCCTCGAGCGACACGGTCGGCTCCATCGGGATCTGCCCGAGCAGCGGCGCGCCGCTCTCCTGGGCCAGGATCTCGCCGCCGCCGCTGCCGAACAGCTCGTAGCGCTCGCCGTGGTCGCAGACGAAGGCGCTCATGTTCTCGACGATGCCGCACACCCGCAGGTAGTTCTTGCGCGACATCGACACGGCTCGGGCCGCGACCTTCTGCGCGTTCACGGCCGGCGTCGTCACGACCAGCACCTCGCTGCGGGGGATGAGCTTGGCCACGCCCATCTGCACGTCGCCGGTGCCGGGGGGCATGTCGACGAGGAGGTAGTCGAGGTCGTCGCCCCAGTCGACGTCCTGGAGGAAGTGCTGCACACCGCGGTTGAGCATGAGGCCGCGCCACATCAGCGCCGACTGCTCGTCCTCGACGAGGAAGCCCATCGACACGATGCGCAGGAGGCCGTCGCCCACCTCGCGCTCCTGGGGCACCATCATCTTGCGCCCCTCGCGCTCGCGGCTGGCGAGGCGGCCCGACACGCCGAGCAGGCGGGGGACGGAGAAGCCCCAGATGTCGGCGTCGAGGACACCGACCTTCAGGCCGGTGGCGGCCATGGCGGCGGCGAGGTTGACCGTGACGGTGGACTTGCCGACGCCGCCCTTGCCCGAAGACACGAGCACCACCTTGGTGGTGGGGCCGACCGAGGAGTCCTCCTCGCGCTGGGCCACGTTGAAGCGCGCCCGCTCCATGGCCCGGGCCTTCTCCTCCTGGTTCATCTCGTCCCAGGCGAGCTTCACCGCGTCGACCCCCTCCATGGAGAGGATGCGGGTGCGGACGTCCTTCTGGATCTGGGCGCGCAGCGGGCAGCCGGACGTCGTGAGCGCGATGGTGACGGTGACGGTGACCCCCTCACCTTCGGCGGACGGGGAGACGTCGACGCCGCGGACCATGCCGAGCTCGACCACGTCGCTGCCGAGCTCGGGGTCGATGACACCGCGCAGCATCGTCGTGACGGTCTCGGGGGAGACGGTGACGGCGGGGCTGGTCATGGGGACGATCCTACCGCCCGTCCCGCAATTCTCCCGGCGGCTCCCGTGGAAACCAGAGCGGGCGTGCCGGTAGCCTCGCACCGTGGCCGAACGCCTCGAGATCCTCAAGACGCTGGGTGACAACACCCGCTACGCGATCTACCTGGAGCTGGCGCGCTCGGTCCGTCCCCTGGCCACGGCCGAGATCGCCGAGACCCTCGATCTCCACGCCAACACCGTCCGACCCCACCTCGAGCGCATGCGCGACCTCGGCCTGGTCGAGGTCACCACGGTCGCCACCGGCTCGGTCGGTCGCCCCCAGCACCGCTACGCCCTGGCCGCCGACGCCCCCTCGCTCGGCCTCGAGCCCCCTGCCTTCCCCACGGTCACCCGGATGCTGCTCCGTGCCGCGGCCGCCGCCGGCGTCGATCCCGAGGAGCTGCTCGAGGTGGGCCGGGAGCAGGGGCGGGAGGACTTCGCCCGCGCCGGAGCCGACGCACCGGCCGACCTCGTGGATGCGCTCGAGCGCGAGCTGGAGGCCTTCGGGTTCGACCCGGCCCGCGCCGACGACGGCGAGGCGGTCACCATCGCCTTCACGCACTGCCCCTTCCGGGAGCTGGCCGAAGCCCACCCCGACCTCGTGTGCAGCATGCACCAGGGCATGGTCGAGGGGTTCATCGGGTGCGGCGCCGGCGCCGAGGTCCACCGCTTCCACCCCCTGGTCGACCGCACGCCCTGCCAGGTCGACGTGGTCCGCAAGGCCGGCTGACCGAGCCGCGCCTGCACCGCGTCCGGAGACCTCCGATACGCTGGTGGCCATGATCACGCTCACGGACACCGCTGCCGCCAAGGTCAAGAGCCTCATCGACGAAGAGGGTGAAGCCGCCCTGGCGCTCCGGGTGGCCGTCCGCCCCGGCGGCTGCTCCGGCTTCAGCTACGAGATGTTCTTCGACACCGACGTCGCCGACGACGACAAGGTGCTCACCTACGGCGACGTCCGCGTCCTCGTGGACTCCTCCAGCGCCGTGATGCTCGAGGGCGCCACCCTCGACTTCAAGGACGGCCTGGAGTCGGGCTTCTCGATCAACAACCCCAACGCCCAGCGCACCTGCGGCTGCGGCTCCAGCTTCTCCTAGCCCTTCTCAGCTGCGAGGCTGCAGCACGGCGACGCGCACGGGGGCCGGTGTGGCCGCTGTCATCGCGGCGTGCGCATCGGCGTCCAGCGAGCCGGCGACATCGACCGACACGAGCGTGATCGCCGGGTCCGTCGCCCGGCCGGCTGACCACGCAGGCAGATCCGGCACCGGCTGCCCGCGCTCCCACCACGCCAGCTTCCAGCCCGCCTGCTGGCGACGCAGGTGCGCCTCGGCCGCCCGGACCGCGGGACCGTCGCCCACCACCACGGCACCCGGATCGGCGTGCTCCGGCGCGAGCGCCGCGCTCGGCGGAGGCGCCGCACCCCGACGGTGCGCGAGCACCACGCCGACCACGAGGGCCAGGCCGACCGCGGGGAGCGCCGGTGCGAGCAGCAGGCCGTCGGCCAGGTAGACGGCGATCCCGCCGGCGAGCGCGGGCACCAGGATCGCCACCGAGAACCGGATGGCGTGGCGATCGGCGTCGGCGTGGTGCGCCGGTCCGTCCCCGCCCGTCCCCGGATCCGAAGGCGCGGTGACCCCGGCGACCAGCTCCTGCTCCGCCCGCCGGGCCCGCGCCACCACCCGCTCGGCCAGGCCGACCCGGGCTGCGGCGATGGCGGCGGCGAGGTCCTCGACGTCGACCCGGACCACCCCGTCGACCGGGGCCGCGGCAGCGGCCACCTCGGCCGGATCGTCGGCCAGGAGCAGGCCGGACGCGTCGCCGGCGCTGATGCGGGCGACCAGGTCGAGGTCGTGCTCGCTGGCCATCCCCCGTCGCCGATCGCTCAGGCGACCAGCGCTTCGAGGGCTCGGCGGATCTCGGCCTCGCCGAAGATGTAGTCGAGGCGCTCCCGCACGGTGCCGTCGGCGCCCACCGTGTAGAGCACCGGCTCGAACGCGAGGCCGAGGTCGCCGACGACCGGAGCGAAGTCGTCCTGGGTGGGCGGCGTGGCCATCGCCTCGGGGTCGGCGTAGACCTCGGCGTGGACGGCGCTGACGCCGGCGACGTCGGGCAGCACGTCCAGGAGCACGTCCAGGACCGGACCGCACACGACCGTCTGGCAGAAGGCCGGGGTCGCGACCAGGAGGGCGAAGGGCTCGCCGGCGGCGAGGGCGTCGGCGACCGTGCGACCGTGGAGGTCGCAGTCCGGCTCCCGCGTGCAGATCGGCGTGACGCCTCTCGGATCGTCGACCGTCGGGGTCTCCAGCGCCGGCATCTCGTCGCCCGGACCGATCATGGCCGAGGCGGTGGGGTCGTCGGCCTCGACCACCTGGACCTGGGTGATCACCTCGCCGGCTTCGGTGTCGAAGACGATGTCGTAGAAGCCGGCCGTCTCCGGCGTGAACTCGAAGGCGTAGTACGGGCGGGGCAGGCCCTCGGTGTAGAGCTCGGCGGTGATCCCGGACGCGACCTCGTCGGTGTTGGGGTCGCGCACGGACACCGTGAGCGCCCCGGGCATCAGCTCCGCCGTGAGGGGGCCCTCGTCGTCGGCGAGGCCGAAGGGGACGCGGGCGGGCTGGCCGGCCCGGTAGTAGGGGCCGTAGTAGCGCAGCGCCGAGAGCCCGCCGACGATGCCGCCGGCCACATCGCCGCTGCCGTCGCCGCTCGAGCCGGCGGGGGTGTCGGTGGCGGCGGTGCCGCTGTCGTCGTCACCGCACGCGGCCAGGAGACCGGCGGCGGCGACCCCGGCGAGGAAGCCCCGTCGGCTCAGGGCCGCCGGCACGATCAGGCGGGACGAGGGGACGACGAGGCGGTCGCGCATGGGGCGCGACCGTAGTGTGACCCCATGGCCGGCCACGATCAGCGAGGACCGTCCGGCGAGCCCCTGCAGCTGCGGGTGAACGGGCGCCAGGTCGAGGTCGCGGACGCCTCGGCGTCGCTGCTCGGGGTGCTCCGCGACGAGCTCGGGGAGCGGGCGCCCAAGGACGGCTGCTCCCCCCAGGGCCAGTGCGGCTGTTGCACGGTGCTGGTCGACGGCCAGCCCCGGGTGGCGTGCGTAACGCCGGTGCGCCGGGTGCGCGGCCGGGAGATCACCACCCCCGACCACCTCGACGATGCCACCACCTGGGCCGAGGCGCTGTGCGCCACCGGCGGGTCGCAGTGCGGCTTCTGCACGCCCGGCATCGTCACCCGCCTCTCCGCGCTGCGGGCCAAGGACGCCGACGCCGACCACGCCAAGGTCGAGCAGGCGCTGCTCGCCCACCTGTGCCGCTGCACCGGTTGGCACACCATCCTCGACGCGTGGGACGCCTACGGGGCCGACCTTCCCCCTCGCGACCTGGACGCCGCCGCTGCGCGAGCGACCCTGGAGGGGCACGTCCCCCAGCGCCTCGAGCCGGAGGTCGCGCTGGGCAAGGCCGGCTTCGCCGACGACACCGCCCCCGCGGGCAGCGTCGTCGCCGTGCTCGACCCCGAGGGTCGCTGGACGCTCGGCGAGTCCGTCGCCGCGGCGCGCGCCAACGCCGCCAAGGTGCAGGGCCGCCACACCACCGCCGACAGCGAGCCCCCCATCCCCGTCCCCGATGGCGACTGGGCGCTCACGCTGCAGACGTCGTGGGTCGAGCCGGCCTACCTGGAGACCGACGCGTCCTGGTGCGAGCCCGGTGGCGCGCCGGCCAGCGCAGCCGGCAACGGCGGGGCCTTCGGCGCCAAGGCCGACTCCCCCGTCCCCGACGCGGCTCGCCGCCTCGCCGACGAGCACGGCACCACCGTCCGGGCCCTGTACAGCCGAGAGGACACGGTGCGCCTCGGCGCCAAGCGGCCGCCGCTCGCTGCCGGCGTGCGAGCCGATGGCACCGGCGTCGTGCACGTGGCCCGCACCGCCGGCATCGCCGAGGCCATCGCATCGCTGGCGCCCGACCTCGAGGTCGTCGAGGTCGACGTCGCCGGTCCGCCGACGTCGGCGAGCGTGCGCGGCGCCGGCTGGGTCGAGGCTGCCGTGCTCGTCGTCGGGTCCACGGGCGCCGACGACGACGGGTGGGTCGGCCCGGTCACCCAGCCCGGCGGCGGCTCGGCCCGGGCCCGCATCGGCGAGGACGGCACCATCCACGTCGAGGCCGACGGCGGCGACCCCCTCGATGGGGTCGCGCTGCGCTCCTACTGCGTCGGCGCCGCCCACCAGGGCGCGTCGTGGGTGACCTCGGAGTCGCTCACCGTCGACGCCGACGGCCAGGTCCACGACCTCACCATCCGGTCCTTCGGTGTGCTCCGCGCCGTCGACACCCCACCCATCCACGTCCACGTCGCCCCCGGCGACGGGCCGGCGGTGCCGGTGTCCGATGCGGTGTTCGCCGCCGTCGCCGCGGCCGTCTGGGTGCACCAGGGCCGACCCCCGGTCTGGCCCACCGGGATACCGTTGCGGACATGACCACCCCCGTCGGCCCGTACACGCCCGTCGTCCGCAGCGGCGACTGGATCATCTGCTCCGGCCAGGTCGGTCTGGCTGACGGCAAGCTCGTCGAGGGCGGCGTGCGCGAGCAGCTGGCCCAGGCCATGGCCAACGTCCGGTCGCTGCTCGAGTCCGAGGGCGCCACGCTCGCGGACGTGGTGAAGACCACCGTGTTCCTCGTCGACATGGACGACTACTCGGCGGTGAACGACGTCTACGTGCAGGCCTTCGACGAGCACGCCGACGGCCACCGCCCGGCCCGCTCCGCGGTCGCCGTCGCCGCCCTGCCCATCAGCGCCCTGGTCGAGGTCGAGGCCTGGGCGAGGGTCCCGGGCAGCTGACGACCGGAGATCTCGTCGGTCCGTCGCACCAGGTGTGACCCGCAGACGAGGTTTCCCGGTGGGGTTAGGTTGCCGGGCATGCGCGCCGTGCTCTGCAAGCAGTTCGGACCCGTCGAGGACCTGGTCGTCGAGGAGGTCCCCGACCCCACCCCCGGTCCGGGCCAGGTCGTCGTCGACGTGGCCGGCTGCGGGGTCAACTTCCCCGACGTCCTGATCATCCAGGACAAGTACCAGTTCAAGCCGGAGCTGCCCTTCTCCCCCGGTGGCGAGATCGCCGGCACGGTCAGCGCGGTCGGCGAGGGCGTCGACGGCCTGCAGGTCGGCGACGCGGTGCTGGCCACGCTCGGCTGGGGCGGCATGGCCGAGAAGGTCGCCGTCGCCGCCGAGTCCGCCATCCCGGTGCCCCCGGGCGTGGACCTGGTCCAGGCGTCGGGCTTCCTGCTCGCCCACGGCACCTCACACCACGCGCTCGTGGATCGCGCCCGCCTCCAGGCGGGCGAGACGCTCCTCGTGCTCGGGGCGGCCGGCGGCGTCGGCCTCGCCGCCGTGGAGATCGGCGCGCTGCTCGGCGCCCGGGTGATCGCCGCCGCGTCAACCGACGAGAAGCTCGAGCTGTGCCGGGCCAAGGGTGCGGCCGAGACGATCAACTACTCCACCGAGGACCTCCGGGGCCGGATCAAGGAGCTCACCGACGGCAAGGGCGTCGACGTCTGCTACGACCCGGTCGGCGGGGACCTCAGCGAGCCGGCGCTCCGGTCGATGGCCTGGGACGGCCGGTTCCTCGTGGTCGGCTTCGCCGCCGGCGACATCCCCAAGGTGCCGCTCAACCTGCCGTTGCTGAAGGGCTGCTCCGTGGTCGGGGTGTTCTGGGGCGCGTTCACCGGCAAGGAGCCGGAGCGCAACAAGGCCAACATCGCCGAGCTGCTCGGCTGGCTCGCCGAGGGCAAGCTCGACCCGCACGTGTCGGCCACCTACCCCCTCGACCAGGCGGTGCAGGCCATCAACGACCTCGCCGAGCGCCGGGCCACCGGCAAGGTCGTGGTCACCCCCTGACCGAAAATCCCGTGGATCGGTCACCACCGGTGGTATGGATCCACGGAATTTCCCGAGGGGTGGCGGCGGTCTGGCACCATGGCGGCCATGATCGGTGCCGCCATCATCGTCTTCGTGCTCATCGTGTTCATCCCGGTGAGCGTCCTGATGTCGGGCAGCCTCGGCGCGGCGGCCATCGGGTTCTTCCTGCGCAACGAGGCCGACGTGCGCCACGAGGGCTCCGAGCTCGTCGACCTCAACGGCTGACGAGCCTCCGCGGCGACCGCACGGCATCCGGCCTCGTCGCCGGCATCCCGCTCGTGCCGTTGGCTGCGGTCCGCACCGCGAGCGTCTGGTGGACGTTGAGCCGGTGGGCCTCGAAGGCCACGGCGGAACCAGCCATGTAGAGCCGCCACACCCGGGCCCGGGGCGCACCGGCGAACGTGACGGCCCGGTCCCAGTCGGCTTCGAGGTTGGCGACCCAGCACCGCAGCGTGCGGGCGTAGTGCTCGCGCAGCGACTCCACGTCCCGGCACTCGAGGCCGAGGTCCTGCATCGCCGACACCGTGCGCCCCACCTCGTGCAGCTGGCCGTCGGGGAACACATAGCGGCCGGGGAACGACCCCGGGTCCAGCGGCCCCTCGCCGGAGGTGCGGGAGATGGCGTGGTTGAGGAGGCGCCCGCCGGGTCGGAGCAGCTGGAGGAGCCGCTCGAAGTAGGCCCGCACCTGCGCCATGCCGACGTGCTCGAACATGCCGATGCTGGAGATCGCGTCGTAGGGGCCGTCGGCGACGTCGCGGTAGTCCTGCAGGCGGATCTCGACGCGGTCCTCGAGGCCGGCGGCCCGCACCCGCTCCTGGGCCAGCACCGCCTGCTGCTCCGAGATCGTGATGCCGGTCGCTCGCACGCCGTGGTGCTCGGCTGCGTGGAGGACCATGCCGCCCCACCCGCAGCCGACGTCGAGCAGGCGCTGGCCCGGCTCGAGCCCGAGCTTGCGGCAGATGTGCTCGTACTTGAGCGCCTGCGCGTCCTCGAGGGTGGTCGACGGCGTGGGGAACAGCGCGCACGAGTACGTCATCGACGGACCCAGCACCAGCCGGTAGAAGTCGTTGCCCACGTCGTAGTGGTGGGAGATCGCAGCGCGGTCCCGGCCCTTCGAGTGGCGCCGGCCCCGCATGCGGGCCTCCTCGGGCGGGGGCTCCGGCCGGCGGCCGAGCACCCCGAGGCGCTTGGCGTCGCGGACGAGGACGGCGCGCTCGCGCCAGGTGAGGTCGAGCCCGGCGTCGGCGTCGCGGTCGACCAGGCGGTCCCGGAGCCCGAGCAGGTCGAAGACCGAGCCGTCGAAGTCGAGCTCCCCGGCGACGTGGGCCCGGGCCAGGCCCAGCTCCCCCGGATCCCAGAGGAGACGGCGCACCGAGTCGGGCGAGCGGACGTCGACCTGGAGCCCGGCACCGGGGTCACCCCAGCGGCTGCCGTCCCAGCAGCGAAGCGCGACCGGCGGGGCCGGCCCCAGGTACCACTCGAGCAATCGCCCGATGACAGCTGCGGCTCCGTCCATTCGGTCCACCCCCGGAGACCCAACGGTCTCTCGCCGGGAGGATACCGAGGCCACGAACGGCTGTGAACCCCTTGCGCTAGCCCATCCAGCGGGACTGGCCGAAGCGGTAGCCCACCGAGCGGACCGTCTGGATCAAGCCGGCGTGCTCCTCGCCGAGCTTGGCCCGCAGGCGACGCACGTGGACGTCGACGGTGCGGGCGCCGCCGTAGTACTCGTAGCCCCACACCCGGGACAGCAGGATCTCGCGGGTGAACACCTTGCCCGGGTGGGAGGCGAGGAACTTGAGCAGCTCGTACTCCATGTAGGTGAGGTCGAGCGGCTTTCCCGAGATGGCGGCCTGGTAGGTCTCCAGGTTGAGCGCGAGCTCGCCGTGCTCCACCAGCTCGGGGCGGGCGCCGCGGCCGGTCTTGTGGAACAGCGCGCGCAGGCGGGCGTCGAGCTCGGCGGGCTGGAACGGCAGCACGCAGAAGTCGTCGAAGAGGTCCTCGCGCATGTCCAGCTCGGGCAGCTGCTCGGCCGAGGCGATGAGCAGCACCGGCTCCAACGGGATGTCGCCCTTGCGCAGAGCCCGGCACATGGCGAACGCGCCCTCGGGGTTGGTGACGGCGAGGATCACCGCGCCGGGCCAGCCGTCGGCGGGTTCCAGGCGCTCGATGTCCGCGTCGGCACCGACCGCGACCCACGGGTAGCCCGCCAGGTCGAGTCCTTGGGACAGCACCGGCGGGGGCGGGTCGGGGTAGACGAGCAGCGGTTCCATGACCGGGGCTACCAGCTGCCCAGGTAGCGGGTGAGCTCGAAGGGCGTGACCTGGGCTCGGTACAGGTCCCACTCGGCCCGCTTGTTGCGCAGGAACCACTCGAAGATGTGCTCGCCGAGCGCCTCCCGCACCAGGTCGGACCGCTCCATCTCGTCGATCGCCTCGGCGAGGGACGTGGGCAGCGGCACGATCCCCTCCGCAGCCCGCTGGGCATCGGTCATCGTCCACACGTTGGCCTCTGCCTCCTGCGGGAGCTCGTAGCCCTCCTCGATGCCCTTCAGCCCGGCGGCGAGCAGCACCGAGAAGGCGAGGTAGGGGTTGCAGGCCGGGTCCGGTGCCCGGTACTCGAGGCGGGTCGAGGTGCTCTTGCCAGGCTTGGTGACCGGGACGCGCACCAGGGCCGAGCGGTTGTTGCGGCCCCAGGACACGTGGACCGGCGCCTCGAACTGCGTCTGGCTGCCGACGCCCGACCCGTGGAGGAGGCGCTTGTAGCTGTTGACCAGCTGGTTGGTCACGGCCGTGAGCTCCCGGGCGTGGCGCAGGACACCGGCCATGAACGCCTTGCCGATGGCGGACAGCTGGTAGGGGTCGTCGGGGTCGTGGAAGGCGTTGGTGTCGCCTTCGAACAGCGAGATGTGGGTGTGCATGCCCGAGCCCTGCACGCCCTCGAGCGGCTTGGGCATGAAGGTGGCGTGGACGCCGGCTTGCATGGCGATCTCGCGCACGATGAGCCGGCAGGCCATGACGTTGTCGGCCATGGACAGCGCATCGGTGTAGCGCAGGTCGATCTCGTGCTGGCTCGGGCTGTCCTCGTGGAACGAGTACTCGACCGGGATGCCGAGGGCCTCGAGCATGTGGATAGTCTTGCGGCGCAGGTCGTTGGCCACGTCGGTCGTGGTCAGGTCGAAGTAGGACCCGTCGTCCAGCGGCACGGGCGCCCGACCCTGCCCGACGCCCTCCGACTCGAAGTAGAAGAACTCCATCTCCGGGGCCACGAAGAACGTGAAGCCCTTCTCGCTGGCCGCGGCCAGGTTGCGCTTGAGGACGTGGCGGGGGTCCCCGGCGAAGGGGGTGCCGTCGAGGTTCGAGATGTCGCAGAACATCGCGGCCGTGGAGTTCTTGTCCTCCGGCGACGGGCCCCACGGCAGGATCTCGAAGGTCTTGGGATCCGGGAGGGCGAGGACGTCGGACTCCTGCACCCGACTGAACCCGTCGATCGCCGATCCGTCGAAGTGCATGCCCTCGGTGAAGGCGGCATCGAGCTCCGCCGGCGAGATGGCGAAGGACTTCAGCTGGCCGAGCACGTCGGTGAACCAGAGCCGGATCAGCCGGACCCCTCGCTCCTCGACGGTCCGCAGGACGTACTCACGTTGCCGCTCCATGGCCCGGATGGTACGCAGCCGACCGGCCGGCTGATACGGGCGGACCCGCCCCTGGCGCCCGGTTCACAAAGCGTTCACACTCGAGAAAAGCCCGGAACACGCGTCGCGCGTTGAATGGCGAAGCAACCCCGCACCCCCGACTCCTCCCGGAAGGCAACCACACCCGTGAGCATCAAGGCCGAATACATCTGGATCGACGGCACCAAGCCGACGCCCCTGCTCCGCTCCAAGACCAAGATCCTCGCCGAGGGCCAGGAGCCGCCGGTGTGGGGCTTCGACGGTTCGTCGACCAACCAGGCCGAGGGTCACTCCTCGGACTGCGTGCTCAATCCGGTCTTCGTCTGCCCCGACCCGATCCGTGGCGGCGACAGCATCCTCGTGCTGAACGAGGTGCTCGACATCGACATGAAGCCCCACGTCTCCAACACCCGTCGGGCCACCGCCGAGGTCGCCGAGAAGTACGCCGACCAGGACATGTGGTTCGGCATGGAGCAGGAGTACACGTTCCTCGAGGACGGCCACCCGCTCGGCTGGCCCCGCGGCGGCTTCCCCGGCCCCCAGGGCCCGTACTACTGCGGCGTCGGCGCCGACGAGGTCTACGGCCGTGACATCGTCGAGGCCCACCTCGACGCCTGCATCGAGGCCGGCCTGAAGATCTCCGGCATCAACGCCGAGGTGATGATGGGCCAGTGGGAGTTCCAGATCGGCCCCGCCGGCGTCGTCGAGGTCGGCGACCACATGTGGATCGCCCGCTGGCTGCTCTACCGCATCGCCGAGGACTTCAACGTGGCCGCCACCATCGACCCGAAGCCCATGCCGGGCGACTGGAACGGCGCCGGTTGCCACACGAACTTCTCCACCGAGCTCATGCGCAACGACTACGACGCATGCATCGCGGCGGCCGAGGTGCTCGGCAAGCACCACACCGAGCACATCAGCCAGTACGGCCCCGGCGTCGAGCGCCGCCTCACCGGCATGCACGAGACCGCCCCGTGGACCGAGTACTCCTACGGCGTGTCCAACCGCGGCGCCTCGGTGCGCATCCCGTGGCAGGTCGAGGTCGACAAGAAGGGCTACATCGAGGATCGTCGGCCCAACGCCAACATGGACCCCTACATCGTGGCCAAGCTGATCACCGAGGTCGTCTGCGAGGACGCCGCCAGCTGATCGGCTGACATCAGACGGAATGCAGGTGCCCGGGCCCCGGCCCGGGCACCGACGCGCTCAGGGGCGGGGGATCGCCGTGACGGTGACGAGGGCGACCACGTCGTGGCGCTCGGTCATCGCCGCCGAGAGCTCGGCGCCGAGGCGCTGCTCGAGCTGGTCGAGGTCGGCGTCGCCGGTGGGCTGCACGTGCACGACGGCGAGCAGGGTGTCCTGGCCCGGGATGTCGGCGCGGGTGAAGCGGGCATCCACCTCGACCAGGTCCGCCTCCGGGTCCTCGACCACCAGCTCGGTGATCTGCGACGCGACCTCGGTCTGGACCGTCGAGCGCTGCAGCGTCGGCGACGAGGAGAGCTGGAAGGTGACGAGCACGACCAGACCGAGGACCGAGGCTCCGAGCGCCGCCCACGACACCCCGGACGTGCCGCGCCCGTAGCGGGCGGAGCCGGGCCGGAGCCCGTAGAGGCGGAACAGCAGCGCGCCCGAGAGGTTCAGGCCGAGCAGCTGGAGGGCCAGGAGGAACGCGCCGGAGCCGACCATGGCCCACTCACCGATCACCAGCGCCATCCCGACCAGGCCCGCGGGTGGTGCCAGGGCGGCGGCCACGAGCACGCCGGTCGCCGCGCCGCTCACCAGGCTCGAGCGCTCCGCCTGCATGAGGTTCAACGCACCGGCCGCGCCGGCGACCAGGGGCAGGAGCACGGCGACGGCGGACACGTTGGCGGTGTCGGCCATCGTGTTCGTGGGCAGGTCGGTGCCGAGGAGCGCGTGGAGCGCGGCGACGACACCCACCACGACGGTGATCGCTGCGCCGTAGCGGACGACCGTGCGACCCAGCAGCCGGCGGTCGCCGGTGGCGGTGGCCAGCGCGGCGTTCATGGCCGGCCCGGCGAACGGGGCGATGAGCATCGCGGCGATCAGCAGGAACACCGAGTTGAGCTGCATGCCGATCCACACGACAGCACCGGCCACGGCGGCGTAGCCGAGGAAGCCGGTCCACGAGCCGACCGACTGCAGCCCGGCGAGGAAGACCTCGTGCGGGCTGAGGGGCTCCACGTCCACGAGGTCCTCGGGGGCCTGCTCGCGCCCCGGCACCAGGGTGAGCACGCTCTGAGGCTTCATGGTGATGGTCACGTCGCCGAGGTCGTCGACGTCGTCGAGGAACTCGCCGATGTCCCGGTTGGTCAGGGAGAGCTCGACGCACGTGGCGTCGCCGGCGAGGTCCCAGATGCGCACGGCGTGCGCGTCGTGGCGGCCGAGCAGGTCGTCGAGCCGGTCCCGCGCCTCGACGGGGGCGGTCAGGCGCAGCTGGCGCACGGTCCTGTCGCTCCTGTCAGCGGCTCGGTCACGACCCGGTTCCTCCCCGAGACCCCTGGACTCCAGACCCGTCGCCGTCAGCAGGCGAGGCGATGGCCTGGCATTAAGGCCTCTTTACACTGAAGGGCAAGGCGTGCCACGATGAGGACGTGTCCGCACCCGTGCAGGAGCTCCCCGCCGCCGAGCGGGTCCGCGCCGCCGCTGCCGTGCGCGGCCGCTTCGACCGGATCCTGTGGCAGCGACTCGAGGTCCGCGACGGCGAGCTGTGCGCCGTGGTCGCCGGCACCCGCCACCGCCGGCCTCGCCAGGTCCACGTCGGCGTCGCGGCCGCCCTCGGGTTGCTCGACCAGGGCGTGCCCACCGTGGGCCCCCGGGTAGGGACCCGATCGTGATCGTCTGCCACTGCCACGCGGTGCGCGCCGAGGAGATCCGCACCGAGGTGCGGCTCGGGGCCGAGACCGTCGAGGTCGTCGGTGCCCGCTGCGGTGCCGGCACCCGTTGCGGCGGCTGCATCCCGGCCATCGAGGCCGTGATCGTCGACGAGTCGATCCGCATGCGCTCGGCCGAGCCTGCGCGACACTGACGTCCCCCCGATCCGTCGCAACGACCAGGAGGCACCCGTGCAGGGCGACCCCGAGATCATCGAGTTCCTGAACGAGGCGCTCACCGCCGAGCTCACGGCGATCAACCAGTACTTCATCCACGCCAAGATGTGCGAGAACTGGGGCTACAAGCGCCTGGCCAAGCACAACTACGACGAGTCCATCGACGAGATGAAGGACGCCGAGAAGGTCATCGAGCGGATCCTGTACCTCGACGGGGTCCCGAACCTGCAGCGGCTCAACAGCGTGCTCGTCGGGGAGACCGTGCCCGAGCAGCACCGCCTGGACCTCGACCTCGAGAAGGCCGCCGTCGAGCGCTACAACCGCGGCGTGGCCCTCGCCCGGGAGAAGGGCGACAACGGCACGGCCGAGCTGCTCGAGCACCTGCTCGTGGGCGAGGAGGAGCACGCCGACTGGCTCGAGTCCCAGCTCAACGTCATCGAGCAGGTCGGGCTCGAGAACTACCTGAGCCAGCACATCCACGACTGAGTCGGTTCGGCTCGCTGGGCGAGCCTCACCTCTCGAGTTGCTCGGCTGCGCCTCACAACTCGCCGCGCGGCGAGCGTGAGGCGTCAGCTGGCGGCGGCCATCTCCTCGGCTGGGGCCGAGGTGCGGATGAGGTGGTCGAAGGCGGACAGCGACGCGGTCGCCCCTGCGCCGAGCGAGACCACGATCTGCTTGTACGGCACGGTCGTGCAGTCGCCGGCGGCGAACACGCCAGGCACCGACGTGCGGCCCCGGTCGTCGATCACGACCTCGTTGCGGTCGGACAGCTCGACGGTGCCGTCGATCCACTCCGTGTTGGGGAGCAGGCCGATCTGGACGAAGACGCCGTCGACGTCGAGGCGCCGCTCGTCGCCGGTGCGCCGATCGATGTATGTGAGCCCCTCCATCCTGGTGTCGCCGGTGAGCTCGGTGGTCTGGGCCTCGAGCACGACGTCGACGTTGGGCAGGGAGTGCAGCTTGCGCTGCAGCACCTCATCCGCGAGGAGCCGGTCGGTGAACTCGAGCACCGTCACGTGGCCGACGATGCCGGCGAGGTCGATGGCAGCCTCGACGCCGGAGTTGCCCCCGCCGACCACCGCGATGCGCTTGCCCTTGTAGAAGGGCCCGTCGCAGTGGGGGCAGAAGTGCACGCCCTTGTTCCGGAAGCGGTCCTCGCCGGGCACGCCGAGCGTGCGCCAGCGGGCGCCGGTCGACACCACCACGGTGCGGGCCTGGACGGTGGCGCCGCTGTCGAGCACCACCGAGTGCAGGCCACCCTCGCCGGAGGCGGGCACCAGCCGGGCGGCGCGCTGGAGGTTCATGACGTCGACGTCGTACTCGCCGACGTGGGCTTCGAGCGCGGCCACCAGCTTGGGCCCCTCGGTGTAGGGGACCGAGATGAGGTTCTCGATGCCCATGGTGTCGCCGACCTGCCCGCCGAAGCGCTCGGCGACGAGGCCGGTGCGGATGCCCTTGCGTGACGCGTACACGGCCGCGGCCGCGCCGGCGGGACCGCCGCCGACCACGAGCACGTCGAAGGGGTCCTTGGCATCGATCTCCTCGGCGGCGCGCTCGGCGCTGCCGGTGTCGAGCTTGGCCAGCAGCTCCTCGAGGTCCATGCGGCCCTGGGCGAACAGCTCGCCATCGAGGAACACCGCGGGGACGGACAGGACCTCTCGCTCCTCGGCCTCGTCGGGGAACACCGCTCCGTCGATGGCCGTGTGGGAGAAGCTCGGGTTGAGGATGCTGAGCACGTTCAGGGCCTGCACGACATCGGGGCAGTTCTGGCACGACAGCGAGAAGTACGTCTCGAACCGGTGCTCGCCGTCGAGGAGCCGGATGGCCTCCACCGTGTCGGGGTCGACCTTGGGCGGGTGGCCGCCGACCTGGAGCAGCGCCAGCACCAGGGAGGTGAACTCGTGCCCCATCGGCACGCCGGCGAAGTCGACGCGGACGTCGGTGCCGGCACGGGTGATCGCGAACGACGGCCGACGCGCGTCGTCCCCGTCGGTGCGCAGGGTGAGGAGGTCCGACATGCCGGCGATCTCTTCGAGCAGCTCGGCGAGCTCGGCCGACTTGGCGCTGTCGTCGAGCGAGGCCACGAGCTCGACCGGCATGGTCACGTTGGTCAGGTGGGCGCGGAGCTGGTCCGCAAGGGCGGTGTCGAGCATGAGGGCCAGCTCAGATCTTGCCGACGAGGTCGAGCGAGGGAGCCAGCGTCTCGGCGCCCTCCTCCCACTTGGCCGGGCAGACCTCGTTGGGGTGCTTGCGCACGTAGATGGCGGCCTTCACCTTGCGGAGCAGCTCGGCGGCGTTGCGACCGATGCCCTCCGGGGTGATCTCGACGAGCTGGATGACGCCGTCGGGGTCGACGAGGAAGGTGCCGCGGTCGGCGACGCCCTCGGCCTCGCGCATGTTGTCGAAGTTCCGGGCGATCGTGCCGGTGGGGTCGCCGAGCATCGGGTACCGGATCTTGCCGATGGTGTCGGACGACCCGTGCCACGCCTTGTGCACGAAGTGGGTGTCGGTCGACACCGAGTACACCTCGACACCGAGGGACTGCAGCTCCTCGTAGTGGTCAGCGAGGTCACCGAGCTCGGTGGGGCAGACGAAGGTGAAGTCGGCCGGGTAGAAGAAGAAGATCGCCCACCGACCGCGCACGTCGTCGTCGCTGACGGGCACGAACTCGCCGTTGTGGAAGGCGGTGGTCTGGAAGGGCTTGATCTCGGTGCTGAGCACGGACACGGAAACGGTTCCTCCGGGAATCGTCGTCTTGCAGGGGGACTCGAAAGACCATACGGACGCCCATGAAGTGCCGGAAACAGATGGAGGCTATCTCACCCATAGCCTGCGGCTATCAGGAGGTGCCGCCTAGAGTCCGGCGGTGCTCGACGACACGCTCCTCGCAACCGCTCGCCAGGCCGGCGACCTCCTCGTGCGCCGGGGCGAGACCGTCGGCGTCGCCGAAGGGAGCTGCGGCGGCCTGGTCTCCGCCGCCCTCCTGGCGGTGCCCGGCGCTTCGGCCTACTACCGAGGGGGCGCGGTCATCTACACCGCCGCCGCGGTCCGTGGCCTGCTCGGCGACGCGGTGCCCCGTCCCGAACCCCTGCGCGGCGCCAGCGAGCCCTTCGCCCGCTGGCTCGCCGAGGAGATCAGCGCCGACCTCGGCGCGACGTGGGGCATCGGCGAGGGCGGCGCCACCGGTCCGTCCGGCAACCCCTACGGCGACCCTCCCGGGCACTGCTGGACCGCGGTCCACGGGCCCTCGCCGGCGACCCGGCACCTGCTCACCGGCGACGACGACCGGCTCGCAAACATGACCGCGTTCGCCACGGCGGCACTCACCCTCCTGGTCGACCAGCTGCGCTGATCGATCACGCCCCCGACGGTCGACCGTCGGATGCGGTGACCTAGGTTTCGTCCAGGAACCGAGGTGGGACGAGTGACCGACAGCAGCAACCGCACAGAGGACCGGTCCAGCGACCCGGTCAGGCCGGTGGAGCCGGGCAGCGACGCCATGCACCGGGCGATCATCGAGACCGCGGCCAGCCCCTTCGTCGTGCTCGACGCGGAGGGGAACGTGCAGTGGTGCGGCGAGACCATCGAAGCGCTGACCGGCCGCTCGGCGGCGTCCGTGCTCGGCCACCACTTCCTCGACCTGATCCACCCCTCCTCCCACGAGGCAGTGATCGCCGAGTACAGCCAGTTCGTCTCACACGACCACGCACGCCAGGCGTGGGTGGGGCCGCCGATGCTCGTGGAGATCCTCCACGCCGACGGCTCCAGCGTCACCTGCGAGGTCTCGGCAGCCACAGGTAGCAGGTACGGCCTCGACGGCCTCGTGACGCAGATCCGCCGCTGGAGCGGCACCGCGCTGCTCTACGCAGCCGTCGATGCCCTCGCCGCCGGCGCACCCCTGCACGACGTGCTCGCGAAGCTCGGCGCCATCGTGGAGCACAGCGTGCCCGGCTCTGTCGTCTTCGTCGCCGCCAGCTGGGACGGTGCCCGATTCGACGTGGTGGCGGCCGCACCGGGCACCCCGCCGGCGCTGCGCAGGCTCGGCACCCGCATCGCAGAGATCTCCGAGCGCGTGTGGCGACGCGACGACGGCATGCCGTCCAGCCTCCAAGGCATCGCCCACGAGGCCGGTCTGGCCTCGTGCTGGTCGATCCCGGTCACCGTCCGGGGAGACCACCACCCGTCCGCCGCGCTGGTGCTGCTCCGACCGGTCGACGCGCCACCACCCCCGAGCGACACCTCGGTCGTCCGGGTCACCACCCTCGTGGCGCTGGCCATCGAATCGGATCGGAACCGACGGGCCTGGAGGCGATCTGCCATCACGGACCAGCTCACCGAGCTGCCCAACCGCACCGGGCTCGAGGAGTGGCTCCGCGCCCGGGCAGCCGCCCACCCCGACGCCGCGATGGCCGTGCTGTTCTGCGACGTCGACGGGTTCAAGCAGGTCAACGACGAGCTCGGCCACGCCATGGGCGACCGGACCCTGCAGATCCTGGCCGAGCGCCTCCGACGCGGCGTCCGTGACGACGATCTCGTCTGCCGCTGGGGTGGCGACGAGTTCGTGATCGCCTGCGCCGACGCCGACGCCGCCGAGCGGCTGGCCGATCGCCTCATCGCTGCCGTCGGGGAGCCGATCGGCCTGGACGAGCGCACCGCGCAGGTCGGCCTCAGCGTCGGCATCTCCTACGGCACCTTCGCCACCCCGCTCGACGACCTGCTCCGCGACAGCGACCGTGCGCTGCTCGACGCCAAGTCGAACGGCCGCAACCGCTACGTCGTGCGCGCCTGACCACCCGGCGCGACATCGGGCACACCCGGCATTCCGCCCGGATCGTCGCGCTCGTACCGGCCACGGGATGCGCTGCGCGCGGTGCGTGACCACCGGTGGGACGGCGATGGGACAGCGTCATCACATGCTGACGGCGTCCCAGTCCCGAGCCCGAGGAGTGCCGGACGTGTACGAGCACAGCGCCGCTGAACGAACCCGATCACTTCTGCTCCAGGTCATCTTGGTGGGCCTGCTGGTCCTCGGCGCTCTGGCGGTCTTCGACGCCGTGTCCTCGGCGACGGAGCCGGTGTCCGAGGGGATGGAGCGCCAGCCCGAGCGCCACCCCTGAGCGTCCCCCCGGGGATCAGCGCAGCTCGACGTCGTGATCGGCGGCACGACGTCGCAGCGCCCTCGCCCGCCCGACCCGCTCGTCACCCTCGGCGAGGTGCACGGCGCGCTCCCAGAGATCGCGGGCGTCGGGTTGCAGCCCGACCGCCAGCTCGAGCTCGTCGAGGGCAGCACCCACCGCACCGCGGGCGGTCAGGATCTCGGCTCGCCGCACGTGCACGGCGACGCATCGCTGCACCAGCCGGTGCCGCTCGCGCAGCGCCCAGTCCTCGTAGGGCCAGGCCGGCAGCGGTTCGCCCTGCCATGCAGCGAGCGCCTCCGCGGCGGGCGCGAGGGCCTCGTCCGCCGGGGCCCGCAGCGCCTGGTCCACCAGCCGGTCGAAGCGGTGGGCGTCGACCTCCACCCCGGCGGCGAGCACCAGGCGATCTCCGGCGCGCTCGATCACGGGCCCGGTCGCAGCCCGCAGGCGAGCGAGCACGTTGCGCAGCCGAGCTCGCGACCGGGTCGGTTCGACCTCGGGCCACAGGACCTCCAGCACCCGCTCGACCGGCACGGCCCCCTCCGTGGCGACGAGCGCGAGCACCGCTGCCGGTCGCCCGTCCGGCGGCACCAGCTGCTGCGCCCCGCGCTGCACCACGGTGGGGCCGAGCACCCGCACGAGGGCGGCGACGGGGACCGGTGCGGAGCGGGCCGGCGGCAGGAACCCGGCCAGGTGCTCGGGCGCGTCCACGCCCAGCAACGCCATGACGCGGTCTCGCACCACCTCGACGGCCCGTGGGGTGAGCTGCAGCAGGGCGGCGATCTCCTCGGCGTCGGCGCCCTCCGCGAGCGCGAGGGCGACCCGCAGGTCCTCGACGGAGAGCGCCGACGTGGAGGGCACGGGGTCGGGCACCGGGATCCCGTGCGCTCGCTGCAGCCGGTGCACCTGATCGACGGCGCCGAGCAGACCGGCGGACCTCGCGTCGGAGACCAGCCGCTCGGCGACGGCTGCGGCCGCGCCGTGGCGCCCCTCGTCCAGCAGCCGCCGGAGGTGGTGCAGGTCCGAGCGCCACCGCAGCGTCGGGTAGGGCTCGAGGAGTCGGCGGGCCTCGGTGAAGTGGGCGTCGTGGTCGCCGGCCGGTGCGAGCATCCCCCGGCACCATGCGACCTGGCCCTGCTCGCGAGTCGAGTCGGCGCGCGCCGCCCAGCCCACGAGATCGTCGAGGACCGCTTCGGCGTCGGCGCGGCGACCGGTGCGCACGTACGCCTCCACCAGGTTGTGGCGCCAGGCGACCTCGGCCGGTGCCACGGCGTCGCCGAAGCACGCCTGCACCGGTTCGAGCAGCTCGACCGCCCGCTGGGGGTCGTCGGCCAGCAGCTCGGCGACCGCCAGCGCCGACACCGCCCCGACCTGCGCCGAGCCCCGGGGGACCGAGCCCGCGGGGACGAGCGTGGCGACGTGGCGACGGCACTCCTCGAGGTGCCCGCGCATGGCTTCCACGTGCGCGACCTCCACGGTCGCGAGGCGCTCGTCGCTGGACCAGCCGCAGGATCGTGCGAGCTGGATCGCACGCGACCCGTGGGTCAGCGCCAGCTCGAGCCGGCCCCGACGCCGGGAGAGCCAGGCGGAGGTGGCGAGGGGCTGGGCGAGCAGCACGAAGCGGCGACGGGCGTCCAGCACGCCGATGACGCGATCCAGCAGCGAGCGGGCCTCCTCGAGGTGGTCCTGCCAGCCGAGCACGCGAGCGGCGGCAGTGAGGAGGTGCACGGCATCCGGGTCGATGCCCCCGGCCCCGAGCCGGGCGAGCGGACGCTCGATGCTGCAGCGCAGTGCCTCCGGATCGCCACCGCAGCCCACCGCCGCCGTGGCCACCGCGAGCGCGTGCAGGTCACGGGTCGCCCGCGCCGGCGGGGTGGGGTCGACGGTGGCGAGCAGCGCGGCGGCCGCGTCGAGCACGTCGTCGGAGCCGTCGCCGCCCGAGCTCGCCTCGAGCAGGAGCAACCGCACCGCGGCGAGCGGCTCGCTCGACTCCAGCACGGAAAGGGCGTGTCGTGTCGCGGCGCGGCGTTCGCGCACGCTCCCCGTGCGGTGGGCGAGCCGGGCGGCGACCTCGGCTGCGTGCGGATCGGGGCCGGCGAGGGCGATCGCTCGACGGCACCGGTCCGGCCGGCCGCCCTCGAGCCACCGGCCGGCGGCCGCGGCCCAGTCCCCGGCGACCTCGGACGCAGCGGCAGCGTCGAGCATCCCGCCGAGCCGTGCGGCATCGTGGGCCCGCCGGCGGGCATCCTCGATCGGACCCGCCTCGTGCCGCACCGGCTCGACGCGGTCGTCCGTGCCCACGGCCCGGACCCCAGCAGGCTCGAGGGCCAGCGCGTGGGACAGGGCGGCGGCGCTGCTCAGGTCGAACCGGTGCGCGTCGTGGACCAGCAGGGTCCACGACCGCTCCTCCCCCATCCGGGCCAGCAGGCTGCACAGGTCGCCGGCGAGACCGAGGTGGTCGCCCACCGGACGACCGGTCGTGGCGGCTTCGAGGGCCGCCGGGACGACGAGGTGCGTCCGCGCGGCGCGACAGGAGGCCAGGATCGCGGCGAGGCCGCTCCAGGCCACGGGTTCGTCCCCCGGCCAGACCTCGACCACGTGCCCATCACTGGTGGCCCCGTCCACCGCCCCTCCCTCGATCCCCAGCTCCTCGCGACAAGGTAGACCGGCGTGCCGGCGGGGTGAGGGCCGGAGCTACATGCCGTAGCCGGTGAGGGTGTGGACGGCGCTGCGGATGACGGCGGCCACGGTGGGGTGGTCGGACTCGAAGCGCACGGCGGACTCCTCGAGCTGCTCGGCCAGACCCTCGCGGTCAGCCTCGCCCGCACCGAGGTCCGTGCGGACCCGCTCGACGAGCACACGGAGCTCGTCGCGCTCGGCCTCGTCGATCTGGCCGTCGGCCCGGGCCTCGGCGATCTTGGCCTCGAGCTGGTCGAGGTGGGTGCGGAGCTCGTCGTCCATCGGCCCAGACACTACCGCCCCCGCCCGGGAGGTCAGCCCTGCACAGGCCGCTGGGTGTCGAGCTCGGCCCGGGCTGCCTGGGTGCTGCCGGCCCGGGACAGCAGGACGGTGCCCAGGGCGCACAGCACGGCCCCCACCAGGTACGACAGGCGGTAGCTCGCCGCGTCGTGCAGGGCACCGAGGAGGAACGGCCCGAGCGCGACGCCGGCGACGACGATGAGCTGGTTGAGCGCGAAGATCCGGGCGTAGTCGCGCGCCCCCATGGCGTCGGCGAAGAGCAGGGGCTGGAGCATGAGGATGTTGCCGATCGTGGCGCCGAAGAGGACCGCGCACAGGACGAGCAGCAGGCCGCTCTCGACCTGGGACAGCAGGGCGAGGGCGAGGGCCTGGGTGGCGGCGAACCCGACGGCGAGGCGCACGAGCGGCTGCTTGTCGGCGACGACGCCGCCGATGAGGCGCGCCACGACGCTGGCGATCGTGAGCCCGGCGATGAGCTGCCCGCCGGTGCCGTCGCCCGCCCGCTCGTTGCCGAGCTTGACCAGGTGGGTGATCCCCCCGACCTGCATGCCGAGCACCAGCACGTAGCCGGCGGTGACCATGGTGAAGAACCGGGACCGCACCGCGATCTCGTAGGCGACCCCCATGGCGACCGAACCGGCCACCGCGCCGGAGGCGAGCACCCCCCGGTGCTCGGGCGTCGGCCACAGCAGCGGCACGACCGGCAGGGTGCAGGCGGCCCACACGACGACCAGCCACGGCGTGGCCAGCTCGAGGCCGTCGCGCCGGATCCACCAGGCGACGAGCTGGGTGAAGGTGAGGCCGCCGACGGACAGCCCGGTTGACGCGATGGCCAACGCCACCGATCGCCTGGTCTCGAACCAGCGGGTGACGACCGTCGTCGCCGGCACCAGACCGGCGGCGCTGAAGCCCACACCCAGCAGGACGTTGACGGCGTAGAGCTGCCAGAGCTCCTCCACCCGGCCGAGGAGCACCACCGCCACCCAGGAGGTGACCAGCCCGCCGAGCACCACGACGCGCACGTCCCGGTCGGTGATGAGCTTGCCGACCCGCGGTCCGACCAGCCCGCCCACCACGAACACGAGGGATTGGCCGAGCGACGCCGCGCCGGTCGAGAAGCCGCGCTCGTCGGTGAGGGCGTCGAGGTAGACGGCCTGGCCGTAGAAGATGAACCCCGAGTTGGCCATGAGGAGCACGAAGGCAGCGCCGACGACGATCCAGCCCGGGAAGAACCGGGCGTCGGCCCGCGGCGCGCGCTCGCTGGTGCTCGTCACGACGCCAACCAGCCCCGGATCCGATCGCGGAGGACGTCGACGTTCACGCCGTTGTGCGCCGACACCCAGAGCACGTCGCCCTTCTCGACCCCGCATCCCTCGGCCAGGTCCCGCTTGCGGCGCTCCCGCGCCTTGGACTTCACCTTGTCGTGCTTGGTGGCGATGACGGTGTGGGGCACGTCGTGGTGGCGGAGCCACTCCAGCAGCTGCACGTCCAGCTTGGTGGGGCCGATCTCCCCGTCGACGAGGACGCCCACCATGCGCAGCTCCTCCCGTCCGAGCAGGTAGCCCTCGATCATCGGCTGGAAGCCCCGGCGCACCGACTTCGGCGTCTTGGCGTAGCCGTAGCCGGGGCAGTCCACGAAGGTGCCCTCGGCCGAGTCGTGCGGCTCCAGCTCGAAGCAGTTCAGCAGCTGGGTGCGGCCCGGGGTCTTCGACGTCTTGGCCAGGTCCCGGCGGTTGGCGAGCGCGTTGAGCAGCGACGACTTGCCCACGTTGGACCGACCCACGACGGTGACCTCGGCCGTGGTCGGCGGGAGGGTGTCGAGGCGGTCGGCGGACGTCACGAACCGAAGCGCCAGGGGCTTGCTCACCGTCGCAGGCTGCCACAGCCCGTCGGCGCACCACGGGGTCCTGCGATGCGCGAGGCTGGCGTCGTGCCGCTCCCCCGACCTCGGTCCCGGGTGCGGCGGGGGCTGGGGGCCTTCGTCGTCGCCGTCGTGCTGGGTACCACCGCCGGCGCCCTGCCCGTCGCCGCCGAGGACGCACCCACCGACCCGGGCTCGCTCGGCCCGGGGCCCACCCACGCCTACGTGCAACGGGTGCACGAGCTGTTCCTCGGGCGGCCGGCCACCGGAGCCGAGGCCACCGAGCTCGCCCACGTCGTGCACGTCGCCGGCCCTGCTGCCCTGACCGGGCGGCTCGCCCTGTCACCCGAGTGGGCGGGGGTGCGCATCGACGACCTCTACCGCGACGTGCTGGGGCGGGCACCCGAGCCGGGCGGGCAGGCCTACTGGCTCGACCAGCTCCGGCGCGGCCGCACCCTCGAGGCCGTGGCCGCCGGCTTCTACGGATCCGACGAGTACTACGGCGTCGTCGGCGGGCGCGACGGCGACTACGTCGACTCGCTGTACGCCCGGCTGCTCGAGCGCGCCCCCGATCCGGGTGGCCGGCAGCAGTGGCTGGACCAGCTGCGCGCCGGGCTGAGCCGCACGAGCGTCGCCGACGCCTTCTACGGGTCGGTCGAGTCCCGCCGCCAGCGCGTCGACGCCCTGTACGACGAGATCCTCGGTCGTGCCCCCGACCCCGCCGGTCGGTCGTTCTGGGTCGAGCGCCTGCCCGCCCTCGGTGACGTCGCCCTCGCCTCCCACCTGGCGGCCAGCGACGAGCTGCACCGCCGGGCGACCGGGCTCGGTCTGCCGGATGTGCGCGTCGAGGCCGTGGGGCCGGGCACGCCGTACCCGCTCACCGCCTCGTGGCGGCCCGGGTGCCCGGTGGGCCCCGCCGACCTGCGCGCCGTCACGTTCCCGCACTTCCGACCCGACGGCAGCATCGGGCGCGGCGTCCTCATCGTGCACCGCGACGTCGTGCCCGACGTCGCCGTGCTGGTGCGCGCCGCGCACGGCAGCCGGTTCCCGATCACCCAGGCCCACCCGGTGGACGAGTTCGGCGGTGACGACGACGCATCGATGGCCGCCGACAACACCTCCGCATTCAACTGCCGGGCCGTGGCCGGCACGACCACGTGGTCCCAGCACGCGTACGGCCGGGCGATCGACGTCAACCCGGTGCGGAACCCCTCCGTGCGGGGTGACCGGATCGATCCGCCCTCCGGCGGCGCCTACCTCGACCGCACCGACGTCCGGCCGGGGATGCTCGTCGAGGGCAGCGCCGTCATCGACGCCGCCGACCGGCTGGGCTGGGGGTGGGGCGGACGCTGGGCGTCGGGCGCCGACCACCAGCACGTGTCACGGAACGGTCGCTGAACCGCCGCCACGAGGTCACCGCCTTGTGGGACACTGGGACGAGAACACCAAGGGGAGGTGTGGGGTGCTGGTCGACCAGATCCTGGAAGCCAAGGGAAGAGCAGTCGCGACGGTCGCCCCGGACGCGACGGTCGCCGAGGCCGTCGCCGAGCTGGCGACGCACAACGTTGGGGCGCTCGTCGTCTCCAGCGACGGACGCTCCGTGGAGGGGATCCTGTCCGAGCGCGACGTCGTCCGCGGCCTCAGCGAGGGGGCCGAGGTGCTGCAGCGCCGGGTGCGGGATCTCATGGCCACCGACGTGTCGACCTGCACCGGCCGCTCCGGGGTGGAGGAGCTCATGACCACGATGACGACCGGTCGGTTCCGCCACCTGCCCGTGGTCGCCGACGGCGAGCTCTGCGGCATCATCAGCATCGGCGACGTGGTCAAGGCCCGCATCGACGAGCTGGCCACCGAGGCCCAGCAGCTGGTGGGCTACATCCGCGACGGCCGCTGACACCGCGCGGTAGGCCGCCGGCAGCCACACTTCGGGTGTGAGCCTGCTCGACGACGTCGCCGACCGACCCCTCGTCCCGCTGCCGCGCCAGCCCGAGGGCGTGCCGTGGCCGACCGAGGAGTGGCCGGCCGGGGACGATCCGACCGACGGCCGGCTGGCCCCGCTGCTCGACTCGGTCATGGATCCCGACAGCGGTCACGGCCGCACCCGCGCCGTCGTGGTGGTGCAGGGCGGCCGGCTGGTGGCCGAGCGCTACGGGGACCGGACCGACGCCTGGGGCGAGGTCACCGGCGATCCGGTGGACGCCACCACGCCGCTGCTCTCGTGGTCCATGGCCAAGTCGATGCTGCACGCGGTCGTGGGGATGCTCGTCGATGAGGGGCGACTGCACCCCGACGAGCCCGCGCCGGTGCCGCAGTGGGGCGAGGGCGATCCCCGCGCGGCGATCACCCTCGAGCACCTGCTCGCCATGCGCGACGGCCTCGACTTCGCCGAGGACTACGCGCCCGACGACGAGGCCGGCGCGGTCTCCCACGTCATCGAGATGCTCTTCGGCTCCGGCGCGTCCGACGTGGCCGGCTTCGCGGCGTCGCGACCGCTCGCCCACGATCCGGGCACCGTCTTCAACTACTCGTCGGGCACCAGCAACATCGTCTCGGGCATCGTGGCCCGCACCCTCGGGGGCGAGGCGCCGTCCCGGCGCCTCCTCCACGAGCGGCTCTTCGACCCGATCGGCATGCGCAGCGCCGACCCCCGCTTCGACGAGGCCGGCACGTGGGTGGCGTCGTCCTATCTCTGGGCCACAGCGCGCGACATGGCCCGCTTCGGGTACCTCTACCTGCGCGACGGCGTGTGGGACGGCGCCCGGCTGCTTCCCGAGGGATGGGTCGACCACGGGCGCCGGCCCCGTTCGATCGACCCGGTGGACGGCCGCCTCTACGGCGCCCAGTGGTGGGTGGTCGGCGACGACCTCGGCACGTTCTGGGCCAACGGCTACGAGGGGCAGTCGATCCTGGTGTGCCCGGGCCTGGACCTCGTGGTCGTGCGGCTCGGCAAGTCCACCGCCGAGTGCTACCCCGCCCTCATCGCCTGGCGGGCCGCGGTCGTCGACGCGTTCCGCCCCTGAGCACCCCGGGCGCACCCGGTTCAGGGGCGCAGGACCGACCCGTCCGGTCCGAGGCACCCCGCCGGCGGGGTCGTCTCGTCGGGTCCACCGGGCGGGCAGGCGCCGAGGGTGTCCGACGTCTGCGCGGGGCCGTCCGTGACGCCGGGGTCGATGCCCGGGTCCTGGTCGGACTCGCACGCCCCGAGGGCGAGGACCAGCGCGACGGCGAGGGCCGCCACCCGGTGCCTCACGTCAGCGCCCTCGTGAGGGCTGCGGCGGCGTCGTCGAGGGCGTCGTTCGCCCGGTCGATGGCGCCGTTCAGCTGGAAGAAGGCGTGGATCATGCCGTCGTAGCGGCGGGTCGTGACCTCGACGCCGGCATCGGCCATCCGGGCTGCGTACGCCTCGCCCTCGTCGCGGAGGGGATCGAACTCGGCGGTGAGCACGAAGGCCGGGGCCAGCCCGGACAGGTCGTCGGCGTGCAGCGGCGACACCCGCGGGTCGGTCCGGTCGTGGTCGCCGAGGTAGTGCTGGGCGAACCAGATCATGTGGTCCCGCGTCAGCAGGTAGCCCTCGGCGTTCTCCTCGTGCGACGGGTGCGAGTTGGTGAGGTCGGTGGCCGGGTACACCAGCAGCTGGAACGCGACCTGGCCCCGTCGGGACTGGGCGACGAGCGCGGCGAGGTTGCCGCCCGCCGAGTCGCCACCGACCGCGATGCGGTCCGGCGCGAGGTAGAGGTCGTCGGCGTGGTCGCGCACCCAGTCGAAGGCGGCTTCGGCGTCGTCCAGCGCCGCGGGGTACGGGTGCTCCGGGGCGAGCCGGTAGTCCACGGAGATGACCGTGGCGGCGGAGCGTCCGCACAGCGCCCGGCACACCCCGTCGGTGGTGTCGAGGTCGCCGATGACCCAGCCGCCGCCGTGGTACCAGACGAGGCACGCCTGCGGGGCGCCCTCGGTCGCCAGCACCGGCGTGTAGATCCGCACCCGCAGGTCGCCGCCCGGGCCGGGGATCGTCTGCTCGACGACCTCGCGCACCTCCTCGCCGGCCGCATCGGACATGGACCCGAGGGCCGCCATCGCCTCCCGCACCTCCGCCGGTTCCGACTCGAGGATGGGCGGCGCCTCCATCTGCGCCAGTGCGTCGAGGAGTGCCTTCGCCTGCGGGTCCAGAGCCATGGGCGGCATCATCGCGCGCCGGTCGGCTGCCCCCGCGCGCTCCCGGACTCGAGCCAGTGCTTCGACGCGAGGATGGCGGCCGCACCGCCGAGCAGCGCCGCAGCCGCGGCGGCCCACGCCGCCGAGTACGAGAGCGCAGATGCGATGGCACCGAACGCCGCCGGTCCGACCGCGCCCCCGACCGACAGACCTGTGAGCACGAGGCCCGCCGCGGCCGCGGGCCGGTCGCGTCCGACGCGGACGGCCGTCTGGAACGCCAGGCCGGTCCACCCCCAGCCACCGCCGATGACGGCGATTGCGCCCAGCACACCTGCCGGACCGGCCGACGTCGTGGCGAGCAGCACCGCACCGCCCGCCCCGACCGTGAGCAACGTGGCCACCATCGCCCAGGTGCTGAGCGGCCGACGGTCGCCACGGCTGCCGGCGGCGAGGCGCACCGCGATGCTCGCGCTGCTGGCGACCGCGAGCAGGAGCCCGGCGTCCGCCTCGTCCCAGCCGCGGTCCTCGATGGCCGGCACGAGGAGGGTCGACGCCGCCGTGGCGGCACCGACCCCGAGGGCGACGCCACCGGCGAAGAGCACGAGGGGACCTCGTCGGCTGTCGCCGCCGCGGCCATCGCGCGATGGGGGCCGGTCGGCGGCCAGGCGCGGCACGAGCACCCACACGAGCGGCGCCAGCAGCGCGCCTGCGACGAAGGCCGATCGCCACCCGAGCTGCTCGGCCAGGATCGGGATCGAGAGCCCGGCGGCGAGGGACGCGGCCGGCACGCTCGCCTCCTTGGCGCCGAACGCGATGCCGTGCCGGGTCGAGGGGACCGAGTCGCCGAAGGCGCGAGCCGCCCCCGTGTCCACCAGACCGACGGCGGATCCGGCCACGATCAGCAGCACGACGAGCTGCCAGAGGCTCGACGCGAACGCGGCGATGCCGAGGGCCGCGGCCGCACTGACCAGCGCGCCTGCGCGCAGGGCCCGGGTCGGGCCGATGCGCTCGGTCACCCGTCCCATCGGGACCGCGAAGATCCCGGCCCCCACGAAGAACGCAGCCACGGCCGCGCCGGCCCCACCGCCGCCGAAGCCCAGGTCGTCGCCGATCCGTCCCGAGAGCGCGCCGGTCAGGAAGGCGGGCACGACCGTGGTGGTCAGGGCGACGCTGCCGGCCACCACGATGCGGACGGGGCTGGGACTGGTGGTGACGATCCCGTGAGGCTAAGGAGCCGAGCCGACAGGCGAGGCGACCCATGGGCACGGTGCCCTACGGCGGCGAAGCCGCCAAGCTGAGTTGCGTGACGACGTGACCTGTCCCCGCAGGTGCTACGAGCGGCCAGCGCCGACGTCGCCCTAACCTCCGGCCGTGCCCTCCTCGACGGACCGCCGCTTCGACGCCGTCGTCTTCGACTTCTCCGGGGTGATGGTGAGCTCGGCCTTCGATGCCATCGCCCGCCACGCCGACGGGCACGGGATGACCGAGGACGAGTTCCTCGAGTTCCTCCTCGGGCCCTACGCCGAGGACAGCGACCACGCCTGGCACCGGGCCGAGCGGGGCGAGATCGGCATCCTGGACTGGGCCACCGACACGATGGCCCGGGCCGAGGAGGCCGGGATGGGCCTGGACCTGTCGTTCATGGCCGGGATGCTCGGCGACCTGGAGGTGTACGACGTCATGGTCGACGCGGCCCGGACGCTGCGCGCCGACGGCTACCGCACCTCCCTGCTCACCAACAACATCGCCGAGGGCCGGGACTCGTGGCGCCCGCTGCTGCCCCTGGACGACCTGTTCGACGACGTCCTCGACTCCTCCGAGGTCGGCCTGCGCAAGCCCAACCCGGAGATCTACCTGCTCGCGCTGGCGCGCCTCGGTGGCATCGAGCCCTCCCGCGCCGTGATGCTCGACGACCACCCGGGGAACTGCGCGGGCGCGCTCGCAGCCGGGATGCAGGCGATCCAGGTGCGCGACCCGGCCGAGGCCGTCGACGAGCTGCGCGCCCTGCTCAGCTGAGGAGGTTCTGGCTGCGACCACGGAACACGTTCCGCAGCCGCTGCCAGAAGCTAGGGGCGGGGACGGGACGAGTGGGTCTCGGTGACGATCCCGCCGCGCACGTGCTGGGTCACCACCACGTCGACCGACTTCGGCTGCACGGTGTGCCACACCTCGTCCGCGATCTCCACGGCGAGGGCCTCGGCGAACACGTGGCGGTCCCGGAAGCCCCACAGGAACAGCTTCAGCGACTTGGACTCGATGCAGCGCTGGTCGGGCACGTAGTCGATCCGCACCGAAGAGATGTCGGGTTGGCGGGTGACCGGGCACAGCGACGCCACCTCGTCGGTGGAGAACACGACCCGGGTGCAGCCCTCGGGCGCGGGGAAGGTCTCGACGTGCTCCACCGGGCCGCGGGTCGGCTGGCCGAGGAGGGTGAGGTCGTCGTCGGGGGCGTCGCTCATCGGCGCCAGGTTACGGAAGACCCCGGTACGTGCAGCCGCTGGTGCAGGTCTCGCGGACCTCGACGGCGGCGAGGCCCGGGAGACCGGGCCCGATCCGATCCCAGATCCACCTCGCCAGCACCTCGCTCGTGGGGTTCTCCAACCCCTCGATGTCGTTGAGGAGGCGGTGGTCGAGCGCGTCGATGGTGGGCTGCACCGCCGCCTTCAGGTCGGCGAAGTCCATGACCCAACCGGTGTCGTCGCCCACCCGGCCCTCGACCGTGACCCGCACGCGGAAGCTGTGGCCGTGCAGGCGGGCGCACTTGTGGCCCTCGGGCACGTTCGGCAGCGAGTGCGCCGACTCGAACCCGAACTCCTTGAACAGCTCCATGGGGACGACCTCGGGGTAGCGGAGCGCCAGCGGAGCGACTGTGCCCGCGCTCCCCTGCTCCGTGCAACGTGGGGGCTCCCCGCAGCGGAGCGAGGGCGGTCGGGACCGCAGGTAGCGCAGCGCCAGCGGAGCGACCGGAAGGACGCTCCCCTGCTCCGTGCAACGTGGGGGCTCCCCGCAGCGGAGCGAGGGCGGTCGGGACCGCAGGTAGCGCAGCGCCAGCGGAGCGACCGGAAGGACGCTCCCCTGCTCCGTGCAACGTGGGGGCTCCCCGCAGCGAAGCGAGGAAGCCCCGATGGACTCAGATGAGCGGCTCGGGGTCGTGGGTGAAGCGCGGGGTGAGGTGGCTGGTGTCGTTCCAGGTCCGGATGATCCAGCGGTCGTTGGCGATCACGACGTGGGTGATCCCACAGTTGTCCGACCCGGTGAAGGCGAAGCCCCGGGCGCCGGTGGCCTCGGCGACGACCTGACCGATGACCCCGCCGTGGGTGAACACGGCCACGGTCTGGTCCGGGTGGGTCCGGGCGATGCCGTCGAGGGCCCGGCGGATGCGGCCGCCGAACTCCTCGATGGACTCCGCACCTGGGATCACATCCCAGCGCTGCTCCACGTACATCTGCTCGGCGATCGGGTCGCCCTCGGCCACCTTCTTGCGGAACAGGCCGCCCTCCCACTCGCCGAGGTGCACCTCCCGCAGGTCGGGTTCGACCACGGGCTCCACGCCGAGGCGGTCGACCAGCACCTGGGCGGTCTGGCGGGTCCGCTGCAGCGTGGTCACGTAGACGGCGGCGAACTCCTCACCGGAGGCCAGCAGGCGCTCGCACGCCAACCGGGCCTGCTCGACCCCGTCGGGCTCGTGGAGCGGCGGGTCGCCCTGGCCGTCGACCAGCGGGAACGGGGCATCGGGGTCGGCAGGCTGGGACTCACCGTGGCGCACGAGGATGACCTCGCACGCGCCCGGGGGACGCACGAAGCGGCTCTGTCGGTACTGGCGGGGGCGATCGGGCACGGCGGCCACGGTAGAGAGGCCCTCGGGACCTCGGCGACTCCGATCCCGGCGTTGGTCAGAGGGCGACGTCGGCACCTCGGGCCCGGAGCAGGCCGGCCACCCGGGCGAGGTCGGGCTCCTCCCGCCACCGGGCGATCGGCAGGACGCAGCGCATGGCCCAGCCGGGGCGGGCCAGCCGGGCGCCGTATCCCGCCACCGCGAGGTCGCGCTCGCCCACCAGCGTGGGAGCCAGGTCGGCGCAGGCGAGCTCCTCGGCGAAGCGCCACGACCGCGCCCGGGCCTGGCCGAGCGAGAAGCTCACGATGGCCTCGTCCAACCGGAGCCCGACGAGGTCGAGCACGCGCGCCATCGGCGAGACCTCGCCGATGGCGTCCTGCATCGCATCCACCAGCTCGGCCAGGACGTCGTTGATCCGCTCGAAGTCGTCCCGCAGCTCGACGACCCCGGGGCCGGGGCACGTCTGCGCCGCCGCCAGCCCGAGATCGAGGTTGATGTGGGCGTTCATGCCGAGCAGCAGGTGCTGCAGGATCAGGCCGGGTCGCTCGGCTGCCGCGAAGGAGCACGCCCACGACTGCGAGACCGGGGCGGCGCGGTCCCACGCGTCGAAGGCGTCGAGCCAGAGCCCGGCGAAGCGGACGTCGAAGGCCTCCATGCGCTCGCCGTCGTCGAAGGCACCCTCAGCGATCCCGTCGCGCACCCGCGCCGTGACCGCTCGGTACACGACGGCGAACCACCCACGCGCGTCGCCGGTCTCCGCGCACCGGGCGATGATCCGGTCCATGCGCGCGATGGCGTCGTCGATGCTCGCCGCGGGGAGCCCGCCCGGGTGCTGCACGACCCGAGTCTGGCATCGCCCGCACACGACGACGACCCGGCGCCAGGCACCGGGTCGTCACCGTCTCTGTTGATGAAGAGCACCCCGGTGCCCCCCGACCAGCGCGATCGGGGGCACCGGGTCCCTACGGGGTCACAGGCCAGCCAACCGGACGCCGTAGTGGGACAGGAGCGCCTCGCGGTCGTCGCCGGCCGGCTCGAAGTGCGGCGGGACCTTCGGGGCGCTGGTGATCTGTTCCTTCGTGAACGGCGTGGTGAAGCCGTCCTCGCCGGGCTCGACACCGGTGTTGGGCACCAGCTTGGTGCCACGGAGGCCGACCTTGACGGCCAGCCAGCCGATGTCGTCGGCGCCCCCGTAGAGGCCGAGCACGTCGACGATCTTGCCCAGCTTGTTCCCGGCTGCGTCGTACAGCGGATGTCCGGTGACCGTGTCCATGTCAGCTCCTCATCTGAAGGTGCCGCCCAGGAACCAACATAACAGCAACATGACCGTTTGTCACGCGTTCGCAATGTTTTTCTTCCGCCGGAGCGGAGCCGAAGGCGAGGCGACCCATGAGCACAGTGCCCTCCGGCGGCGAAGCCGCCCACCGGGTCACGAGAGGACGTGACCCATCCGCTCAGGGCCTCACGGGATGCCGAGGACCTTGTGGGTCTGCAGGCTGAGGCGCCACCGGGGCCGCTCGAGGCAGAGTGCGACGGCCGCCGCCGTGGCCGCCGCCCGGTCCGGGCCGTCCATGGGCGAGACCAGGAGGTGCTCGAAGTCGAGCGCCTCGAGGGCGTCGAGGTCGGTGCCGTCCTGGGGCCACACGACCTTGAGCTCGTCGCCCGCCGTCACAACGAGCTCGGTGCCGGCCTTCGGGCTCACGCAGACCCAGTCGATGCCCGGGGCCAGCGGGAGCGTCCCGTTGGTCTCCACCGCGACCTCGAAGCCCTCCGCGTGCAGGGCCTCGACCAGCTCCTCGTCGAGCTGGAGCGCCGGCTCGCCGCCGGTGCACACGACGAAGCGGTGGTCGCGCCCCTCCCCCCACGTCGCGGCGACGTGGGCGGCCAGCGCCCCTGCGCCGCGGAACACCCCGCCCCCGGGCCCGTCGGTGCCGACGAAGTCGGTGTCGCAGAACCGGCACACGGCCGTGGCGCGGTCGCGCTCGTGCCCCGACCACAGGTTGCAGCGGGAGAACCTCAGGAACACCGCGGCGCGCCCGGCCTGGCGCCCCTCCCCCTGCAGGGTGCGGAACACCTCCTTGACGGCGTAGGTGCTCATGGCCGGTACGACGTGGGGTCGGGTACGCCGGCCTCCTCGAAGCCGCGCCGGCGGAGCATGCACGCGTCGCACTCGCCGCACGCCCCCTCCGGCGTGGCGTCGTAGCAGGTGACGGTCATGGCGTAGTCCACGCCGAGCCCGGTGCCGAGGCGGATGATCTCGGCCTTGGTCAGGTCGATCAGCGGTGCCCGGATCCGGTAGCCGTCCCCCTCGGTGCCCGTGCGGGTGCCGGCGTTGGCGGCCGCCTCGAACGCCGCGATGAACTCGGGCCGGCAGTCCGGGTAGCCCGAGTAGTCGAGGGCGTTGACCCCGATGAAGATGTCGTTGGCCCCGAGCACCTCGGCCCACGCGAGCGCGTAGGCGAGGAAGACGGTGTTGCGCGCCGGCACGTAGGTGGACGGGATGCCCTCGCCGATCTCCTCGCGCCCCTTCGGGATCTCGCCGTCGCCGAGCAGCGACGATCCGCCGAAGGCCGCGAGGTCGATGTCCACGACGCGGTGCTCGACCGCTCCGAGGGCGGAGGCCACCCGACGGGCGGCGTCGAGCTCGGCGGTGTGGGCCTGGCCGTAGCGGAAGCTCATCGCGTGGGGCGCCAAGCCCTCGTCGGCGGCGATCGCCAGGCAGGTGGCCGAGTCGAGGCCACCGGAGAGCAGGACGACGGCAGGTCGGGTCACCCCTCCAACCTACGGGCGCCGCCGGCGCTCAGCCTCGGGACGGCTCCCAGCGCGGATCGCGGCCGTTCCAGGCGACGAGCCGGTCGATCGCCGCCGCATCGGCGCGGACGGGCACGGCCTCGGCGAAGGGGACGCCGACCTCGGGCAGACCCATGTCGGCGGAGATCTGCTCGAACATGGCGAGGCGGTCCTCGGCCGGGAGGGCGGGCATCCGCTCGAGCGCGACGTCGACGACGTCGTCGTCCCACCGCGGGCGCTGGCCGGTGGCCATCGCCAGGTCCCACGTGTGGACGACGACCTCGTTGACGTAGCCGAGGAGGATGTCGGCCCCCGTGCCCTGCTGCCACGGCAGCGCCATGGGGCGGGCGAGCACGTCGTCACCGGTCCAGGCCGCCTGCACGCGGTGCGCGGCTGCCGTCCAGGCGCCAGGCCAGTCGTCGTGGTCGGCCGACTCGACGACGGCGAAGGGGTCCTCGCCCCGCCCGAGGGCCGCGACGCGGTCGAGGACGGAGACGAGGTGGCCGAGGAGGTGGCGCACGTCCATCTCCGAGCACGGGGTCGGACCGTCGAGCTGGTCGGGACGGACCGCGGCGACCGTCGCCGTGCCCACGGCGACGGCACGTCCGAAGACGTGGCGGGGATCGTCGACGCCGAAGGGCGCCGGGGTGGTCGTGGTGGCAGTGGTGGGTTCCATGGGTGCAGCATCCGCGCCGAAACCGGTCACGTTGTGGCCAGTTTCTCTGCGAACATCTCCGCATGCGTGCCGACCGCCTCGTCGCCGTCCTCCTCCTGCTCCAGCAACGCGGTCGGGTCACGGCGCGCGAGGTGGCCGACGAGCTCGAGATCTCGGAGCGCACCGCCCGCCGGGACCTGGAGGCCCTGGGGCTGGCCGGCATCCCGGTGTACTCCCAGCCCGGGCGGGGCGGCGGCTGGCGGCTGGTCGGTGGCGCCCGCACCGACCTCAGCGGGCTCACCGCCGCCGAGGCCCGGGCGCTGTTCCTCGTCGCCGGACCGGCATCGGGCGGGGCCCCGGCCGTGCGGTCGGCGCTGCGCAAGCTGGTCGGCGCGCTGCCGGAGCCGTTCCGGGTCGAGGCCCAGTCGGCGGCCGCCTCGCTCCACGTCGACAACGTCGCGTGGGGCCGGGCGAGCGACGCGACCGTGCCCGCCTTCCTCGACCCCCTCCAGCAGGCGGTGATCGACGGCGTGCAGGTCCAGCTCGGCTACGTCGCCCGAGACGGACGCAGCTCGTCGCGGACGGTCCACCCGCTCGGCGTCGTCGCCAAGGGGCCGTCGTGGTACCTGGTCGCCGGCACCGACCGCGGCCAGCGCACCTTCCGGGTCGACCGGGTCACCGACGTCGTCCGCACGGACCTGCCGGCGGCGCGGCCGGACGGCTTCGACCTGGCCGAGGAGTGGCGGGCCATCGCCGAGTCCATCGACCGGGGAGGCACGTCCATCGAGGTCCGGGCCGTCGCCGATCCGGAGCGCATCGAGATCCTGCGGTGGATCCTCGGATCCCGGCTCGACGTCGGCGGCCCGGGGCCCGGGGGCGTCGAGGTCGTCATCCGCGGCCACAGCAGCCGGTCCATCGCCGGCGAGCTGGCCGGCCTCGGCGGCTGGCTCCACGTCACCTCGCCCGAGGAGGTCCGGCACGAGCTCGCCGACGTCGGGCAGCAGCTGCACGACCTCTACGGCGCCGACCGCACCTCCTGACGTTCACACTGCCGAAACACCCGGGAAGCCACCGGGACACACCCTTTCGCCAACGTGACGCCGAACTGTGCGGCGGCTGTCGCTGCGCACCGAGCGAGGAGCGAGCGCAGATGGATGGTGGCGACGCCTGGGTGCTGATGTCGACCGCGCTGGTGCTGTTCATGGTGCCGGGCCTGGCGCTGTTCTACGGCGGCATGGTGCGCTCGAAGAACGTGCTGAACATGCTGCTGATGAACCTGTACTGCCTCGCCGTGATCCCGCTGCTGTGGGTCACCGTCGGCGCCTCGCTCAGCGGATCCGGGTCCAACGGACTCATCGGGGGCTTCGACAACATCGGGCTGAAGGGCCTCGACGGCGACGGCCTGCTCGCCACCGCGTTCCTCATGACCTTCGCCGCCATCACCCCGGCCCTGATCAGCGGCGCCGTCGCCGACCGCATGCGGTTCTCCGCCTGGGCCGTGTTCGTGCCGCTCTGGAGCCTGATCGTCTACGTCCCGGTCGTGTACTGGATCTACGGGCTCGACGCCGAGACCGGCGACCTCATCGGTTGGCTCGGCGCCCGCGGCTCGCTCGACTTCGCCGGGGGCACCGCCATCCACATCAACGCCGGCGCCGCGGCCCTGGCGATGGTGCTCGTGCTCGGCAAGCGGATCGGCTGGCCCGGCGAGGCCATGGTCCCCCACAACCTCCCGCTCGTCCTGCTCGGCACGGGCATCCTCTGGTTCGGCTGGTTCGGGTTCAACGCCGGCGGCACCGGACTCGGCGACGGCAACAGCGCCCTCGGGGCGACCGCGCTGATGAACACGTTCCTCGCCGCCTCCGCCGGCATGTTCGCCTGGCTCCTCGTCGAGCGGGTCAGGGACGGGCACTTCACGGTGCTCGGCGCCTGCTCGGGCGTGGTCGCCGGGTTGGTCGCGATCACGCCGGCCGCGGCCTACGTCGGCGGCCTCGCCGGCATCGCGTTCGGCGCCGCGGCCGGCGTGTGCTGCTACGCCGCCATCCAGCTGAAGTACCGCCTCGGGTACGACGACAGCCTCGACGTGGTCGGGGTCCACATGGTCGGCGGCATCGTGGGCGGGGTGCTCATCGGCTTCTTCGCCGACGCCGGCATCATCGGGGGTGGACCCGAGCACGAGGGCCTGCTCTTCGGCGGCGGCGCCGAGCTGCTGGTCGAGCAGGTGATCTCCATCGTCGTGGTGCTGGTCTTCTCCTTCGTGGTCACGACGATCCTGGCCAAGGCGCTCGCCGCCACCATCGGACTGCGGGTCGACGAGACGGCGGAGACCACCGGCCTCGACCGCACCGAGCACGTCGAGAGCGCCTACGGCGACGTCCTCGCCACCTGATCGAACGGGCCCGGGGAACGCCCCGAGTCGTGAGGCGCAGCCGAGCGACTCGAGGTCGCCGGAGGCGAGGCCCCTTGACCGGCTGGTCAGGTGACGTAGGGTGGGATAGCGATCGTTATCGCACAGGGGCCGAGTCACAGGGGGACCAGTTGGCCGATTCCAAGAAGCCGAGAGCACCGTTCGCACCGTGGGACCGCCGGGAGCTGCCCGGCGCGTTCAGCGTCGAGGAGACCGCGGCCCGCGTGGGCCAGTACAAGTGGATCGAGATGAAGCTGTTCGAGGCGCTCGGCGGCTGGGTCGCCACCGTGCCCGAGCTCGACATCAAGATGCGCCTCGGCACGCACTGCTACCACCACGCCTGGCACGCCGACCTGTGGCACAAGCGCCTGCCCGAGCTGCGCGAGATGAACCCCGAGCGGCTCACCGGCCCGGCGAGCCCCGAGGTCGAGGCCTTCATGGATGCCGTCGCCGAGCCGGGCGAGCACGACCAGACCATCGAGAAGCTGGTCGGCGTCTACCGGGTGCTCATCCCGCACAAGGTGGCGGCCTACACGTACCACCTGAACAACACCTCGACGATCACCGACGCGCCCACCATCCGCTCGCTGAAGTTCGCGCTCCAGGACGAGATGGAGGACTGGCGCGACGGCACGCTCATGCTGACCTCGCTGATCCAGAGCGACGAAGAGGTCCAGCGCGCCGCCGACCACCAGGCCAAGCTCGAGAAGCTGCTCGTCGCCGCCGGGGGCATCTGCGGCCCGGGCACCATCGGCGATGCCTACGACCTGTCCGGCGACCCCGCTCGCCTCACGGTCGCGTAGACGAACACCACTTCGAACCCAGGGGGACACACACCATGAAGAAGCTGCTCACGCCCGAGGAGCTGGCCCGTGACGACCGCTTCGAGCGGGCCGACATGATGGACCGGATCCAGGACCCGCGGAACGGCAGCGAGGCCGCCAACCGTGGCAACGGCCGGCTCCGGCCCGACCGTGCCGACGCGCCCGACGCCGCCCGCGCCCTGATGCACGGCATCTTCGTGGGCGAGATCCAGGCGCTCGAGGGTGCCGGTCGCACCTGCTACGACTTCGAGGTCGGCGCCACCGGGAAGCTCGACGACGAAGAGGTGCCCTTCGAGCTCAAGCTCGACATGGCCCGCCAGTGCTGGGACGAGGCCCGCCACTGCGAGATCTCCGTGAAGCTCAGCGAGTGGATGGGCACCGAGATCGGCGAGTTCGGCGAGAACGCCTTCCTGTTCCAGGCCGCGTGCAACCCGGACCCCGTGCTGCGCCTCACCGGCGTGAACCGGGCCCTCGAGGGCCTGGCCATCGACGTCTTCAACACCATGAAGGAGTTCGGCGACCTGGCCGGGGACCCGGTGCTGGAGTTCTGCGAGGACTGGATGCTCGCCGACGAGGTCACCCACGTGAAGATGGGCTCGGACTGGCTCCGCAAGCTGACCGTCAACGACAAGGACCGCCAGAAGCGGGCGCTCGAGTTCCAGCGGGTCGTCGACAAGCTGTTCTCCTTCGGCGGCTTCCGTGGCGAGGACGAGGAGAGCCCGGTCCACCTGGCCCGCCGCTTCCGCGAGCTCGCCGGCTTCGACGACGCCGAGATGGAGGAGATCGCCGAGCTGTCCCGCGAGGCCAAGTCCGAGGTCGAGGAGCGGTCGCGCCTGGCTCGCGAGGCGAACGAGACGGCGAGCGCCTGATGCCCACGACGGTCGACCCGTCGACCTTCACCATGGTCGACTTCGACAGCGCGGAGATCGCCGCGCTCGCCGACGAGCTCGCCCGCAAGGTGGGCCTGGGCGACGACGTGCAGATCGTCATCGAGGTCGACGAGACGACCCCGCTCGGCCGCACCGAGCTGGTGTCCCTCGACCCGGTGCACATCCGCACGGAGTCGGGGGCGTTCGAGAACCCGAAGCGGATCCGCCAGTTCAGCGAGGACGCGGCCACCGACGTGCTCGGGCGCTACCTCCTGCGGGCCGCCGATCGCCGGCGCGACGGCTTCGGCGACGTGCCGCCCGACAGCGAGCTCACCGTGCCCCAGCGCACGGCGTGGGAGGTGTCCGCCGTCGGCCGCCTGGCCCGCCTCGGGTACCCGGTGCGCCGGCAGCGCTGGCTCTACGCGTTCCGCAACCGGTACGGCTTCACCGACACCGCCGACGACGCGTTCGAGCAGCTCTGGCACGGCGACGACCTCAGCTGGGCCGAGATCGACCGGCTCAGCGAGACCACCGCGGCCACCAACCCGGGCCCCCTGCAGCGCTGACGCACGTGCCGCCGGCGCGGCCGGTCAGGTGACGACCGGCTGGCCCTCCGCCACCCACGCCGTGATGCCGCCCCCGATGTCGGCGACGTCGGTGAACCCGAGGTCGGACATCACCTGGCGGGCCGTGACCGAGCGGTTTCCCGATCGGCAGTAGAGGACGTAGGGCTGGTCCCGATCGAGCTCGGCGACCTGCGCTTCGAAGTCCGGGCTGGTGACGTCGATGAGCACGGCCCCCTCGAGGTGGCCCGCCTCGAACTCCTCGGGCGTGCGCACGTCGATGACGGCGGGCGCCGGATCGGCATCGAGCAGCGCGGCGGCCTCGGCCGGGGACACGACGCGCACGCCTGCCCCAGCATCGGCGGCCTCCGGGGCCGTGGTCGTGACCTCGGCTGCTGACGCCTCGTCGACTCCGTCATCACCGCAGGCCGCGGCGCCGAGCAGGAGGAGGGCAGCCGCAGCGGCGGCCAGGAGGGGGCGGGGGGTGCGAGGCACGATGGCTCCTTGTCCGGGGGTCCCCCGCAGGATAGCGAGTTGTCCGGACAACTCGCGCTCAGGCCAGGTCGTGCGCGCTGATCCCCTCGAGCAGGTCGATGGCCGGGGGCGACGCCAGCAGGCCGGTGCAGGCCGCAGCCATCTCCACCATCTCCGGGGAGTCGAAGTGACGCTGCTGGTCCTCGGGGTGCTCCCACTTCTGCACGATCACGAAGCGGTCGGGCTTGGTGACCGACAGGCACAGGTCGACGTTGCGACAGCCGTCCTGGCCCCGGGTGAGGACCACGTACTTCGACAGCACACCGAGCAGGGCATCGGGGTCGGTGGCATCGAAGGTCATGGTCACGATGGCGGTCTCGACCTCGCGCTCGTCGCTCACTGCTGTGCTCCTCAACCCCTGGTCCGGATCCCGGGACAGTAGTACCGTTCCCTCACCGCAGCTCCGGGGGACAGGAGACGCCATGGCGGACCGTGCAGGAGACGACGAGGACCTCGTCCGGCTCTACCTGCGCGACATCGGCCGCCACCCACTGCTCACCAAGGGCGACGAGGTCCACCTGGCCAAGCTCATCGAGGCGGGCGTCGAGGCCCGGGCGGCCCTCGAGTCGCCCGGCACGCTGCCACCGGCGACGCGAGCCGCGCTGCGACGCACGGCGAAGCGGGGCGCGACGGCCGAGCGGCGCTTCATCGAGTCCAACCTCCGCCTGGTCGTGTCCATCGCCAAGCGCTACCAGGCCTCCGGCCTGCCGCTGCTCGACCTGGTGCAGGAGGGGAACCTCGGCCTGATGCACGCGGTCGAGAAGTTCGACTGGCGCAAGGGCTTCAAGTTCTCCACCTACGCCACCTGGTGGATCCGCCAGGCCATCTCGCGCGGCATCGCGAACACGGGACGGACCATCCGGCTCCCGGTCCACGCCGGCGACGTGCTCGTGCGGGTGCAGCGCGCCCGGGGCCGGCTGGAGACCGAGCTCGAACGAGCGCCCACCGAGGCCGAGGTCGCGGCCGAGACCGGCTTCGGCATCGACAAGGTCCGCGAGGTGCTGCGGTTCGCGATCGAGCCCATCTCGCTGTCGGAGCCGCTGCGCGAGGACGGCGACGCCGAGCTCGGAGACCTCGTGGAGGACACCGCCTCCGCGTCCCCGTTCGAGCAGGCGGCGGCCGCCCTGCTGCCCGGTGCCGTCGCCCAGATGCTGGACGGGCTCGAGCCCCGGGAGCGCGACGTCCTGCGCCTGCGCTACGGCCTCGACCGGGGTGATCCCCGCACCCTCGAGGAGGTCGGCGACGCGTTCGGGCTCACCCGGGAGCGCATCCGCCAGATCGAGGCCCGGGCCCTGTCCAAGCTGCGCCACCCGAGCATCGAGGCCGGCGTGCGCGATCTGCTGGCCGGGTGAGGGACCGGGTCGCGGCGCCGGACGGCCGAGCGCTGCGGCGGAGCCTCGTCGAGACCCCGCCGCTGCTCTGGCGGAGGTGGACGGGAATCGAACCCGCCGCACGGGGAACGCCCGTGCCAACCGCTTTGAAGGCGGCGGAGCCCACCAGGTGCTCGGACACCTCCGCTCCGCAACCTAGTTCTGTCGCCCGTGGGGCCTAGTCTCGGCCGTCCATGAAGAAGCTCCTGCTCATCGCCGCACTCGTGTACCTGGCCAGGTTGGCCGCCAAGAAGGCCCAGCACGTGTAGGCCCGAGCGCCGGGACGGCATCGGAGGCCCGGCGCAGCGCGTCCGCCGCCTTCCGACGGCCACGGACGTGCACCGGCGCCAGCCGCCGCTGGCGCTCGTTCCAGAGCCACCACCCAACGGCGGCGCTGCCGCCCACCGCGGCCGCCACCCCGGTGCCGACCCCGATCGTGGTCGCCGACGGGAACGCCACCCGCTCGCGCAGGCGGACCCGGTGGGAGAAGCGCACGACCTCCCAGCCGGCGGTGCGGGCCAGGCGGAGCAGCTCCCGGTCGGGGTTCACGGCGATGGCGTGCCCGACCGCCGCGAGCATCGGGGCATCGGTGGCCGAGTCGGAGTAGGCGTAGGACGCGTCGAGGTCGATGCCGTCGCGCGCCGCAACCTCCTCCAGCACCCGGACCTTCTCGGGCCCGTAGCAGTACCGCTCGACCTCGCCCGTGTAGCAGCCGTGCTCGTCGAGGAACGCCCGGGTGGCGATGGCCTCGTCGGCGCCGAGGTACTGGGCCAGGGGGGCCACGATCTCCTCGGGTGAGGCCGACACGATGAACACCTTGCGACCGGCCTCGCGGTGCATGGCCATCAGCTCGAGCGCCTCGGCGTAGACGATGGGCTCGATCACCTCGGTGATCGTCTCCCGCACGATCGCCGAGATCCGGCGCTGCTCCCAGCCCTTGGAGACCCGCAGCGCGGCGTCCCGGACCCGCTCGAGGCGGACCTCGTCGGCCCCGAGGGTGAGGTAAATCAGCTGGGCCCACAGCGCCCGCAGCAGCAGGCGCCGGGAGACCAGGCCCTCGCGACGCAGTGGGGCGCCGAACGCGACCATCGACGGACGGGCGATCACCGTCTTGTCCAGGTCGAAGAAGGCCGCTTCCACGGGCCGGAGCCTACGGAACGCCGCCGACGGGACCGGTTGCGCACCCTCGATGCCGTTGGTACGTTCTCGGCCACTCTCCATCCGGCGCTCGCCGGAGGAGCCCGGCTTCCCCCGCCACCGCTGCGCTGAACCCCAGCGCCCCAGGGGGATCCCGTGCTCACCGCCTACTGGGCCGCCAAGGGCGGCGCCGGCGCCACCGTGCTCGCCGCCGCCCACGCCCTCGTCGCCTCGACCCGTGGCGCCACCGTCGTCGTGGACCTCGACGGCGACCTGCCCGCCGCCCTCGGCGCCGACGCCACGGACCGGCCGGGTGTGGCCGAGTGGCTGCGGGCCGGGCCGGACGTGCCCGCCGACGCGCTGGACCGCCTGCTCGTCCCCGTCGCCGACGACCTCCTGCTGTTCCCCCGCGGCACCGGTCCGCTCGACGAGGGCCGCGCCGCCGTCCTCGCCCGCCTGCTCGCCGACAGCCCTCGGGAGGTGGTGGTCGACGCCGGCACCCGCCCCGACCCGGCGGCCCGGGTCGTCGTCCGCCAGGCCGACCGCAGCGTGCTCGTCACGCGAGCGTGCTACCTCGCCCTGCGCCGCCTGCACGCCGTCGGCCTGGCCCCCACCGAGGTCGCCCTCGTGCGGGAGGCCAGCCGCGCCCTCGGCCCGGCCGACATCGCCGCCGCCGTGGGGGTGCCGGTGCGCACGACCGTGGGCGTCGACCCCGGCATCGCCCGGGCGGTGGACGCCGGGCTGCTCGCCGCCCGCCTCCCCCGCAGCCTGGCCCGGGCCGCCACGACCGTCCACCGGGTGGGTCGCTGATGGACGCGGCCGCCCTGGACCGGGCCGTCCACGACGAGGCCCTCGCCGAGGGTCGACCGGTGAGCGCCGCCGAGCTCGGCGCCCTCGTCCACCGCCACGCCCCGCTGCTCGACGCGGCGGAGGCGGACGCCGCCGTGCGACGGGTCCAGGCCCGCATGCACGGGCTCGGCGTGCTCGACGGCCTCCTCCGCGACGACACCGTCACCGACGTGCTGGTCAACGGCCCGGGGCCGGTGTGGGTCGAGCGGCACGGGCAGGTCGAGGTGACCGACGTCGTGCTGGACGAGCCCGAGGTGCGCCGCCTGGTGGAGCGCGTGGTGGCGCCCCTCGGCCTGCGCGCCGACCGACGCAACCCGCTGGTCGACGCCCGCCTGCCGGACGGGTCCCGGGTCCACGTGGCCATGCCACCGCTGGCCGTCGACGGCCCCTACCTGACCGTGCGCCGCTTCACGGCCCGCACCCTGCCGGTGACCGACTTCGCCGCCACCGACGTCGCCGACCTCCTCGTCGCCGCGGTGCGCGACCGCCGCAACCTGGTGGTGGTCGGGGGCACGGGCGCGGGCAAGACGACGCTTCTCAACGCTCTGTGCCAGCACCTCGACCCCGGCGAGCGCGTGGTCACCGTCGAGGACGCGGCGGAGCTGCGGCTCCCGGGCGCGCACGTGGTGCGCCTCGAGAGCCGACCCGCCTCGCCCGACGGCCTGCCCGCCGTCCCCATCCGAGAGCTGGTGCGCACCGCCCTGCGCATGCGGCCCGATCGCATCGTGGTCGGCGAGGTCCGCGGCGGCGAGGCCCTCGACATGCTCCAGGCGATGAACACCGGGCACGAGGGCTCGTTGTCCACCTGCCACGCCAACGGCACGGTGCAGGCGCTGCGGCGGCTCGAGACCATGGCCCTCACCGCCGGGGTCGACCTCCCCCTGCGCGCCGTGCGCGACCAGCTCGTCTCGGCCGTGGACCTGCTGGTGCAGGTCGGCCGCGCCCCCGACGGCGCTCGCCGGGTCCTGGCGGTGGACCGCGTGGTCGACGACCCCGATGCCCGCGTCCGCACCGTGCCTCTGGTCGTCGACGGCCGACCGGTGGCGGCGCCGTGAGCGGCGAGGCCGGCGCGCTCGCCGCCGTCGCGACCGTGCTGGCCGCGTCGCTCGCCGCGTCCGGCGCCCACCGATGGGCGGCAGGCGCCCGCGCCCGCCGCCGACTGCGCAAGCCGACTGCGTCCCGAGCCCTCCCGATGCCGGCGCGGGTCCGCGCGGCCTTCCGGCGCGCCGGCCTGGGTGACGAGGCCGACGGGCTGCTCCGGCTCTGGCTCACCTGCCTGACCATCACCCTCGCCGGCGCCGCGCTGGTCCCCGGTGGGCGGATCCTCCTCGCCGTCGGCGTCGTCGCGGGCCCAGGTTGCCTGCTCCTCGCGGGCGGACGCGAGGCCCGGCGGCGCGCCACGCAGCTGCCCGAGGCGCTCGACGCCGTGGCCGCCGGGCTGCGCGGCGGGCTCGCGCTGCCGGCTGCGATCGCCGGGGCGGCGTCCGTCGGCGCCCCGGTCGGCGACGAGCTGGCCGCGATGGTCCGCGACGTGGACGCCGGACGTCCGCTGGACGAGGCCGTCGATCGCTGGCGGGCGACGGCCGCCGGCGATCCGCACACCGCGCTGGCCGCAGCCGCCCTCACGGTGGCGGCCGGGGTGGGGGGCCCGGGCGCCCGGGCCGTCGACGGGGCGGCCGCCAGCCTGCGGGAGCGCCTGGACAGCGACGCCGAGACCGCGGCGCTCGCCACCCAGGGACGGGCGTCCGCAGCCGTGCTCACGCTCGCCCCCATCGGGTTCGCCTTCCTGCTCACCTCGCTCGATCCGGCGGCCGGCCGGTTCCTCCTCGGCACCCCCATCGGCTGGCTCTGCATCGCTCTCGGGCTGGGCCTCGACGGCGCCGGCGCGTGGTGGATGGCCCGGCTGGTCAGGCGGGCCCGATGAGGGCGCTGCTCGCCGGCGGGTGCGCGGCCGGGGTCGTCCTCGCCCTCCTCCACCGGCCGCGCGTCCCGGCCCGGCTGGTCCGCCCCCGCCGGGAGCGCTGCGCCGTGCGGTGGCCGCGGCCGAGCCGGTTGCGAGCGGTGCGCGACGGCATCGACGAGGCCCAGGTGGCGCGCGACCTCCCCGATCTCGTCGACCTGCTCGCTCTCGCCGTCGGCGCCGGGCTGTCGGTGCCGGCGGCGCTCCCCGTCGTCGCGCCGGTCGCGCCGGCCGCGCTCCGATCCGACCTCGGGTCCGTGGTGTCCGCCATCGCCGGCGGCCGGCCCTCCGACGAGGCGGTCGCCCAGCTCGCCACCCGGTGGGGGCCGCCGGCCCGGCCGCTCGTCCACGCCATCGCCGACCACCTCCGCTACGGCACGCCCGTGCTGCCGGCGCTCGAACGTGTCGGAGCCGAAGCCCGGACCCGCCGGCGGCGAGCCGCCGAGATCCGGGCCCGCAGGCTGCCGGTCCTGCTCCTCTTCCCGCTCGTGCTGTGCACCCTGCCGGCGTTCGGCCTGCTCACGGTCGCGCCGCTCGTGGCGGGCACGTTCGACTCCCTCCGCGGGGGTCACCTCGAGGCTCCGGCCTCCCTCGCTCCCTGAACGTCAGGAGTCCTCCATGCATCCCTCCTTCCTCGTGCTCCAGCTGCACGTGGCCACCGCGATCGGCGCCCTCGCCGCTCGCGCCCACGACGTGCTGGCCCGCGCCGGTGCGGGCCGCGAGCGCGGCCAGTCCACCGCCGAGTACGCCCTCGTGCTGCTCGGCGCGGCGACGGTGGCCATCGTCTTCCTGGCCTGGGCCGGCCGGACGAGCCGCATCGGCAAGCTCTTCGACGCCGTGCTCGACACGGTGATCGGCAAGGTGTGACCGGCGCGTCCTGCTCGACCCGGCCTGGTCCCGGTGCCCGTCACCGGGGCCAGGCCACCGTCGAGCTCGCCCTCGGTCTGCCCGTCGTGTGCATCGGCGTGCTCCTGGTCCTGCAGCTCGCCCTGGTCGGGCGCGACGCCGTGCTCGTCACCCATGCGGCCCGGGAAGCGGCCCGGGCCGCGGCGGTGGATCCGACGGGCCCGTCCGCTCGCGCCGGGGCCGTCGCCGCGTCCTCGACCCTCGATCCCACCCGGCTCGACGTCCGGCTGCGGCGCAGCGGCGGGCGGGTCACCGCCGCGGTCGCCTACCGGTCGCGCACGGAGCTTCCCATCGTCGGCACCCTCATCCCGGATCCGGCGCTGCACGCCGAGGTGACGATGCTGGAGGAGGGCTGAGCCCACCCGCCTCCGGCACCAACAGGGGCGCGGCCCCCGAGGGCAGGAGTTCCCCACGACCGGGGCGAACACTCGGGGGACCGAGCCAGATCAGACCGCAGACCGCCGGCGCGCCCGACGCGTCCGCCATGGAGACCGTCATGAACGTCCGACGAACGATGGGGATCACCGCACTTGCGGCCGCCGCCGCAGGCCTGGTCTTCGTGCCGGGTGCCGGTGCGCAGGAGGCGGGCCCCGCCTACGCAGGCTCGTCTTCAGGCGAGGCCCTGAACCTGTCGCTGTTCGGCCAGGGCCTCACCGCCGGCACCACGCTCGCCGAGGTCGCTCCTGGCTCCGGCACCGCCAAGGGCGCCGGGCTCGCCACGCCGCTGTTCGAGGCCGGCGTCACCTCCGCCTCGGCGACCGAGCCCGGCTCGGCCGAGGAGACCTGCGAGGGGCCGCTCGAGCAGGTCCCCGGGCTCAGCATCGCGCTGGCCTGCAGCTCGTCCCTCGTCACGATGGACGAGGCCTCCGCCACCGCAGCGGCCACCGGCCGGGTCGGCGCCATCACCCTGAACCCGGTCGCCCCCATCCTCGACACCCCGCTGTCCGAGGTGGTCGGCCCCGCCGAAGACGGCGTAGACCAGCTCCTCGGCGGCCTGCAGCCCGTGCTCGGACCCATCGACGACGCCAGCGACCTCGGCCTCGAGGACACCCTCGGTGAGCTGTTCGGGCGGCTCTTCGACGGCGCCGACCTCGTCACGGTCACCGTGGGCGACACCGCCTCCACCACCACCGCCGACGCCGCCACCCTGACGACCTCCTGCGCCGCCGAGGGCGCCCGGGTCGACGTACTCAGCATCCTCGACGGGCCCCCGCTCATCTCGGTCGTCGTCGGCCAGGCCGGCTCCGCCGTGGACGTCGACCGGGGCACCGGCGCCGGCACGCCCACGGTCACCCCGGCCCTGGTCACCGTCGAGTCGGCCACCCTCGGGGGCACGCCGATCACCGTGCCGGTCGGTCAGACCCTCGAGATCCCGCTGCCCGAGCCGCTCGGCCCGTCGTTCATCCGGGTCGCCGACGGCACCACGGGCACGAACGAGGACGGCTCCACCTTCGCCACGGCCGACGCCGTGAGCCTGGACCTGCTCAACGGCGAGGCCCTCATGGGCGGCGTCGAGCTCGAGCTGGCCGGCTGCACCTCCGTCGCCGGTGCCGAGGTGCTCCCCGAGACCACGACGACCACCCCGGCGGCCACCGCCCAGCTGCCCACCACCGGCTCCGACGACGCCAGCACCCTCGCCCTGGCCGGCATCGCCGGTCTCGCCGGCCTCGGCCTGGCGCTCCTGCGCCGCTCGGGCGACCCCGCCTGAGGATCTGCTCTCCGCCTGCTGACGCACCCCGTCGCCGGCGCCGCCACCAGCGGCGCCGGCCGGGGATGCCTCGATAGGGTTTCCCGACCGCCATGCTCCCCCTCGCCGCCCTTGCGCTCATCTTCGTGATCGGCACCGGCAGCGTCGTGCTGACCCTGCGGATCCAGCGGGTCGAGCAGCGCTCGCTGACCCAGCCGGCACCGGCCCCTGCTCCGCCGACCACCACGGCGGCCGCGGGCCGAGCCCCGGAGAACGTGGTCGAGCGACTCGCCGTGGCCCTCAAGCGACGTCGCATCTCGCGCGTCGCCCTGTCCCTGCTGTCGATCGCGCTGCTGGTCGGAGCGGCGGGGATGATCGGCTACCCCTTCTACACGAACCTCTACCAGGACCGGCTGCAGTCCCAGCTCGACCGCCAGCTCGCCAGCCCCGACCTCCGTGCCGCCTACGTCGAGCGCCAGGTCGACGTCGGCGACAGCCTGACCCGCATCAAGATCCCCCGCATCGACGTCGACACCGTCGTGGTCGAGGGCACCACGGCCAGCGCGCTGCGCGCCGGCGCCGGGCACTACCCGAGCACCCCACTGCCGTGCGAGGTCGGCAACGTCGCCATCGCCGGGCACCGCACCACCTACGGCAAGCCGTTCCACGCCCTCGACGTGCTCGAACCGGGTGATCGGATCACCCTCGAGACGCCGATCGGGTCGTGCACCTACGAGGTCGAGCGGTCGTGGATCACCGAGCCGACGGACGTCGGCGTGGTCGAGAACACCCCCGGCGAGGCTCGGCTCACGCTGACCACCTGCCACCCGAAGGGCTCGGCCCGCCAGCGTCTCATCCTCACCGCCACCATGGTCAGCGCCGAGGCCTTCGATGCCTGAGCGCACACCCGGCGCCCGCGTCCTCGGCGCGCTCGCCGCCGGCCTCCTCGTCGGCGTCCTCGCCGCGCCCGGCGCCGTGGCCCAGACCGACGAGGTGCCGGTGGACCCGGACGACCAGCCCGAGCAGCACCCACCGGGGTCGTGGGACGGATCGAGCTTCGACGAGCCCTTCCACGAGGACGACGTCACGCTTCGCCGCGCGTCGGTCGACGTCAGCGGCACGTTGCGGTACCGCAAGACCGGTCCCGCGGACTTCATCGACGAGGTCGAGGTCCGCGTCGTGGACGACCCCGGCGACGAGCACACCCCCGGCGAGGCGTGCGCGCTGCCCGCGCCGGTCACCATCGAGGGCGACGGCCCCCGGCCCGGCTGGGACGCCGAGCAGCGCTTCGAGGCCCTCGATGTCGTGATCCCCTGCAACGGCCGGTACCTCGTCCAGGCCGAGGGCAGCCTCGAGGATCCCGATGCCCCGCCGCACACCATGGAGCGCTCGTTCGTCGTGGCCGTCCTGCCGGAGTCCGTCACCGGCCTCGACGTCGCCCTCGACCGTGAGGCGCGTTCCGTCGCCGTCACCTTCCAGCCCCTCGACCCGGCCGACGTCGCGCCCGATGCGATCGGCTACGTGCTGGAGCGGCGCGGCCCCGCCGGCGGCGCCTTCGACGACGTCGCCTCCACCGGGCTCGACGGCGAACCCCGCTTCGTCGACCCGCTCACCGACGCGCCGGCCGGCGCCTACACCTACCGGGTCCGCTCGGTGCGGGGCGGTGCCGACGGCGACGTCCGCTCGAGCATCATCCACACCGAGTCCGCCACGGTCAGCATCGAGGGCGACCCGACCACCGCGACGTCGGCACCCACCACCACGGCGCGGCGCTCCGGTGCGATCGGTGGCTCGAACGGACGGGGGCCCGCGGTGACCCGGCCGTCGTCGACGCCCCGCCTCACCACACCGACCACGCTCGACACCGGCTTCGAGGACACCATCGACTACGGCGAGGTCCCCGAGACCACCACCAGCGAGGAGCTGGCCGGCGACGAGCCGGTCGCCGGGCAGTCGATCGTGCAGGACGAGGCCGACGGCGTCGACGTCGCCGTCCCGGCCGCCGGCGCCCTGGTGCTGCTCGGCTGGGCCGGCCACATCATCTACCTCAACCGGCTCGCCAAGCTGCTGTAGGCGACGCGCCCGCGACCACCGGGTCCAGGCCGCTGAGGGCGGCGAGCAGGCGCAGGGCGCCGACCTTGTCGAGCGGCTCGTTGCCGTTGCCGCACTTGGGCGACTGCACGCACGACGGGCACCCGTCCCGGCACGGGCAGGCGGCGATGACCTGGGCTGTGGCTTCGAGGTGGCGCTCGGCCACCTCGAACCCGAGCTCGGCGATGCCCGCACCCCCCGGGTAGCCGTCGTAGATGACGATGGTGGGGGCGCCGGTGTCCACGTGGCGGGCGGTGGACACGCCCCCGACGTCCCAGCGGTCGCAGATCGCGAACAGCGGCAGCACACCGATGGCGGCGTGCTCCGCCGCGTGGAGCACACCCGGCCACGCATCGGGGACGAGGCCGAGGCCGGCGAGCACCTCCTCGGGCACGACCTGCCAGACGCCCCGGGTCTCCAGGGTGCTCGGCGGCAGGTCGAGGCCGACCCGCTCGATGCGCTCGCCCGAGGCCGCGTCCTTGCGCTCGTAGCCGGTGACGCGGGTGGTGGCGCTGATCGGCCCGACCGCGAGGTGCACCGGACCGACCGCCCGCGACCGGTCCTCGCCGAGGATGCGCAGGTCCATGCGGGTGATGGCGGTGGTCCAGGTGCTGCCGTCGTCGGGGACGACGACCGCACGGGCCCGATCGAGGTCGAGCTCGACGACCCGGTGGTGGCGGCCGGCGTGGACGTAGACGGCTCCCTCGTGGACGACCTCGCCGGCCCGACCCCGGTCCACGGTGCCGACCGGCGTGCCGTCGGGCGCCACGATCTTGACCTGGCCCGGCGACCCGGAGCGCAGGCCCACCCCGTCGACCGGCCACCCACCGCCGGTCCACACCGCCACCGGGGAGTCCGCCGACACCCGGCGGCGCCGCCCCCGCCCGCCGGCGGTGCCCACGCCCGGCGGACGCACGATCAGCTCGCCGCTGCCCGCCAGCCGGCACACCCCCTCGTCCAGCAGGCCGGGCCAGTAGCGGGCGTCGTCGTGGGTGAGGGGCAGCTCGAAGGCCGCGCAGCGCAGGTGGGGGTCGGCGACGAAGGGGTTGGCCGGGTTGATGACCGCCGGCTCGGGCGGTCGGGTGAAGAGCTCCTCGGGGTGGGCGGCGATCCACTGGTCGAGCTGATCGGCCCCGCACACCAGCACGGCCAGCGACTCCTGCTGGCGCCGGCCGGCCCGACCGACGCGCTGCCACAGGGAGGCGACGGTGCCGGGGAAGCCGTCGAGCACGCACGCGTCGAGACCCTCCAGGTCGATGCCGAGCTCGAGGGCGGAGGTGGTGACCACGGCGTCGAGCTCGCCCGCGGCCAGGGCGGCCTCGATCTCGTGGCGCTCCTCGGTGAGGAAGCCGCCGCGGTAGGCCGCCACGCGACCCCGCTGCGAGGCCGGCACCTGGCGCCGGACCCGGTCGGCCACCAGCTCGGTGGAGCGACGGCTCGGGCAGAACCCGATCGTGCGGCGCTCGGCTCGGACGAGGTCGGCCACGAGCCCGGCGGCCTCCCCGTGGGTGGAGGCCCGGGTGCCAGTGGCCTCGTCGAGCACCGGCGGGTTCCAGATGGCCATGACCCGCTCCCCCGACGGCGAGCCGTCGTCGGTGACGGCGGTGACGTCCACGCCGGTGAGCGCGGATGCCAGCGCCGCCGGCTCGCCGATGGTGGCCGAGGAGCAGATGAACACGGGATCGGCGCCGTAGTGGGCGGCGACGCGGCGCAGCCGGCGGAGCACGTGGGCGACGTGGGAGCCGAAGATCCCCCGGAACAGGTGGAGCTCGTCGACCACGACGTAGCGCAGGCGGGACAGGAACCGCATCCACCCGGCGTGGTGCGGGAGGATCCCGCAGTGGAGCATCTCGGGGTTGGTGAGCACCACGCTGGCGTTGCGACGGGCGTCGCCCCGCTCGGCCCGGCCGGTGTCGCCGTCGTAGGTGGCGGCCTGCACGCCCGGCAGGTCGAGCCCGGCGAGGGCACGGAGCTGGTCCTGGGCCAGGGCCTTGGTGGGGAACAGGCACAGCGCCGTGCCGGGCCGGACCGGGGCCGCGGCGGCCTCGCCGATCGCCGCCTGGTAGATCAACGACTTGCCCGACGAGGTGCTCGTGGCGGTGACCACCGAGCGGCCGGCGCGGACGAGGTCGAGCGCCTCGGCCTGGTGGGTGTACAGGCGCTCGACGCCGAGGCGCGCCGCGACGGCGGGCGGGAGCGGGGCGGCCAGGTCGGCCCACCGGGGCTCGGTGGCGGGCAGGCGCTCGACGTGGACGAGGCGGCCGGCGTCGGCCAGGTGCGGACCGTCGCGGTCGAGGAGCAGGTCGGCGCGCCGGCGCACGAGCGACTCGAGGTCGCTGGGATCGGAGCGATCGCCGGCCACGTCGGCGAGCGTACGCCCCCACCCCGACATCACGACAGGCCTGTAGTTCCAGCGCTGTGATCTGCCGGCCTGCAGCCGAGCGGGCGTCGACCGGTAGCGTGGTCGACTGCATGGAGCTGGAGATCCCTGACACCGACGTCGACGGCTGGACCGTCGTGGCGGCCTCCGGCGAGATCGACGTCGCCACCGCGCCCGCCCTGCGCGACCGGCTCACCGACCTCGTCGAGGCCGGTTCGACGCGCCTCGTCGTGGACCTCGAGGACGTCGACTTCATCGACTCCACCGGTCTCGGGGTGCTGGTCGGCGGGGTCCGCCGCGCCCGGGCCGAGGACGGCGACCTGCGACTGGTGTGCACGAACACGCGGATCCTGAAGGTCTTCGAGGCCACCGGCCTGCACGAGGTCTTCACGATCGGTTCGACGGTGGACGATGCCGTCGCGTCCGAGGCCCAGTAGGCGAACGCGGTGGCCGAGATCGTCCTCGAGATCCCCCCTCGGTTGGACTACCTCGCCGTCGTCAGGCTCGTCGTCGCCACCGCCGCCTCCCTCGACCCGCCGCTCCCCGATTCCCGCCTCGACGACCTGCGCCTCGCCGTCACCGAGGCGTGCAGCAACGCCATCAAGGCCCACCGGCCCGAGGCCGCCGACCAGCCCGTGGTCATCTCCTGCCACCTGGACGAGGACCTCTTCCGCGTCCAGATCCGCGACCGCGGCCCCGGCTTCGACCCCGATGCCCTCACCCGGCTCCCCGCCCCCACCGATCCGAACCGGCTGCAACACGAGTCCGGGCTCGGCATCCCCCTGATCAAGGTCCTCACCGACGACGTCACCTTCGAGCCAGCCGGCGACGGGACGATCGTCTCCATGACCCTCAAGCGTCCCACCGCCCCGCCGATCTGACAGCCCCTCGCTGCCGGATCCCCTGGGCGCCCGTGCCCCGAGGAACACCCATGTCCGAACGCCGCCTCACCACCATGCGCCGCCCCACGTGGAGCGAGCAGGACACGTTCGTCCCGCGCCTGTTCGTCCGCCCGTTCCAGCGCTTCATGCACGCCGAGGCCGGTGGCGCCGTGTTCATGCTGGCAGCTGCCGTCGCCGCGCTGATCTGGGCGAACTCCCCCTGGCACCACGCCCAGGAGACGCTCTGGAGCACCGACCTCTCCATCCACCTCGGCGGCCTGGCCCACCTCGACCTGACCCTCGAGCAGTGGGTCAACGACGCCCTGATGGCCATCTTCTTCTTCGTCGTCGGCCTCGAGATCAAGCGCGAGCTGGTCCACGGCGAGCTGCGCGACCCGAAGAAGGCGGCGCTGCCCGCCATCGCCGCGGTGGGCGGCATGCTCGTCCCAGCCGCCATCTTCATGGCCCTGAACGCCGGCACCAGCGGGTTCGACGGCTGGGGCGTGCCCATGGCCACCGACATCGCCTTCGCCGTCGCCGTCGTGAGCCTGGTCGGCAACCGGGTGCCCGCGGCCGCCAAGGTCTTCCTGCTCACGCTGGCCATCGCCGACGACATCGGTGCGATCCTCGTGATCGCGCTCTTCTACACGTCGAAGCTCAGCCTCGGGTGGCTGGCGATCGCCCTGGCCACCCTCGCCGTGGCCGAGATCTGCAAGCGCCAGCACGTGCGGGCCCTGCCGGTCTACATCGGCCTGGCCCTCTTCGCCTGGTACGCGTTCCACGAGACCGGCGTCCACGCCACCCTCGCCGGTGTCGTCCTCGGCCTGCTCACCCCCGCCTGGCCGTTCTACAACCCCGAGAACTTCTCCGAGGACATGTCGTCGCTCCTCGGCCACGGGACGGCGCTGGACTCCATCGAGCAGAACCTCGAGCAGTCACGGGGCAGCTCCACCTACGACGACGAGAGCTATGACGAGGCCACCTCGAGGTTGTCGGAGATGGAGCGGCTCGTGGCCGAGACCCAGTCCCCGCTCGACCGGCTCGAGAACAAGCTCCACCTCTGGGTCGCGTTCCTCATCGTGCCCCTGTTCGCGTTCGCCAACGCGGGCGTCCGGCTCTCCGACGAGGCACTCGACGGGCTGGCCTCCAACCGGGTCGTGCTCGGCATCGTCGCCGGCCTCGTCGTCGGCAAGACGGTGGGGGTGTTCACGTTCACGCTGCTCGGCCAGAAGCTCGGGCTCGGCACGCTTCCCGGCGGGGTCACCCAGCGCATGGTGCTCGGCCTGGCGATGACCGCCGGCGTCGGCTTCACCGTCGCGCTGTTCATCGCGTCGCTGGCCTACGCACCGGGGAGCCTGGCCACGGACTCGGCCAAGATCGGCATCCTGGCCGGCAGCGTCATCGCGGGCCTGCTCGGCTACGCCTTCCTGCGGTCCGGGCCGAGCCCGGATGCCGGCGACGACCCCGGACGGGTCAGCGAGCCGGCACCAGCGCTCGTCGACTGACCCTCGTCCTCGTCATGTATCTGTCATGAGATGGGACTTTTTCCGGACTTTTCGGACAGTGCTTGTCATGAGGGCGTCACGCTTGTAATGTGAACGCAACGTCGGATCGACGCAGGGCTTCGGCCCGGTCCCCGACCTCCACCCTCCCCGGGCATCGGGTGCTGGGCGGTTCGCACCGCCCGCCCGCCTCCGTCCAGTGGTCGATGCCCGGGTTGGAACTGCCTCACCGGCCCGGTCCTCTCTCCCTGACCGGGCCGGTGTCGCGTCCGGTCTCAGGCGTCGACGTCGCGCCGACCCTCGAGGGCCCGGCCGAGCGTGAGCTCGTCGGCGTACTCGAGGTCCCCGCCGACCGGGAGCCCGCTGGCGATGCGGGTCACCCGCACGCCGAGCGGCTTCAGCAGCCGGGCCAGGTACATGGCCGTGGTGTCGCCCTCGAGGTTCGGGTTGGTGCACAGGATGACCTCGACGACGGCGTCGCTGTCGATGCGGGCCAGCAGCTCGCGCACCTTGAGCTGGTCGGGACCCACGCCCTCCATCGGGTTGATGGCCCCACCGAGCACGTGGTAGCGGCCGCGGAACCCGCCGGTGCGCTCCACCGACACGATGTCCCGGGGCTCCTCCACGACGCAGACGACGGTGGCGTCCCGCCGGCCGTCCGCGCAGATCTGGCAGCGCGGCGCCTCGGACAGGTTGTGGCACACCTCGCAGAACCGGACGCGCTCCTTGGCCGTGACCACCGCCGAGGCGAGCGCGAGGGCGTCCTCCTTGGGCACCTTGAGCAGGTGGTAGGCGATGCGCTGCGCGGACTTCGGCCCGACGCCCGGCAGGCGCCCGAGCTGGTCGATCAGGTTCTGGACGGCGTCCGCGTGCACCCGCGCTCAGGCCTCGTCGTCGTGCTCGTCGCCGGGCTGGTCGTCGGGGCCGCCGAGGAGACCGCCGAGCATGGCGGACGGGTCGAACCCACCCATCGCCTGGGCGTGCACGCGGGCCGCCTGGGCGTGGACGTCGCGCAGGGCGGCGAGCACCAGGTCCTCGAGGCCCTCGACGTCGTCTGGGTCCACCACCGCCGGGTCGATGTGCACGGCGAGGACCTCGCCCCCGGCGGTCGCCTCGATGCGGACCATGCCACCGCCGGCGGTGCCCTCGACCTCCTGCTCGGCCGCAGCCTGGCTGGCGCTCATCGCCGCCTGGGCCTGGGCGAACAGGTCTCCGAGACCGCCGCCGCCCCCACCTCCGAGGCCACCCAGCAGGCCGCCGATGTCGGGGAGGCCGCCACCGGCCGCGTCGGGGTTCTGATCGCTCATCGGTCCTCCAGGAGCTCGGCGCCGGGGAAGGCGTCCTTCAGCTGGGCGATGCCGCCCGTGTCGGGGTCGGGTGCGTCGGTCAGCTCGTCGAGGTCGACGTCGTCGTCGATGTCCTCGTCGGCCGTCGCGGTGGTGCCGGCCGGGGCGGGGCGGGGCGCGGTGGCGGCGTCGCCGTCGACGACGAGGTCGAGGGGCACCGGGCGGCCGAAGCGGGCCGCGAGGGCCTCGAGCACCTCGTCGAGCTTCTCGGAGCAGTTCTTCAGGCTCGGTTCGTTGGGCACGGCGAAGCGGGCCGTGCGCTCGTCGCCCTCCACGAGGCGCCCCATCTTGTAGAGCGCCTTGGCCCGGCCCCGCAGGGCGCCGAGGACGTCGTCCCACGCCTCCGTGAGCTCGGCCAGGCTCGGCACGCCGCCCTCGGACGCAGGCGTTGGCGCGGGCTCCGGCGCAGGGGCCGCCTCGGTGGCGGGCGGCGGTGGCGGCGGGTCGGCGGGGGCCTCGCGCGGCGGCGCGGCCTCCTGCTGGCGGGCGCGCTTGACCCCACCCAGGCTCGGCCGGGACGACGCCGGCGCCGGGGTCGCAGGCTCGGGGGCCTCGGGGGCGGTGGCGTCGTGCTGGGCGAGTCGGGCCCGCGCCGCCTCCGCACCGCGCGGTGGCGTCGCCGGGCCGGTCGGGGCGGCAGCGACCGCGGCCTCGACGGTGGCGGCGGCCGCCGGTGCGCCGGTCTGGGGCTGGGCGGCCGGGGTCTGGTCCGCGGCCGGTGCAGACGGCGCGGCCGGCGCGCTCCCACCGCCGGAGGCGACCGCTCGTTCGAGCTGCTCGATGCGACGGACCAGGGCGTCGAGGTCGCCGGCAGCTTCGGGACGGGCGATCTGGACGAGCGCGACCTCGAGGGGGATGCGCGGGTCCGGCGCGTGGCGCATCTCCACGACGGCGGTGCCCACCGCCTCCAGCGCCCGCGTGAGCGACGCCGGCCCGAGCGCCTGGCTGACGTCGCGCGCGCGGGTCATCGCCCGGTCCGTGAGCCCGCCGGCGGGCGCGCCCATCGCCACGAGGAACGCGTGCCGGAGCGACTCGATGAGCTGCTCGGCCAGCACGCGGGGATCGCGTCCGGCCCGCACCGATGCGTCCACGGCGACCAGGGCGCCCCCGGCATCGCGACGGCCGAGGGCATCGACGAGGTCGTCGACGGAGCTGTCGGCGACCGAGACCCCGCCGGCCGCGGCCACCTGGTCGAGGGCGGAGAGCGTGTCCCGGGCCGAACCACGGCCGGCCTGCACGACGTGGTCCACGACGTCGTCGTCCAGCTCGAGGCCGGCGTCGGCGATGACGTGACGGACGTGGGCAGCGAGCACGTCGGCAGAGAGGAGGTTGAACTCGAAGTGCTGGGTGCGGGACCGGATGGTGGGCAGCACCTTCTCCGGCTCGGTGGTGGCCAGCACGAACACGACGTGCTCCGGCGGCTCCTCGAGCGTCTTCAGCAGCGCGTTCGACGCCGCCGTCGAGAGCATGTGCACCTCGTCGAGGACGTACACCTTGCGGTTGCCGCTGGTGCCCATCGAGACCCGGCCGAGCAGATCGCGCATGGCGTCGACGCCGTTGTTGGACGCGGCGTCGAGCTCCTGGAGCCAGTCGACGTGGCGCCCCTCCTCCACCGCCTTGCAGTTGGCACAGGTGGTGTCGGGCTCGCCGTCGACGGGGTGCTCGCAGTTGAGGACCTTGGCGAGGATGCGAGCCGTCGAGGTCTTGCCGGTGCCGCGGGGACCCGAGAACAGGTAGCCCTGGGCGACGCGCCCCTCGCGCACGGCGTTGCGCAGCGCCCGGGTCACGTGCTCCTGACCCAGCACCTGCTCGAACGTCTGCGACCGGTAGCGGCGGTAGAGGGACTGGTACGCCATGCGATCGCCGACCCTACCGGTACCCGGGCCCCGGCCCGCCGACGGATGCGGAGCATCCGTCAACGAACTCGGAAGTCCCGCAAGGGACTGAGAGTTCGCCTGCTCCGAGGGTGACGGCCAGGCGATCTGCGGCGCATCACAGACTCCGCTGAGAGCTGCTGCCTTCCGGCCCTGACTCGGTTCACGGGCTGCGATCGCACAGGACCCGGCCGCCACCTTCGGAGCAGGCGTCCCGACACTGTATCGTCTCTGGTCCCGATGGAGGGGTGCGAGAGCGGCCGAATCGGCACGATTGGAAATCGTGTGTGGGGAAACTCACCGAGGGTTCAAATCCCTCTCCCTCCGCCGAAGCACCGATGGCCCGGCCTGCTGGTCGGGCCATCGGCGCGTCCGGCGCACGCCCGGGACGAGCGCCCGGACGGCCCCAGCGCCGTCCGGCTCGTCCGCCCGCTGCTGGTCCTTCGACGGCCGTGGTCGGGCTTCCTCCCGGTGCCGGTACCGTCGCCGCCGTGCCGGGCACCGCGAACCACACCGACGACGAGCTGATGGCGCTGGCGCTGGCCGAGGCCCGCCTCGCAGCCGAGGCAGGCGAGGTCCCCGTCGGCGCGGTGGTGGTCGTCGACGGCGAGGTCGTGGCCCGGGCGCACAACCGCCGCCAGGCCGACCACGACCCCAGCGCCCACGCCGAGCTGCTCGCGCTGCGGGCCGCGTGCGCGGCCGCAGGCTCCTGGCGGCTGCCCGGCGCGCAGGTCGTGGTGACCCTCGAGCCCTGCCCGATGTGCGCCGGCGCCCTCCTCGCGGCGCGCGTCGACCGGGTCGTCTTCGGCGCGCCGGACCCCAAGGCTGGCGCCCTCGGGTCGCTGTACAACCTCGGCGCCGACCCCCGCCTGCCCCACGAGCTCGAGGTCCGCGCCGGCGTGCAGGCCGAGGAGTGCGGCGCCCTGCTCGCCGACTTCTTCGTCGAGCGCCGCTGACCCCTTGGGAGGGGCCGCGGCCGGTTCGCTACCCTCCAGAACTCCCAGGAGGGATGCCAGAGCGGACGAATGGGACGGTCTCGAAAACCGTTGAGGCCTTCGGGTCTCCGTGGGTTCAAATCCCACTCCCTCCGCCAACGGAACTGCTGGTCAGCTCGGGATCCCGCACGAGGGCGCCCGCTGGCCAGCAGATCTCGTTTTGGGCTGCCATGGGCGCCGCCCATGCGTGTGGAGCGGCCCAGAACGGTCGGTCCCGGTCGAGGCGGTGACTCGGTGGGGTAGGAACCCGGCTGCGGTGCGCCGGTCGCGCACCGTCCGCACCCCTCGACGCACCAGCACACACCTCCGGGAACACGTGGATCTCGACATCTTCCTCATCGGCTTCGGCACGGTCATCGTGCTCGGCGTGCTCTACGACCTCGGCGCGACGACCATCTCCCTCAGCGCGGTCCGGGGTCCGCTCTCGGGCCGGGTCGCGTCGCTGGTGTGGGCGGTGGGCAACCGGTCCCGCAGCGAGCGACGACGGCTGCAGCGGATCACCGGACCGCTGCTGCTGGTCTCCATCCTCATCGGCTGGTTCGTCGGGCTGACGATCGGCTGGACCCTGATCTTCAGCGCCGACGGCGCCCTCACCAGCACCGCCGAGCCCGAGCAGCAGTCGTCCCGCGTCCGCTGGATCGACGCGCTCTTCTTCGTCTTCGGGCGCCTCGTCGGCACCGGTTCGTCGAACCTGGAGCCGGACGAGGCCGGCTGGTCCACGGCGGTCGCCCTGCTCACGCTGTCCGGGGTCATCCTGCTCACGCTCGTCATCGCATGGATCCTCCCCGTCGTCGCCGCCGTCGTGCAGAAGCGGGCGCTCGCCTCGAAGATCTCCGCACTCGGCGCTTCGCCGCAGGGGATCATCTGCCACAGCTGGACCGGCCGCGACCTGGGCGACCTGAACCTGCACCTCCTGCCCCTGATCGGCGAGCTCACCATCCTCGCCCAGCGCCACCTGGCGTACCCGGTGATCCACTACTTCCACAGCTCCGACGGCCGCACCGCGGTCGGTCCCCAGATCGCCGCGCTCGACGAAGCCCTCACGCTCATCGCCGCCGGCGGTCTCGACGACGTCGACCGCGGCACCGGCCTCGACGTGTCCGTGACCCGACCGCTGCGCCAAGCCGTCAGCGACTACCTGTCCACGTTGGAGTACGTGTTCATCGTGCCGTCGAAGACGACGCCGGACCCTCCCGCGTTCGATCGACTGGTCGAGGAAGGCATCGTCGACGGCGAGGCGATGCGTGCCGAGCTCGCCGAGCGGATGCGGGACATCGGCACCCGTCGGGCGCTGCTGCGGGGCTACGTGGAGCACGACGGTTGGACCTGGGCCGCGGTCGACCGCGACGTCGACGCCGAGGAGGAGGATCCCGAACAGACCGACTGAGCGGGTGCCGGAGGAGGAACCGGGCGAGGCCAATACCCTCGTCCCGTGCGACAGGGCCCCCACGCGATGATGCCGAGCGATGCGTCCGCCGTCGACGGCGCGTCCCTCGACCGCTCCATCGTGCGGCGGGTCATGGAGTTCGCCCGGCCCTACAAGGTCCAGATCATCGGGTTCCTGGCTGCGATCATCACCGCAGCCATCCTCGGCCTCGCCCCGCCGCTGCTGTTCAAGTGGATCCTCGACGACGCCATCGCCGACGGCGACAAGGGCCGCCTCTCCCTCCTGGCCGGCCTGGCGGTCGCCGCCGCCGTGGCCGACTCCGGCCTGTCGCTGGTGGAGCGGTGGCTCTCGTCCCGCATCGGCGAGGGGCTCATCTTCGACCTGCGGGTGCGCGTCTTCGACCACGTCCAGCGCCTGCCCGTCGCCTTCTTCACCCGGGCCCAGACCGGCGCGCTGGTGTCGCGGCTCAACAACGACGTGATCGGCGCCCAGCGCGCCCTCACCGGCACGCTCGGTTCGGTGGTGTCCAACGTGGTGGTGCTCGTCACGACGGTCGCGGCGATGGTCGCCCTCGAATGGCGCCTCACGCTGTTCACCATCGCCCTGCTCCCGGCGTTCCTCATCCCGGCCCGGCGGGTCGGCACGCGGCTGCAGGCCATCAGCCGCGAGCAGATGGAGCGCAACGCCCGGATGAACTCGACCATGACGGAGCGCTTCGGCGTGGCCGGGGCGATGCTGGTCAAGCTGTTCGGCCGCCACGACGACGAATCCGACCGCTTCGCCGACGACGCCGCCGGGGTGCGCGACGCCGGCGTGCGCAGCGCCGTGCTCAGCCGGGTCTTCTTCTCCGCCATCGCCCTCGTCGGGGCCCTCGGGATCGCCGCCGTGTACTGGTGGGGCGGCATCCTCGTCATCGACGGCGCCATCACCCTCGGCACGCTCGTCGCCCTCGCCGCCCTCGTGCAGCGGATCTACCAGCCGCTCACGGCCCTCACGAACGCCCGCATCGACATCATGACGGCCTTCGTCTCCTTCGACCGGGTGTTCGAGGTGCTCGACATCCGCAACCCGATCGAGGACCGCCCCGGCGCCCAGGACCTCACCGACGTGCAGGGCCGGGTCGACTTCGACGGCGTCTGGTTCACCTACCCGACCGCCCAGGACGTCTCGGTGCCGTCGCTGGCCGGCGCCGTGCCGGACCACGACGCCTCGTCCGGGCCGGTGCTGAAGGGCATCGACGCGCACATCGAGCCGGGGCAGCTGGTCGCCATCGTGGGCCCGTCCGGTGCCGGCAAGACCACCCTCACCTCGCTGCTCCCCCGCCTGTACGACGTGGACTCGGGTGCGGTGCGCATCGACGGACACGACGTCCGCGACCTCACCCAGGAGAGCCTGCGCCTGGCCATCGGCGTCGTCAGCCAGGACCCGCACCTGTTCCACGACACCATCGCCGGAAACCTGCGCTACGCCCGACCCGACGCCTCCATCGACGAGCTGCGCGCCGCGTGCGAGGCGGCCCGCATCCACCACGTGATCGCCGGGCTGCCCGAGGGCTACGACACCGTCGTCGGCGACCGCGGCTACCGCATGTCCGGCGGCGAGAAGCAGCGGCTGTCGATCGCTCGCATGCTCCTCAAGGACCCGGCCATCGTCATCCTCGACGAGGCCACCAGCCACCTCGACTCCGAGAACGAGGCCGCCGTGCAGGACGCCCTCGCCGAGGCGCTCGTCGGGCGGACCTCGTTGGTCATCGCCCATCGCCTGTCCACCATCACGACGGCCGACCAGATCCTGGTCGTCGACGACGGCCGGGTCGTGGAGGCCGGACGCCACGACGACCTGGTGGAGTCCGGCGGCCTGTACGCCGACCTCTACCGCACGCTGGTGCGGGGTGGCGAAGTCCCCATGGACCTCCCGGGTCTCGGCCCTTCCTGACTACCCGCCCGGCAGCCAGGACAGGTCGGCGTCACGGCAAGAGACGGGCGTCCGATCGCGGAGGATGAGTTCGCCGGCTCGGCAGCGCTCCAGCGTCCGCCCTGCGCGCATGAGCGGTCGGTGGTTGCCGTCAGCGGCCAGCAGTCTCGCGCGCTGACGGCAAACAGGTCGTCCTCCTGGTCTGTGCGGAGCGTGGTGGCGAGAGCATCACCGGCCGCGACCAGAAGGGGCGTTCGGTGGTGCGCTCTCGGTGGGGACGAAGCCCGTGTTGCGATGCTGTTCCTCGGGCGGCGGACACGGTTCGCTCGACCCGAACCGGTCTGTGCGCCGGGGCTGTGGGTAGGGTCGTCGGATGGTCCTGGGGCGACGACCCGCGTCTTTTGCGCTGTTGGTGCTCGCCGCCTTCGCGCTGGTCGTGACCTCGGGTGCGCCGCGGGGGATGCTGCGAGCCGTTGCGGTCAGCGAGCTCGATGAACGGCCGACCCCGTCCTCGGTCGTGACCATGTCGGAGTCGGACGGGACCGACGTGCGGTTGCCCAGCGTTCGCGTGTCGATCGCCCGGGAGGACGAAGAGGCCTCAGGCGATGTGCAGACCGAGTGGGCGACAGCCTCCGGCCTCTTCCTCGTCGAGGACGTCGAAGAACTCGACGCACCCCTCGCAGACGAACCGGCCCCCTTCCTGGGCCACATCCCTGCGCGCGCCTGGGGAGATCGCGCGCCTCCGACGCCGTCGTTCTGACCGCTCCGGGCACGGCTTCGCCGTCGCTCGGGCCAGATCCGACGACAGCGACAGGAGGCCTTGATGCCCGACAATGCAGAGCGCGGCTGCGCGCTCCACATCCTCGTTCCCAGTGATTCCGAGAGTTCCCCAGACGCATCGAACCTGCTCGCAGCCTTGGGGAGCCGGCTCTGCCAGGTCCACGTGCTCGGCTGGGCTCTGAGCGCGGAACCCGATGCTGCCTGCGTCCGGCGGGCTGCGACCGTCGCCGCCGAGGTTGAGGCGGCCACCGGCACGTGGCCCTCCTACACGGAGCTGATCGGCAGCGACGTGATCGTCGCTGCTCATCCCGACATCGACGACCTGGTCACGATCAGTGTCGGCAGCCACCGGTCGCTACGGGCGGCGGCTCGTCGGGTCTCGGTGCGCAGCGGGGCACACCTCGCCCTGGTACCGGCACGTGCGCTAACGGACCGTGAGGTGAGCAGCGATGTGGGTTGAGCAGACGACACCGAGCATCGTGCTGGCGACCAACGGGTCACCGGCGTGCCGCCGAGCAACGGTCCGTGCTGGGAGGTTGTTCCAGCACACACGGCTCCTCGCCGCGGTCGTGCTCCCCGAGGGGGTCGACGTCAACGACGATGCCGCGACGATGCACGGATCAGCGGTGCGCCGTGCGCTCGCCGATGCGCACTTGCACGCCGCAGCCGAGACGTTGGCCGAGGTTTGTGACGTCCTGGGTCCTCGTGCGCGTGCGGTCATCCTTGACGGCGACCCGGCAGCGGCACTGATCGGCCTCGCGAGGAGCGAGGCGGCCGACGCGATCGTCGTCGGCTCGCTGCACAAGGCCAGAGACCGGACCTTGACCCGAACCATGTCAGACGACCTGGTTGCCGGGGCGCCCTGCCCGGTGATCGAGCTCGGTCGCTGAGCGCACCGGGTCCCGCGCTCCGGCGCGTCCTACAGAAGCCGCCATCGACGATCACCAACTGGAAGGATCGACATGGAGATCACCACCGACCGCAGAGACGACTACGTGGTCTGCCGTCCCCACGGAGAGCTCGACGCCTACACCGCAGACGAGCTCTGCGACAGCGTCGCTGCCATCACGAACCCGGACATCGTCGTCATCGACCTGTCGGAGGTGTCGTTCATGGATTCGACCGGCCTCGGGCGTCTCATCGGCGCGGTCCGCCGCACCGGCGACGCCGGCGGCGATGTCGCCGTCTGCTCGCCGAGTCCGTTCCTGCACCGACTCCTGGAGACGGTCGGGTTCGACCGGATCGTGCCCGTCACGGACACTGTCGATGGTGCCGTCGAAGACATCCGGTCTCGCCGATGAGCTCCGGCATGTTCACAGGCTCGATCGACGGAACGATGCTCGCGGTCTCGGTTCCGTTCGAGGATCCGGCGCTGGTGCTCACCGCGCTCTTCTTCGTCGTCTTGCTCGGGCCGGTCATGGCGACGCTGCTGCGCGTACCCCCGATCATCGGGCTCATCGCCGGCGGTGTCCTGCTCGGCCCGACCGGACTCGGATGGGTGGAGCGGGCAGGAGCCGTGGATCTGCTCGGCGGCGCCGGACTGCTGTTCTTGATGTTCATGGCGGGCGTCGAGCTCGACCTCGACGACTTCACCGACAACCGCGGCGCCGCAGGCCTGTTCGGCGTCGCGACCTTCCTCGTCCCCATGGTCGCCGGTACGGCAGTGCACCTCCTGCTGGGCTTCGACACCATGGCAGCGCTGCTGCTCGCATCTGCGTGGGCATCACACACGCTGCTGGCGTATCCGATCTTCCAGCGGCTCGGGGTCGTGACGAACCGAGCCGTGTCCACAGCCGTGGGTGCGACCATCATCACCGACGTCGCTGCACTGCTCGTGCTGGTGGTCGTGGTCGCCGCCGCTGGTGGCGACCTCGACGTTGCCTTCATCGCCACCCTCGTCCCGTCGGTCGTCGCCGCCTTCGCCCTGATCCTTCTCGGCCTGCCTCGGCTCGCGGCCTGGTTCTTCCGACGAGCCGGGCGAGACCGCATCACGCGGTTCCTGTTCGTGGCTGCTGCGCTCTACGGCTCGGCGGCCATTGCTGAGATCGCCGGGGTCGAGGCCATCATCGGCGCCTTCCTGGCCGGACTTGCACTGAACCGGCTCATCCCCGCCGGTGGGCTGCTCATGGAGCGGCTCGAGTTCTTCGGGGGAACGTTCCTCATCCCGATCTTCCTCATCTCGGTGGGGATGCTCGTCGACGTGGGCGAGCTCGTCGACAGCGAGACCCTGGGGCAAGCCGCCGGCTTCTGCGCCATCGTCGTCTTCGCCAAGCTCGCTGCCGCCGCCTTCGCCGGCCGAGTCCTGCGGTTCGACCGCACCGAGGTCTGGTCGATGTTCTCCCTGTCCGTCGCCCAAGCTGCGGCCACGCTGGCCGCCGTGTTCGTCGGTCTCGAGGCCGGCATCGTGGAGGAGCGCACGGTCAACGCCGTGGTCGTCGTCATCCTCGTCACCAGCCTGCTGTCCTCTGTCGCCGCCGCTCGCTTCGGCCCACAGCTACCGGCGCCTCCGGTGAAGGAGCTGACCATCGGCAAGCGGGTCCTCGTCGGGGTCGCCGACCCCGACGCTGCAGTGGGCACCATCGACCTGGCGACCCGCCTGGCGGCACCGGAGAGCGGTGAAGTGCTGCCCGCCCAGATCCTCGATCTCGAGGCCCGGCCTGCCGACGTCCTCGCCCGGCGCACAGCGATGGTCGACGCATACGAACCGACGATTCTCGGGGCAGGCGCCGAGGCCACGCCCATCATCCGGCTCGATCTCACACCGAACGCCGGGCTGCTCCACGCGGCCGTCGAGCAAGGCGCCACCTGCCTGGTCCTCGGCTGGCGGGGCTACACCACCCGACGCGACGCCGTCCTTGGCGAACAGCTGGACGTCCTCCTTGCGCTGTCACCGATCCCCGTGCTCGTACATCGCGGCGGTGCCGAGTCCGGCGTACGACGCGTCGTCCTCGCCGTCGACCATGCCGACCTCACCCCGTCGGGTCGGCGGACCCTCGATCTCGGGCTGCTGCTCGCTGCGCGGCTCGCCGCCAGCCAAGGGGTTCCGTGGCTGGTGGTCACGCCGGCCGACGCCCCGGTCATCGCCGAGGTGGAGGACCTCCACCTCCGACCGGAGATCGCCGTCGACACCCGGCCGCTCCACGTCGCTCTCCCCGACGTCGTCGAAACCTCAGACCTACTGGTGATCGGCATCCCACGGGCCCTCGACGGTCTCGGGGCCGGCGTCACCCGCGTTGCACGAGCCGTACCGAGCTGCCGCATGGTCGCCGTCGCCGCCCGCTGAGATCGAGCGCCCCTCAACGGCAACGAGGACCCCTGCAGGACCACCGGCGACGCCTGCGTCACGGTGCTGCGTCCAATGCAAGAGGGTAGGGGACAGACCACGCGACCCAAAGAGGTGTCATCATGACCATCACCGGTAAGCGCCTGTTGTCCTCGAGCGGTGAAGACATCGGGGAGGTCAAAGACGTCGTAGGCCTCGGAGCAGATGGTCCGGGCTGGGTCGCGGTGAAGACCGGCCTTCTCTCGCAGCGACTCGTGCCGTTCAGCAGGATCGACCAGACCGGCGACCAACTGCGGACCGACCTCGACGTCGACGACATCAAGTCCGCGCCGAAGGTGCCCACGCACGTCGAACCGGTCGGCGAAGACCTTGACCTTCTTCGCGCCCACTACGGCGCCGGCACACCGGCGGCGCCGGACGACCGAACGCGACGCCACGTGTGATTCGACTGCTACCGATCTACGCACTGGAACCACCGCATCGGTTCCATTGCCGCCATCAGCCGCCGCGCAGGGATCTGGGCGTTCTGTTACGCCAGAAGGCGTCGCTCGGTCGCTCCGTAGACGCAACCGATGTGCCGCTCGCGGACACGGCTTCAGTGGCCCGGATCGCCGGCGGCTGTCGCAGCTATCTGGCGATCGGCCGCGAGCAGCGCTACGTCCATGGCGACGCTCGGTGGCCGCCGGAAGTCCAGGCGCTCGGCTGTGCCGCGCACGGCGATGGGGCGATTTCGTGCGGCTCTCCTCATCGGACCTCCGGTGACCTCCGAAGAGCCGGTACTACGGCGTTCGAGATCGTGCGCCGAGGCGCCGACAGCGCCGAGCTCTGGACTGCCCACAGACGGGCTCGACGAGAAGTCGTCACTCTGGTGCTCGAAGCCGCCCTCGGCCTGGCGCCGGGCGCGACGAGGGGCCGGAGCTCCGCCGGCCCCGGCCCCTCACGCAGGATCCTGCGCTGATCAGGGCGTGGGCAGCCCCGGGAGCTCGGGGAGCCCCGGCGCCTCGCCACCCTCGGGTGGCAGGCAGAGCGAGACCGGCTCGCCGTTGCCCTGGATGCTGATGTCGAGGTCGATGCAGAGGCTCGGCGAAGCGGGAGCCTCCTCCTCGTGCTCATCGGCCATCGCCTGGGGGGCGAGCACCAAGCCCCCGACGAGGGCGGCTCCGGCGGTGGTGGCGATGATGGCGTGGCGTCGACGCATGTGGGTCGGTGTCCTCCTGTCGGTGCCGGCACCCGGCGTGCCGGTCGTCCCCGAGGGAACGTCGGAGGTGAACCGACCTTGCGGTCGATCGCGCAGAAACCTCAGAGGTTGTCGCGCAACCAGGCCAGGTCGTCCTTGCGGCCCACGTCGGCGGTCTCGCAGATCACGGGGGCACCGGCGCTGCGCACGACGTGGAGGATCGCCTCGGGGTCGATCTGGCCCTTGGTGAGGTTCTCGTGGCGGTCCCGGCCCGACCCGCACTCGTCCTTGGAGTCGTTGCAGTGCACCAGGTCCACCCGACCGGTGATGCCGACGATGCGCTCGACCGCCTCCACCAGCTCCTCGCCTGCCGCCCACGCGTGGCAGGTGTCCAGGCAGAAGCCGATGCCGGTGTCGGCGATGTGGTCCCAGAGCCGGGCGATGGTGTCGAAGTGGCGGGCCATGGCGTGGTCGCCGCCCGCGGTGTTCTCCAGGTAGACGGGCATGTCGGTCTCGAGGCTGTCGAGCGCCTTGCGCCAGCGCACGAAGCCGTCGGCCTCGTCGTCGTCCTCGGTGATGTGGCCGCCGTGCACGATGACCGCCTTCGCCCCGATGTCGGTTGCGGCGTCGCAGGTCTGCTGCAGGATCTTGCGGCTCGGGATGCGGACCTTGTTGTTCGGCGACGCCACGTTGATCAGGTACGGGGCGTGGACGTAGATCGGGATGTCGGCGGCCTTGAGCGCGTCGGCGTCCTCCCGGGGCTTGGGCTTCTTCCACGACTGCGGGTCCCCGAGGAAGATCTGCACGCACTCGGCACCTTCGGCAGCGGCCGCGCCGAGCGGGTCATCGGGGGCGACGTGGCTTCCGAGGAGCAGGTCCGACATGGTCCCGACGGTAGTGGGGGTTGGGCCCGGCGCCGACCCGACGGGCACGATGCACCGTCGTGGACGATCGAACCCGGCGCCGCCGGATCCACCGCCAGGCGCTCTCCATCTCCCTGGCCCTCGCGCCCTTCGGGATCGTGTTCGGCGTGGCCTGCGTCGAGGCCGGGCTCGGCATCGCCGAGGCGGTCGGGTTCTCGGCGATCGTGTTCACCGGATCAGCCCAGTTCGCCGCCGTCGGGGTGCTCGGGGACGGCGGGGGCGCCCTCGCCGCGATCGGCGCCGGCCTCCTGCTGAACATCCGGTCCCTGGCCTTCGGGGTGCTCCTCGCTCCCTCGCTCACCGGTCGGGTCGGCACCCGAGCCCTGCTGGCCCAGCTGGTGATCGACGAGTCGACCGCCGTGGCCACCGTCCAGGACGAGCCCCGCTGGCGGCGCTACGGCTTCCTCGCCGGAGGCCTGGCCGTCTTCGCCGTGTGGAACCTGACCACCGTCGCCGGCGTGCTGCTCGCCTCCGTGGACGACGGGTTCATCACCGACCTGGGCTTGGACGCCGCCGCGCCCGCGGCCTTCCTCGCGCTCCTGTGGCCTCGCCTCGTCGGCGACGGCGGGCGCGAGGGCCGGCGCATCGCGATCGCCGGCGGCCTCGTCGCGGCCGCCGCCGTGCCGTTCGCACCCCCGGGCATCCCGATCCTGCTGGCGGGCCTCGGCGTCCTGGCCGCCCGCACCACGCGCGAGGTGCCCTCGTGAGCACCTCGGTCGTCGTCATCATCGGCCTCGGGCTCGGCACGTACGCGCTGAAGGCGGCTGGGCCGCTGCTCCTCGGCGGCCGCCGCCTGCCGACGGCGGTCGAGCGGATCGCGCAGCTGCTCCCGGCCGCGCTGCTGGCATCGCTCGTGGTCGTGAGCACGGTGGCGGGCGACCGGGCGCTCGTGGTCGACGCCCGCCTCGCCGGCGTCGTCGCCGGTGGGGTGGCGCTGCGCCTGCGGGCGCCGTTCATCGTGGTCGTCGCCGTGGCGGTGGCTGTCACCGGGGTCGTGCGCGCCCTCCTCGGCTGAAACCGACGTGCGCCGAGCACCCCGCGTCGCCTTGGCTGCCCGGCCGTGACCCCCGACGAGGCTCCCTTCCCCGCCACCGAGCGGACCACGATCGGCCGCAGCCCCGACCGCGGCACCCGCGACCGGCGCGTGGCCGAGGCGATCCTCGACGAGGGGGTCCTCTGCCACGTCGGGGTCACCACCGACCACGGCCCCGTCGTCATCCCCACCACCTACGCCCGCCGCGGCGACGAGCTCCTGATCCACGGCTCACCGGCGGCGAGCTGGCTCCGGGCCACCGGCAAGGGGACCCCGGTGTGCGTCACCGTCACCATGGTCGACGGCCTCGTGCTGGCCCGCAGCGCCTTCCACCACTCGATGAACTACCGGTCCGTGGTCGTCTTCGGTCAGGCCGAGCCCATCACCGACCACGGCGAGAAGGCGGCCGCGCTCGACGCCATCGTCGAGCACATCGTGCCGGGCCGCACCGCCGAGGTCCGCCCCATGCGCGACGACGAGGTCCGCGGCACCCTCGTGGTGCGCCTCCGCCTCGACGAGGCGTCCACCAAGATCCGCGCGGGCGGCCCGATCGACGACGACGACGACCTCGACCTGGTCGACGTGTGGGCCGGCGTGATCCCCGTGCGGACGGCGTTCGGCGAGCCTGAACCGGACGAGCTGTCCGAGGCCCTGCCCACGCCACCGAGCGTGGTCGACTACGGCCGATGACGGCGACGCGGCGACGGGAGCTCACGGGGTGGGTGGCCGGCGTCCTCGCCCTCCTCACGACCGCCACCACGTTCCTGGGCTGGGGCCGGTCCGGGCAGCGCACCCGCACGAGCTACGAGCTGGTCGACGTCGCGGGCCGGGCCGGCGTCCTCGACGACGACGTCGCGTGGGCCGCGGCGCTGTGGTTCCTCGTGCCCGCGGTCTGCGGGGCCGCACTGGTCGTCCTCGCCGCACATCGACACGCGATCGCCGGTGCGCTCATGACTACGCTGGGTGCGCTGGTGAGCACGGGCGCGATCCTGGTCGACCGGTCACCACTCGTCGCCGAGCCGGCGGTCGGGGTGGCCGTCGGGCTCGGTCTTGCCACGGCTCTGAGTGGAGTCGCCGTGCTCGTCACGGCACGGAAGGAGACGGCGGGATGACCGATCGACCCGAGGACCTGGGCATGCCGGGGGGACCCCCCACGGAGCCGCCGCCCCCGCCACCGCCCCCGGCCGGGACGGTCACCCTCGACTCCGAGACGCAGGTCCGCTCCGGTGGCATCGGCGGCCGCATCGCCGCCGGCGCCGTCGGCCTGGTGCTGCTGGTCGGCGGCGTGGCCTTCGCCGCCACCCAGCTGGGCAGCGACGACGGGGCGAGCGACCCCGAGGCCGCCGTCGTCGAGCTGTTCGACGCCATCGCCGACGAGGACGTCCTCGGCATGCTCGCCACGCTGGACCCCGGCGAGCGCGACGCGCTGTCCCAGCCGGTCGAGCGGTTCTTCGGCGAGCTCGAGCGCCTCGAGGTGCTCGACGACTCCTTCGAGCTCAGCGGGGTCGCCGGGATCGACCTCGGGTTCGAGGACCTGACCTTCCGCACCGAACCCGTGCGCGACGACCTCACCCGCGTCTACCTCACCGGGGGCACGGCGACCTTCGCGGTGGACACCGACGAGATCCCCGTCGGCGAGTTCCTCACCGACACCTTCGACCGCTTCGGCGTGGAGTACCAGGGCGTCCAGGAGTCCGACTCCGACACCATCGACCCCAGCGAGGCCGATGACACCTTCCTCGTCGCACGCGACACCGGCGACGGCTGGCGGGTCAGCCTGGGGTACACCGCGATGGAGGCCGCCCGGGTCGCGCAGGGCGCACCCATGCCCGCCGCCGGCGGCGGGCTCACCGCCATCGGCGCCGACACGCCCGAGGAGGCCGTCGAGGGCTTCCTGCTGGCGGCGACCGGCATCGACATCGAAGGCGTCGTCGCCCGGCTCTCCCCCGGCGAGCTGCGCGCCGTGCACGACTACTGGCCGGTGCTCGTCGGCGGCGACGATCTCCCCACCGCCGCGGACGTCCCGGCCGACATCGAGCTCGTCGACCTGTCGCTGCGGTCCTCCACCGACGGCGATCGGGGGCAGGTGTTCATCGACAGCATCGGCGTCGACGTGACCACCGAGGACTTCGAGGGCGGCGCCACCATCGCCGACGGCTGCATCGAGGTCCGGGGCGACATCCGCGAGGAGATGGAGGCCGCCGAGCTGGAGCTGCCGGACGGCCCGATCTGCCGGGACGACATCGAGGCCCTCCTCGAGGACGCCGCGGGCGACATGGGCAGCGCGAACATCTTCGGTTTCGGAGGCATGGAGGGCCTCATGATGGGCGAGGGCGAGGCGCCCGAGCTCGGCATCACCGTGGTCCGCATCGACGGCGACTGGTTCGTCGCCCCCATCGGGACCTGGGCCGACGTCGGCCTCGCCGTGCTCGAGACCATCGATCGCGAGGACCTCGACGCCATGGTCGACGGCGTCGAGGAGTTCTTCGGCAGCAGCTTCTTCGGGGGCGGCATGCTCGGCGGCGGCTTCGTCCCACCCGGGATGACCGACGAGTTCGACGAGTTCGACGACTTCGACGACGAGTTCGGCTTCGGGGAGACCGAGGTCGAGACCTTCGAGGAGCCCGGCGGCCCGATCGGGGGGAACGACCTCGATGCCACGCTGGCCGACATGGTCTCCGTGTTCACCGGCGACCCGGACGTGGCGGCGTGCACGCTCGAGCAGCTCCGGCTCCAGGCGAGCACCGAGCAGCTGTTCGAGCTCGCCGACGCCTACGAGTTCGAGTACGAGCCGTCGCTCGAGGCCCAGGACGTCCTGTTCGGGGCCCTCTCCGCCTGCGGCGGCTAGGCCTGGAGGCTTCTCCCGCAGGTGGTGCCAGACTCGGCGCCGTGCAGCTCCCTGCCGGCTTCCGGGCCCACACCGCCAACGTCGGGATCAAGGACGACACCACCGACTTCGCCGTCATCGCCGCCGAGCGACCCTGCTCGGCGGCCGCGGTGTTCACCCGCTCCCGCTTCTCCGGGCCGAGCGTCACCCTGTCCCGGGGGCACGCAGGTGACGGGCGCCTCCAGGCGGTGGTGGTCGTGTCCAAGAACGCCAACGTGGCCACCGGGCCCGACGGCGACGCCGACGCGCTCGAGCTGGTCGAGGGGGTCGCCCACGCCCTCGGTTGCGAACCCACCGACGTGCTCGTCGCCTCCACCGGGGTGATCGGCCGCCGGTACCCGATGGACCGCATCCGTCAGCACCTGGCGTCGATGCCCGCACCCCGGTCCACGGATGCCGATGCCGTCGCCGAGGCGATCATGACCACCGACACCCACCCGAAGACGGCCCGGGCCACCCTGGCGACGTCCACCGGTGGCGAGGCGAGCGTGGTGGGGATCGCCAAGGGGGTCGGCATGATCGAGCCCGACATGGCCACGATGCTCGCCTTCGTGCTCACCGACGCCGAGGTCGACGCCGCCGTGCTCGACCGGACGTTCCGGGCGGTCGTGGAGCGGACGTTCAACGCCCTGTCCGTGGACACCGACACCTCGACCTCCGACACGGCGGCCGTGCTGGCGAGCGGCCTCGCCGGGCCGGTGGACGACGCCGACCTCGAGGTCGCCCTCCACGAGGTCTGCCTGGATCTCACCCGGCAGCTCGCCGCCGACGGGGAGGGGGCCGAGACCCTCGTGGTCGTCACGGTCGACGAGGCCCGCGACCACGCCCAGGCCAAGCGGGTGGCCAAGGCCATCGTCAACTCCCCGCTGGTGAAGACGGCGGTGCACGGCGCCGACCCGAACTGGGGTCGCATCGCCATGGCGGTGGGCAAGTGCAGCGACGACGCCGACATCGATCAGCGGGCCGTCACCATCCGCATCGGCGGCCGGGAGCTGTACCCGAAGCCGGCCAGCGAGGCCGACCTCGATGCCCTGGTCGAGCACCTCGAGGGCGACGAGGTCACCATCCACGTCTCGCTCGGGGTCGCCCCCGGCGGGGACGGAGCCAGCGCCACGGTCTACGGCTGCGACCTCACCGACGGCTACGTGCGCATCAACGCCGACTACACCACCTGAGGAACTGGCAGGTTCACGCCAGCACCCCACGTGGCGTAGATTCACCGTCGCTCACAGTGATGGCGGCGGGCTGGAACAGTGGAGAGCCCCTTGGCGAGTCTCTCGATGGACAAGGTGCTCGATCGAGCCCACGAGGTCGCGCACGAGGTCGCGGCCCCCGCCGCCGAGGCGGTCGACGCCGAGGCCCGGTGGCCGGAGGCGTCCCTGCGCGCCCTGCAGGAGGCCGGCCTCGGCGGGCTCGTCGTCCCCGAGCGCGACGGCGGTCTCGGCCACGGGCTCGCCACCCTCGCCCAGGTCTGCGAGATCCTCGGCGCCGCCTGCGCATCGACGGCCATGTGCTTCGGCATGCACGGGGTCGGTTCGGCGGTCATCGCCGCCAAGGCCACCGAGGAGCAGCAGGAGCGGTACCTCGAGCCCATCGTCGCCGGCCGGCACCTCACCACGCTCACCCTCAGCGAGCCCGGCACGGGGTCGCACTTCTGGCTGCCCCAGTCCGAGCTGCGCCGGACCGACGACGGCTTCGTCCTGTCCGGCACCAAGACGTTCGTCACCAGCGGCGCCCACGCCGACTCCTACGTCGTCTCCGCCGTCGACGCCGACGCGACGTCGCCGATCGGTGAGTTCTCCTGCGTGGTCGTCGACGCGACCAACCCGGGCCTCGAGTGGGGACCGTCCTGGGACGGCCTCGGCATGCGCGGCAACAGCAGCCGCTCCGTGGAGCTGCGCGGCGTCCAGCTGCCGGAGGATGCCCTGCTCGGCGAGCCCGGCGACCAGATCTGGTACGTCTTCAACGTCATCGCCCCGTACTTCCTCATGGCCATGTCCGGCAGCTACCTGGGCGTGGCCGCCGGCGCCTTCGAGGACATGCGCCTCCACGTGACCCAGCGCCGCTACTCCCACGACGGCAGCCGCCTGGCCGAGCAGCCGGTCATCCAGCACCGGGTCGGCGAGCTCTGGGCCGAGCTCGAGCGCACCCGCCAGCTCGTCCGCCACGCCGCGAACGGGGCCGACCGCGGCGAACCGTGGGCGCTGCCGGCCCTGGCCTCGGCCAAGGCCGAGGTGGCCGAGTGCGCCACCCGCGTGGTCAACGGGGCCATGACCCTCGTCGGCGGCATCGGCTACCGGGAGCACGGCAGCCTCGGGCGGCGCATGCGCGACGCCCGTGCCGCCCACGTGATGGCGCCCACCACGGACCTGCTGCGCCTCTGGACCGGACGCGCCATCCTCGACGAGCACATCCTGGCCGACTGAGGCCGCCGCCGTGACCGACATCGTGGTCGTCGACCTGCCCGACGCCGTCGTGCGCCAGATCGGCGCCCGCACCGGCCGCATCCCCCACCGCGCGCGGGCCGGCGACCTCGGCACCGCCATCGACGACGCCACCCTCGTCGTCGTCGGCGTCCCCGACGGCGGGGTCACCCTCGCCCAGGCGGTCCACGACGTCGCCCCGGAGGTCGCGGTCGTGCTCGTGGCCGGCGACGTCGCCGAGGGCAACGAGGTCCGGGCCATGCTGACGGTGACGCCCGGCATCGGCCGCCATGCCACGTGCGTCGTGCTCCAGGAGCCCGACACCCTCGACCGGATCGCCGACGAGGTCGAGCGGGCCCAGCTGCGCCTGCAGCACCGCCGCACCCTCGAGCGCGTGCGCGACGACATCAGCGCGTTCGAGGGCGCGGCCCCCGAGACCCTGTCGGTCTACCTCGGCCAGCTGTTCGAGCACGCCCCGGTGGGCATCCTGCTCGCCGACCCCGACGGCGTCGTGCGCGCCGCCAACCCGTGCAGCGGGGAGGTGCTGGGCTGGAAGCCCCGCCACGCGATCGGCACGTCGCTCACCGACATGTTCAGCGGTGAGGCCGCCGACGTCGCGTCCGGGCTGCTCCGGGCGAGCGTCCGCGCCGGGGAGCCGAACGAGGCAACCATCACCCGCACCGGGCCGGACGGGACCACCCAGCACCTCGAGGTCACGGTCGCCCCGGTGGACCCCGACCACTGGGATCTCGGCGTGTTCGTGCTGCTGCGGGACGAGTCCGAGCGCATCCAGGCCCTCGAGGCCGCGCAGCGGGCCCGCCAGACGGCGGAAGCCGACGCCGAGCGCTACGCCGAGCTGGCCTGGACCCTCCAGGAGAGCCTGCTGCCCCCGGACCTGCCCGCCATCGAGGGCATCCACCTCGGCACCCGCTACCACCCGGCCGGGGACGGCTCCGAGATCGGCGGCGACTTCTACGACATCTTCCAGGTCGCCGACGGCGAGTGGTTCGCCGTGGTCGGCGACGTCTGCGGCAAGGGCGCCGGCGCGGCTCGTCTGACCGCCCTCAGCCGCTACAGCCTGCGGGCCGCCACGGTGCGCACGAAGCACCTCGCCACCAACCTGCACGACCTGAACACGGCCCTCAACCGCCAGTACGACCTCGATCGGGAGCGCGGCCAGCACCGCTTCGCCACCGCCACCGCCATCCGGTTCGAGACCGACGGGGACGGCGTGACGGTGCGGGCCGGGTCGGGCGGGCACCCATCACCCCTCGTGGTGCGGGCCGACGGGAACGTGGAGGAGGTGGCGTGCCGCGGGCCGCTCCTCGGCGTCTTCGCAGAGGCCACGTTCACCACCGGCGAAGCCCGCCTCGCCCCCGGCGACGTGCTCGTGCTCTACACCGACGGCGTCACCGAGGCCCGCCGGGGCCGCGAGGAGTACGGCGAGGACCGCCTCCGCGACCTCCTCTCGTCCTGCGCGGGCCGACCGGCCGACGACGTCGCCGGCGCGGTCGAGGAGGCCGTGCTCACGTTCCAGTCGGGCGTGGCACGCGACGACATCGCCGTGCTCGCCATCGGCCCCGAGGGCCGAGCTAGCTGACGATCATCCAGACCATGGCGAAGTGGCAGGCGGCGGCCGCCACGGTGCAGGCGTGCCAGATCTCGTGGTACCCGAACACGCTCGGCAGCGGGTCGGGCCGCTTGAAGAGCAGCACGAAGGCGCCCACGGCGTAGGCAGCTCCGCCGACGGCGAGCAGGGCCACGGCACCGGTGCTGATGTTGGCCACGATCCCGGGGAGTGCGAGCAGCCCGGCACCGCCCATCACCCCGTACATCGTGTTGCTCGAGCGGGGGAAGCGGTCGATGCCGAAGGACTTGAGGCCGATGCCGAACGCGGCGGCAGCCAGCACGCCGACCAGGAACGCCCGGCCGGTGGCCTCGGGCAGGACCATGACGCAGATGGGGACCCAGGTGCCGGCGATGAGCAGGTAGATCATCGAGTGGTCGGCCAGCTGCATGCGGCGTCGGGCGGTCGGCGACTTGGCCAGCCGGTGGTAGCTGGCCGACGTGGCGAACACGATGAGCTGGGCGAGCACGTACACCGCGGCGGCCAGCCGCGCCGTGGGCCCGGCGGCGTCGAGGACGAGCACCGCGCCCAGGGGGACGACGGCGAAGGCCCCGACGGCATGGAGCAGGCCGCGGTACTTCGGACGGGGCCACAGGTACGACGGCGTGTCGTACCGGGGCTCGATCCGGAACAGCTCGGCTGCGCTCACCGGGACCATCCTCGCGTAAGGGACCGGCTCGGCCGGAACCGCACGGTCAGGCGGCGGGCGCCCCGCCGCCGCACCAGTCGAGGACGAACGGGTACGGGTTGACCGAGCCGGCCCCGCCGAGCATGACCTCGAAGTGCAGGTGCGGCGTGCCCCCGGCGTTGCCGGTGGAGCCGACCGTGCCGATCGGCGTCCCCGGCTCGACCCAGCCCTCGCGGACGCTGAGGGACTGCAGGTGCGAGCCGAAGTAGGTGTTGCCGTCGGCACCCTCGAGCCAGAAGCCGAGGCCGCCGAGGGACGAGTTCGACGCCCGGATGTTCCCGGCCGCCGGGGCGTACACGGGCGTGCCGTGCGGCGCCATCATGTCCACGCCCTTGTGGCGCCGGCCGCCGGAGCGGGCGAAGCCCCACGAATCGATGAACTCCGAGTCCGGCGTCGGGCACACGTGCGTGGGGGGCGGGGGCGGAGGCGGTGGGGTCGCTGCCGTGATCATGTGGCTCGTGGTGGCGGCGACGAGGTCGACGCCGCTGCCGGCCAGGAGGCCGACCGGCTCGAAGAGGGGGGCGAGCGACGCCACCGGCGGCGCGGCGTCCACGTCCGTCTGGGCCTGGGCGGGCGGAGCGACCAGGACGACGGAGGTGATCACGGCGGCGGCGACGCCGGCGATGGCGGCGGAGACCGCGAACGGACGGCGTCGGACAGCCCGCGCACGGGCCGAGGGCTGCTGGCGCATCCGGAGATGCTTTCATTACGGAAAGGTGACGGTCAAGCCGAGACCGTCACCTCTCCGTAACCGAATGACGTTCTGACCATGCCCCCGCAGGGGAATGGGGGGCGGCTCAGCTGAGGCGCTGGACCACCATGGCCATGCCCTGGCCACCGCCGACGCACATCGTCTCGAGGCCGAACTCCTTGTCCTCGTCCTGGAGGGCGTTGAGCAGCGTGGTCATGATGCGGGCGCCGGTCATGCCGAAGGGGTGGCCGAGGGCGATCGAGCCGCCCTTGACGTTCAGCTTGTCCAGGTCCATGCCGAGGTGCCGGGCCGAGGGCAGCACCTGGGCGGCGAAGGCCTCGTTGATCTCGTACAGGTCGATGTCGTCGATGGTCATGTTCGCCCGGCCCAGGGCCTGGCGGACGGCCCCGACCGGGCCCATGCCCATGATCTCGGGGTTGAGGCCGGTGACCCCGGAGGACACGATGCGGGCCAGCGGGGTGATGCCCAGCTCCTTGGCCTTGGTGTCGCTCATGACGATGACGGCGGCGGCGCCGTCGTTGAGCGGGCACGCGTTGCCGGCGGTGATCGAGCCGTCGGGGCGGAACACCGGCTTCAGCTCGGCCAGCTTCTCGACCGTGGTGCCGGCACGAGGACCGTCGTCCTTGGAGACGACCGTGCCGTCGGGGAGGGTGTAGGGCGTGATCTCGCGCTCGAAGAAGCCGTTCTCCTGGCTCTCGACGGCACGCTGCTGGGAGCGGGCACCCCACTCGTCCATCTCCTGGCGGGACACGCCCTCGGCCTGGACCACGTTCTCGGCGGTCTGGCCCATGGCGATGTAGATGTCGGGCAGGCCGGAGGGGGGCGTCCAGGTCTCGGCGCCGCCCTGGGCGCGCTCGGCGGTGCGGGCCTCGGCCTCGGCGAAGGCCTCGTGGTGCGGGCCGACGTCGGATGCGCCGTTCATGTAGCGGGACACGGCCTCGACGCCGGCGGCGATGAAGACGTCGCCCTCACCGGCCCGGATGGCGTGGGCGGCCATGCGGATGGTCTGCAGCGACGAGGAGCAGTAGCGATTGACGGTCACGCCGGGGACGTCGTCGAGCCCGGCGAGCACGGCGGCGACGCGAGCCAGGTTGTAGCCGGCCTCGCCGGCGGGCTGGCCGCAGCCGAGCATGATGTCCTCGACCAGCGTCGGGTCCAGCGACGGCACCTTCGAGAGGACGTCCTTCAGGATGAAGGCCGTCATGTCGTCGGGGCGGGCCTCGGCGAGGGACCCCTTGTTGGCACGACCGATCGGCGTGCGGGACGTGGCGACGATGACTGCTTCGGGCATGGGGCCCTCCTCGGCTCGGGAACGGCCGCCGACAGTACCGTCGGAGCCGTGGCCGACTCACCCGATGCTGCGCCGGGGACCACGACCTGGTCCGTCGGCGAGCTGTCCGAGGCGATCGGCGACCGGTTGCGCGCCGCCTTCCCCGGCGAGGTGTGGGTGCGGGGCGAGATCCACGACCTCACCCGGGCTCGCTCGAACCACGTGTACTTCACCCTCCGCGACGCCGACGGAGACGTCACCGCCCAGCTGTCGGTGATGCTCTCGTCGACGAACCGCGTCCGCGTCAACCGGCTGCTGCTCCGGGGCGGGGACCGGGTCCGGATGACCGACGGCACCGAGGTGCGGATCCGGGGCCGGCTCGACTGGTACGGCCCCCGGGGCCAGCTGCAGCTGCAGATGACCTCGATCGACCCCGCCTTCACGCTCGGCCAGCTGGCTGCCGCCCGTGCCGAGCTGCTCGACCGGCTCCGCGCCGAGGGCCTCGTCGACGCCAACTCCCTCGTGCCGCTCGCGCTCGCGCCGCTGCGGATCGGGCTGGTGACCTCGGCCGGGAGCGCGGCGGAGGCAGACGTGCTCGACGAGCTGCGCCGATCCGGGTTCGCGTTCGAGATCACCCGCGCCGACGTCCGGGTCCAGGGCCCGGAGGCGCCGGGGGCGGTCGCCGGCGCCATCACCGGCCTGGCCCGCACCCGGGTCGACGTGGTCTTGGTGGCGCGCGGTGGTGGGGCGGCGACCGACCTGGCCGCCTTCGACAGCGAGCTCGTGGCCCGGGCCATCGCCGCCGCCGGGAAGCCGGTCATCACCGGCATCGGCCACGAGGTCGACCGCTCGGTCGCCGACGCCGTCGCCCACACCGCGGCCAAGACCCCCACGGCGGCCGCCCAGCACGTCGTCGGGCTGGTGGCCGGCGCGCTGGAGCGGGCCGAGCACGCCTGGCAGCGGGTCGCGGTCCGGGCGACCCAGGTGCTCGACCGGGCCGACGCCCACCTGGACCGGTCCCGGGGCCGCGCTGCGCTCGCGGCGCGCACCGCGGCCCACCGCGAGCAGGGCCGCATCGACGACGCCGCCGTCCGCCTCGCACGGAGCGCGACCTCAGTGCTCGACGGCGCTGACCGCCGGTTGGACGAGGCCGCCCGCCGGCTCGTCGCCACCTCCCGCCGGCGCGTCGACGACGCCGCCTCCCGCCTGGAGGTGCTGGCGACCCGAGCCGATCTGCTCGACCCCGTGCACGTGCTGTCCCGCGGGTGGTCGATCGCCCGGCGCGACGATCGCGGCATCGTCCGCTCCGTCGACGACGTGGCGGTCGGGGACGTCCTGTCGGTGCGGGTCGGCGACGGCACCCTCCACGTCCGCGTCGAGCGCGTCGACCACGATGGCGGGCCATGAGCTCGACCGACGCCCCTGACGACCGGGAGCCCGCCGGCTACGGCGAGGCGGTCACCGAGCTGGAGTCCATCCTCCGGGAGATCGAGGACGTGGACGTGGACGTCGACGTCCTGGCCGAGCGGGTCCGGCGGGCGGCGCAGCTCATCGACTGGTGCCGGGGCCGCATCCTGGCCGCCCGCACCGCCGTCGAGGACGCCACCGCCGACCTGGTCGACGACGACCCCTCCTGAAGCTGCACCACCGCCCTCAGGCGGGTTCGAGCGAGCGGAGGACGTCGAACAGGAACGCCACGTCGTGGTGGCGCAGGTCGACGTAGGACGAGTCGCCGGTGCGGGCCCGCAGCGACGAGCTCCGGAACCCCGGCTCGAACCACACCTCGCCGAACCCGTCGATGTCGACCGGCACGGCCGCACCCGACGCCAGGTCGGCATCACCGTCGACGAACACCTCGGCCACCTCGAGCAGCGCCGGGCCGGACGAGTAGAAGCGCACGATCTCCGCGCTGCCCGGCGCCGATGCGCCCCCGGCCGTCCCGCCACCGGCCGCGCGGAACACTGCCCCGTCGTCGACGTAGCCGGGAGGCACCGGGAGCGAGGTCTCCAGGCGCTCCAGGGTCTCGGCGTCGGCCTCCACCGCGATGGTGGTGAAGAGCCGGGAGAGCGCCTCCTCCTCGTCCACGACCGGACCGGGCTCGAACGAGGCGCCGTCGATCTCCGGATCGAGCTCGAGCGCGGTCGCGGTGCGCTCGACGACCACGCCGCCGCCGATCTCCCACCGCTCGTGGAGGACGAGGCCGGCGGCGTCGATGCAGACGTCGGTGTGCTCGCCGTCGCTGGGGGCGGTGGCCAGCCCCGCACTCGGCGGCTGGCCCGTGCGGTACACGGTGCAGGTGCGGCCGAGGTGCTCCTGTTCGCCGCGGACCTCGACCAGGCCCAGCGACCGCATGGCGCCGACCGCCGCGGCGGGGTGCTGGTCGTAGGCGGCGCGGTGCAGCTCGGGCTGGATCGGCAACCACCCCTCCTCGTCGGAGAGGTACTGCTGCAGGCGGCGTCGCGAGGTCGACGTGCCCGAGATCACGAGCTCGCCGCGCCGGGACACCACCAGGGACTCGTAGGGGCGCCGCACCGTCCACTCCTCGGTCCGGGCCAGACCGTTCTCCACCACCTCGTAGGTGATCCGGTACGACTGCGGCGGGTCCACCTCGGGTGGGGGCGCCAGCAGCGCGTCCACCGGGACCCGCTGGACCGGGGCGGCGGTGGTGGACGTCGTCGGCGCCACCGTGGTCGTGCTCGGTGGTGCCGAGGTCGGCGGCGCGGCGCCGTCGTCACCGGCGGTCGAGCGCGCCACGACCAGAACCAGCACGCCGACGACGACCACCGCGAGCAGGGCCGGCACCAGCGGGTGGATGCGGGTCCCCCGAGCCATGGCGGCCAGCATGCCAGCCGGGCCGGAGGCGGTCGGCAGCGCGAGGGCACCGTCGACCAGCAGCGCCGTAGGCTCGGGGCACCATGCCCCAACCGACCCGCAGTGCCGTCCCGACGCCGCCGAGCCTCCTGCACGTGGCCGATGTCGTCGAGGTCAGGCTCACCGCGCTGCTCGACGCCGAGGTGGCGCGCTGGTCCGCGCTCACCAGCGACCTCGTCGAGCCGCTCGACGCCCTGCGCTCGCTCGTCATGGCCGGAGGCAAGCGCCTCCGTCCCGCCTTCTGCTTCTGGGGCTTCGTCGGCGCCGGCGGCGACCCCGACGACCCCATCGTCGTCGACGCCGGGGCTGCCTTCGAGCTGCTCCAGGCCTTCGCCCTCGTGCACGACGACGTCATGGACGGCTCCGCCACCCGCCGGGGGTTCCGCACCGCCCACCTGGCCTTCGCGGACCGCCACCAGCTGGAGGTGTGGCGCGGGGAGGGCCGTCGCTTCGGCGAGGGCGTGGCCATCCTCATCGGCGACCTCGCCCACGTCTACGCCGACCTGCTGCTGCGCGATGCCCACCGCGAGGTCCTCGACGTCTGGGACGAGCTGCGCATCGAGCTCAACGTCGGCCAGTACCTCGACATCCTCGGCACGGCCCGGGGCGACACCGATCCCGAGGGCGCCCGCCGGATCGCCCGGTACAAGTCCGGCAAGTACACGATCGAGCGCCCGCTCCACGTCGGGGCGGCCCTGGCCGGCCGCTACGCCGAGCTCGGACCGGTGCTGTCCGCCTACGGCGACCCGCTCGGGGAGGCCTTCCAGCTGCGCGACGACATCCTCGGCGCGTTCGGCGAGGGCACCGTCATCGGCAAGCCGGTGGGCGACGACCTGCGCGAGGGCAAGCCCACCCCCCTGCTCGCCGCCGCCAGCGGCGCGGCCGACGCCGGCCAGCGGGACGTGCTCGCCCGCATCGGCGAGCCGGACCTCACCGACGACGAGGTCTCGGCCATCCAGGCGACCCTGCGGGACACGGGGGCCCTCGACGAGATCGAGGCCCAGATCGCGCAGCTGTCCGCCAGCGCCATCGCCGCCATCCAGGAGGCCGACATCATCGAAGAGGCCCGGACCGCGCTCGTCGACCTGGCCCACTTCGTCGCCTGGCGGGAGACATGACATCCAGACGCCGTCCGGCTCCGGAGACCTGACGTGCGAACCATCGTCGTCGGTGCCGGACTGGGTGGCCTGTCGGCCGCAGCACATCTGCGCGGGCGCGGCCACGACGTGCTCGTGCTGGAGAAGGCCGTCGTCCCGGGTGGGCGCAACGGCCTGCTGGAGCTCGGCGGCTACCGCTTCGACACGGGCCCCACCGTGTTCACGATGCCCGACCTGCTGCGGTCCGCATTCGAGGCGCTCGGGTCCGAGATGGACGACTTCGTCACCCTGAAGCCGGTCGATCCGATGTACCGGGCCACGTACCACGACGGCTCCGAGCTGCGGGTGTGGCACGGCCGCGACCGCATGACCCAGGAGATCCGCGAGGTCGTCGGCCCCGAGGCCGCCCGGCAGTTCGGCCGCTTCGCCGACTGGCTCCGCGAGCTGTACGTGCTCGAGCGCGACCACTTCATCGACGCCAACTTCGACTCGCCGCTCGACCTGGCCTGGCCGCTCAAGCCGGCGCTCGATCTGGTCCGCCTCGGCGGCTTCGGCAAGCTCGGCAAGAAGGTGGCGTCGTACTTCGACGACCACCGGCTGCAGAAGATCTTCGGCTTCCAGTCCATGTACGCCGGCCTCGCCCCCTACGAGGCGCTGGCCATCTACTGCGTCATCACCTACATGGACTCCATCGAGGGCGTGTACTTCCCCGAGGGCGGGATGCACGCCGTCCCCGCCGGGCTCGCCGCAGCGCTGGAGAAGGCCGGCACCGAGCTCCGCTACGGCGTCGAGGTCGACCGCATCGTGCTGGCCGAGGGCACCAGCGGACAGGTCCGTGGCGTCCACGTCACCAACCCCGACGGCACCACCGAGCTGCTCGAGGCCGACGCCGTCGTGTGCAACCCCGACCTCCCCGTCGCCTACCGCACCCTGCTCCCCGGGCTGAAGCAGCCCTTCAACGTGCGCCACGGCCACTACTCCCCCAGCTGCGCCCTCTGGCACGTCGGTGTGACGGGAGCGCTGCCAGAACGGACGGCGCACCACAACATCCACTTCGGCCAGGAGTGGGACGGCGCGTTCGAGGACCTGCTGAAGCGGGGGACGCTGATGGGCGACCCGTCGATCCTCGTCACCGTCCACAGCCTCGACGAGCCGTCGCTGGTGCCCGACCGGGGCGACGGGGCAACCCGCAACTCCCTCTACGTGCTCGAACCCGTCCCGAACCTGGACGGCACGATCGACTGGACCCGCGAGCGGGACCGGCTGCACGATTCGCTCCAGCGCCGCCTCGGCGCCATGGGCTACCCGGTCAGCGCCGCCGACATCGAGGTCGAGGCCTTCGTCGACCCCACCGACTGGGAGCGCCAGGGCATGGAGCGCGGCACGCCGTTCGCCCTGTCCCACAAGTTCCTCCAGACCGGCCCGTTCCGGCCCAACAACGTCACCAAGCACGCCCCCGGCCTCGTGTTCGTCGGGTCCGGGACGCTGCCCGGCGTCGGGGTGCCGATGGTGCTGATCTCCGGCAAGCTCGCCGCCGAGCGGGTCGACCAGCTCGAGAGCCGATGAGCACCACGCCCATCACGCTCGAGCAGAGCTACGCGCACTCCAAGGCGCTGAACAAGCGCAACGGCACCACCTACTACTGGGCCACCACGGTGCTGCCGGTCGTCAAGCGGCACCACGTCCACGCCCTCTACGGGTTCTGCCGCCACGCCGACGACATCGTCGACGACCTCGGCGACGTGGCCACCGACGTGCGGGCCAAGGCGCTGGCCGACTTCGGCGACCGCTTCTTCGAGGACCTCGAGGCCGGCGACAGCGACGACCTCGTGCTGAAGGCGATGGTCCACACGGTGCGGGCGTTCCGCATCGACCCCGACTGCGTGCGCCGGTTCCTGCGCTCGATGGCCATGGACCTCACCGTCGAGACCTACGAGACCTGGGATGACCTGCTCGACTACATGGATGGCTCGGCGGCAGTGATCGGCGAGATGATGCTCCCGATCCTCGAGCCGACCGACCCGGCCGCGCTCGCGCCGGCGCGTGAGCTCGGCAACGCCTTCCAGCTCACCAACTTCCTGCGCGACATCGATGAGGACCTCGACCGGTCGCGCGTCTACGTCCCCCAGGAGGACATCCGCCGCTTCGGTGCCGAGTCGGCCTTCGAGACCCGGACGGCGACGCCCGAGTTCCAGGCGCTGATGCGCTTCGAGATCGAGCGGGCCCGGCAGCTGTACGCCGTGGCGGACACCGGCATCGCCCTCCTGCCCGGCCGCTCCGGACGATCCATCCGCGCCGCCCGCACCCTCTACGCCCGCATCCTCGACCAGATCGAGGCCCAGGGGCTCGACGTGTTCCACGCACGTGCCAGGGTGCCCACGTGGCAGAAGGTGACCATCGCCGGACGGGCGCTGCTCCTCGGTCGATGACCTCGCGCCTCGCGTGGGCGCCGTTCGCCGCGCTGGCGCTCCTCCAGATCGGCATCCCCCTCACCGACGACGACGCCACCCTCGAGTGGCTCTCGTCCCTGGTGGTCGTCGCCTTCTTCCTCACGGTCCTCGTCATCACCGTCGCCCGCTGGGGTCTGGCCCGGGCCCTCGGTGCCGCCGCGTTCGTGGTGGCCGCCACCCTCGCCGTCGAGAAGCTGGGCACGGCCACCGGCTTCCCGTTCGGGGAGTACGACTACACCGGCGCCCTCCAGCCCACGGTCGGCGGGGTTCCGGTGATCGTCCCGCTGGCGTGGTTCGCCATGGGCGCCACCGCGCTGGAGGTCGGGCACCACGTCGGCTCCCGGATCGTGGCCGTCGTCGTCGGCGCGCTCGGGCTGACGGCGTGGGATCTGTTCCTCGACCCCCAGATGGTCGAAGCCGGCTACTGGGAGTGGGCCGTCGACGGCGCCTACCAGGGCATCCCGCTGTCCAACTACGGGGGCTGGCTGCTCACCGGGCTGGTCGTGCTGGCCGTCGTCGAGATCATCCGCCCGGCCCGGCCACCGTCGCCGGGCCTGCGTTGGCTCTACACGTGGTGGGCGGTCATGAGCACCATCGGCTTCGTCGTGTTCTTCGGGCGTCCCTGGGTGGGCCTGGTCGGCGGTGTGGGCATGGGTGCGATCACCGCACTGGCCTGGATGCGGGCGCGCTGACGTGGCCTCGGTCGTGGTCGTCGGCGCCGGCGTGGGCGGCCTCGCCGCGTCGATCCACCTCGCCGCGGCCGGCCACGACGTGGTCGTCCTCGAGCGGCTGGATCGCGCCGGCGGGAAGCTGGCCGAGCACACCGCCGCCGGGTTCACGTGGGAGACCGGCCCGTCCCTGCTGACGCTGCCCGGAGTGTTCCGCGACCTCGCCGCCGCCGCCGGTCGCTCGCTCGACGACCTCGTCGCCCTCCGCCGGCTGGACCCGATCTGCCGCTACCGCTTCGCCGACGGCACCACGTTCGACCACCGGGCCGACCTCGACGACGCGGTCGCGGCAGCCGACGCGCTCTCGCCGGGCAGCGGCGAGGAGTGGCAGTCCTTCATGGCGCATGCACGCGAGGTGTGGGAGGTGTCGGAGCGCACGTTCTTCGCCGGGGCCATGTCCTCCCCCCTCGAGCTGCTCGGCCGGATGCGCTCGCCCCGCGACCTGCTGGCCATCGACCCGCTCCGATCGCTGCACACCCGGGCGTCGGCCTCGTTCTCCGACCCCCGCCTGGTGCAGTACGTGGACCGCTACGCCACCTACTCCGGGTCGTCCCCGTTCCGGGCGCCGGCGACGCTCGCCTGCATCGCCCACATCGAGCAGTCGTTGGGCGGCTGGTACGTCGACGGCGGGCTCGGCCGGCTGGCCGACGCGCTGGTGGAGCTGGCCGCCGGCGCCGGCGTGGAGATCCGCACCGGCGTCGACGTCGAGGAGATCGAGCGCCGGGACGGAGCGGCCACCGGCGTGCGCCTGGCCAGCGGGGAGCACGTGGCCGCCGATGCGGTGGTCGCCAACGTCGACGCCCTCCACCTGTACCGCGACCTGCTCCCCCACCGACTGCGCCGGCGGCGGGCCGAGGCCGCGCCCCGATCGTCCTCGGGCTTCGTGCTCCTGCTCGGCGTCGAGGGCGAGACCCCGGACCTGGCCCACCACAACCTGTCGTTCTCGGCCGACTACGAGACGGAGTTCGACCAGCTCTTCGACGCCGGGGTCCCGGCCACCGACCCCTCCGTCTACGTCTGCGCCGCGTCCGTCACCGACCCGGCGCAGGCGCCGGCCGGGCACGAGAGCTGGTTCGTGCTCGTCAACGCACCCGAGGGCGCCGGCGACATGCCCGGCTACGGCGACCACCTGCTCGACGTGATGGCCGAGCGGGGCTGGGACCTGTCGGGTCGCATCGTGCACCACGAGCAGATCAGCCCGGCCGACATCGAGTCCCGCTTCCGCACCCCGGGCGGCGCGATCTACGGCACGTCGTCCAACGGTCGGGCCGCGGCGTTCCTCCGCCCGGGCAACCGGGGACCGCTCGACCGGCTCTACCTCTGCGGCGGCAGCAGCCACCCCGGCGGCGGCCTGCCCCTCGTGGCGATGAGCGGCGCCATCGCCGCCGGCCTCTGCGCCGCAGACCTCGGGGCGCCCCGCAAGGATCGGCGCTGAACCGAGCGCATCCGCACCTTCGTCGCCGATCGGCGGCGAGCGTTCACCGGGACAGGCCTCGAGGGCAACGAGCTCTGCATCTGACGCCGCAGCCGCGACAGCAGCACTGCCAGTTCCCGGGAACGCGCATGGCGCCCCCCGGCCCGGGGGTAGCGACACCCCAGCACCCGACGGGAGGACCCATGCGCGCACTCACCTGGCACGGCAAGCGAGACGTCCGAGTCGAGGACGTCCCCGACCCGAGGATCGAGGAGCCGACGGACGCGATCATCGAGATCACCTCGTCCGGTCTGTGCGGCTCCGACCTGCACCTCTACGAGGTGCTCGGGCCGTACCTGCACGCCGGCGACGTCCTCGGCCACGAGCCGATGGGCATCGTCCGGGAGGTCGGCTCCGGCGTCTCGAACATCAAGGCCGGAGACCGGGTCGTGATCCCGTTCCAGATCGCCTGCGGCTCCTGCTTCATGTGCGGCGAGGGCCTGCACACCCAGTGCGAGACCACGCAGGTGACCGAGCAGGGCATGGGCGCCGCCCTCTTCGGCTACACCGACCTGTACGGCAGCGTCCCCGGCGCGCAGGCCCAGTACCTGCGGGTCCCCCAGGCCCACTTCGGCCCGATCGTCGTGCCGGAGGGGCCGCCGGACGACCGCTTCCTCTTCCTCTCAGACGTGCTGCCCACGGCGTGGCAGGCCGTCGCCTACGCCGACACCCCGGAGGGCGGCACCCTGGCCGTGCTCGGCCTCGGGCCGATCGGCGAGATGGCGTGCCGGATCGCCAAGCACCTCGGCGTCGAGCGGGTCATCGGCATCGACCTCGTCCCCGGCCGCCTCGCCCGCGCCGCAGCACGCGGGGTGGAGACCATCGACCTCCGTGACCACAAGGACGTCGCCGAGGTCGTCAAGGAGATGACCTCGGGTCGCGGCGCCGACGCCGTGATCGACGCGGTCGGCATGGAGGCCCACGGTGCACCGGTCGGCAAGCTCGCCCACCAGATGCTGTCGTACCTGCCCGACGCGCTCGGCCGGAAGATCATGGAGACCGCCGGCATCGACCGCCTCGGCGCGCTGTACCCGGCGCTCGAGATGGTCCGCCGCGGCGGCACCGTGTCGCTCATCGGCGTCTACGGCGGCTCCGCCGACCCCATGCCGATGCTGAACATGTTCGACAAGCAGATCCAGCTGCGGATGGGCCAGGCCAACGTGAAGCGCTGGGTCGACGACATCATGCCGCTGCTCACCGACGACGACCCGCTCGGCGTGGACGACTTCGCCACCCACCGGGTCCCGCTCGAGCAGGCCCCGCAGATGTACGAGGACTTCCAGAAGAAGCGCGACGGCGTCTTCAAGGTCGTCTTCCAGCCCTGACGCTCGCCCCCGCCCGGACATCCCGTGGATCCCGACCACCCGTGGTCGGGATCCACGGCTTTTCAGCTCGTTCGAATCCGGCGGGCCAACAGGGCCACATCGTCGCCGGGGCGCACCGGGCGCAGGGCCCAGCTCCAGCGAGCGGGCCCACCGGTGACCTGGTAGGGCGCCAGCGTGTCCGGACCGCAGGCGCCGGTGCCGAGGCCACGGTTGATGAGGTCCACGTGGACCTCGATCGTGGGACTCAGCTGCAGCTCGGCCGTGGTGGTCGCCGCGTAGAGGTCGGCGTCGTGGTGGTGGCGGGCGCTGAACCCGAACGGCTCGAGCCGGTCGGTCGACGACACCAGCAGGCCCGACCCACCGTCGGCGGGGTCGCCGTCGGCGAGGACGAACCACCGGGTGTCGGTGTGGTGGCCGTGCTCCTGGGGCAGGACGTAGGGCACGTACTGGTCGGCGACCGGGCTGCGCCACCGACCGAGCTGCTCGCTGCTCTCCCGGTCGACGTAGGACTCGAGGGGGCCTCGCCCGTACCACTCGAGCAGGTCGAAGGTGGCGGGCACCTCGAAGCGGGCGCCGATCCGGGGCAGGTCGTCCAGGCTCCGGGGCAGCGCCAGCTCCTCGTCGACGAGGACGGTGCCGTCGCCCTGCACGCGGAGGCGCTGGCGGTGATCGATCGCCTTGTCCAGGCCCGGCAGGTGCAGGCGCCGCCGCAGCGTGACCTGGACCGACCCGTCGGCCTGGCGCCGGGCGGTGACCTTGCGCGCCTCGTGTTCGACGCGGTCGAGGCCGAGGGCGAGCCAGCCGGCGAGCGCGCCCGGCACCGTGGTGGTGTCGAGGCGGCGGCCGTCGTTCTCCGTCGGTGCTCGCCACAGGCTGGCGGTGACCGGGCCGGCGAGCAGCGAGCGGCCGTCGAGCACGACGTCGACCAGAGCCGCCGCGTCCGGGTCCCAGCGGACCGTCACGTCGCCGGCGACCGCCGCATCGCCGTCGAGCTCCACCGGCTCGGCCGTCGAGGCGGTGGACGACGCCGTCGCCGGGTGCTGCTTGGCCTCGGGGAGGTCGAACTGCTGCCAGGCGACCCGGTGCCCCACCTGCGCCCACGGCTGCTCCTCGGTGACGATGCAGCGGAGACCGAGGTGGGCCTCGGCGCCGGGCGGCACGTCCACCGTGGGGAGCGCGATCTCGACGGTGGCCTCGAACCCGCCGGGCAGCTCGGGGAGGTCGAACGTGCCGGACGCGACGACCTCGCCGTCGACCTGCACGTCCCACTCGCCGCCCAGCCAGGCGACGTCGCGCCAGTCCTGCATGTTGATCACGACGATGCGGCCGCGCTTGAGGTCGCTGGCCCGGAACCGCACCGGTGCGGTGAGGTAGGCGTACTCGAGCAGCGCCGGCTTCGGGGTGCGGTCGGGCCACACCAGGCCGTTGCAGCAGAACGTGGCGTCGTTGGGCTCGTCGCCGAAGTGGCCGCCGTAGGCCCAGAACTCGGCACCGCGCTCATCGGTGGCCCGCAGGCCCTGGTCGGCCCAGTCCCAGATGAAGCCGCCCTGCAGCCCGTCGGTGGTCTCGATCACCGCCCAGTAGTCGGCCAGGCTGCCGTTGGAGTTGCCCATCGCGTGGCTGAACTCGCACATGACCAGTGGCCGCTGCTCGTCGGTGTCGGCGGTGCGCTCGGCCCAGGCGCGGATCGCGTCGATCGACGGGTACATGGGGCACACGAGATCGGTGGCCGGACCGGGATCGCCCGGGTCGTCGGTGCCGGCGAAGGCGCGGTGGCAGGCGCCCTCGTAGTGGACGACGCGGCTGGGGTCGGTCCGGCGGATCCAGGCCGCGGCCGCGTCGAACACGGCGGCGTCGCCGGACTCGTTGCCCAGCGAGAAGGCGAAGACGGACGGGTGGTTCCGGTCTCGGATCACCATCCGCACGATCCGGTCGAGGATCGCGGGCGTGAACCGGGGGTCGAGCGAGAGGCTGGCGAGCCGGGCGTGGCTCTCCACGTTGGCCTCGTCCACGACCCACAGGCCGAGCTCGTCGCAGGCGTCGAGGAAGCGAGGGTCGTTCGGGTAGTGCGCGGTGCGCACGGCGTTCACGTTGTGCTGCTTCATCAGCACGACGTCGTCCCACATGCCGACCTCGGTGACCGCCTTGCCCCGATCGGGGTCGTGGTCGTGGCGGTTCACGCCGTGGATCAGCACCGGGTACCCGTTCAGCAGCAGCTCGCGGTCGACCACCTCCACCCGCCGGAACCCGGTCTGGACCGACGTGGCCTCCACCACGTTCCCGTCCGGGTCGATCAGCGACAGCACCAGGGTGTGCAGGACGGGGTTCTCCGACGACCACGGCGTGACGTCGTCGAAGCGCTCGCGCAGCCGGGTGACCCCGCGGTGCAGGTAGGCGCTGATCGACTCCGCCAGCGGGTCGCTGCGGTCGAACACCTCCACATCCGCGCTGAGGGGCTGGCGCAGCAGGGCTGCGCCGTCGTCGTCCAGCACCGTGGCCTCCAGGTGCCAGCCGGCGGCGATCGACCCGCCCACCCGGACGTCCACCTGGAGCAGGCCGGTGGACAGGTCCTCGTCGAGGTCGGCGGTGACCGCCACGTCGGCGAGGTGCACGGGAGCGGTGGAGTACAGGTGGACCTCGCGGTGCAGGCCCGCCATCCACCAGTGGTCCTGGTCCTCGAGCCAGCTCCCGTCGGACCAGCGGACCACCACCAGCGCCAGCGCGTTCTCGCCGGGGTGCACGAACGGCGTGAGGTCGAACTCCTGGGGCAGCCGGGAGTCCTTGCCCATGCCGACCGGCTCGCCGTTGCAGAAGACGTAGAGGCAGCTCTCGGCGCCGCCGACGTGCAGCACGGTCCGGCGACCGTCCCAGCCCTCGGGGAGGTCGAAGGTGCGCCGGTGGACGCCGGTGGGGTTGGCGTCGGGGACCTCGGGCGGCTCGAGGTCGAAGGGCATCCGCACGTTCGTGTAGTGCGGGTGGTCGGGCACCTCCGGGTGCATGGTCCAGCAGCCCGGCACCTCGAACGGCAGCCAGCCACCGCCCGCACCGCCGACGCCGACGTCCTCGGCGGTCACCGACTCCGGGCGGTCCCGCAGCGCGAAGTCCCAGGTGCCGTCGAGGGAGCGGAACCACGGCGATGCGGTCCGGTCACCGGCCGCGGCCAGGTCCTCGTCGGGGTACGGGTACGCCGTGGCCCGCATCGGCAGGCGGCCCACGGCCACCTGCTCGGGCCGGGCCCACGAGCGCGAGCCGAACGCGTCGAGGGGCGAGCGAGGGTGCACGGGGTCCATCGCCATCAGGCCGACCGTAGTTTGTGCTCCGTGCCGCCGCTCCCGTCCTTGCGCCCCCACCTGCGTCCGGGCGTGGTGGTGCGGGCCGCACTGCTCGGCACGGTCGTCGTCCGCTTCGTCCGGGCCACCGCGGCCGAGTCACCGCTCGCCGCCATGGCGCCTCCCCCCGACCAGCCGGATGCCACCGTCGTCGTCCCCGCCCGCGACGAGCAGGACCGCATCGGCCCGTGCGTGACCTCGCTGGTCGGGCAGGGCGCGGCCGTGATCGTGGTGGACGACGGCTCCACCGATCGCACTCGCGAGGTCGCCACCGCGGCCGGCGCCTCCGTGGTCGACGCCGGCCCGCTCCCGGCCGGCTGGGCGGGCAAGGCCCACGCCCTGCAGGTGGGGTTGGAGGCGGCGACGACCCCCGTCGTGGTCTTCGTCGACGCCGACACCCGGGCCCGCGACGGGTTCGTCACGGCGGCCGTCGACGCCGTCGGCGACGCCACGCTCGTCACGGCCGGCGCCCGCGTGCTCGCCGAGGATCCCGGCGAGCGCTGGCTGCACCCGGCGATGCTCACCAGCCTGGTGTACCGCCTCGGCCCGCCCGGGGTGGTCCCGTCCGACCCGACCCGCACCATGGCCAACGGCCAGTGCATGGTCGTCGACCGCGCCCGGCTGCTCGACGCCGGCGGCTTCGAACCGGTGCGGGCGAACCTGCTCGAGGACCTGGCGCTGGCCCGCTCGCTCGCCGGACGGGGCCATGACGTGCGGTTCCTCGACGGCACCGCGGTGCTCGACGTCGAGGGCTACGGCTCCCTGGGGGCCACGTGGCGGGGCTGGGGCCGGTCGCTCGACCTGCGATCGGTGACGCTGCCCGCCGCGCAGGCCCTCGACCTGGCGGTGGTGTGGTCGGCGATGGCGCTGCCGCTCCCTCGCCTGCTTGCCGGCCGAGGCGACGCCGTCGACGTCGCCGCGCTGCTCGTGCGCCTGGGCACGCTGGTCGGCACGCGCGGCGCCTACGCGCGGCGCGGCCTGCCCTACCTGCTCTCGCCGCTGGCCGACCTGCCGGTGGCGGTCCGCATCACGGCCGGCACGGTGCGGCCCAGCCGGCGCTGGCGGGGGCGTACCTACTGAGCAGCACGCCGCTCGCTCATCGCGGCCTGGGCGAAGCGGAGCCCGATGATCGACAGCAGCGCGCCGGTCGCGGCCACCCGCTCCTTGCTCTCGAAGGCCAGCTGCACGACCGGGAACCCGAACACGCCCACCCGCGCCGCCCACGCGAACGACCGGGTCGCCGCCCACACCAGGAGCAGGACCAGCACCGTGACGACCGCGGGCACCGGGGCGAGCACCGCCATCCCGCCGACGAAGGTGAGGATCGAGCGGCCGCCCCGGAAGCCGGCGAACACCGGGTAGGCGTGGCCGAACATGGCCGAGCCCACCGCCACGTGGGCGATGCCCCAGGCCGGGTCGTCGAGCAGCAGACCCACCGCACCCGCAACGGCCCCCTTGGCCACGTCGCCGGCGAACACCGGCAGCGAACCCCGTGGCCCGAGCTGGTCCTTGACGTTCCAGTAGCCGGGGTTGCGGTCCCCGACGTCCCGGGGATCGAACCCCCGGGCCCGGCCGACGAGGACCGCCACCGGGATCGAGCCCAGGAGGTAGCCGGCCACGACGGCGGCGATGAGGGCAGGGAGCACCGCACCACTCTGATCCACGGCCCGTAGCGTCGGGGGCGCATGGCCGTCGCCTCCTTCCACCTCGTGCGCCACGCCGGCACGCTCGAGCCCACCGCACGCCTGCCCCTCGACCGGCGCGCGCTGCGCCGCGTGCCCGGCCTGCGGTTCGGGCGGCTGCTCGGCACCGGCGAAGGCCAGACGATGACGACGTCGGCCGACCTGCGCCGCTGGGCCGCCTTCGCCGTGTGGGACGACGTCGCCGACCTGGTCCGGTTCCGGGACCACCACCCGCTGTCCCGACGGTGGGACCGGGCCGAGGAGCGATTCGACGTGCAGCTCCGGCCCCTCGGGTCCCGCGGCACCTGGGACGGCGTCGATCCCCTCGCCGGCCACGACCAGGCGGCCGACCACGACGGTCCGATCGCCGTGCTCACCCGCGCCACCGTCCGCTGGCGCCGCCTCCCCGCGTTCGTGCGCGCCGTCCCGCCGGTCGACGCGCACCTGGCGTCGGTCGAGGGACTGCTCCAGGCGGCGGGCGTCGGCGAGTGGCCGATCGGTCGCCAGGCCACGTTCAGCCTGTGGCGAGACGCGGATGCCATGCAGCGGTTCTCGTACCGGTCCGCTGAGCACGTCGAGGTCGTGCGCCGGACGCGCGACGAGGACTGGTACGGAGAGGAGCTCTTCGCCCGGTTCGCGCCGGTCGCCTGGTCCGGGACGTGGTCGGGCGCGCAGCCGCTGGGCCCCGCGACGTGGGTGTGACCTCCTGCCGTACCGTGGGGTCATGCGCCGCGCACTGCTGCTGGGACTGCTCACCGTCGCCCTGATCGCCGCCGGGTGCGGCGACGACGACGACACCGACACGACCACCGACACGTCGGTCCCGACCGAGACGGAGACCGAGACCGAGACGGAGACGGAGACGGAGACCGCCGACCCGTCCTCGACCACCGCCGCCCCGACCCCGTCGGAGCTGCCCGGCGAGCGCATCGACATCTTCCCCTACGAAGGCGCCGAGCTCGCCGTGGTCGGCGTCGAGGCCGACGACGTCCTCAACATGCGCGCCGCACCGGGCGTGGAGTACGAGGTCGTCGCCGAGCTCGACCCGCTGGACGACGGGATCATGCCCACCGGGCACAACCGCCAGCTCGACGAGGGAGGGATCTGGGCCGAGATCGAGGTGGACGGTGAGACCGGATGGGCGAGCACGGCCTTCCTCGCCCACCTCGGCGAGACGCGCGACGCCACCACCGAGCTCTACCCCGACGTGGCCGATCGGCCGCGCGGCGACACCATGGTGCAGCTCGGCGAGCTCGTGGCCGACCGGGTCGCCGGCTTCGACGAACCCGAGCCCGACGTGGTCGTCGTCGACGGCCCCTCCGTGGGCGACCTCGGCGAGATCACGGTCGACGTCGTCGGCTTCCCCGACGACGCCGTGCTCGGCGAGCGCCTCCACGTCTTCGCCGAGCCCGATCCGGGCGGCGAGAGCTTCACGGTGCGCACGGTGGAGTCCACCACGCTGTGCCGGCGGGGCGTCAGCGACGGTCTGTGCGTGTGAGCTGCCGGTCGTCGGCTGCCTCGGCCCGTGCCCGCACCGACGCGGGCACGATCGGCACCAGCATCCCGTAGGGCTCGCCGCCGAAGCGGTGGTGCAGCGCGTGCGCCTCGGCCAGCCGGTCGAGCGCCGGGTGGCGTCCCCGGACGGGGATGCGCCGGTGGATGTAGCCGTCGTGCACCAGCGCGTAGGCGAAGCCGTACAGCGTGACGCCGACGGTGACGGGCAGCAGCACGCCGAGGCCGTCGACGTTGAACCCAGCGGCCATCGCGACCATCACCACGCCGGCGAAGACGGCGGGGAAGGCGTCGTTGGCCTCGAAGAAGGGCTCGCCTTCGGCACGGGCCGGCCAGCGGCGGTGGTGCGAGCGGTGCAGTCGGCGGCCGAGGCCGTGCATCACGTAGCGATGGGCCAGGTAGGTCACCGGCTCCATGACCACGAACGCGGCGACGATGAGGGCGAGCGCGGTCATGTCCGTCCCTCCGGTCGCCACGGTGCCGGGTCGTTCGGCGTGTCCTGGCGGACCCACAGCAGCAGCACCAGGGTGAGGAGCGAGAAGCCGAAGAAGTAGTCCTCCACCGGGATGTCCCACGGGAAGCGCCACGGGGTCTTCTGGTCCGGGTCGTAGCGCACGATCGGTGCCGACAGCTTGGTGAGCCAGCCGTTGACCAGGAACATGAAGAACAGGCTGATGCCCATCGTCCACCAGTACGACGGGCTGCGGAACAGACCCGTGCGCAGCACGCGCTTCTCGAGGGCGACGACGGCGATCGCCGACAGGACGGCGGGGATGGCGTACTCGTAGCTCATGGGCCGTTCACCGCTTCAGCGTGTGCCGGGAGGCTTCGAACGTCAACAGCGCGCAGAGCGGGATCACGATGAAGAAGGCGACCTCCTCCACCGGGATGTCGCCGGGCAGCCGCCACCCGGTGACCCACCGCTCGTCGAAGGTCCAGTGGCCCCGGGCGATGGCGATGACGTCCCACACGATGAAGATGGCGAGCGGGAGCCACATGGCTCGAAGGAGCCGGCGGGGCCGCCGGTACACGCGAGCCCGGAACACGAACTCCAGCGGCAGCGTGATCGCGGCGCAGGCGGCCATGATGAGCAGGTACTGGTAGCGGTCCATGGGCGGGCGCGACGGTACCCGCGGGGCCGCGGCGGCTCCCGTCAGCCGGCGATCAGGGTCGGGCGAACAGCTCGAGCGCGGCGGGGAGCTCGGCCTCGACCACGCCGGGCTGCGACGCGACCTCGGCCAGCCACGGCGGCCGGTTGACCGCCGAGATGGCGATGGCGGTGTCGAGGCCGGACAGGGCGCTCGCCTGCCACGCGAACGTGCGGGCGTAGTCGGGCGGGCGCACGTCGGTGGCCAGCTCGACGAGCGCGACGGGATCGGGGGTGGAGCCGTCCTGCTCGGGGCGGAAGAGCATCGGCGAGGTCGGACCGGGGCCGCCGCCGTGGAGGCCCGGACCGTCGGCGATCACCGCACCACGCACGAGGCCAGGGCGGGCACCGGCGATGAGCAGGGCGACGTAGCCGCCGAGGCCGCGGCCCACGACGGTGACGCCGGGGCCGTCGCCGTCCGGCTGCAGCGCCGCGAGCGCGGCATCGGCGTCCGCCATCAGGATCTCGCAGTAGTAGCCGCCGCCCTTGGGCACATCGGAGGCGCCGTGGCCGGTGAGGTCGAGCCCGTGCACGGGACCGGGCCAGGACTCGACCGCGTCGAGGGCGTCGGGGGTGGTGCGCTCGCCGAGGCCGTGGAGCAGCAGCAGCGGTCGGCCGGCACCGGCCCGCAGCTCCCACAGGGCGAGGGTCAGGTGGTTGTGCAGCAGGTCGGTGCGCTTCATCGCCGGCCTCCCGGTGCGCCGAGGTGCTCGAGGACGAGCTCGGCCGTGGCCTCGGGTGCCTCGATGTGGACGAAGTGGCCGACGTCGGGCACCTCGACGACGCGGGCCTGGCGGGGCAGGTAGGGCCACACATCGCCGGTCTTGGTGCCCCAGCCCATCGGCTCGGGCTCGCTGCCGAGGACGACGAGGAACGGGATGGTGATGTCGGGCAGCCGGTAGAGCGACCACTCGGGCCGCCACGGGCCGAAGCCGCCCATGCGCAGGCTCGGGTCGATCTTCCAGCGCCAGCCGTCCTCGTCCCGGCGGGCACCGATGGTGACGAGGTACTCCAGCCACTCCAGCGACAGGCGGGGGTTCATCTGCGACCGCCGCTGGGCCAGCTCCTCGATGGTGCCGGGCTTGCGGGAGTTGGTCGCCGATCGGCGCCGGTGGTCGAGCCAGCCGGCGAGGTCGTCGGCGAGCAGCTTCGTGCGGTCGTGGTCCTGCACGTCGGGCATCGACCGGTGGCTCGGCACCCCGTCGATGTTCACGAGCGAGCTGATGCGGCCGGGCAGCGACGCTGCCAGCTGGCTCATGAGCGAACCGCCCTTCGAGTGCCCGATGACGGGGACGGGGTCCGGCGTCACCGAGTCGAACACGGCGAGGGCGTCGCGGATGTCGGCCTCCCACTGGTACAGCGGGGCGTGCTCGGAGTCGCCGTGGCCGCGCTGGTCCCAGGACACGACCCGCCACCCGGCGTCGGCCAGCAGCGGTGCGAACACGTCGTAGGTGCCGGCGAAGTCGAACCCACCGTGGGCCAGCAGCACGGGCGGCGCGGCCTCGTCACCCCACTCGTGCACGGCCAGGCTGATGCCCGTGGTGTCGACCCGGCGGTGGCGATCGGGGCGGCGGGCGCCCGGGTAGGTGCGGGTCTCGGCTGGGCTCGTCACAGGCCAGGACCATACGTCGAAGTAGCCTCGCCGGCGATGGTCGCCGACCCTGGCACGACCGGCCGGGCCGGGAAGCATCGCCACCTGCTCGCCGGGTCGGCTGCCCTCGTCGTGGGCGCGGCCGTGCAGGCCGTGACCGGTGCGGTCTTCTGGCTCGTGGCCGCTCGCATGGACACCACCGACGACGTCGGCCGCGCCACCGCGCTGTTCACCTCGATCCTCTTCATCGCCTACCTGGCCGGGCTGGGCCTGCAGGTCTCCCTCGCCCGGTTCGCCCCGGGCCGGGACCGGGAGTCCCACACCGTGTTCTCCTGGGCGGTGCTGGCCACGGTGGTGTCGGCCACGGTCGTCGCCAGCGGGTACCTCCTGGCCGTCGACACCGAGGCGACCAGGTCGCTGACCGACTGGCACCCGGTGCTCGGACCGGCGCTGTTCGTCACCGGCGCCATCGGGGCTGCGCTCACGCTCATCGTCGACGTCCGCTGGATGACGGTCCGCCGCTGGGCGCTCGTGCTCGTGCGGATCACCGTGGTCGGAGCGCTGCGGTTCCCGCTGCTGTTCCTGGTGCCGGCGGGCAGCCACCACACGGTGCACCTGTTCGCGGTCGCCGCCCTGCCCCTCATCGTCACCGGGGTGGGAGGCGTGCTCGCCATGCCCCGCATCAGCGGCATGGGCCACCGGCTGTTCCCCCTGCCCACCTCGGGCGGCGCCGCCATCCGCTACTCGGCGGTCAACTACGTCTCGACGCTGGCGTACCAGGCGCCGCAGTTCGTGCTGCCCGTCATCGTGCTGCTGTCGGTCGACCCCGACCGCAACGCGGCGTTCTACGTGGCGTGGGGCATCACCAGCATCGTGCTCTACGTGCCGATGGCCATCGGCCAGGCGCTGCTCGCCGAGGGCGGCAAGGACGGCGCGGAGCTGCGCGGCCAGGTCCGGGTCGTGCTCGTGGGGACGAGCGCCCTGATGGGCCTCGCCGCCGTCGTCGCCTGGGCCGGTCGGGAGCTGGTGACCGTCGTCTACGGCGCCGACTACGAGGACGCGGCACGGATCCTGCCGGCGCTGGTCGTGGCCGGCATCCCATGGGCGGTCACGTCGGTGTACCTGACCGAGGCGCGGGTGCTGCACCGCCACCTCCCGACCGTGGCGATCACGGGGGTGCTGACGGTGGCGATCCTGGTGCCGGCACTGGTGCTCGTGCCCGACGACGGCATCGACGGGGCGACCCGTGCGTTCCTGCTGGGGAACGTGGCCGCCGCCGTCGTGGCCGTGGCCTTCCACCGGTTCGGCCGGCGGCGACGGGTCACCGCCGTGCCGGAGCCGGGATCGGTCGAGGACGGACTCGCCCTGCACCCCTGAGGGTGCAGTGCGAGGACTCCAGAGCCGGACGAACTACTCGTCCATCTCCTCGTCCATGTCCTCCTCCATCTCGTCGCCCTCTTCCTCGAGCTCGCCGCCGAGGTCTTCGGCCTCGTCGCCGGTGCTCTCGCCGAGGTCCTCGGCGTCCTGTTCGATGTCGTCGGTGTTCACGTCGTCGTCGTCGTCCCCGCAGGCTGCTGCTCCGAGCAGGAGGGCGGCGGCGAAGCCGGCACCGAGTGCGCGCTTGGCAAGTTGGTTCTGCATGGTTCGGGTCCGTAACCGGGCGCTGGCGACGCCAGAACCCGGACCGTGACATCGGGCTCAGGTGCGCAGGCGCAGGGTCCGGACCTCGAACGGGCGCAGCTCGAGGGCCACCCCCTCGGCGGCCAGGTCGACATCGCCGAGCGGCCGCTCCAGCAGATCGCACGTCGCCGCGGTGAACACCGGCGCAGCGGCGCGCAGCGTGGTCCGGGCCCGGCCGCCGAAGGCCTCGTGCAGGCGCACGACCAGGTCGCCGGAGCCGTCATCGGCGGCCTTCACCGCGGTGATCACGACGCCCGGGTGGTCGACGGACACGACCGACGGCTGCGGCGCACCCTCGACCAGGCGCACCGGCGCGTTCAGCGCCCACGACTCGGCCAGGACGTCGGCGAGCCCGTCGGCGTGGGGCAGCAGCGCGTAGGTGAACCGGTGGGCGCCGCGGTCGGCGTCGGGATCCGGGTAGCGCGTGGCTCGCAGGAGCGTGAGCCGCATCGTCGTGCTGGTGGCGTCGCCCAGGCAGTCGTGGCCGTACTTCGAGTCGTTCAGCAGGGCGACCCCGCACCCCGGCTCGGCGACGTCGGCCCAGAAGTGGCCGCACACCTCGAACCGGGCGGCGTCCCAGGAGGTGTTGCGGTGCGTGGGCCGGCGCACGTGGCCGTACTGCACGTCGTAGCGGGCCTCGTCGGCCCGCAGGTCGAGAGGGAAGGCCACCTTCAGGAGCTTCTCGTCCTCGTGCCAGTCGACCTCGCACTCCACGTCGAGGCGGGCCGACCCGGCCCGGAGCACGTAGATCTGGGTGATGGAGGACGAACCGAACCGGCGCCGGACCTGCACGGTCGCCTGCATGGGTCCATCCTCGCCCACGTCGACCGCGTCGGCGTCGGTGAGCTCCTCGGGCGGAAGGCGCAGCGTGTGCTGGTCGATGTCCCAGGCGTCGTAGGTGTTCGGGTGGTCGGGGAACAGCTGGAGCACGTTGGCCGGCCCGGCCAGCAGCTCGCGGTCGAGCCGCAGGTCGACCAGGGAGGTGAGCGTGCCGTCGGGCCCGACCACCGCCCGGACGACGCCGTTGGTCAGCACGATCCTGTCGCCGTCGCGCTCGACGTGGGCAGGGGCGGTGCCGGCCGGGAGCTCGTGGCTGACCGGGCCCATCCCGTGCGCGGGCGCGTCGACCCACACCTCGCCGTCGCCGGTGGCGACCACTCCGCGGACCGCGAACGGCGCCGGATTGGCCGCCACCACCCCGTTCTGGCCTACCGATTCCCCCGCTGGCGGGGTCGGATGCAGGCCAGAACGGAGCGGGAGGGCGGTGGCGAGCAGGTCCTCGACCTCGGCGAGCAGCTCGGCGTGGGCGGCCTCGGTGTCGTCGTGCACCCAAGCGATGGAGCTGCCCGGGATGATGTCGTGGAACTGGTGCAGGAGCAGCACCTTCCACAGCCGCTCGAGGTCGGCGAGGGGGGCGTCGGCGCCGGTGGGCGCGCCGGGCGCGGTCCACAGCTCGAGCTCGCGCAGGGCGAGCTCGCCGCGCCGGTTGCCCCACTTGGTGCGGGCCTGGGTGGTGTAGGTGCCCCGGTGCATCTCGAAGTACAGCTCGCCGCGCCACACCGGCGCGTCCGGGTACTCGTCGCGTGCGGCCTCGAAGAACGCTGCCGGCGATTCGATGGCGAGACGGGGCAGGCCGTCGATGCCGGCCCCGTCCTCGCCGGACACCCGCCGGGCCCGCTCGAGCATCTCCCGGGTCGGTCCCCCGCCGCCGTCGCCGTGGCCGAACAGGTACATCGACCGGCTCGAGCCGCCCTTGTCCCGGAAGTTGCGCACGGCGTAGGCCAGCTCGGAGGGCACGACCTCGCCGTTGTAGGTGTCGGCCGGCGGGAAGTGGGTGAAGATCCGGGTGCCGTCGATGCCCTCCCACCAGAAGGTGTGGTGCGGGAACCGGTTGGTCTGGTTCCACGACAGCTTCTGGGTGAGGAAGAACTCGCAGCCGGCCTGGGCCATCAGCTGGGGCAGGTTCCCGGCGTAGCCGAACACGTCGGGGATCCACACGATGCGGTTCCCCGGCTCGACACCCTCGCCGAAGTGGTCGAGGAACCAGCGGCGACCCCACACCAGCTGGCGGGCCAGGGACTCACCGGAGGGCAGGTTGGCGTCGGCCTCCACCCACATCGACCCGACGGGCACGAAGCGTCCCTCGGCCACCTTCTCGGCGATGCGGGCGAACAGCTCGGGCTGCTGCTCCTCGATCCAGGCGTACTGGGCCGCCTGGGAGCAGGCGAAGCGGTACTCGGGGTACTCGTCCATGAGCGTGACCGCGGAGGAGAACGTGCGGGCGCATTTGCGCATGGTCTCGCGCAGCGGCCAGAGCCAGGCCGAGTCGATGTGGGCGTGGCCGATCGCCGACATGCGGTGGGCGTGGTCGCTGGCGTCCCGGGCCAGCATCGGCGCCAGCACGGCGCGGGCATCGACCGCGGTCTCTGCGGGTCGGGCCGGGTCGAGCGCATCGACCGCGGCGTCGATGGCCCGCAGCAGCTCGTGGCGCCGGGGGTCGTCGAGGCCGAGCTCGCGCATCAGGCCGCCGAGCACCTGCAGGTCGAGGTCGAGGTGCCAGACCGCGTCGTTGCGCACGGCGAGCTCGGCGCGGTTGAGGCGGTAGAGGAGGTCCTCCCCGGCGGTGGCCGGGTCGCCGAGCGGGGTCGGCCGGTAGGACGTGGCCACAACCGGGTTGGCGGCGGCCTCGACCAGCACGTCGATCGTGCCGTCGTCGTCGGCCACGAGGCCGACGGGCACGGCCTGGTGCATCGGGTGGATGCCCCGGATCGGCCCGCCGCCGGCGGTGCGGAACAGGAGCCCCTCGGACTGGAACCCGGCACCGACGCCGGTGGAGAAGTCCACGATGGCCTCGACGGTCTCCCCGGCCCACGCGTCGGGCACCCGACCCTGCAGCCGGAACCACGTCGTCCCCCAGGGCTTCCCCCACCGCCCACCGATCTCGAAGGGGTCGAACCCGACGGCAGCGAGGTGCTCCCGGGCGTCGGCCACGGGGACCGGCTCCCCCGGCAGGTGCCAGGCGGTGACCTCGAGCGGCGTCCCCGGTCCGTGGATGTGGGGACGGATCCGGTCGCTGATCGTGCGGCGGATCCGGGTCTCGGCGAGGTCACGATCGTCGTGCACGCCCGGACTGTACGGCCGCCGGTCCGGGTAGTGCCCTGGCTCCGGACGAACAAAGGAGCAACGACATGGCCCTCTTCCGCAGCTACGCCAAGTTCAAGATGGGCAAGGCCGCCTTCGACAAGGCTCGCCGGTGGTGGAAGAAGCGCCAGCGGTCGAAGTCCGGATCGAGGGTGACGGCCCGCCGCTGAGGCACCCCTTGCGGCCGGCGCCGTCGATAACTACCGTTATTATCGACGTGCCCCATCGGGGCGCCCGCAGACCGCCACACACCAGGGGAACCCACAATGGCTCGCACCGACGCCGACATCATCGGCCGCGACGACGTCAACGACCTCGACGCGATCCTCGCCCTCACCAACACCGAGCGCGACGAGGTGATCCACACCGTCCAGGACAACGCCGACGCGCTGTTCACCTGGGACTACGAGCGGTCGCGCCCGCCGCTGATCAAGCTGTACGAGAAGGCCAAGAACTCCCAGTGGAACGGTGAGACCGACCTGGACTGGTCGATCGAGGTCGACCAGGAGAAGCTGGCCGCCGAGAGCCCGATGACGCCGACGGTCGAGGGCTGGGAGGCGCTCGGCGCCGACTTCAGCGGCACCTCGTTCCAGAGCTGGACCAACAAGGAGTGGCGCCAGTTCCAGATCGAGTCCCAGAACTGGAGCCTCTCGCAGTTCATGCACGGCGAGCAGGGTGCCCTGATCTGCACCGCCAAGATCGTCGAGACGGTGCCGTGGATCGATGCCAAGTACTACGCCGCCACCCAGGTCATGGACGAGGCCCGCCACGTCGAGGTCTTCGCCAAGTACCTCGACACGAAGCTGTCGGGCCACTACCCGATCAACCACCACCTCAAGATGCTGCTCGACGACATCATCCTCGACAGCCGGTGGGACATGACCTACCTGGGCATGCAGATCATGGTCGAGGGCCTCGCCCTCGCCGCGTTCGGCATGGCCATGCAGACCACGGACGATCCGCTGCTCAAGCAGCTCCTCCGCTACGTCATGTCCGACGAGGCCCGCCACGTGGCCTTCGGCGTGCTGTCGCTGCGCGAGTACTACGAGGGCCTCTCCGACAAGGAGATGATGGACCGCCAGGAGTTCGCCTTCGAGGCCGCCGTCCGCATGCGGGACCGCTTCCTCCAGCAGGAGGTGTGGGAGAACATGGGCATCCCGGTCAAGGAGGCCATCTCCATCTTCAAGCAGGACGACCCCGAGCTGAAGAACGAGGACCCCTTCCAGCAGCTCCTCTTCTCCAAGATCGTGCCGAACTGCAAGAAGCTCGGCCTGCTCGACGCCAACGACGGCTGGCTGCGCAAGCGCTTCGACACGCTCGGCGTCACCCAGTTCGAGGACTGGGTCGACACCGGCGAGGAGTACGAGATGCTCGACGAGGTCGCCAAGGACCGGGCCGCAGAGACGGCCTGAACAGAGGTACCGTCCGGCCCGTGAGCGGGCCCGTACCGGAGATGGAGATCCGGGCCCGGCGCGGGCACCCGGACTTCCTCGATCTGCCCTGGCAGCTGCCGCTGCTCGAGTGGGACGTCGACAACACCGACGGCCGGCTCGTGCGCATGGCGCACGGCGTGTCACGACACGTCGTGCGCTTCGTGCAGTACGAGGGGCGCGTCTACGCGCTGAAGTCCACCGAGGAGGCGGTCGCCCACCGCGAGTACGACCTGCTGCGCGGGCTGGCCGAGTCCCGGTTGCCGGTGGTCGAGGCGGTCGGCGTCGTCACCGGGCGCACCTCCCCCGACGGCGAGCCCCTCGGCGCGGTGCTCGTCACCCGCTACCTGGACTTCGCCCTGCCGTACCGCTACCTGTTCGGCAACCCGACGGGCATGGACCTGCGCCCGCGCCTGGTCGACGCCGGCGTGATCCTGCTGGCGCGCCTGCACCTGGAGGGCTTCTTCTGGGGCGACTGCTCGCTGAACAACATCCTGTTCCGTCGCGACGCGGGTGCGCTCATGGCGTACCTGGTGGATGCCGAGACCGGCGAGCACCACCCGTCGATCTCCGACACCATGCGCGAGCACGACCTGGAGATCGCCCGCATCAACATCGCCGGCGACCTCACCGACCTCATGGCGTCCGGTCGGATCCCCGAGATCGACGTGGTCGACGCGGTCGACGACGTCGTCGCCCGGTACCGGGCGCTCTGGGAGGAGCTCACCCGCGCCGAGGAGTTCCCGTCATCCGAGCGCCACCTCATCGAGGGGCGCATCCGGCGCCTCGAGGACCTGGGCTTCGACGTGTCCGAGGTGTCGCTGCAGCCGACCAAGGGTGGGACCGCCATCCGCATGCGGCCGGTGCTGCTGGAGGAGGGCCACCACGCGCGGGAGCTGGAGCGGCTGACCGGGCTGCGGGTGCAGGAGAACCAGGCCCGGCGCTTCCTCGCCGACATCACCTCCTGGCAGGCCTACCTGAGCCAGGAGGAGGGGCGCGACGTCCCCCGGGGGGTCGCCGCAGCTCGTTGGCTCGAGGAGGTCTACGCGCCCCACACCGTGGTGCCACCGGAGCTCGCCGATCGCCTGGAGCCGGCCGAGCTGTTCCACGAGCTGCTCGAGCACCGCTGGTTCCTGTCCGAGCAGCGGGGTGCCCACGTCAGCAACGACGAGGCGCTGGCGGACTACGTCTCGTCGGTGCTCGGCACCCGCCCGCCGGAGCGCATCGTCGTCGAGGAAGACTGAGGGGCGGGGCAGAAGACCTGGTCGACCGCCCGCCGCGGGAGGTCGATCCCGAGCACGGCGCGCACCAGGAGGCGGCGGCGGTCGGTGAGGTCGGCGACGTCGTCGGGCCAAGCCGCGGCGGTGTCGGTGACGTCGAGGAGGGGGAGCGGGGAGATCGTCACGGCATGGTCCTTCTGGCCTAGGTGTCGGCAGGCCATACCCCGATCTTGACGACAAATTCAGGCAACGCTGATGCCAGATCCGGAATGGGTCGTACCCGACCCGGTCCGTGCGCCACGATGGGGCGATGGAAGACGAGCTCGAGGTGCTCCGCCGCCAGATCGACGCCGTCGACGAGCGCTTCGTCGAGCTCCTCGCCGAGCGGTTCCGCATCACCCGGCGAGTCGGCCACATCAAGTCCGAGCGGGGGCTGCCGGCCCAGGACTCCATCCGCGAGGCACAGATCGACGAGAAGGTCCGGCGCCTCGCTGCCGAGCACGCCCTGGACGAAGGCCTGGTGTCCGACGTGCTGCGCGCGGTCATCGACCGGGTCGTCGCCGAGCACCGGGAGCTGCACTCGAGATGACCGACCCCAGCACCCCCGCCCCGGTCGCGCCCACGCCCCTCGCCGCCCCCGACCGCGGTCCGGCCTCCATCAGCGACCGGCTCCCGGCTCCGCCTGCCACCGGGCACCGCACCCGCGCCGAGCTCGACGCCCAGCTCGACCACCTGCGCGCTGCCCCCGCCGACGACGGCGTCCTGGAGCTCGTCGTGTGCCGCCCGGCCCTGGACCAGCGCCGGGTGCTCGACGTCGGCGTCCTCTCCCGCGCCGAGGGCCTGGTCGGCGACACCTGGTCGCAGCGACCGAGCCGGCGCACCCCCGACGGCGGCCCCCACCCCGACATGCAGCTCAACATCATGGGCACACGGGTGGCCCGCCTGCTGGCCGTCAGCGACGAGCGCATGCCCCTGGCGGGCGACCAGCTCTACGTCGACCTCGACCTGTCCGCGGCCGCCCTGCCGGCGGGCACGCGGCTCGCCATCGGCACCGCCGTGGTGGAGATCACCGACCAGCCCCACACCGGCTGCGCCAAGTTCGCCGAGCGCTTCGGGCGCGACGCCCTGCGCTTCGTCAACTCACCCGTCGGCACCGAGCTGCGCCTGCGGGGCGTGAACGCCAAGGTCGTCGTCGACGGCGAGGTCCGCGCCGGCGACCGCGTCCGGCGGGCCTGACTGGCGGCTGCGGCCCGGGGGTATCGGCAGCGGATGACCCCACGCCCCCACCTCGTCCTCGCCAACGACGACGCCGGCAGCACGTCGCGCCGCGACGTGGCGCTCGCCGTCAGCCGCCTCGCCGAGCACGCCCCCACCGAGCTGCGCTGGACCAGCACCCCAGACGAGTTCGAGGAGCTGGTGCGCGACGCCCGGGAGCAGCAGCTGGTGGTCGCCGGCGGTGACGGGTCGCTGCACCTCGCCCTGCAGACCCTGGATGGTCTGGACCGAACCGACGAGGCGATCGGCATCATCCCCCTCGGCACCGGCAACGACTTCGCCCGCAACCACGGCATCCCGCTCGATCCCCAGGAGGCCGCCGACGTCGTCCTCGAGGGTCGGGCCCGCGCCGTCGACGCCATCGAGCTCCGCGACGACGGGACCCACCGCGAGCTGGTGGCGAACAACCTGCACCTCGGGATGGGCGTGGACTCCGCCCGGGCCGCCCAGCGGCTCAAGCCGGTGCTGAAGCGCTTCGCCTACCCCGCCGCCACGGCCTGGACCGGCGCCACGGGCGGCTCGGCTCCGCTGCGGGTCACGGTCGAGGACGAGGTCGTCTGGGACGGGCCGGTGCTCGCCTGCCTCTTCCTCCTCGGACCCAGCATGGGTGGCGGCGTGAAGCTGGTCGACACCACCGAGGGCACCATCGACGTCGTCGTGGTCGAACCGGTCGAGCCGCGGGAGCGGGTGGCCCTCGTCCGCGCCGCGATGCGCGACGGCCTCGGCGCCACCGAGGAAGCCCACCGCTGGACCGGGCGCCGGGCGAGCGTGCAGGCCACCGGGGTGCTCGACACCGACATCGACGGCGAGCTGTGCGAGCACGCCCACACGCTGCACCTGGAGCTGAAGCCCCGGGCCTGGACCGTCCTGGTGCCGGCGGGGCCGTCGAAGACGGGCTAGAGCAGCCCGTCGATCGCGTTCACCGCCTTCTCCTCGATGCGCTGGAACAGGTTGCGCTGATCCCACTCGTTGAGGTCGACGGGTTCGGCCCGCTCCAGGTCCTCGTCCATGTGCCCGTCGAGCAGCGCCGTCATGGCCTCGTCGAAGATGACGAGGCAGACCTCGTCGTCGTGCTCGGTCGAGCGCTGGTTCATGTTCGCCGAGCCGACCACGCAGACCGATCGGTCGATCGTGAGCACCTTGGCATGCAGCATCGAGGGCTGGAACGTGCAGATCTGCACGCCTGCGTCGAGCAGCTGCTGGAAGCTGGCCTCGCTGGCCACCTGCACCAGGCGCTTGTCGGCGTGGGGCCCGGGCACGAGCACCTCGACCTCGACCCCCCGCTCCGACGCGTCCACCAGGCGACGGAGGATCTCCTCGTCCGGCGTGAAGTAGGCGGTGGTGATGCGGATGCGCTCCTCGGCGCAGTCGATCAGCACCCGGAACAGGTTCCACACGTCGCTGTTGCCGGCCTCGGCGACGCCCTTGATGACCTGCACGTCGAGCTCGCCGGGCTGGGGGAGCTCCGGGAACTGGTCGACGTCGTCCACCAGGTCCGTGCCGGTCTCGGCCCAGTTGTCGAAGAAGGCACCGCGCAGGCCGGCCACGGCGGGGCCGACGACCCGGAAGTGGGTGTCGCGCCACTCGCCCTCACCTCGGGCATCGCCGCTCCACTCGTCGGCGATGCCGACGCCACCGGTGAAGGCGAGCGTCTCGTCGCACACCAGGAGCTTGCGGTGGGTCCGGTTGTTGGCCTGCAGCGCGCCCCGGGCCTTGATGGGGCGGAACCAGCGGACGTCGCACCCGGCGCTGTCCATGCCGTCCACCACGTCGGTGTCGAGCTCCCAGGCCCCGGCCGCGTCGAGCAGGACCCGGACGCGCAGGCCCTCCTGGGCCTTGGCGGCCAGGTGGGCGGCGAACTCCTGGCCGATCTCGCCGTTCCAGTAGATGAAGGTGAGGAAGTCGATGGACCGCTCGGCCGCGTCGATGGCCTCGAGCATGGCGGGGAAGATCTGATCGCCGTTCTTCAGCACGTCGATGCGGTTGCCGGTGGTGACCGACACGCCCAACACCGATTCGAGCATGCGCTTCGTGCGCTGAGAGTCCATGCCGGAACGCTAGTCCCGGTCAGTGAGCATCCACCCCGGCGAGCCGGGTCCGACCCCGGACCCCGGTGACCGCCAGCGCCCCCACGAAGAGCGCACCGCCGACCAGCACGATCGTGGGCCCGGACGCGACGTCGAGGTGGTAGCTGAGGTTCATCCCCACGAAGCCGCACACCGCCCCGATGAGCGTCGACAGCCACAGCATCGTCGAGAACGACGAGGTCACCATGCGAGCCACGACCGCCGGCACCACGAGGGCGGCGGCGATGAGCGTGACGCCCATGACGTTCATGGTGGCGAGGATCGAGGCCGCCAGCACGAGCATCAGGAGGGCATCGATGCGGGCGACCTTCACCCCGGACGCCTCGGCGACCTCGGGGTCGAAGGTGACGAACAGCAGCGACCGGTAGCGCAGCACGATCACCGCGATCGCGAAGAGGGTGACGCCGCTCACGATCCACACGTCCCCCCGGGTGACGCCGAGGACGTTGCCGAACAGCGCCGCGTCGGCGTCCACGTCGGCGCCGCCGCCGAGCTGCAGCACGGCGAGGCCGAAGGCGAACGACGCCGTCGTGATGACGCCGATGGCGGCGTCGGACCCGATCGGCCGCCGGCGGGTCACCGACGACACCGCGAGCGCCGACGCGAGCCCCCAGAGGCCGGCCCCGAGGAACACGTTGACCCCGGCGAGTGCGGAGACGGCGAAGCCGCCGAAGATGGCGTGGCTGAGCCCGTGGCCGATGTAGCTCATCGAGCGCAGCACGACGTACACGCCGATGAGGCCGCAGAGCGCGCCCGCGACCGTGGCCACGACGAGCCCGTTCTGGAAGAACTGGAACTCGAACGGTCGGAGCAGCTCGTCGAGGGTGATCACGCGCTGCGGTCCCGGAGCTGGATGATCTGCGCCTCGCTCGGGACGTCGACGACGACGCGCATGCCGCCGTGCTCGAGCACCTCCATGGGGGAGCCGTAGGTGGCCTCGAGCACCGACGGGACGAGCACCTCGTGGGGGGCGCCGGCGCCGATGACCTCCTTGTTCAGGCAGACCAACCGAGGCAGGTGGGCGGCGATGCCGTTGAGGTCGTGGGTCGTCAGGACGATGCCGAGCCCGCCGTCGTGGAGCTCCCCGAGCAGGTGGAGGATCTCGTGCCGGGTGCGCACGTCCACCCCCGACGTGGGCTCGTCGAGCAGCAGCAGGTCCGGCTCGGCGAGCAGGGCGCGCGCGAGGAACACCCGCTGCTGCTGGCCGCCGGAGAGGGCGCGGATGTGGCGGCCGGCGAGCTCGCCGATGCCGAGGCGGTCCAGCACCCGGGCCACGTCGGCCTTCTCCGCCTTCGAGGCCCACGGCAGCAGCCGGCCCCGGACCCGGGACATCAGCACGCACTGGGCGACGGTGACCGGGAAGTCCCAGTCGATCTGCTCGACCTGGGGCACGTAGCCGAGGCGCGTGCCGCCGGGCCGTTCGAGCCGCCCCGCGCTCGCCGGGACGCTCCCGAGCAGCACGCGCAGCAACGTGGACTTGCCCGAACCGGACGGCCCGACGATGCCGACGAAGTCGCCGCGATCGATCTGGAGGTCGACCCCGGTGATGACGGACCCGTCGCCGTAGCCGGCGGCGACTCCCTCGAGCGTGAGGAGCGGGGTCACCGGAGCGACGCTACCGATGTTTCACTGCGGATAATCCGCGGTATCGGGCCCGACCCGGCGCAGCTCGAGCTGCTCGAGCGCCTCGGGGTCACCGCCGAGGACCTCGACGATGGTGGCGTAGTTGGAGCGCATCAGGGCCAGCCAGCTGTGGTCCTCGTCGCCGGGCTCGCCCGGGAGGTCGTCGTCGCGGAGGTCGGCGACGTACTCGGCGCCGGCCTCCTCGGCGATCGTCTCCAGCACGGGGGACGGGAAGACCTCGGAGCCGAACACGGCCGGGACGCCCTCGGCCCGGATCTGGTCGACCAGGTCGGCCACGGCGCGGGGCGAGGGGTCGCCGAAGTCCTCGGGCTGCACCGCCCCCACGACCGTCCAGCCGTAGGTCCGGGCCCAGTAGGCGTAGGCGTCGTGGTAGGTCACGAGCTTGCGGTTGTCCTCGGGCACGGTGTCCAGGGCGGTGCGCAGGGCGGCGTCGAGCTCGTCGACGATCCCGTCGAACTCGGCCCGGTTGGCCTCGTAGGTCGCCGCGTTGTCCGGGTCGACCTCGCTCATCGTGTCGGCGATGTAGCGGGCGTAGCCCTTGGCGAGGGTCGGGTCGGTCCACAGGTGGGGGTTGGGCTTGCCCTCGTCCTCCGGGAACGAGAAGTCGTAGAGGTAGTCGTCCGGGCTGACGATGAGGTCGCCGAGCTCCACGATGGTGGCGTCCCCCGCCACGTCGCGGGCGAGCGCCAGCGTCGGCTCCTCGAGCTGGAGGCCGTTGGCGAACACCACGTCGGCACCCTCGAGCACCTCCGACACCGACGGGCTGGGCTCGAAGGTGTGGGAGTTGGTGCCCTCGGGGACGACCCCCTGGATCCGGGCGAGGTCGCCGATGACATCGGCGGCGATCGACGTGATCGGGCTCACCGTCGTGACCACGACCAGCCGGTCGTCCCCGTCGCCGTCGGATCCGGCCGCGTCGTCGTCACCGCCGCACGCACCGGCGAGGAGGGCCAGCGGCAGCAGCAGGGCGAGCGGGGCCAGCAGGCGAGGTCTCGTCATGGATGCGGACGATAGCCACCTGCAACCTGTTCTCAACACGCGCCCCCAGGGGCCGGAGGTGACCGGGGCGGTCGCTACTGTCCGGAGATGGCTGCTGCGACCGCGGACGACCTGGTCGACCAGCTCCGCCATCGAGGCGTCCGCATCACCGCGCCCCGTCGTGCCGTGGTCGAGGCACTGGTCGAGGTCGGTTCGCACGTCACCGCCGAGACCCTCCATGCTCGCGTGCAGGCCCGCCATCCGGACGTCAGCCACTCGAGCATCTACCGGACCCTGGACCTGCTGACCGAGCTGGGCATCGTCACCCACGTCCACCTCGGCCACGGCCCGGCCGAGTTCCACCTCGCCGACGACGAGCACTCGCACGTCGTCTGCAACGGGTGCGGTGCCGTGCTCGAGATCGACTGCGCTGTCACCGACCCCTTCGCCAGGGCCGTCGACGACCGATTCGGGTTCCAGCTGGACCTGCGCCACTTCGCCCTCACCGGTTGGTGCCGGCGGTGCCGGCCCGGGGGAGGCAGCAGTTGATCGGCGGTGACGCGACGACGAGCTTCCGCACGCCGTCGCGCCGCTGGCCCAGCCTCAGCGCCCACGTGGGCGGCGCCGCCATGCTCTTCGTCGCCGCCGGCATCATCGTCTCCGCGCTCGTCGAGCTCGGGGCCGGGGGCGACGAGACCCCGGCGATGATGCTGGCCGCCGGCATCGTGGCGGTGGCCGGGTTCGTGCTGTGGCGGGGCACCGAGGTGCCGGCGAAGATGACGGCGTCGGCCACCTTCGTCGCCGTCGGCAGCACCTGGCTCCTCGCGTCGATCGCGGGCGCCGTCCCGTACCTGCTCACCGGGACCTTCGGCTCGATCGACAACGCCCTGTTCGAGTCGGTCTCGGGCTTCACCGGCACCGGGTCGACCGTGCTCGCACCGATCGAGGCGGCACCGCGGGGCGTGCTGTTCTGGCGCAACCTCACCCAGTGGTACGGCGGCACCGGCATCGTCGTGCTCGCGGTGGCGATCCTGCCCTTCCTCGGCGTGGGCGGCATGGACATGCTCAGCGCCGAGGCGCCGGGGCCGACCACGGATCGCCTCGCCCCGCGCATCTCCGAGACGGCCCGGCGGCTGTGGCAGGTGTACGCCGGGCTCACCGTGGCCGCCATCGCCCTGCTGCTGGCGGTCGGCATGTCGCCCTTCGACGCCGTCACCCACGCCTTCACCGCCGTCTCCACCGGCGGCCTCTCCCCCTACGACTCCTCGATCGCCGCCTTCGACTCGGTCGCCGTGGAGCTGGCGCTCGTGGTCCTCATGCTCGTCTCGGCCACCAGCTTCACCCTCCACTGGCGCGCCGTCACGGGCCGACCCCGCATCTACGCCGAGTCCCCCCTGCTGCGCTTCTACCTCGGCGTCTTCGTCGTGTTCACCGCCGCGGTCACGGCGCTGCTGTGGACCCAGCAGGGCCTCGGCTTCGGCAAGTCGCTCCGGGACGCCACGTTCAACGTCGCCTCGCTGCTCACCTCGACCGGGTTCGGCACCGCCGACTTCGTCCAGTGGGTGCCCGGCACCCAGCTGCTGCTGCTCGCCCTCATGGTGTCGGGCGGGATGGCCGGCTCGACCTCTGGCGGGCTGAAGCTGGTCCGAGCCCGCGTGCTCCTGATCCACGCACTGCGAGAGCTGCGACGCATCCGCCACCCGCGCGCCGTCCTGCCGGTGCGGCTGGGCCGGGACGCGATGCCGGAGCGGATCGTGCAGCGCGTCATCGGCTACGCCCTGCTCTACGTCGTCTTCATCGGCGTCGGCTGCCTGGCCCTCACGTTCCTCGGCTCCGGCCTCACCGAGGCCGCGGGTGCGGCCACCTCCGCCATGGGCAACATGGGCCCGGCGCTCGGCGAGGCCGGTCCGGCGTCCAACTACCTGTACTTCTCCCGGCCCGCCCGCGGGCTACTGATGGTGATGATGCTGGCCGGCCGCCTCGAGATCTTCCCGGTGCTCTACGTCATCGGGCGGATCACCGGCGCCCTGCCCGGCGGACCGCTGCGCCGCGCCGTGCGCCGCACCACCGCGCTCGTCCCGACGTCGTGACCGCTGCGAGGATGGCACCACCCCTCGCACCCTCCCCCCGGAGATCCACATGCCCCTCTACGCACTCGGCGACCTCACCCCCACCATCGCCGACGACGCCTTCGTCCACCCCGATGCGGTCGTGATCGGCGACGTCACCATCGGCTCCGAGTCCACCGTCTGGCCCGGCGCGGTCCTGCGCGGTGACAGCGGTCCGATCACCGTCGGCGAGCGCACGTCCATCCAGGACGGGTCGGTCATCCACACCACCGAGTGGGCCCCGACCCAGATCGGCAGCGGCTGCGTCATCGGCCACATCGTCCACCTCGAGGGCTGCATCATCGAAGACGACGCCCTCGTCGGCTCGGGCAGCGTGGTGCTGCACAAGGCCATCGTCCGCAGCGGCGGCCTGGTCGGGGCCAACGCCGTCTGCAGCGGCGGCTTCGAGGTGCCCTCCGGCGCCATGGCCCTCGGCGTGCCGGCCAAGCTCCGCCACGACGCCGTGGACCTGGCCATGATCCAGGAGTCCGCCGAGTTCTACCGGGACCGCGGCCACCGCTACCGGCAGGAGCTGCGCCGCATCGACTGAGGTGCCGTGGGTAGGGGACCAAGGCATGACCCTCCCCACCGCCGCCTCGGTCACCCGCAACCCCTCCCAGGAGCAGCTGCGCGACTGGGTCCTGGCCCACATGTCCCGCGTGCAGGTCAGCGAGCACGGCAACATCGGCTACACGACGATGGTCACCGCCCGACTCGCGCCGTCGACCGCGTTCGTGTCCGACCAGCCGACGGGCAAGCCGACCATGTCGCGCGCCGAGTACGAGCAGTGGGCCGAGGAGCAGGACGCGTTCATCGCCGACCAGGACATGGTGCTCATCGAGGGCTACATCGGCCCGGATCCCGACTTCCGCACGCCCGTGCGCCTCTTCATCGAGCGCAAGAGCTCCAACATCCCGGCGATGCAGCAGCAGCTGTACTTCCCGGTCGAGGACGAAGCCGCCTTCGACGAGGAGCACGCCGACGGGGGGTTCACGGTGATCTACACGCCCGGCCTCCTGGCGCCGGGCCAGCCCAACGACCGGCTCATCGCCGTGGACCTCGACAACTACGTCACCCGGGTGTTCGGCTCCGACTACTTCGGCGAGTCCAAGATGGGCGGCCTGCGCATGTGGAACCACCTGGTCCACGAGCGCGGCGGCCTGGCCATGCACTCCGGCGCCAAGGTCTTCCCCGCCGAGGAGACCGGCTCGGGCGAGGAGGAGCTGGCCCTGATCATCGGCCTGTCGGGCACGGGCAAGACGACCACCACGTTCCGCGAGGTGAAGGGCTCGCTGCCGGTGCAGGACGACTTCATCGCCCTCATGCCCGACGGCACCGTGCACGCCACCGAGAACGGGTGCTTCGCGAAGACCTACGGCCTCGACGCCGAGGACGAGCCCACCATCCACGGCGGCGCGATCGACCCCGAGGCGTGGCTGGAGAACACCCGCATCGATCCGATCACCAAGCAGATCGACTTCTTCGACGACCGCTACACGGCCAACGGCCGGGTCACGTTCCCCCTCGCCGACATCCGCCACCGGGATCCGCGCGACCTGCCGAAGGCCAAGTACCTGTTCATCCTGAACCGCAACGAGGACATCATCCCCGCCGTGGCCCGCCTCCGGCCCGAGCAGGCTGCGCACTACTTCATGCTGGGCGAGACCAAGGGGACGAGCGCCGGCGGGGCGGCCGAGGCGGGCAAGCGGCTCCGGGTGCCCGGCACGAACCCGTTCTGGTTCGAAGACGACGCCTCCCAGGCCAACCGGCTGCTGGAGCTCCTCGAGCAGCACCCGCTCGAGGTGTACCTGCTCAACACCGGCCGGGTGGGAGGCGACGCCGACGACGACCGGTCCAAGAAGGTCTCGATCGACGTGTCGGCCGCGGTGCAGGCCGGCATCGTCGACGGCACGATCGAGTGGGAGACCGACCCGGACTTCGGCTACGACGTCGCCACGTCGATCCCCGGCATCGACGATGCCGAGCTGCTCCAGCCCCGCCGCCTGTACGAGCGCCAGGGCCGGGACGACGAGTACCGGGAGCTGGTCGAGCGGCTGCGCCGGGAGCGCACCGAGTACCTCGACGGCTTCCCCGCCCTCGACGACCGGGTCCGGACCGCCTGAGGCGTTCCGTGGTCGCTGCCAGAAGCTTCTGGCAGCGGCTGCGGAACAGTCCGACGAGCCGCCCCGGCTAGTTCTCGCCGGCGTTGCGGATCTTGCCGATGGCTTCCTTGCACGCCGGGCAGACCGGGTAGCGGTCGGGGTCCCGGGTGGGCACCCACTTCTTGCCGCAGAGCGCCTCGATGGCCTCGCCGGTGATGTAGGCCCGCGTCACGTCCTCCTTGCGGCAGATGTGCGCGTACTTGTCGTGGTCACCGTCTCCCGTCGTCGGCTGGACGGTGGTGTCCGGCGTGATCGTGGGCGTCGGAGACGTGCTCGGCTCGGAAGCGTGGACGGGGCGCATCCCCATCGACGCTACCGGGCGTCGAAGGCCAGTCCGAACGATCGCACGGCCGGGGCGAAGATGTTGGGCTCGACGTCGATCTCGTCCTCGACCCGCAGGTTCGTCCACTCGCGGGTGAGCGTGCCCAGCAGGATCTCGAGCTCGCGGCGGGCGAAGTTGGCGCCGAGGCAGAAGTGGGTGCCGTAGCCGAAGGCCACGTGCGGGTTGGGCGAGCGGGTGACGTCGAAGGTGAACGGGTCCTCGAACACGTCTTCGTCGCGGTTCGCCGACGGGTAGACGAGGGCGAGCCGGTCGCCGGCCTTGATCGTGCGGCCCCGCAGCTCGACGTCCTCGGTCGCCTTGCGGAACATGTTGTTGAGGGGCGTGACCCAGCGGATGACCTCGTCCACCGCCGAGGGGATGAGCTCGGGGCGGTCGTGGAGCAGCTCCCACTGGTCGTTGTGGTCGCAGAAGGTGCGCAACCCGTGGGCGATGGCGGTGCGGGTGGTCTCGGCGCCGCCGGCGATGAACAGGCCGACCTCGTTGAAGATCGTGTCCTGGGAGAGCGGCTCGCCCTCGATCTCGGCGTTGGCCCAGGTCGAGATGAGCCCGTGGGCCGGGCAACCCCGCAGGTCGGTCACCTCGGCCTCGACCATCCCCCAGATCTCCATGGTGGCTGCCATCAGCCCGGCCATGGCCTCCTGGTCGAACATCACCGAGTCGATGCGCATGAGGCGCTCGGACCAGCTCTTCACCGTGCGCCACTCGTCCTCGGGCAGCCCGAGCAGGTTGCAGGTGAAGCGGGCCGGCAGCTGCCCGGCGATGGCGTCGACGACCTCGCAGCGGCCCTGGGGGGTGAGCGGATCGACCATGGCGGCGATCATCGCCTCGAACTGGGCCGACTGCTCGCGCACGGCCTTGGGCGTGAAGCCCCGGTTGACGAGGCGACGCTGCTGGAGGTGGCGCGGGTCGTCGTTGGCGATCATGTTCGACTCGGTCGGCGTCTCGTTGAGGCGGTAGGTGCGCAGCGAGGAGAACACCTCGGAGTGGCGCTCCACGTGCTGGACGTCGGCGTGGCGGGTGATCGCCCACAGCTGGTTGGCCTCGTCCCAGTGCACGGGGTCGTTGGCCCGGGCCCACGTCCACGCCTCGTGCTGCCGGGTCCGCCAGAACTCGGGGTCGCGCAGGTCGATGGTGACGGGGGGCTGGATCGTGCTCACCGGCCCATCCTGCCAAGTTGGCAACGCCCGTTGCAGGAGGCGGTCAGGTGAGCTGCTCGACCACCACGAGCACGACCATCCCCACGACCAGGGTGAGACCGACGTTGCGGGTCCGCCACGACACGAGCGCGGCGAGCACGCCGGCGAGGAGCCGGGGCTGCCACAGGTCGAGCTGCCCGCTGGGGCGGACGAGGGCCGGCACCACCAGGGCGGCGAGCACCGCCGGCGGGATCTGGCGCAGGACCCGCTGGGCCAGGGGCGGAAGGTCCACGAACCGGTTGGCGAAGGCGAGGAAGGACGCCCGCATGGCGTACGTGCCCGCGCCGGCCAGCAGGATGGCGACCCAGGTGCCGCTCATCGCGGGGTCACCTCGCGACGGCGCTCCTGGTGGCCCTCGGCGAGCGCGCCGGCGACGATCCCGGCGACACCCCCGATGAGGATGGAGAGGCGAGCTGCCCCCAGCTCGGCGGCCAGCACCGCGGTCGTGCCGCCGACCGCCGCCGCGACCAGGCTCGGCCACCGCTGGAGCACGGGCACGAGCAGCACCAGGAACACGAGCGGGACGGCGAAGTCGAGCGGCACGTCGTCGGGCACGCTGCTGCCCACCAGCGCTCCGATCACCGTGGTGATCTGCCACGACGACCAGAGCAGGATGCCGATGGCGAAGAAGTAGGGCAGGCGCTGGCGGCGGTCGTCGTTGCCGTCCCACCGGATGACCGAGAGCGCGTAGGCCTGGTCCACGAGCAGGTAGCTGACCCGCAGTCGGGCCCCGAGGCGCTCGGAGGACAGCGTCGGGGCGAGCGACGCCGAGTACAGCAGCATGCGGAGGTTGATGGTGAGCGCCGTCACCACCGCGACCGCGACCCCGCCGCCGCTCCCGAGCACGTCGGCCATGGCCAGCTGGCTGGCGCCGGCGAAGAGCAGGAGCGACATGGCGACCGCGTGGCCGAGGTCGAGCCCGGCGGCGATCGGCGCGGCCCCGGCCACGAGCCCGAAGGGGATGATGCCGACGAGCATGGGCGCGACGTCTGTGATGCCGTCGCGCATGGCCTGGCGGCGGGCTGTCACCTCCGGACCGAGCGGGGCAGGGGGACGCGGCGCCGGCGGTCCGGCGTCCGCTCGTCCAGCAGCTCGACGCCGCTGATCTCCGACGTGAGCTCGTCGAGGGAACCGACCGTGGCCGAGGTGGCGAGCGGGGTGTAGTGGGCGCGGCGCTCGTCGCTCACCGCGGCCCGGCGGGTCAGGCGGTACAGCACGTAGACGACGAAGGGCAGGGTCAGCGCGCCGAGCACGTGGAAGATCCCCTCGGGCCCGACCATCCCGATCGCAGCCGAGGCGACGAAGGGGCCGGCGGCGGCGCCGAGGCCGTTGAAGGTGAGGAGGCGGGCGCCCGTGGCCGGCATCACCGCCGGGTCGACGTAGTCGGCGACGTGGGCGAAGGAGAGGCCGTACAGCGAGAACGAGCCGGCACCGATGAAGAACGCCGCGGCCAGGGCCCCGACGAAGCTCTCCCGCACCGTCGCCCCGACACCGATGCCGGAACCCACGGTGACGAGCAGCGCGGCGACCGCCATGACGTAGCGGCGGTCGGTGCTGTCCGACCACCGCCCGAGCGGGAACTGGCCGGCGACGGCGCCGACGAGCAGGACGGCGATGAACGTGGACGCGCCGGAGACGCCGAACCCGGCACGGCTGGCGTACACGGCGCCGAAGCCGAGCGCAGCGCCGGTGGCGAAGCCCGAGAGGGTGGCGCCGGTGATGCCGAGCGGCGCGGACCGGATCACGTCTCGGATCGACCGGGGCGCGTACTCCCGCGGCGGTGGGGCCTCGTGCGGCGCCAGCGCGACGGGCACCGCGGCGACCGAGAGCATCACCGAACCGATGACGAACAGGACGAAGCCACCGATGTCGGCGACGTTGAGCAGGAGGCTGCCGATGGCGAGGCCGGCCGTGACCACGGAGTTGTAGACGGCGAGCAGCGAGCCCCGGGTGCGCGACGTCGACACGTCGTTCAGCCACGACTCGCTCACGATGAACAGGCCGGCCACGCACACGCCCGTGATGAAGCGCAGGAACATCCACGGGAGCGGAGAGACCCACACGCCGTGGATGACGACGGCCGCCGAGGCGAGCGACGCGAGCGAGGAGAACACCCGGATGTGGCCGACGGCGCGGACGAGCCCCGGCACCCACGTCGAGCCCGCCACGTAACCCAGGTAGTAGAGGCCGAGCACCAGACCGGTGACGGTGGAATTGAAGGCGGCCCGCTCGGCGCGCACGCCGAGCAGCGCACCCTGGAGGCCGCTGCCGACCATCAGAAGCAGGATCGAGAGCAGCAGCGGCCAGGCACCCAGCACGACGACGCCGAGGCGCGCGCGGCCCTCGGTGCCGTCGGGCGTCGGTGCAGGCGTCGTCGAGGCGACGTCGACGGTGCGGGGAGGACCGGCCACGATGGCCATGGTGCACGTCGCCGCCGGACGGAGACAACTGCTCAGCCCGCGGTGGCGCGCCCGTTCTGCCTGCAGCAGAACCGGGTCCGACGGGCTCGGCCGGGCGACACACTCGGCCCATGACAACGATCTCCACCTCTCCGGGCACGGTCTTCGACCGGCTGCTGGACCGGCGCATCGTCGTGCTGGGTGAATCCGTCGACGACGAGAGCGCGAACCGCGTCGTCGCCCAGCTGCTGATGCTGTCCACGGACGACCCCCACAGCGACATCTGCCTGCACATCAACTCGCCGGGCGGGTCGGTCATGGCCGGCCTCGCCGTCTACGACACGATGCAGCTCATCCCGAACGACGTCGCGACCGTCGCCGTCGGGTTCGCCGCCAGCATGGGCCAGATCCTGCTGTGCGCCGGCGCCCCCGGGAAGCGCTACGCCCTGCCGAGCGCGCAGGTCGTGATGCACGAGGGATCTGCCGGGCTGGGCGGGTCGGCCGCCGACGTCGAGATCCAGGCCGACAACCTCCAGGCGACCCTCGACCGGATGCGCGGCATCATCTCGCGCCACACCGGTCGCACCATGGACGAGGTGGTCCGGGACGTGGGGCGCGACAGGTGGTTCGATGCGGAGCAGGCGAAGGAGTACGGCTTCGTGGACCACGTCGTGACCTCGCTCGAGGAGCTCATCCCCGCCCCGTCGACCCGGCGCATCGGCCTCGGGAGGCAGTCGTGAGCAGCTACACGATCCCCAGCGTCATCGAGTCGACGCCGAAGGGCGAGCGCGTGTCGGACGTGTTCAGCCGGCTCCTCTCGGAGCGGATCGTCTTCGTCGGCACGCCGATCGACGACGGGGTCGCCAACGTCGTCATCGCCCAGATGCTGCACCTGGCGGCCGATTCGACGGCGGAGATGCAGCTCTACCTCAACTCGCCCGGCGGGTCGTTCAGCGCGGTGATGGCGATCTACGACACCATGCAGTTCGTCGCCCCGGACGTGGCGACGTTGTGCGTGGGTCAGGTGACGGCGACCTCCGCGATCCTGCTCGCAGCCGGCGCCCCCGGGAAGCGGTCGCTCCTCCCCCACGCACGGGTCGTGCTGCACCAGCCCCACACCGAGGGGAGCCGTGGTTCCCTCAGCGACCTCGCCCTCGAAGCCGCCGAGATCGCCCGGATCCGCGCCCAGGGCGAGGAGCTGCTGGCCAGGCACACCGGTCGGCCGGTGGAGCAGATCCGCGCCGACACCGACCGGGCGCTGGTGCTCACCGGACGCGATGCCATCGCCTACGGCATCGCGGACGAGCTCCTCGAGCCCGGATCAGGCGGCGAGCATGCGGAGCCCGCCACCGCCCTGCGACCGGACGTGTAGCCGTCGGGTCGCCCGCTCGAGGACGTCGGCCAGGTCGAGGCCGAGGGCCTCGTGCATCGCACCGAGCAGCTCGGAGGACACGTCCTTGCGGCCGCGCTCGACCTCGGAGAGGTACTGCAGCGAGACCGCGGCGGCCTCGGCGACATCGGCGAGCGTGCGCTCCTGGTGATGCCGCTCCTCGCGCAGGATCTCGCCGATCAGCTCTCGCAGCCCGACGTCGCGACGCACCTCGTCGTCGCGGTGCTTGCCCGGGAACGGGACGACGTCGCCCCAGCCGTCCCGGTCGGCCCCCTCTTCGCTCGGCATGGGAGAAACGCTACCAACGCCCGCCGTCCCGTGCCGGCGTGGGTTCGTCCAGCCACGCCTGCGCCAGCCGGGCGGCCTCGTCGATCGAGCGCGCCCGCCCGGCGTCCATGCGGCGGGCCAGCTCGGCGGGCCCGAGCGTGCGCTCCTGGCGGTCGAGCAGGTTCTCGAGCATCGCCCGCTCGGCACCGAAGCTGGGCGCCACGGCGTCGTCGAGGACCGCGCCGAGCAGCTCGGCGGCGCGCTCGGCCATGTGGAGCCGGTCGAGCACGGTGACGAGGTTCCGCAGCGTGGTCAGCAGGTGGGTCCGGTCACCGTGGGAGCGCCAGTGGGCGATGAGCTCGGCGAAGGGCGCCCGGGCCGCTGACGGGTCGCCGGTGCGCGAGAGCACGGATGCGTACGAGACCCGGGCCACGGCGGCGATGTAGGCGTTGCCGACGTCGTCGGCGGCGGCGATGGCCCGGTGGAGCGCGGCGAGGGCCGGCTCGGGGTCGAGGTCGAGCAACCGCTCGCCTTCGACGTAGTGGAGCCAGGCCCGATCGGAGGGCGCCAGCTCCGGTGGCTCGGCGAACTCCGCCATGGCGCGAGCCGCCGCCTGGTGCTCACCGGCATAGGCATCGGCCAGCACCACGCCGGTGAGGCACGCGACGACGCCGTGCGCGTCGCCGGCGGCCGACGCCGTAGCCAGCCCGATGCGCGCCGCCTCACGTGCCGGTGCGGTGTCGCCGCCGAAGAGGAGGACGTCGGAGAGCAGCTCGTACACGAGCGGGTCGGCGGTCGAGTCGTTCAGGTCGACGGCCCGGTCGATGAGCCGGCGGGCCCGCTCCAGGTCGCCGCCGTTGATCGCCCGCTGGGCGGCGGCGGCGAGCGCGAGCTCACCGTCGGTGCCCGACAGCGACCCCGGCGCGTGCTCCACGACCTCGGCCGCCCAGCCGAGCACCTCGTCCCGCAGGCGGGACTGGGCGTACAGGAAGAGCCGACCCACGAGCCCCACGGCGCAGACCTGGTCGTGCTCGCGCGCCCAGGCCACGGCGGTGCGGGCATCGTCGAGGAGGCGCTCGAGGCGATCGTGGGCCCGGCGCTCGTCCGGACCGCGGAGCCGGCGATCGGCGTCGGTCACGGCATCGAGGAGCCAGGCAGCGTGTCGGGTCCGGAGCACCTCGAGGTCGGCGCCGGCGGCGTCGCAGGCGCGCTGGCGGACGGTGCGCAGCATGCGGAAGTGCGGCTCCTCCCCCGTCACGTCCACCTGGAGGAGGGAGAGGTCGACCAGGCGGCAGAGGACCTCGAAGGGCGACGCGACGCCCGACACGTGGGCGATGTCGCCCGCGGTGACCGGGCCGGCGAACACCGACAGGGAGCCGAACATCGCACGGCCCTCGTCGTCGAGCAGTCGCAGCGACCAGTCGAGCAGCGCCTTCAACGTCCGCTGCCGCTCGTCCAGGTCGCGCCGCTTGAGCGGGGGCAGCTCGAGCTCGCCCTCCAGTCGGTCGTGGAGCATCGCCAGCGGCATCGTGCCGGCGGCGGCCGCCGCCATCTCGATCGCGAGCGGGAGACCGTCGAGCTGCCTGACGATCCCGGCGATCAGGCCGAGCGCCTCCTCGTCCGTCGCGAAGTCGGGTCGGGCGGCCCGAACCCGGTCGACGAACAGCTGCACGCCGCCGGACGGGCCCGTCACGGGGAGCGGGTCGACCGGCCACAGCTGCTCGCCGTCGACCGCGAGCGGCTCCCGGCTCGTGGCGATGACGCGCAGCCGCCGCCCACCGGCAGCGAGCCGGCCGACCAGGTCCGCGACCGCGCCGACGACGTGCTCGCAGTTGTCGATGAGCACCAGCACGTCGAGGTCCCCCACCGCATCCAGGGCCGAGAGCGGGCCCTCGGCGCCGACGACGAGCCCCAGCCCGTCGGCGACCACGGCAGCGACCTGGCCACCGTCGTCCACGCCGGCGAGCTCGATCGAGCGGACACCGGCCGAGAAGCGGTGCTCGATGTCGGCGGCGACGGTGCGGGCGAGGCGGGTCTTGCCGACACCGCCCGGCCCGGTGAGCGTGACGAGCGGCCAGGCCGCCGACAGCCGGGCCAGCTCCTCGCGGTCCCGGTCGCGCCCCACGAACGACGAGGCCGGCAGCACCACGCGGCGCCGGGCCGGTGCCGCGACCTCACCCTCGAGCGCCACCGCCTCGGCCCGACGGAGCTCGGACGCCGGCTCGAGGCCGGCCTCGGCCAGCGCCTCCACCGCCCGGTGGTAGGCGCGCAGCGCCTCGGTCGAGCGGCCCGTGGCGGTCAGCGCCTCGACGAGCACGGCCCACGTGCGCTCCCGCAGCGGGTGGTCGGCGACCAGCTCCTCCGCCGTCGCGACCGCATCCGCCGCCCGACCGCACGCCAGCAGCGCGGCCGCCCGGTCCTCGCGCGCCGTCACCCACCGCTCCTCCAGCCGCGCCGTGACGGGCCGGACCGGCTCGACGTCGCCCACGTCGCCGAACGGCGGTCCTCGCCACATGGCCAGGGCCTCGTCGATGAGATCGAGCGCCGCACCGGGAGCCGCTGTCGCGGCATCGTCGAGGAGCAGCTCGAAGTCCGCCAGATCGAGCGCCACCCCCTCGAGCGCCAACCGGTAGCTGCCGGGCGTCCCGACCAGGGCGTCCCCGAGCAGCCCCCGCAGCCTCGACACGTAGGTCCGCAGCGAGCTCACCGCCGTGCGGGGCGGCCCCTCGGGCCAGAGCGCGTCGACGAGGAGGTCGGTGGGGACGTCTCGTTCGGCTCGAGCGGCGAGGACGGACAGGACGACACGCTGGCTGGGGCTCGAGATCGCCCTGGTCTCGTCGTCGACGATCACGGCGACCGCTCCGAGGACCTGCACTCGCGCTCGCACGCGAGCGAGCGTACGGACCGTGCCTTCCGGCGTCGATGGGTTTGTCGCCCGGCCTGCGATCTCGCTGCGACCGCCCTGCAACCCCTCCGTCGGATGGTGGACCCCGACACCACCGACAGGAGCACCACCATGACCATCACCGACGCCCCCACCACCGCCCCCGACGAAGCGACCGTCGACGGCTTCGTCGAGCGCCTCTTCGGCGCCGTGCTCGGCGCCCAGGAGGTGCAGGCCGTCTACCTCGGGAACCGACTGGGCTGGTACGCAGCCCTGGCCGAACACGGACCCATGACGTCGACGCAGCTGGCCGAGGCCACCGGCAGCAACGAGCGCTACGCCCGGGAGTGGCTCGAGCACCAGGCGGTCTGCGGCTACGTGACCGTGGACGACGACACCGGCGCCCCGGAGGAGCGACGGTTCTCGCTGCCGGCGGCGCACGCCGAGGTCCTCACCGACCAGGACAGCCTCGCCTTCATCGCCCCCGTCGCCCGGCTCGTCGCGGCCGTCGGCCACCACCTCGACGCCATCGCCGACACGTTCCGCCACGGCGGCGGCGTCAGCTGGGCCCAGCTGGGCGACGAGGTGCGCGAGGCCCAGGCGGCGGCCAACCGGCCCCTCTTCCTGCACCAGCTCGGCGTCGAGCTGCTCCCCCAGGCGGGCGACGTCCACGAGCGCCTGCGCAACGGCGCGCGCGTCGCCGACATCGGCACCGGCTACGGCTGGTCGGCCATCGGCCTGGCCAAGACCTACCCCACCATCACGGTCGACGGCTTCGACACCGACGTCCCCTCGATCGAGGCAGCGCGCCGCAACGCGGCCGCGGCCGGTGTCGCCGACCGGGTCCGCTTCCACGTCGCCGACGCCGGGGACCTGTCCGCGCCGTCGAAGCCCTACGACGCCGTGTTCGCCTTCGAGTGCATCCACGACCTCCCCGACCCCGTGTCGGTGCTGGCCACCATGCGCCGGCTCGCCGGTGATGACGGCGCCGTGGTCGTCATGGACGAGAACGTCGCCGACGCCTTCCACGCCCCCGGCGACGAGGTCGAGCGGCTGATGTACGGCTACTCGCTCACGTGCTGCCTCACCGACGGCATGTCCCACGAGCACTCGGCCGGGACCGGGACCGTTATGCGTTCGTCCATCTTCACCGACTACGCCCGCCGGGCCGGCTTCTCGGACGTGCACGTCCTGCCGATCGAGCACGACTTCTTCCGCTTCTACCGGCTGGAGCGTTGACGATCGCGCCTCGGGTGCACTCGCCCCGGTCGCTCAGGCCGTGGCGAGGGCCCGCTGGCGCGCCGCCCAGCGGGCCCGGGGCACGAGGACGGCGACCGCCACCGTGCACATGATCACGCCGTAGAGGACGAGGGGTCCGTCGCTGACGAGGAGGCCGAACCCGCCCCACACGATGCCGTCGAGGCCGCTGACCACGTAGGTGCCGGGGGCGAGGCCGGTGAGGTCGTCGCTCGTCCATGCCTCGACCACCTGGGGCAGGAACTGCACGGCGACGGCCAGGGCGAGCACGGTGCCGAGGGCGACCCAGCCCCCGACCGCGGCGAGCCCGGCCAGGCCGGCACCCACGAGGGCGCCGGTGCCGATGCCCTTGCGGTTGCCGCCCCGCACGAGCAGCGCGCCGACGACGAGGTAGCCGACGACGTACGCGGTGGACAGGACGGCGACGGGGAGCAGGCCCCGTGCCACGCCGTAGGCGACCCATGCGGCGTTGATCGTGAAGCCGAGCCACGTGGTGGCGCCCGAGACACCGGCGACCGAGCGCGTGCGCAGCACGCGGATGATCTGGGGCACCGGCTGGGTCAGCGCCAGCACGACGGCGAAGGCGGTGACCGCCTGCTCGAGCATCGGGACAGTCTCGCAGCACCCCAACCCGTTCTGGCAGTGCTGGTGTAGCGGCGACTACTGCTCGGCGGCGAGCCGGGCGAGGAGCGAGATCGATCGGATCTTGTCGTCGGTGAGCTCGTCCCACCGGATCGCAGCCGGGGTCCGCTCGCCGGGCGAGCACTCGATCACGTCGTCGGGCGTGACGACGAGGTCGAGCCGGAAGTCGTGGTCGGTCACCGGGATGTCGCCCTCGGGCAGCACCTGCACGTCGTGGACAGTGGTCACCACCACGGTGTCCGGCCCGATGAGGCCGGCCTCCCACGCCAGCGCGTACTCCAGGTCGGAGAACCCGCCGCCCTTGCCGAGCCGGGCACCCGATCGGTCGACCGCGACGCAACCGGTCACGACGAGGTCGACGGGCTCGAGCTCGGCCACGGTGACCGTGCGGGCGCTGCGGGTCGCGCCCTTGATGCTCGACGCCTTCCGGGGCGTGTCGGCCAGGTCGTGGGGGTCGAGGAGGAAGAAGGGGTCGTCCTCGGCCAGGCGGGGGACGGCCATGTAGACGACCTTGCCGTCCTCCAGCGCCCGCTGGCGCACCGGCCACTGCGGGGAGTCGGGGTTCGACTTCACCGTCGCGGCCGACTGCCAGGCCGGCTGCGAGCGGAGCAGCTCCGCGGCGGCCTCGGCGCCGACGAAGTTCGGGATGCGGTTGTGCGGAGCGGGGAACCGACCGACACCAGCAGCGACCATCCGGTCCCACGTGGCCTCTCGCAGGGCGCGCTTGTGCGCCAGGACCTCGGCGTCCCCGCCGGCGTCGTGGTCGTGGCGCCTCGCCATCAGCCGGGCTCGGGCGAGCGGGCCAGGATCTCCTGGGCGACGGTGGCGATGCGGCGGCCGTCGCCGTCCAGGATCCGGCCCGACGTGAGGATGCGGTCGTCCCGGTGCGTGACGGCCTCGACGTCGTAGAGCACCCAGTCCTTGATGCGGGGTGGCCGGTGGAACCAGATGGCGTGGTCGAGGCTGGCCCGGAACATCTGGTCGAACAGCCCGGCGCCGGCGGTGTCGACGATGCGGCGGGCTGCTCCGAAGGGGCCGTGGTCGGTGGCGTAGGCGACCCCGGCGGCGTGCAGCGCCGGGTCCAGCTCGCAGCCGGCCCGGAACCACAGTCGGCGCTGGGGAGTGCGGGGCTGGTCGTAGGAGGCGTCTCGGGTCTCGAGCACGCCCGGCTTGGCGAAGCGGGTCGTGGGCAGGTGCTCGGGGCCGGGGATGCCGAGCGGGGCGGGCGGCTCGTAGTCGCCGCTCGGGCCGCCGGCGTGGAACGACGCCGACAGCACCAGGATCGCCTTGCCGCCCTGGCGCGCCGTGACCCGTCGTGCCGTGAAGGACCGACCGTCGCGGAGGCGCTCGACCTCGTAGGCGATCGGTTCGGCGACGTCGCCCCCGCGCAGGAAGTAGGCGTGCAGCGAGTGGACGTGGTGCGCGTCCGGCGCCGTGTGCGTCGCTGCCACGAGCGACTGGGCCACGACCTGGCCGCCGAAGACGCGAGCCCGCTTCTCCTGCGGGCTGTGCCCGATGAAGGTGTCGGCGACCGGTGCGCCACCCCCGTCGTGCGCCGGCTCCAGCGTCAGGATCTCGGCCAGCGTCGGGAAGGCGGGGGCGTCGGGCACCCGGCAAGGGTGTCGCGCCGTCGTCCAGACTGCACATCGTGACGGGGACCACCACAGCCACCGACGTGCCCGCGCACCTCGACTCCGGGCGGGCCTGGCGGGTCGCCGCCGGCGCCGGCATCGCATCGGGCACCGCCTTCGGCTCGGCGTACACCTTCGGCCCGTTCTCCGATGCCATGGCCGACGACTTCGGCTCCGGCCGCGGGCCCACCGCGCTGGTCTTCGGCATCACCCTGCTGCTGTTCTTCGGCCTCGGGATCATCTCGGGTCCGCTCGCCGACCGGGTCGGTGCCCGCCGACTGGTGGTCGGCGGCGGGGTCCTCATCGCCAGCGGGCTGGCGCTCACCTCGCAGGCCGGCTCCATCTACGTCGGCTACCTGACCATCGGCATCGGCGTCGGCGTGGGCGGCGGCATGATCGCCTCACCGATGTACTCCACGGCGGGCGGCTGGTTCCTCCGCCGGCGGGCGCTGGCCATGGGTCTGGTCGCGTCGGGCAACGGCCTCGGCACCCTGCTGCTCGTCCCCTTCGCCGAGTCCCTCATCGACGCCAACGGCTGGCGCAGCGCCTACCTCCGGCTCGCCCTCGTCGACGTCGCCCTCTTCACCGTCGCCGCCCTCCTCATCGCCCGACCGCCCGGCCTGGTGGCGCCGCCGCCGGCCATCGAGCACATGAAGGCGATCCTGCGCATCCCCGCCTTCCGCATCATGTTCGCGACCGGGCTGCTGTTCTCGATCTCGCTGTTCATCGCGTTCGCGTTCATCGTCGACTTCGCCACCGAGGAGGGCATCGCGTCGGACCGGGCCGCGCTGCTCGTCGGCATCATCGGCGCGACGAGCATCATCGGCCGCCTCGGCATCACGTCGCTGAGCGGACGGCTGTCATCCGTGCGGCTGCTGCAGGGATGCCTCGCCGCCCAGCCGGTGGCGTTCCTGCTGTGGCTCCTGTCCGACGGCTCCTACCCGGTGCTCGTGGCGTTCGCCGTCACCATGGGCATCGCCTATGGCGGCTTCGTCGCCCTCGGCCCGGAGGTCGCCGCCGTGCTGTTCGGCACGGTCGGGCTCGGCAGCACCATCGGCCTCACCTTCCTCGGCGCCGGCCTCGGCGGCCTGCTCGGGCCGACCACCGCCGGCTTCCTGGCCGACGCCAGCGACGGTCAGATCGTGCCGATCGTGTTCGCCCTCACCGCCTCGGTCCTCACCGTCCTGCTGGCCTCGCGCCTGCCGACGCGCCAGGTGGTGGACCCCGCCGACCTCGGGGCCGCCTGACAGCGGGTCAGCGGCGTGCGCGCAGCGCGTTCTCGGCCGGGACGTGGGGACGCGACAGCGCCTCGGCGACGGCCGGTTCGGTGATCTGGCCGTCGAGCACGTTCAGCCCCCGGCGCAGGTGCGGATCCGCCGCCAGCGCACCCTCGAGCCCGAGGTCGGCGAGGGCCAGCACGTGGGGCAGCGTCACGTTGTTGAGTGCGTGGGTCGAGGTGCGGGCAACCGCGCCGGGCATGTTGGCCACGCAGTAGTGGACGACGCCGTCGACGAGGTAGGCGGGGTCGTCGTGGGTGGTGGGGCGCGACGTCTCGAAGCACCCGCCCTGGTCGATGGCCACGTCGACGAGCACCGACCCCGGTCGCATCTGCTTCACCATCTCGGCGGTCACCAGCTTCGGGGCCATCGCGCCCGGCACCAGCACCGCGCCGATGACCAGGTCGCTGCCCACCACGTGGTGCTCCAGCGCAGCCCGGGTGGAGTGCACGGTGGTGATCGCCGGGAAGCGGGCGTCGAGCCGGTCGAGGACGGCGGGAGCCTTGTCGAGCACCGTGACGTTGGCGCCGAGGCCGACCGCCATCTGGATGGCGTTCTCGCCGACGACGCCGCCGCCGATGACCGTCACCTCCGCCGGGGCGACGCCGGGGACACCGCCCAGGAGGATGCCGGCCCCGCCGTGGGCGGACTCGAGCCAGTTGGCGCCGGCCTGGACCGACATGCGGCCGGCGACCTTCGACATCGGGGCCAGCAGCGGCAGGTGGCCGTGGTCGTCGGTGACGGTCTCGTAGGCGATGCACGCCGCGCCGCTCGCCACGAGGTCGTCGGTCTGGGCCGGGTCCGGTGCGAGGTGGAGGTAGGTGAACAGGATGTGGTCGCGACGCAGCATCGCCCGCTCCGGCGCCTGCGGTTCCTTGACCTTCACGATCAGCTCGGCCTCGAAGACCTCTGCCGCCGTGTCGACGATCGTCGCCCCGGCACCGACGTACTCCTCGTCGCTGGCCCCGATGCCGGCGCCCGCCCCCGACTGCACGAGCACCTCGTGGCCGTGGGCGGCCAGCTCACGGACGCTCACTGGCGTCAGCCCGACCCGTCGCTCGGCTGTCTTGGTCTCCGTGGGTGTCCCGACCCTCATGCACTGCCCCCTTGGTGGTCTTCGACACGGTACGGGTGCCGACAGGCCGCTGCATGACGGAGCTCGACGGGTCCCGCCCGGCCCCACCGGCGGGGGCACCTACGCTGCGGTCGTGAAGAACGCCCTGATCGACGCCGGCTTCAAGATCGCGAACGTGGTGCACCGCAACCTGTTCGAGGCGACCAAGGGGCGGTTGGGCGGCACGGTGGCGGGGATGCCGGCCCTCATCCTGGAGACGACGGGACGGAAGTCGGGGCAGCGCCGGTCCTCGATGCTCACCGCCCCGATCCAGGAGGACGGCGACATCGTCCTCGTCGCGTCGAAGGGCGGCGACGACCGCCATCCGGCGTGGTACCTCAACCTGAAGGCCGACCCGGAGGTGACGATCACGATGGGCGGCCGCACGTTCGACGCGGTGGCCCGCGAGGCCACCGGCGACGAGCGCGCTGCGCTGTGGCCCCGCATCGTCCAGAGCTACAAGGGCTACGCCGGGTACGAGCAGCGCACCGACCGGGAGATCCCGGTCATCATCTGCACGCCGAAGTGACCGAGGGAATCGCCGTGGCCGACGACGCCGATCTCATCTCCGCAGCGGCCGGCGCCCGGTCGCGCTCGCACGTGCCGTACTCCGGCTTCGCCATGGGCGCGGCCGTGCTCACCGACACCGGCGAGGTCCTCCTCGGGGCCGTGGTCGAGAACGTCTCCCTCGGACTCGCCATGTGCGCCGAGCGGGTCGCGCTGTTCTCCACCGTCGCCACCGACGCCGGCACCCCCGTCGCGCTCGCCCTGGTGGCGCCGCGGACCGACGGCAAGCTCACGCACCCGTGCGGTGCGTGCCTGCAGGTGGCCCTCGAGCTCGGCGGACCCGGGCTGCGCATCGTGGTCGCCGACCCGGACGGGACCTCGGAGACGAGCGACGTGGCCACCCTGCTCCCCGCCGGGCCGCACAAGCCGAGCCGCTGAAACCTGCCCGGATCCACGCTTGGTTGCGATCCGACGAGGTCGGCTACGCTGGTTCACCCTGCGCCCGTAGCTCAATTGGATAGAGCATCTGACTACGGATCAGAAGGTTGGGGATTCGAGTTCCTCCGGGCGCACTCAAAAGACCAGGTCATCGGGTACGGGACCTGGTCTGGACAGCGCACCGTTCCCCTCTTGGCAATCCGTTGGCAATCCGCCGGCGGTCCTTGCACGGAGGAGCGAGAACGATGCGAGGTCACCTGCAGCAGCGAGGCGCCGACTCCTGGCGCCTCAAGGTCTTCCTCGGCCGATCGGCCGACGGGAAGAAGCGCTACCTCGAGCGCACCGTCCGGGGCACCCGGCGGGAGGCCGACCAGGAGCTGGCCCGCCTGGTCGTCGAGGCCGGCGAGGGTCGCTGGACCCCCTCGGCACCGATGACGATGGCCGAGCTGCTGGACCGGTGGCTGAAGCTCAAGGCGACGACGGTCGAGCCGTCGACCGTGTCGAACTACGAGTGGATCGCTCGCCAGTACGTCGTGCCGGCGTTCGGCGACCGGAAGGTGGCGAGCATCCGGACCATGGAGCTGGACGAGTTCTACGCCCAGCTCCGTCTGTCCGGTGGTGTTGAGAGTCGCCCGCTGTCGGGCCGTACGGTCCGCATCTGCCACACGGTGATGCGCCAGTCACTCGACCAGGCCCGCAAGTGGGGCGTCATCGCTCGGAACCCGGCGCGGGACGCCACTCCCCCGTCGGCCGGCCACTCCGAGGTGTCTCCGCCCTCGGTCGTCCAGGTGCGCGACCTGCTCGCCGGCGCCTTCGACGAGGAGCCCGACTTCGGCGTCTACCTCTGGCTGCTCGCCACCACCGGCTGCCGGCGGGGCGAGGGCTGCGCGCTCCGCTGGAGGAGCGTCTCGTGGGACACCGGCGAGCTGCTGATCCGTCGCAACATCGCCCACGTCGGCCGGAACATCGTCGAGAAGGCCACCAAGACCCACCAGTCCCGACGGGTGGCGATCGACGCGTCGACGCTCGAGCTGCTCCGCCAGCACCAGCTGCGCTGCCGAGAGCTCGCGCTCCGGGTCGGCGTGCGCCTCGACGACGAGGCGTTCCTGTTCAGCGAGGAGCCCGACTTCGCCACGCCGTGGCGACCCGACGTGTGCACCAACCGCTTCGGCCGGCTGCGGGCCACGCTCGGCCTCGAGTCGGTCCGCCTCCACGATCTGCGCCACTTCACAGCGACAGAGCTCGGCCAGTCCGGCACGCCGGTGGCGACGATCAGCGCCCGGCTCGGCCATCGCGACAAGGCCACAACCCTGAACATCTACAGCCACACGCTGCCCGCCACCGATGCCCTCGCCGCCGAGACCATCTCCCGCCTCATCGGCGACCCCCGTCGCCACGCCACGTAGCGCACCCGACTTACCCGAACCCGGCGACCCCCGTCCTCCCCGAGCACCCCTCCAGCAAACACACCCTTGCAGCTTTCCCTCCGGGAAAGCTGCGCCTCACTGACCCGATCACGCACCGTGCCGGCGTCGGACTCGGCGGAAAATCTTCGGCGACAGCGTGAGGTTCTGCCCTCGGAAAAGGCCTAGATATCCCACGTTCGGGTGTGTCAAGCGGCGAGGTCGTGGCGGTGGCTCCATGCTTGGTGTTCGTCGTAGAGGGTGTCGTGGCGGAGGCAGCCGTGCAGGATGCCGACCCAGCGGTTGGCGAGTGCACGGATGGCGCGGTTGTGGGTGTCGCCTCGTGCTCGTCGGGCGTCGTAGAAGGCGCGGGCGCCTGGGCTGGCGAGCATGCTGGCGAAGGCCCACTGGTAGCAGGCATCGGCGAGGTGCTTGTTGCGGGCGTAGCGGGCGAGCACGACGCGGTGGCGTCCCGAGGCACGGGTGATGGGTGACGTGCCGGCGTAGTTCTTGCGAGACTTGGCATCCACGTAGCGGTTCGGGTCATCCCCGAACTCGGCGAGCACCCGGGCTCCGAGCACCATCCCCAGTCCTGGCAGGGAGCGGATGAGCTTGGCGTCCGGGTGCTGGTCAAAACGGTCGGCCAGCTGTTCCTCGAGCCGGGCGATCTGGGCGACGAGCTCGCCGATCACTGCGACGTGCGCGGCAACGCTGGCTCCCATGGCGTCGGCGACGAGCTCGGGGGCCTCGAGGTGTTCACTGCGCAGCGCCGTCTGGATCTCGACGGCGCGATCGTCGGCTCGTTTCTGGCGGCCTGCTCGTCGCAGCGCAGCAGCGATCTTCGATCGGGACAGGCTCCGTCCCAATGTTGGTGTCGGTGCAATGGTGAGCACGGCGAGGGCGTCGGGATGGTGGAGCTTGTCGAACGCGTCCAGGGCAGCCGGGTAGAACTCGCGCAGCGTCGAGCGGAGCTGGTTGACCTGGCGTTGCCGGTTCCAGATCAAGGACTGATGTGCCCGGGCGAGAACCTTGATCGCGTCGGCCAGTTCGGTGTCACCCGCGATCTGGCGGTGGTTGTGCCGGTCGAGCCGGGCGATCTCGGCCAGCAGATAGGCGTCGCCAGGGTCGGACTTGGCGCCCGATGTCGAGTGCCGCTCCCGATAGCGCGACACCGATAGCGGGTTGACCGCGTACACCTGATAGCCGGCGGCGACCATGGCCCCGACGAACAAGCCACGGTCGGTCTCGGTGGCCACGACCACCTCATCAGGCTCGACGCCGGTGTCGGCCAACAGCTCATGCAACCGGGCGATGCCATCGACCCCGTCGCTGAGCCGTGCCCGGCCGAGCCGCTGGCCATCGGCGGCTTCGATGTAGACGTCGTGGTGGATCTCGGCCCAGTCGTGGCCGACGAACACTTCCATCCGCTTCCTCCTCGCTGGCAGTTGATCGAGTCGAGCCGGAGGAGACCAGCGGCGAACTAATGGATCAGTGCTCGAGTCGGCACGTCATCCCACCAGCCATTGGAGGTCGTCCTCGCCGCTCGGCAGGCGCACGATCTAGGCCTAGAACTCCTCCTTGAACCAGTCCGGTCAGACACAGTGCTGACCTGCCGAGGGCTCAGCGAAGAGCCTGCCCCACACCGAGGAACCGTGCTCTCCCGAACCCATTAGTAGGGCATGACCACCACCACCCGACCCCTCGTCCTCAACGTCACCGAGGCCGGCAACCTCCTCGGCGTCAGCCGCTCAACCGCCTACGAGCTCGTCCGCACCGGCGAGCTCGAGTCCGTGCAGCTGCGACGACGAGTCGTCGTCCCGGTCGCTGCCGTCGCCGAACGGCTCGGCATCACCGTCCCCGACGTCTGGCTGGCTCTGGGAAGGCGGGGCGAGGTTGCCCATAGCCAGGCCGGCCTTCGTGATCGACTCGTGCCCGACGTGCTCATCGAAGACATCCCCGCGGGCGTCCACGCCGAGCTGACGCGCCGCGCTCGACGGCGCGGGCAGTCGCTCCAGCAGTTCCTGCAGACAGAGCTCGAGCACCTGGCTCGCAGCCCCACGGCCGACGATGTCTTGGACAGAATCGAGAGGCATCGTCACGGCGGCCAGGTCGGGCTCGCCACAGCCGTGAAGGATATGAGACCGGCCCGGCCCTGAAACACCTGGGGCCCACTCTCTTGGACGGTCTCTCCGCCCATCTGGACTTGAGGCGTGAGCCGTGCGAACTAAACGGGCACTCGCCGAAGGGGGGTTGGAGAAGGGGAGCACATGGGCCATGAGGCTGCCCCGGCGTGGCACGCTTGCCTCGTGGGGCCGGCGGACGGGTTGCTCCAGCCCAGACAGGAGGCGAGGTGAGCGAAGAACGCACCGACGTGGCACATGTTGTACACGTGCTACAGGATGCGCCGGACGTCACCGATCCCGTCGGCGGGCATGCAAAGGTCGCCAAGGCCATCGCAGACGTCGTGGTTCAGGACGCCGGCGGGCTGACGATCGGTCTCGAAGGTCGATGGGGGTCGGGGAAGTCGACCATCGTTCGGCAGGTCTGCAACCAGCACCCGGACCATGTCACGGCCTTTGTGTTCGATGCGTGGTCACATGAGGGAGATCCGCTCCGTCGCTCCTTCCTTGAGTCGCTCGTGGGACGTCTCCAGGAACGGGGCTGGGTCGACAACACCTGGGACAGCGAAATCGAACGTTTGGCTCGTCGCCAGCGTTCGAGCGAGCAGACGTCAACTCAGAATCTGACTCGCAACGGCCAGCTACTTGCCGCCTCCGCCCTGCTTACGCCTATCGGCTCGGCAGTCCTGGGACGGGCACTCGGAGCGGAGGATGTGGACCCTTGGATGGTCGTAGCGTCGCTCGTTCTAATCGCCGCTCCGCTTCTTGTTGCCATCGGTGTGGTGACTTGGCGTCGGGTTAACAAAGGTCAGGACGCAGAGCCGTTCGACCTGTTCTCCAGCGCCGAGGTTGTCCATCAGCGGTCGGACACCATCGAGACCCCGGATCCAACCTCCGTTGAGTTCCAGAATTCCTTCCGCAAGCTTCTTGACGACGCCTTGGGCGACCCGAATCGGCGTCTTGTGATCGTGCTCGACAACATCGACCGAGTCCCTGCCGCAGAGGCATTGCAGGTACTTGCGACACTGCAGGCGTTTACGTCTCTTCCTGAAGAGCCCGCATGGCGTGAGCGTCTCTGGGTACTGCTTCCATACGATCCGGTTGGATTCCGATCGCTATGGAGGCGGGACGGTGACGACCCAGGGCCCGATCGCGGATCTGAGTTCCTCGCCAAGGTTCGGCAGGTCCGGTTCGACGCACCGCCGTTAGTGCACTCCACATGGCGTGAGCATCTGCGGGTCCTACTTCATCGTGCAGTCCCGACCTTGAACGGGGACGAAACGGCGGAACTCGCGACCGTGTTCGCCGTCGGGGTCGGCTCGCGAAGTCAGCCGACGCCTCGACAACTCCTCCAGTTCGTTAACGATTTCGGGGCGATCCTCCGCCAGCGGCCTGACCTGCCGCTGCCGGACATCGCTACGTACACCGCGCTTCGGATGCGTGACGTGGAGGTTGCAGAGGGGCTTCTGGCGGCCACGGTGCCGGAGCCAGAACTCGAGCGAGTGTCGTCGTCGGAGGTTCGAGGTTCCCTTGCTGCGCTTCACTTCAACACCGACGTTGTAACTGGGCAGCAACTGCTGCTCGCTGCGCCTCTGCTGGTTGCGCTGCATGACGGAGACGGTCAGGCACTTCAGCAACTCGCCACCAACCCTGGATTCGAATCCGTCCTTGAGCAGCTGGCGACTTCGGAACTTCAAGAGCATGGCGGTCACGGACTCGGCATGGCCGGGTACGCGCTGCACTCTGCGCACCTTCTGTCGTCCCTCCGCGGCTCAGTGCTTCCGAACCTCCTCTACGCAGCCAAGACCGCCAGCGAGTTGCACGTCCGGACGACAGAGGCAGGTCTTGGGCTTGCAGAGCTGCTCCTAGCCGCTGGTGTCAAGGATGCCGGCGGTGCGCAACAGTTCGCGGACGCCGTGTCCCAACGGGACTCCGATGCGGAGCTGCTGGACGATGCCTTGAAAGGCCGGGTTGAGGGCGTCGTTGCGTTCATTGAAGCCCTGTCGCCGGAAGACGACGATTGGGACCTCAGCGTCGTGCTGCCCGGCGACGCCTCGTCGTTTGTGGTGGCCTGCGCGCATGCGCGTCAGATCGTCACTCGACCGAAGACCCTTCATTCACTCGTCAGCTCCGTGAACCGCCCAGATCTGGAGCAAGTGGTCGCTGAATGGGCTGGCTCACCAGCGGACGAGCTGCGTAACCCGGAAACGCTCCGAGCGATGCAAGCGTCAGGCACGCCGCCACTTCGTGTCCGACTGCTGAAGGAGTTCGTCACCTACTTGAGCGACGAGAGCCGTGCCGCTGATGAGTCGACCGCCGCCGTGGTTGACCTCGTGTTGTCGCTCACGGCGGAAGACTCGACCAGTGAGACCTTGAAGGCCGCTGCGAACGAAGGCCACCTGGCGAATCTGGTTGAGAGGTTCGCCGAGATAGGTGACCATCGCCGCGCATCCGAGTTGGGGTTCCTCCACTTGGCGAATGCACCGACGCTGCCTGATGTTCCTGTCATCGGAGATTCAACGGGTGGCCTTGCACGAGTCCGGGGATGGTTGACCGACGACACGGAAGATCCTGGGTCTCAACACCTTGCGGAACTCGCCGCTGATCGGGCTCCATCGTTGATCGTGGCCATCCATGCAGGGCAGTCGTCCACGGTTGAGTGGTGCAAGGCAGCATCCGATGTGGCCGCACAGAACGGCAAGCTGCAAACGATCGCAACCTTCGCTCCGCACTGGAGGGAATGGCGGAACCTTCTGTCGGACGACCGCTACGGCGAGGTCCTCGCCCACCACATCGTCGCCGGGTCAGTGGAACGGCTTCTGGCGACGGCACCTGAGGACGACACCGGTGACCTGGAACTCGATGTTGCCCGGACCGCACAGGGCGTCTCCTCCGAGGCTGCTCGTGATGTCCAGGGGGTGCTTGCTGAACGTCTTGCGCACCGCTCTGAGGACGAGTGGATGGACGAACTTGATGCGCAAACGCCCAGCGTCCGCCTGCTTCGGTTCCTTGCGGAGCAAGGCTCGCCGGTCCTGCTCGGCGTCGCGTTCGAGAAGGCGCTGCTTCGCCATGGGGAGCTCCTCGCGTCGGGCGACTCGACGCTCGAGGACCCCGCCGCGTGGTCAAGCCTGGCGGAGTCGCTTGAGTCGGACGACCTCAGGAACGACCTTGCGAACGGCCTGTGCACTTCCCTCTATCGCTTGCCCAACGATCATCGGGTTCCTGAAGGCTTCTTTCAGGCCTGGGGGTCAGTTCTCGCTGACGCAGCGCAGGTTCATCGCCACGATCAATTGCTCTCCGGTGTAGTGCGAAATGCCGTGGAGAGCCGAAACGCCCCCGGCATGTTGTGGGCGGCTGCACTGCTCCGCTCTGTGCCGTCGATCCTCACCGATCTGCAGCCAGAAGAAAAGGTCTCGTCACTGCGAGCGCACGTCGAGCACGCCACCTCAGACATCGACGAGGACGAAGATGGCGAAGTGGTGGAAGCGCTACTTGCACTCGCCGCAGCGTTGGGACTGACGGTCGAGAACTGAGCGCGCGATCTCATCACAAGCAGCCGGCTCCGTTCGGCTCTCGGCTCGGACCAGCGAGCTCTCTAGATTCGATGCCACTGTCAGCTCAGCCCCACCCGCCCCCACCGCCAAGCTGGCCGCCCACCGTTAGCCGGCGATCGAGCGGCATCAGCGTCCGGTTTGGTTCTCGCTCCAGATTCCCAGCGCACCTATCGACGCTCACGCAACGCTAAGTAAGACATCGCTCGGTGCGAGAGATCCGGCGTTGGGTACTCGAGCACGGGGCGTCAGCCCTACCGAGGCCCTCACCGATCCCGCCCACCTGCGAGACTTACGTCATGGAGCTGACTCAGGGAGTCGCCGTCGACGACGACGAGCTGCGCGCCTTCTGCGCCAAGCACGGCATTCGCAGCCTCCGGCTCTTCGGTTCCGCCCTTCACGGCTCGCTGAGGCCGGACAGCGACATCGATCTTCTCGTCGAGTTCGAGCGTGATCGCACACCTGGGCTGCTGAGCATCGCTCAGCTCGAGCTCGATCTCAGCGACATGCTTGGGCGCCAAGTCGATCTCCGAACGCTCCACGACTTGAGCCGTCACTTCCGTGACCAGGTCGCCGCCGAGGCCCGCACCGTGTATGACGCCGCCTGACGATCTCGTCCGCCTCCGTCACCTGCGAGAGGCAGCGGAGAAGGCGATCGCGTTCTCGTCAGGACGCTCCAGAGAATCGCTCGACGACGATGAGCTGCTCCGGCTCGGCCTGACGAAGCTCGTTGAGATCGTTGGAGAGGCAGCGAAGCAGGTCAGTGGCCCGACTCGGGATGAGCACCCTGCCGTGCCGTGGTCAGCAGCCGCCCGCATGCGGGACCGCTTGATCCATCACTACTTCGACATCGACCTCGACGTCCTCTGGGCAACCGTGACCCAGGACCTGCCTGAGCTCCTCGACGCCCTGCCCGCCGACGACGAGCTGGAGCGCTGACACGCGGTTCCAGGACGAGCACCGATCGACACGGTTGGCAATCTCTTGGCAATCTACGGCCCGGATCTAGCGGGATTCGGACACTCTCAACGGACGGTCGCAAGTCCCTGACCTGGTAGTTTGCCTTTCAACAACACCCAACGGACCCGCTGTCGGCTCCTACGGATCAGAAGGTCAGGGGGCCCGAGTCCCTCGGGGCGCGCTGGACAGACCAGGTCATCGGGTACGGGACCTGGACCGCACCTCGCACCGTTTCCTCTTGCCAACCGATTGACCTGGCACCTCCGCCGTCCGGGTTCGAGCGTGACCCCGAGCTCGACCCCCGACGCGCCGTTCTCCGGCACCTCGAAGACCGGAACCTGGGGCCAATCGAAGGTAGACATAGGCAAGCAAGCACTTGCAGGCAAGTCGCCACTTACCTATTGTTCCAGAGGTGGCCGACGTCTTCGATGCTCTCGCAGCGCCAGCCCGACGCGCGATCCTCGACGTGCTCTCCAGGCGCGACGACCAGACTTTGTTCGAGCTCTGCGGCCGCCTCGCATCCGACCACGACGTCGATCTGACTCGGCAGGCGATCTCCCAGCACCTCGCAGTGCTCGAGGAGGCCGGTCTCGTGCACACACGCCGAGATGGTCGCTACAAGTTCCACTCCATCGACATCGCACCGCTTCACGGCGCGATGTCTCGATGGCTCAACGAGGAGAAGGACAGTTGACCATTCGACTTCACGTGACCAGCGTCTTCGTGGACGACCAGGAACAGGCGCTCCGCTTCTACACGGAGGTACTCGGCTTCGAGCCCCGCACGGACGTCCCGCTCGGGAACGGTGACCGATGGGTCACCGTCGGATCGCCTGGGCAAGACGTCGAGTTGCTCCTCGAACCGTCCGGGCACCCGGCAGTCGGGCCGTACCGCGAAGCACTCGCTGCCGATGGCATCCCGCTCGCATCCTTCGCCGTCGACGACGTCCACCAGGAGCACGCTCGACTCGTCCAAGCCGGTGTGACCTTCACCCAACCGCCGACCGAGATGGGCCCGGTGACCACCGCGGTGTTCGATGACACCTGCGGCAACCTGATCCAGGTGATCACGCGCTGACGCGCCGTCTGCTCGCATGCCCCTCGAGTCCGTGTCCCGCTCTGGAGCGCGTCCTGTGCGATGGGGAACGCAGATGCCGTGCTTCGGTCGTTCTCGACGTGGTCGCCGGTCAGGGTTCCCCGTGCGCGCTGCTCGATGTCAGGGCAGAGACGGGCTTGCGTAGCCCACTGTCTCCGATGGCGGTGGTGTAGGGGCCCCGGTCCTGCGGACAACGAGCTTCATCGGGGCGTCGAGGAGCGCCTCGGCGGCATCGGACCACATGGCGACCGACGAGGTCACGACGGATGGGTCGAACCCTCGAGCCACCAGATCGAGCACCTGGGGGATGGCCGCTCGTGCGTGGACTCGGCCGGTGTGCAGCGTGCAGCACCGCGAGTACATGGAGAACATCGGCACGGTCGGGTCGTCCAGGTACACGGAAGGGCTGGTGCACTGCCCGTCGAACGCAGTGCTGTTGAGCGCGCAGCGCAGTCCGATCTCGGAGCCGCTGGCATCCACGGTGATCGGGAAGGAACCGACCTTGGATGGGGGTGGGCCCTCCATCGCCTCGGCGCCGAGGGTGGTGGCGATGTCGAGCCGATCGGCGTCCTCATCGAGGTACACGACACGCCCAGCACCGAGGGCGACGGCGATCCCGGCCGCGTAGAGGCCGATCGAGCTCGGCCCGCTGCTACCGCCCACGACGAGCACGTCGGCTCCCGGCGATCGAGCCAGCTGCGGGCCCACGCAACGCCATCCGTCAGGGATGTTGTCGCTCGCACTCGCGACCGCCTCGGGGTCGATCCCGGCCGGAAGCGGGACCAACATGGCGTCGGCGTCGGGGACGAGCGCCAGGTCGGCGAGCAGCCCTCCCCACTGGTGGCCGCCCATGGCGCCCAGTCCATAGGTCGACAGTGGCGGGTAGCCGGTGCAGTTCCCGGTGCGGGACTGCCGGCACGGCGGACAGTCCCCACACGAGATCTGGAACGGGACGACCACCTGATCGCCCGGTGCGACCGTGGTGACCGCGTCGCCCACGACGGTGACCTCAGCCACGCCCTCGTGACCGAACGCGTACGGCCCAGCCAGGGGGAAGCGGCCGGTCAGAGCCGCGATGTCGAGATCACAGGTGGCCACCGCCAACGGTCGCACCAGCGCCTGCCTCGGGCTCGTGAGCACCGGGGCGGCGACGTCCTCCCACCGGACCTGGCCGGGGCCTTCGAACAGGAGTCGTCTCATGTGGCCATCACCCGCCCTGCTCGCCGGTGGACGATCTCCGGGCGAAGGCGGGTGGGCAGACGACTGGCGTGTTCATGATCGCGAGGAGAGCACGGCGGCGGCGACCCACCAGATCGCCATGCCTGCGACCAGGGGGACCCCGAACGTCTTCCGTCGCGTCCACACCGCAGCGGTGGCTGCGACGGCGAGCACGGCAGCGGCGGAGGCCTCGACCTCCACACCTCCCCCGGCTGCGACGATCCCTTGAGCTGCGATCGCCGCGAGGACCGACGGTCCCACGAAGGGAAGGCGGCGCTGGAGAGCACCGGGAAGTGCCGCTGTGCGGATGAGAAGGAGGCTGCGCAACAGGTAGGTGCCGGCGCCGATGACGGCGAGAACCGCAAGGTCGCTCATGTCGTGTCTCCGGTCAGCGAGCCCGCGGCCACCCCTGCGGCGATGCCGGCGAGCAATCCGATTCCCATTGGCAGCGTCGCACCCACTGCGACAGTGCTCCCTGCTGCGACGGCGGAGACCTTCGCGGCGCGGGTGCTGAGCAGCGGCAAGAGGAGCAGCACGAAGGTCAGGGGTGCCGCCAGGTCGAGGCGCAGTACGGCGGGGACCGAGTCCGCGAGTGTCACACCTGCTCCGGTGAGAGCCACCCACGACACCCAGGCGGTGAGTCCGGCGCCGAAGTAGAAGCTGCGGTGGCTGATGGCCTCCGCGCCGGGCCCCTCCTCGAACCGCGCTGCAGCGATCGCGTACACCGCGTCGGTCAGGAAGTACGCGCCCGCCGCTCTGGTACGCCGTGACCAGGGATCCATGTGCGGTCGCAGTGACGCCCCGTACAGGAGGTGGCGCGCGTTCATCACCAGGCAGGACAGGACGACGACGGTTGGTGCAGCACCCGCGTCGAGCAACGAGACAGCAGTCGCTTGTGCCGCACCGGCGAACACCAGCCACGATGATGACCACGCGACCAACGGATCGAGATCGGTGGCAGCGAACGTCGCTCCGAGCGCCAGGGCGAACGGCACGTAGCCGAGAGCGAGCGACAGCGCCACTCCTGCCCCTTGGGAGAGCGCTTCCCGGTCGATGCGACGCCCAACAGCGATCGAGGTCATCGCCTCGCTCCGCTGCTCGGTGCGACGACGTCAGCCGCCACGAAGCTCTCGTGGCCGTAGAGGGAGCGGAGCTCGAGCGCCGACATGACGGCGAGCGCCGGGGTGACCTGGCTGTGCATGGCGTGCAGCGCGGCCATCTTCCGATCCAAGGCCTCGTCGTCGAGGTCGAGTTGGAGGGCGAGGGCGTCGCGCTCCACCGGTGTCGGGCGCTCGTCGGTCATGTAGATCGACCAGGTCTCCAGGCGCTCCCGGAACCGGCGGTGGCGGTCCGCATCGAGCGCTGCCGTCAGCACGCGAGGCGGCGCCGCGAACCGGTCGCACGCGGCCAGCACCCACTGGCCGACCGCGATGTGGTCGGGGTGGTACGTCATGCCGTCGGGCCCGAACGTCAACACGGTGTCCGGGCGTACCTCGTCGATCACCACGGCGATCGCCTCGCAGCCGGCGCGGGGATCGATGCCATCCAGGGTCCCGTCCTCGAAGCCCAGCCAACGGTGATCGTCGACCCCGAGGATGCTCATGGCGGCAGTCGCCTCCCAGCGCCGCAGCCGCCCGAGCCGTTCGGGCGGCCACGCCGCCGGGTCGTCGGTGCCGTGCTCGCCATCGGTCGCCGAGACGCACACGACGTCCTGGCCGAGCTGGCGAGCTGCGGCCATGACACCGCCGGCCAGGAAGGTCTCGTCATCGGGGTGCGCCCAGACGGACAGGATCCTGCCCAGGCCGGCGATGTCGACCGTCATGGCCGTGCGGCCAGGATCAGGTTGAACGGCGTCTCGAGCGAGCGCTCGAAGCGGGAGAAGCCGTTGGCGACGAAGATCTGCTCCCACCGGGCGGCGCCCACCTGGTTCCCCAGCGCCTCGGGCCCACCCTGCGAGAGCGCGCACGGCGTGCACAGCACCGTCGACGCGGCGTAGAAGAGGCGTCCGAGCGGGTTCGCGATCGATGTGGCCCGGTCGTCACCGGCTTGTGCCTCGACGAGCAGCACGACACCGTCATCGGCGAGCAGCGACCGGGCATGCCGGATGACCGCGCCAGGATCGCCCATGTCGTGGAGCGCGTCGAAGACGCACACGACGTCGTAGGGCCCGCCATCGAAGTCGGTGGCAGTGCGGGTGCTGAACTGCACGTTGGACGTGACGCCCCGCTCGACCGCGACCTCGCGTGCACGGCGGATGGAACCATCGTGGAAGTCGAAGCCGTGGAACGTCGACTGCGGGTACGCCTCGGCCATGAGTGCCGTGGACACGCCGTGGCCGCACCCGACGTCGGCGACGCTGGCACCAGCGGTCAGCTTCTCGGCGAGTCCGGGCACCGAGGGAATCCACTCCGACGTCAGCGAGGTGCTGTACGCGTTCCCGTAGAACCGCTCGACCGCCGTGAACATGCAGTCGTGGTGGTCGCCCCAGTCGATGCCACCCGATCCGCGGAACGCGGACTCCAGCTGGTCCTGATCCGTGAAGTACGACCGGACCAACGTGGCTGCGCTCGCCAAGAACACCGGCGAGCCCTCATCAGCGAGCAGGGCGGCCGCTGCGGGGCCGATGGTGAAGCGGTCGTCGCCTCGATCGTCGACGACGTGGTCCACGTAGCCCGCAGATGCGTTGCACGAGAGCCACTCCAGCACGAGCCGCTCGTTGCAGCCCGAGGTCGCGGCCAGGTCGCCAGCGGTCGCACCGCCCAGGTCCGCGAGAGCGCCGTACAGCCCCAGGCGATCGCCGATGGCGACCATCGAGATGAACGCTGCGCTGGCAACCGCATCGACGAAGCTGGCGACGGTCTCCTCCACGGCGAGCTCGAGGTCGGACGGTGCGGGGGCGGCTGTGGTGTGCTCGGCGATGGTCATCAGAATCTCCTTGGTGGATGTCTTGGTCAGCGATCAGCCTCCCGGTCGCCCCTTGCGCAGCCCTTGACGCTCACTTGATCGATGGTCATGCTGCCGACGTGGTGGAGCCCCAGCCCGCCCTGCGGATCGCCGTGCTCGGACCCTGCGTGGTCGAGCACGACGGCCGGGACATCACGCCCGCGAGTCCCCTGCAGCGCCGCCTCCTGACGCTGCTCGCCCTGCGGTCGCCGCGCCCGGCCTCGATCGAGTCGCTCATGGACGTGGCCTGGCCGCACACCGAGCGTCCCAAGGATCCCCGCCAGAACCTGCACACCCACGTCTCACGACTTCGCCGTCACCTGGACAGGGGATCCGACCGAACGGCGGCCATCGCCACCGACGCTGATGCGTACTGCCTCGATCCCACGGTTGCCACCACCGATCTGCACGAGCTGGCGAGGCTGACCGGAGCCGAATCGGTGGGCGAACCCGCCACGACGTCCGAGCGGCTGGGTCGGGCGCTGGCGCTCTGGCGCGGTCCGTCCTTGCTCGACATCGCCGACAGCGACTGCGGTGTCGGCGAGGCCGCCCGTCTCGACGAGCTGCGCCTCTCGCTGACAGAGACGCGCTTCGAGCAGCTGCTGGTCGATCAGGCGGACCTCGGGCTCATGGCGGAGCTCGAGGCGTTCACGATGGCCCACCCCTACCGGGAGCGGCCACACGCCGTGCTGATGGAGAGCCTCTACCACCTCGGTCGTCAGGCCGATGCGCTGAGCACCTACCAGCGGCTGCGCTCGCGGCTCGGGGAGGATCTCGGACTGGAGCCGTCGACCGCCCTGCGCCAGCTGGAGGCGAAGATCCTGGCGCACGAGCTCCAGGACCGGCAGCTGGCCCCGACCCTGGCGGTCGGTGCGCGCGAAGCCGCCCCGCCAGAGCCGATGAGCGGTCCACCCAGAGCGCTGACCGCGCTGCTCGGCCGCGAGGCCGAACTCGCGCAGCTCCGGGCCGGCGTGCGGCGGTCACGGATCACGACGATCGTCGGGCCCGCTGGTGTCGGCAAGACCCGACTGGCCATGGCGCTCGCCCATGAGCTGGACGGCGCCGCCGACCTCCACCAGCCCCTGGTGTGGTGCGATCTCACCACCGCGTCCTCTGCCTCCGATGCCGTCGATGTCATCGCCTTGGCGCTGCAGGCCCGTCGGCAGGGATCCCAGACCACGCGCCAGGCCGTGGTCACCGCGATCACCGGCATCGAACCGCTCCTGTTCCTGGACAACTGCGAACAGGTGGCCGAACCGGTCGCGGACCTGGTGGTCGACGTCCTCGCCACTGCGCCGGCGTCCGTCGTCGTCACGGCCAGAGCCCCGCTCGACGTTGCCGGCGAGGAGCTGGTGAAGCTCGCCCCGATGCGGTGGGCGGATCCGACCATCTCGAGCGAGCCGCCACCGGCGATCGCGCTCTTCTGCCAGCGCGCGGCCGCAGCGGGCGCGGACATCGCTGCAGATCAGCGCTCGAGGCGCCTCATCGTGGATGTGTGCCGAGCCGTGGACGGGTTGCCCCTCGGCATCGAGATCGCCGCTGCCCAGCTGCGCAACATGACGCTGGAGGAGCTGGCCGAGCGCGTCACCGCGCGCAGCGGCGCGCTCGACGTGAACCGACGCTCGGGCGCACCCCGCCATCGCTCCATCCGCTCGGCGCTGAACTGGTCACTCGACTCCCTCGACGTTGCCGACCGGGAGGTCTTCGCAGCGATCAGCACCTTCTCCGGGTCCTTCGACGCCCTCGGCGCCGCTGCTGTCCTCGACGCAGCCGACGCCGCCGAGGTCGAGGACCGCCTCCGGTCGCTGAGCGACCTGTCCCTCCTCACCGTCGAGGTCGCGAGCGGCCGGTCCCGGTTCCGCTTGCTGCGAACCGCCCGCCGCATCGGGCAGGAGCGAGCCGTGGCCGACGGGTCCGCACCGATGTTCCTCGATCGCCACCGGCGGTGGGTCCTCGAGCTCGTGCGAGACGCCGAACCACGCTTCCGAGGGCCCCATGAGGCCATCGCGGTGCGAGCGATCGAGGTCGAGACCGACAACATCCGCTCCGTCCTCCGCCGGGCGGTCGCGCAGGGCGATGCCGACACGGCGCTGACCGTGGCCACGTCCCTGTGCGACTTCGCGCTCCACCGCCTGCGCGATGACGTGGGGGAGTGGGCGGAGCTCGCTCTGGCGATCGAGGGAGCCAACGACCACCCGCTGCGGGCGGCGGCGATGGCCACGATGGCGCTCGTGGCCACCAACCGGGGGGACCTGGCGGCTGCGCGTGCGCTGGCCGCAGGCGCGCTGGAGATGGGCCAGGGCGACACCGCTGCCACCCTCCACGCCCACCACGCCCAGGCACTGGTCGCCCTGTACTCCGGAGAGCTACCCGAGGCCGCGGCTGCCGCCGAGGGCTACCTCGCGCTCGCGAGCTCCGCCGACGAGCCCTTCCACGGCCAGATCGCCTGCATGATCTCCGGCTTGGCCGAGCTCTACGGCGGTGCCACCGATCGGGCCTTGGCGTGGGCAGAGCGGTCGCGCGTGCTCGCGCAGCACAGCGGCGCGCCGACCTCGGAGGCGTGGGCGGACTACCTCCTCGGCGAGGCGACCGCCAGACGTGACCCGGCGCGCTCGGCAGCGCTGCTGCGGTCTGCGATCGCCGCCGGCGAGACCGTCGACAACCACCTCGTCACCGGGGTGGCGCGCCTGTCCCTCACCACGCTCCCGATCGAGGTCGGTCACGAGGAGGCGACCCTCGAGGCATACCGCCAGCTCATCGAGAGCTGGCGCTCGCGCAACGACTGGACCCACCAGTGGACGACGCTGCACAACCTGGCACCCCTGCTGGCCAAGTGCGGAGCCGATGCCGAGGCCGCCGAGCTGCTCGGCGCGTTGACGGCTGCCGAGGATGCGCCGCGGCTGTTCGGTGAGGCTGCCGACGAGATCGAGGCGCTTCGCACGGAGCTCTCGGCCCGGCTGGGGGTCGAGCGCGTCGAGCTCCTCCGGTCCTCCGGTGCGGCCCTGAGTCCACGAGACACCGTCGATCTCGCCCTTCTCACCATCGAGGGACTGCTGGCGGCACCCGACCGAGCCATGGCCTGATGCGGGGCCCCGCCCGAGTCGCATCTCTCATGATCCGAGCAGTTCTGCTCGTGACAGCCTCCCTGGACGCCGGGTCCCTACTCGGGGTCCAGTGAGGATCCGCCCTCCTCACCGAGAACCGAGAGCAGTCGGCGATAGATCGCATCCTCGGGCTCGTCGAACTCGACGGGGACGATCCGCGACCCGGTTCGAACCGTCGGGAGCCGGCTCATGCGGTCGACGGCGTCGAGGATGAAGGACTCCACCTCTGCGTCGGCGATGTCACGCTCGGGGTGGCGCTCCCCTCTCGTCGCCATGGTCTGTCTCCTGCTGACCGACTACTCGGCTGGCTCATGAGCGAGCTGGACGTACGTTCCCAGATCGAGGTAGCCCATGCGACGGTAGATCGGGGCGCCCATCGGGGAGGCCTGGAGCGTCGAGTGGTCGCAGCCGAGACGCCGGCCCTCCTCGACCGCAGCCCACGTGAGCGCCTCGCCGTACCCGCGGCGTCGATGTTCCGGTGGGGTCGCCACGTTGTAGATGCCGGCCGTTCGACCGGTCACGCTCACGAGCGCGGTTGCGACGGGCACGTCGTCGACCGAGCCGGTCACCATCACGACGGCTGGGTCGTCGAGCATCGTCTCCGTGGCGAGGACGTCGATGAACTCCCGCGGCATGTCGAACCCGCGGGCAGCGAGGTCGCGGGCGACTTCGAGTCCGGTGGCATCTCGGACGACGGTGATCTCGAGGCCATCGCGAACAGGCGGAATCTCCTCGATCGCGGGAAGCGCCATCGCGAGGGGGCCGCCGGCGTCGGTGAGGCCGGCGCGGCGCCCGGCGTCGAGCAGGGCATCGTCTACGCCTTCACGCACCCAGAGGAGCCAGGGCACGCCGCGCTCGGCCATGAAGTCGGAGGCATCGGCGATCAGCCGGTCGGGGTCATCGACGGGACCCGTTGCGTACACGCCGTTGAAGAAGGCGGCGGGCAGCCCGGTAGCCACGAACGGGCAGTCGAGTGAGCCGCCGACCTCGCCACTGTGCCCGCCGATGCTCGCCCACGCGCCCGCGAGGTTGACGTCGGCCGCCCTTCCGAGTGCGTCCAGTCCTCCGACCATCGTCTGCCCCCGATCCCCCCCGACCGCGTGCCACGGACGGTAGCTCTACGGGCGAGCATGGGGTCGGGCTCCGATGAGGCGCCTGGCGCAATCGCCAGCGCGAGCCGGATCCCGCACCTCCGACTCCAGCCCGGGCCGAGCGACGAACGTGCTCCACGGCATCGCCGGGAGGGGCGCCGGTACCCTCGCCGCGGATGGGGCGGCTGATCGGACGTGTCGGGGAGATGGAGCGGCTCCGCTCGCTCTTCCGCCCGGACGGGCCCGCCGGGCTGGTACTCACCGGACGGGCCGGTGTTGGCAAGTCCCGGCTGCTCGCAGAGGTCGTCGCCGCCGCTCCCGACGATTGGCACGTGGAGAACGTCCTCGCCGCACCCGGGATGCGGCGTGTGCCCTTCGCCGCCGTATCCCACCTGCTCACCGCCAACCCGAACCCCGATCCGACCGTGCTGTTGCGAAGCGCCCGGACGGAGCTCAAGCGACGGTCCGGTCGTCGGCAACTCCTCCTCGCGGTGGACGATGCCCACGAGCTCGACGACGGTTCGATGGGCCTCATCCACCAGATCGTCGTCCACGGCGAAGGACGTCTGGTGGCGACGGTACGGCCCTCGCCCCGGCCGTCTCCGGCGGTCACGGCACTTTGGAAGGACGGCCACGCGGCGCTCGTGGAAGTGGCCGCGCTCGCCGAACCCGAGGCGGCGCAGCTCGCCGCCACGGTGCTCGGGGGGCCGCTCGATGACCGCCTCGCCGCAACGGTGTGGGATCTCACCCGTGGACACCCGCTGTACGTGCTGGTGGCGCTCGAGGACGCCCGGCGAACGGGTGCTGTGCAGCTCGACGGAGGTCGCTGGCGGTCGACAGCGCCGCTCGCCTCGGACCGCCTCGACGAGCTGATCACGGGTCGGTTGATCGGCTTCGGCGACACCGCCCGCCATGCGCTGGAGCTCATCGCGGTTGCCGAGCCAGTCCCCTTCCGCTTCCTCGCCGGCATCGTGGCCGACGAATCCGTCGGAGAGCTCGAGGGGCTCGGCCTGGTGTCGACGGTCCACATCGGCGAGGCCCCACACGTGACGACCTCTCATCCGCTCTTCTCCGAGGTCGTCCTCGCCGGCCTCCGACCAAACCGGCGCAAGGAGATCGCTGATCGGCTCGTGGACGCAGTGCGCGACGCGGGGAATCCCACCGCCGACACCGGCCTGTGCCTGCGGACCGCCATGTTGATGGTCGATTCCGGTGGAGCGATCGACGTGGATGTCGCCTGCGCCGGAGCGAAGGAAGCCCTGTCGAGGACCGACTACGCGCTCGCTGAACGCCTCGCGCGAGCCGCGGTCGGCGCCGCACCCGGATCCCCGACGGGAACCCTCCTGCTGGCGCGGGTCCTGTCCCTCCGAGCAGATGGGGAAGAAGCACTGGCCGTCCTCTCCGGGGTGGAACCCTCAAGTGCAGCGGAGCGGGCCGAAGCAGCACTGATCCGGGGCCACGTCCTGGCCTTCCTCCTCGGCCGTCCTGATGAGGCGGCCACGGTGCTACGGGAGACGCGGGACAGCCTGCCTGCGGCGCTGCGGTGGCAGGTCGACACCGAGGGTTCGCTCTACAGCGCCATCGCCGGCAACTTCACTGACACGGTCACCGCCGCCACCGCAGCGCTGGCCAGCCCCGAAATCCCGCCACCGGCACGGATCACCGCGCATACGAACCTCAGCCTGGCCCAGGCCATGACCGGTCGCCTGGCTGACTTCGACGAACGCATGAGACAGGGTGAGGAACTGGCCCACCGGCACCGAACCGAAGCGGTCATGGCTGTCGATCAACTGGCCTCGAACCGGTTGGCTGCGTTGACCGCCGAAGGTCGCCTGGCCGACGCCGAGCGCGCCTGCACGACGCGCACGTGGGCTGACAGGAGAGGAGGTGCGCCGGCTTCGCTGCGGCTGGTGTGGCACGGGATGGTGCTGGGAATGCAGGGACGGCTGACCGAGGCCACCCGGCTCCAGGCTCGCGCATTGGCCGTGCTCGAGAAAGACGATCCGTTCCGCCTGCGTTCGCAATCGGTCGGCATCTGGGTGATGCACCAGGCCCAGGCCGGGCAGCCGCCCGAGGACGCCGCCGACCACTTGGACCAGGCATCGTTCGAGGCCGGCCTCGAGACACGCCTGGCGGTCTGGGTGGGCCGGGGGCGGGCATGGCTCGCCGTGGGATCCACCGACGCGGCAGCCCGCATCGCCCTCGACGTGGGCCGAGCCGCGATCGCACACGACCACGTGGTCTGGGGTGTCTGGGCGCTCCACGACGCAGTGCGCATGGGCCACGCATCGCTGGTGGTCGACGACCTCGCCGATGCCGTGGCCACCACCGAAGGGGCGTTCCTGGTCGAGACCATGCTCGATCACGCCCGGGCATCCGTCGCATCCGACGCCGACGGGCTCGAATCCGTGAGCGCCCGCATGGTGGGACACGGATCACCGATGCTCGGAGCCGAAGCCGCGGCCCAGGCGGCGCGGGTGTGGGGCGATGCCGGGTCAAACGACCGGTCCCAACGGGCCGCAGCGCGCGCCTCGCTGCTGCTCCGGCAGTGCGAGTGCGTGGCTACCCCGGCCGTGGTCGGGGCGCCGCCCGGTCTCAGCGACCGTGAGCTGGACGTGGCGACGGAAGCGATCCACGCCACCAGTCGCGAGATCGCCGATCAGCTGTTCGTGTCGGTGCGCACGGTCGACAACCACCTGGCCTCCGTGTACCGGAAGCTGGGGGTGTCGGGCCGAGAGGAGCTGGCGACGGTCCTGCACGGCGGCGGGTGAAGCGGCGCAGGCCCACGGAACGGGGGTGTCCCGCCGCTTGCGGGTGAGGATTGAGTAACACCCCTTGCGGATTGAGTAGTCGCTGTCCTTGCCCTCGCCCGATCCGGCGCGAATCAATGGCCGCACGCGCACGCTTGGAGCACGCTCATGCCCGTCACGGTCAACCTGTCAGTGCTGTGGTGCCGGGACCGAGGCCGCACCGCACAGCTGGTGCTCGCCGGTCTTCTGACGGTTGCCCTTGTTGTCGTGGGACTCCCCGCTCAACCGTCGGCCGGGACGAGTCACGATCCCACGTCGGAGGGACAGGTGGCCGATCAGGTTCGGACTCCCGATGAAGCCTTCGCAGTTCTGTCGGGGACCTACGAGGGGCACAACGTCCACACGGTCGGTGACGCCGGAGATGTCAACGGTGACGGCTTCGACGACGTCGTCATCGGGGCACCCACTGGTGGCCCGGACGGAGAGGGTGAGGCCTTCATCGTGTTCGGACCGGTGCTCGGCGATGTCGAGCTGGACACCGTGGGCCAGCCGGGGGGGACGCCCGGGATAAAGATCAACGGGCGAGATGCTTCGACCCTGCAACGTGGAGCTGGCACGGCTGTCACGACCGCTGGCGACACGAATGGTGACGGCTTCGACGACGTGATGGTGAGCGAGCCCGGAACAGCCCGCCCAGAACTCGGAACATTGACGTCTGGCCGGGTCTACATCATCTTGGGGGGGCCAGATAGCCGAACGGTCGAACTGTCGGACATCGCCACGGGTGCAACGCCTGACGGCTACTTGCTCGATGGCGTTCCGGGTGACTCTCTCGGGCGCGACAACACGCTCGATGCAGCGGGGGATGCAAACGGCGACGGCTACGACGACGTCATCATCGGGGCGCCGGGCAGTCGCTTTGGCGCATATCTGGTGTTCGGAAGTCCGACTGCAGCGAGCATCGACCTCAACGAAGCGCAGGCCTCCAACGACGACCGTGCGGTCTACATGAGCCTGAGAGAAGGTGCCACGAGTGCAGGTCGAGCGGTGGCAGGGATCGGCGACGTCAACGGTGACGGCCTGGACGACGTGGCGGTCGGAGCGCCGGGTGCTGAGTCGCTCGACCCCGCGTGGTCGGACACCCAAGAGGTGGTCACCGGCGCCGTGTTCATCGTGTACGGGCGGACTGACGGAGTTGCTGTGGACCTCGGTTCGCTGGGCTCTGCTGGTGTCGAACTCAATGGGTCACGCCTGAACAAGCTCGGAGGAGACGTTGCCGGGCTGGATGATCTGAATGGTGACGGTGTTCCGGAGTTCGCTGCGGTCGATTGGGGGTACTTCGTCGACTGGGCGGATGAGATCGGGCGGGTCATCATCTACGACGGCGCATCGAAGGCCGTCCTGTCCTCCTATACGGGCGAATCCGAGTATCCGATCCGTTTCGTGACGGAAGTGGGAGACACGGATGGTGACGGGCACGACGACGTCGTCGTCACCCGACGTCCGAACCTCGATGGGTCGCTGCCCCGCGTGCATCACGTCCTGCTGGATCCGCTCTCGGGTGGCTCGATCGGTGCGGATTCGGCATGGCAGATCGAACTCCAGACTGGCCATGACGACATCGCAGGTGTGGGTGATGTGACCGACGACGGGCTGGCGGACCTCTTGGTGGGGGACATCAGCGCCTCTGAAGGCGGCGCGGGAGCAGGGGCGGCCTACCTGTTCCAAGGTCAAGAGAGGATCGTTGCCGAGCCCGATCCCGAGGTGCTGCGCCTGCACGCGATCGAGGTGAACCAAGCGATCCAGAACTGGGAGAACGACGTGTCGCTCTACTCGGGCAAGGACACGGTGGCCCGGGTGTTCCTCGAGCGTCTCGACGACACCAGCCCGACGCAGGCCAGCGGCGTCCTCCGTGGCGAGGTGAACGGCACCCCGTTGCCGGGCAGCCCGCTGTCGCCGGAGAACCCGGGGTTGATCGTGCCCGACGACGTGGACGACCCGGGTACCCGCCCTCGCGCCGACCTGGACGGCAGCCTCAACTTCGTGCTGCCCGGCAGCTGGACGAAGACCGCCGGCCGTGTGGATCTGTCCTTCGAGCTGACCGGCCCGGCCGGGCAGGGCGTCCGCTGCGACGAGCGTGACAGCGCACCCGACTGCACCACGGTCGTCGGCTTCGTCGACCCGACCCGTCCATTGATCGAGTTCACGTCCTGGCCGGTGCGCCGCAGCGAGATCTACGACCTGTCCCGCTCGGCGACCGCCGGGTCGTTCCGCATCGTCGTCGACGGCGACGCCACCGATTCGCTCCCGTTCGATGCCACCGCCGCCCAGATCGACGACGCCATCCACGACCTCCTGAGCCGCCTCTTCGGCATCCGCCAGGGCCGCATCACCGTGTCGGGTGACACCTCGGCCAACACCATCCGCCTCCTCCGAGGTCTGGACGAGTCGGATCTCGGCCTCGACACCAGTGGGCTCACCGGCACCGCCACGTTGGCCAAGCGCCAGGACGGCGGCGTGTGGGAGGCCCCGAGCACCGACGACGTGTTCGAGATCATCCGCCGGCACTCCGATGCGCTCCCGACCGACGTCATTGACTTCCGCATCAACGACGGGAACACCTTCTCCAAGCCGCCCACCTTGTCCAAGGCCAACATCCGGCTGTCCGAGCGCCGGATCGTGAACCGGGTCCTGCACCCCGACCGCTTCCCGCCGGCGGTCATCCTCTCGGGCCTGCTGCTCGACCGGGGGCCACAGGGGATCGGTCGCGGCTTGGCCACGACCGGGACCAAGGTGGCCAGCACCTACCTCTGGGAGGCGGAGGAACCTGCAGACGGTGGGGGCGCCCGCAACGCCACGGTCCACGAGGCGGCCCACGTCTACGGCAAGGCCCACGCCGCCATCGAGCCGGGAGCCGGGGTGTGCGGCGCGACCGCGCCGGACTCGGCCCAGCTGCACCCCTTCTTCGAGACGCTCTCGACCGAGAACACCGCGTCGGCCGAGACCAGGTGGGACTTCCTGTTCCCCACCATCGGCCCTCTCGGTGACGACGACACCGAGATCTGGGGTTTCGTTCCTCGCCAGTACCTCGCCGGGCGGGACGATCTCGCTGTTCCCAACCCCCGACGGGACTTCGAGCTGATGTCGTACTGCGGGCAGAACCCCGAGCAGTCGCGGTGGCCGTCCACGTTCACCTACTTCGCCGTTTGGGCCGGCATCCTCGACCAGAACGACGCAAGCATCGGCGGCGGCGGTTCGTCCGCCGACATGGTCGTCGTCTCCGGCGCCGAGGATCCCGAGACCGGCGAGCTCGTCCTCGAGGACGCGTTCCCGCTCCGGGGCGCCGACCCGTCGCTCGAGTCGGGCGCCGTCGACGTCACCCTGCTCGACGCCGCCGGCGGGGTGCTCGGCACGCGGTCGGTCCCGCTCGACGAGGCCGATGGAGACGACTACTTCGGGCCGCCGATCCCGATGTTCGTGGCCCCGGTGCCGGTCACCGGTGACGTGGCCGACCTCGCCGAGATCGTCGTCACCGTCGACGGTGTCGAACGAACCCGGGTCGTGGCCTCGCCCACGGCTCCCACGGTCGATCTTGTCTCACCCACGGCCGACACCGCCGCAACGAGCACGATCGCGATCTCCTGGGACGCTCACGACGCCGACGGCGACGAGCTGACGGCCATGATCCAGTACAGCCTCGACGACGGCGTCACCTGGGAGCACTTGGCCACCACCGAGCCAGGCGCCCGGTCCTACACCGCACCGACCCGCTACCTCGAGGGCTCGCCGACGGCCCGCATCCGGGTCGTGGTCTCCGACGGCGTACGCGCCGCCACGGCCACCTCGCCGACCTTCGTCGTCGATGCCGGTGCTCCGGTGACGTCCATCGCCACCCCTGACGACGGCGCCACCATCGGCACCGACGTGCCGATCCACCTGCGCGGCGATGCATGGGACCCGGCCGACAGCCTCCTCGATGGCGCCTCGCTGACGTGGCGGTCTGATCTCGACGGCGTGCTCGGCACGGGCCGCGCCCTGGACCTCGGTCCGGGTGGCCTGTCGGTCGGGTGCCACCGGATCTCCTTCGATGCCGTCGACGCCGACGGACGCGCCGGACGGGACACCGTCCAGATCGACGTCGGCGGCACCGGGAGCTGCACCGTGGTCACCGAGAACGGCACCGTGGTCCTCGAGCGAACGACCGATCCGGCCGGCGGGTCGCCGGCGTCGTTCACCAGCGACCTGCCCGGCCTGGGCACGTTCGACCTCGCCGACGGCGGTCTCCTCACCGAGGGCGATGTGCCGGTCGGCACCTACACCGTGACCCAGACCTCGGCCGGCGACGGCCACCAGGGTTCGTCGCTGGTGTGTGACGACCCCGACGGCGGCAGCGTGGCCGACAGCGGTACGGGAACCGCCACCGTCGACCTCGACGCCGGCGAGACGGTCCGGTGCGAGTGGACCGACGTGCCGGCGACGGCTGCGTCAGCGGCCGACGACTCGGCCACCACCGACGAGGACACGCCGGTCACCGTCGATGTGCTCGCCAACGACGGCGTCGCTGGACCAGCCGAGGTCTCCGTCGCCGTGATCTCGCCGCCGACGATGGGCACGGCCACGGTCGGCGCCGACGACACCATCTCCTACGTCCCCGATGCCGACGTCAACGGCACCGACTCGTTCACCTACGAGCTCACCGACGCGGCGGGGGCGACGAGCCAGGCGACGGTGACGGTCACGGTCGTGCCCGTGGCCGACTCCCCGGTGATCGAGTCGGTCACCCCCGGGTACCAGGACGTCGATGCCAGCGACGACATCGTCCCGGTCACGCTCGTGGCCACCGACGTCGACGGCGATGCGCTGTCGCTGGTGCCGGCCGGCCTCCCCACGGGCATCACCGCCGGATCGCCGACGTGCACCACAGTGGCGGGCGCGGCGCGTTGTGAGTGGCAGCTGTCCGGGACGGCGGCCGGACCGGCCAGCGTCCAGCAGGCGACACTGACCGTGGACGACGGCGCCTTGGACGACAGCGCCTCGGCGACGTTCGTGATCGACGCCGAGGACGCCACCATCTCCCCGGCCGAGGACAACCCGGTGGCGGTCGAGGTGACCGAGGGCGAGGACATCAGCGGACCGTTCCGCCTCGGTGCCGTGGTCCACGAGGCCGTGCCGGATGGGGCCGCAGGCACCGCTCGACCAGGCGACCTCGGGCTGGCCGAGGTCACGGCAACGCTCGTGCCCGTGGGCACCGGCGGTTCGATCGGCCCTGTCGACTGCGCCGTGGTCTCCGACACCGGCGCCGGCTACGACGGTGTGCTGACGGTGGGCTGCGACTTCGACGCCGTCCCGGCCGAGACCTACGAGGTCCACTACGACGTCGCTGGCGGGTACTTCACCGGGAGAACCGAGGACCTCCTGGTCGTCGCGGCACCCACCGAGGGCTCCGCGGGGGGTGGCGGCCACTTCGCCTGGCCCGACGCCGACGGCCACCGCACCAACGTCGGGTTGACGCTCTCGTACAACAAGAAGGCCACGAAGGTGCAGGGCAGCGTGCTCGTCATCCGCCACCTGCCCGACGGCACCCGGTACCGGCTGAAGTCCAATGCACTCGGCTCGCTCACCAGCTGGGAGGACACCGAGGCCGGCACCCGCTGGGCGACGGCGAGCGGAAAGGCGACCTACGCCGAGCCAGGGTGGGACGAGCCGCTCGGCAACCACACCTTCACCATCGCCGTCGAGGACGCCGGCCAACCCGGAGCAGGCGTGGACCGGATCTGGATCCGGGTCCGCAACGGCGATGGCGAGATCGTCGACGCCTTCACCATGCCCGGCTCGGTTGGCGAGGCCGTGTTCCTCGAGGGCGGGAACCTGACCATCTCCGACAACGACGGTGGCGGAGGTCGGGGGCGGGCCCGGTGACGTTCGCCCGGATACTCCGGCCGGACCAGGGAGCTACGAGCACTCACCGGCCCGCTCGCGAGCGCGCAAGCGCGTTCACCAAGCGAGTAGTCGTACCTCGGATGATCGCCGAGGAACCGCGCCTCGGCGGCGATGACCTGTCGGAGGCCATTCGGGACTTCTGCGGAGATGTCGACGAGTTCTGGGCCTGGTGCCCAACCGTGGAGGAGCTGGCCGGACCCCCGTTCGATCTCGGGGACGAAGCAGAACAGGCTCATCGCCGCTACTGGGATTGGGACCTCCAGCTGCTCCGACGATTGGTGTCACCATGGCCTGACGGCTGGCCGACGGGGCTCTGCGATCTGAACGCTGCCGTTCGATCAGCAGGCATCACGCCACCGCCGAACGAGTCAGCTCATCACCCGAGAGGCGACGCATCGTGGAACGCGGCGGTCTTCAGGCTTCTCCAGGCCACGTAGCCGCTCCGAGGTGCATCGCTCGCTGGCATCAGCCGGCGCCGCCTCGAAGCCCTCTGCGATTTCCAGTTCGGCTCGCTGGCCCACCTTCGCACCGGACGCCATCGAGCGCGGCGTGCTGGGAGTCGCATCCGCCCCGTTGATACTCGACCGCACGGCGCTGGGTGCCCTGGGGCTCTACGACTTGCAGAGTCGTCCGTGGAACGACGAGGACCTCCATCTCGTTGAGACGTTCGCATCCGTCGTGACCGTGGTGCTGTGCAGCGCAGCCAAGTTCGACGAGCAGCGGCGGCTGGCCGAGCACCTGCAACTCTGGCCCTCGATCACCGGATCGTCATCGAACAGGCCAAGGGCATGATCGCCGCCTGGCGACACATGGTTACGTGGGTGGTGACTCGGACGGTTATGCGACCGAGCGCACGTGCCGGAGCAGACGCTCCCAATGCTTCCGACCGACGTCCACCGGCGGAGCATCGAGGGGCCACCACTGCACCGGCTGGCCCGGTTCGGCCCGCAGTTGGACGGAGCGACAGATCTCGAACGTGTAAGCGACACCGAAGGTGGACGCACGCGTTCCATCCGCGAGCGGATGGTCGACCACGTCGACGAGGGCGGGACCTCCGATTGGGCGAGCATCGACTCCCGTCTCCTCGCGTAGCTCCCGACGAACTGCATCGATTCACCGACGACTACGTGTGCCGCCTCGGCGATCGCACGGAGCTCCTCCACGGTCACCGTGCACCCGCTCTCCCCCTGCCAATGCGTCAGAGCCACGGCGCCCATGGTGCCTCGGCCGCCGGATGGTTTCGCACCCCGCCGGCAGAGCCGTTCGATCACCGACACCCCGCCATCGGAACCCATGCCGTCGGATCTCCGCGTAGCCTCCGGGGCATGGCAACGACACGCACGGCAACCACTCGTTGGGAAGGCTCGCTCATGGAGGGGTCGGGGCAGGTGACGCTCGAGTCCTCGGGGCTCGGGACCTACGACGTGTCCTGGCCGTCGCGCGCCGAGGAGCCGGACGGACGGACCAGCCCCGAGGAGCTCATCGCAGCCGCGCACTCGTCATGCTTCTCCATGGCGCTGTCGAACGGGCTGGCCAAGGCCGGCAGCCCGCCCGAACGGCTCGAGACCACCGCAGACGTCACCTTCCAGCCCGGCGAGGGCATCACCGGCATCCACCTCAAGGTCGTGGGCACGGTCCCGGGCATGAGCGCCGAGGACTTCGTCGAGGCGGCCGAGGGCGCCAAGGTCGACTGCCCAGTCAGCAAGGCGCTCACCGGCACCACCATCACCCTCGACGCCAGCCTCGCCTGAGCAAGGTTCCCCTTGGCCTGATGCGGGGTCCCGCCCCAGAGGTGGGGATCAGCGAGGTGGCCCCGAGACGCTCCAGCGGCGCAGAGCCTCGAACGGATAGAGCCCGGTCCGATGGCCGTCGTTCCACGTGATCTGCAGGGCATATGCGCCATGGAACTGCGCGTCCGTGATGCGCAACGGCTCTGGAGCACCAGGCCGTGGCCACCCGTCTTCTCCACGCTCCCGCAGCGCGCGACACGTCGCGCACGGACATCCCTGTCGGAGCTCCATCAGCCCGATCCGCGCGACGTGGCCATCGGCGAACCGAATCGTGACGCCCTCTTCACGTTTGACCTCGAGATCCACGGGCTCGTTGCTGACGTCCACGGCCCCAGGCTGCCTGATCTCCAGGCGCAGACCACGCGAAACGGGAAGACCAGTCCACGAAAACCGGTTTCGGGGCCCGCCCAGAAGCGCCATCGGTATCGACCTTCCTCAGACAGACGTGTGGGCAATGCGGGCCTGCCTTGGGCCTGATCCGTCCACGGAACCGCCAGATCGACCGACGTGTGGGCGGATCCGGTCCGCCGCGTCACGATCGGTCCACACGTTGGACGGGCGAAAGAGATCCGGCGTCGAGCCCTCGAGCGCCTGGCGATCATCCAGACCTCGGCGGCGCAGACCTACCCTCGAGCCGTGGCGCACCCGCGCATGTTCGATGACGACGACCCCCACCTCGCCCGGGTCAGAGAGCTGGCGACGGCTCTCCCGGGCGCTGCGGAGAAGGTCTCGCACGGCCGTCCTGCGTTCTTCACGAAGAAGGTGTTCGCCTACTACGGCGGTTCCCTGAAGGTGGACGGCGAGTGGGTCCAGCATCCCCACTCGCTCGTGGTGCAGCCGGACCCGGAGGATCGGCCTGCCCTGGTCGAGGACCCTCGTGCGTACATCCCCGCCTACCTCGGTCCATCGGGCTGGGTCGGGATCGACCTCGATGACGAGACGGACTGGGCAGAGGTGGCAGAGCTCCTCGACGCCTCGTTCCGGCTCACCGCACCCCGTCGCAGCATCGCGGAGCTCGACGCAGCTCGATAGCGCCGACCGGTCAGCGCTCGGCGATGCGCGTGCGGAGCCGGTCCCAGACGTCGACGCCGCAGTGGTCGGCGATCATCCCGTACGGGTAGTCGGGCACACCTGGGCACGAGCGGACCGACAGCAGGTCGAGCTCCTCGTCACCGAGCACCAGGTCGGCCACGCCGAGGTTGTCCTCGAGCTGATCGGTGGTGCGGGCGCCCAGGATCACCGACGTCACCCCGGGGCGCTGGTGCACCCAGGCGAGCGCCACCTGGGCCATCGAGCAGTCCCGCTCGTCGGCGATCGTCTCGACGGCGTCGAGCACGTCCCACGTGCGCTCGGTGTTGCGCCGGTCGTAGGCCTCGACGCCGCGGTCGGGGTCCTCGCCGAGGCGGGTGGCGCCGGTGGGTCGCTGGTCGCGCCGGTACTTGCCGGTGAGCCAGCCTCCGCCCAGCGGCCCCCAGGGAAGGACGCCGACGCCCTCCTCCAGGCACTGGGGCAGCAGCTCCCACTCGATCTCGCGTGCAAGCAGGTTGTACTGCGGCTGCAGCGAGATCGGCGCCGTCCAGCCGTGCTGCTCAGCGCGGCGCAGCGCCTTCTGCAGCTGCCAGCCGGTGTAGTTCGACACCCCGACGTGGCGCACGGTGCCAGCCCGGACGAGGTCGTCGAGCGTGGAGAACGTCTCCTCCAGCGGGGCGGCGGGATCCCACCCGTGGAGCTGGTAGAGGTCGATGGCGTCGACGCCGAGCCGGCGGAGGCTGGCCTCGACGGCCCGGCGCAGGTACCGACGGCCAGCCCCCTGGTGCAGCGGACCGTCGCCCATGGGGAAGCGGCCCTTGGTGGCGATCACGACGTCGTCGGTGCGCCCGCGCTGCTGCAGCCATCGACCGACGATCGACTCGGACGCACCCTGCGAGTACACGTCGGCCGTGTCGATCAACGTCCCGCCCGCTTCGACGAACCGGTCGAGCTGGGCGTGCGCGCCCTCCTCGTCGGTCTCGGCCCCGAAGGTCATGGTCCCGAGGGCGAGGCTGCTGACCACCAGGCCGCTGTCGCCGAGGCGTCGCTGCTGCATCGGGCCATGGTCGCTGGTGAGGGCGAGGGACGCAACGGGCGCATGGTCAACCGGAGCGCCACTCCCGGCGCAGGATCGACATGACGATCGCGTCATGGGGTTCGTCGCCCCACCACAGCGCTTCGCGCAAGGTCCCCTCCTCGACGAAGCCCACCTTGCGGTAGACGTGCCGGGCGCGCTCGTTGAAGTCGAAGACCTCGAGCGACACACGGTTCACCTCGGGGTCGGACAGGACGTGGTCGACCACGAGCTTCGTCGCCTCGGTACCGACACCGCGGCCGCGAGCAGCGCTGCGCAGCGCGATCCGGAACCCGCACGACCGGTTGTCGGGATCCCAGTCGTGGATGACCACCTCGCCGAGCCACGCACCGTCGGAGCGATCCACGACTGCGAGGTCGAGGCGGTCGTCCTGGTCGATCCGCGTGGCGCACCACCGGTCGATCTGGTCCCGGGTGAAGTCGGCGTGGGTCCCGGTCAGCCGACGGGCTTCGTCGTCGTTGACGTCGTCCCACAGGTCCTGCGCATCGGTAGCCACGAGCGGACGCAAGACCACGGTCTCGCCGGTGATCGTCGGCTTCGGCGTGAACGGCGACATGCGCGCAGCGTAGGAAGCACGGTGGCCGCCGTCGGGAAACGCACCTCCACCCGGTACACAGGGGCCATGGCAAACCTCACCGTTCTGTACACCAAGCCCGAAGCCGACGCCGAGGCGTTCCTCGCCGAATACAAGTCGGACCACCTGCCGATCGCCGCCAAGTTCCCGAAGATGACGTCGCACACCACCACGGTGTTCAGCGGGACGCCCCGGGGCACCGAGGCCCCGTACTACGTGATGTTCGTCGGCACCTGGGCGTCCCAGGAGGACATGCAGGCCGCGATGGGCGACCCCAGCATCATGGAAGCGAGCAAGCACGCCATGGGCATGACCCAGAAGTACGGCAACAAGGCCGAGATGCTGATCGGCGACGAGGCCTGACCTCCATCTGAGGGACATCCAGCCCGGGGGAAGACCTTCGTGCGGATGTCGACATCCGGCATCCGGCTCCGTCTCAGGGGTGATGAGCGACGAACGGCGTCGCCCACACCGAAGGAGGATCCCACGTGGCCAAGTACCTGTTCCTGAAGCACTACCGGGGTGCACCGCCGATGGCGACCGATGTCCCGATGAGCGAGTGGGCGCCCGACGACGTGGAGGCCCACATCCAGTTCATGGGCGACTTCGCCGACCGCCTCGTCGAGACCGGCGAGTTCGTCGACGGCCAGGCGCTCGCCCCCGACGGCATGTGGGTTCGTCACGACGGCGCCGGCCGCCCGCCGGTCACGGATGGCCCCTTCGCCGAGACGAAGGACCTCATCGCGGGGTGGATGGTCGTCGACGTCGACACCGAGGACCGGGCCATCGAGCTCGCCGGCGAGCTGTCGGCGGCACCGGGCCCCGACGGTGAACCCATCCTCGAGTGGATCGAGGTCCGCCCGTTCCTCGCCACGCCACCGACCCCCACGGATGTGGTGTGAACGTCAGCGAGCTCCGGGCACTCGTCCCACGGGTGCTGGGCGTCCTCGTCCGTCGCGGCGCCGACTTCGCGACGGCCGAGGACGCCGTGCAGGAGGCGCTCATCGCCGCGCTGGACCGGGCCGGCGACCCGCCCGACGATGCCCAGGCGTGGCTCGTCACCGTCGCCTGGCGCAAGTACCTCGACCTGGTCCGCTCCGACGCCTCCCGGCGCACGCGGGAGGCAGTGGTGGACCTCGAGCCCGAGGGAGCGCCGGCGGCTGCGACCGACGAGACCTTGCAGCTCTACTTCCTGTGCGCGCACCCCGACCTGACGCCTTCGTCGGCGATCGCGCTGACGCTCCGGGCCGTCGGCGGCCTCACCACGCGCCAGATCGCCACCGCCTACCTCGTGCCGGAGCGGACGATGGCGCAGCGGATCAGCCGAGCCAAGCGGGTGGTGGCTGCAGCGGGTGTCGACCGGCCGGGTGACGTCGTGACCGTGATGCGGGTCCTGTACCTCGTGTTCAACGAGGGCTACTCGGGTGACGTCGACCTGGCCGCCGAAGCGATCCGGCTCACCCGCCAGCTGGTCGCGCTGGTCGACGATCCGGAGGTGCACGGGCTGCTCGCGCTGATGCTGCTCCACCACGCCCGCCGTGCCGGCCGCACCCGCGCCGACGGCGGCATCGTCCCCCTGGCCGAGCAGGACCGCAGCCGATGGGATCGAGCGCTCATCCAGGAAGGCGTCACCATCCTCCAGGCCGCGCTCGCTCACGATCGACTCGGCGAGTACCAGGCGCAGGCCGCGATCGCCGCGCTCCACGCCGATGCCCCCCGGGTCGAGGAGACCGACTGGGTCCAGATCGTGGAGTGGTACGACGAGCTGCTCGGGATCACCGACACGCCGATCATCCGGCTGAACCGGGCCGTCGCCGTCGGAGAGGCCGACGGTGCGCCCGCCGGCCTGGCGGCCCTGGCCCAGGTCGACGACGACCTACCCCGCCGCGATGCCGTCGCCGCCCACCTCCACGAGCGCAACGGCGACCTCGAGTTGGCGGCGAGCCTCTACGCGAGCGCTGCCCGCAAGGCGCCCGACATCCACGAGCGCGATCACCAGATCCGCCAGGCCGCCCGCGTCCACGAACAGCTCCGCTCGGGACGATGGTGATGCAGCGCGTGGCGCGGCCACCGCATCACGAGCGTCCGCCCTAACCCTCCCGGCCGGCGAAGCCCTTCTTGGTCTTCTTCTCCTGCTTCTCCAGGCGCTTCTCCTTGGCGGTCTTGGTCGCGGGGGTCTTGCTGCTCCGCCCGCCCTTGTCCTTGCTGGACATACCGGCCTTCCTTGGTCCGGCAACCTGCCGACCAGGTGTCACCATCCCACACAACTCGGTGTCGTGCGGGAGGTCGCCCCGCGCTCAAGGTCAGAACCGGGTCCGCCGATGAGCATCTGTGGAGGCCTTTCAACGCGAACGCGCAGGAGCGGGCTCGGGTGAGGTGCACGAGGCTCAGCTGCTGGCGGTGCTCGATGCGCTCCCCATCGCCGTGATGCTGCGGGCGGCCGACGGCACCCTGCTCCACGCCAACCCGGCCACGGTGCGGTTCCTCGCCCGGCTCGGGCTCGACATCTCGCACGTGGCGCCCAGCGCCAGCGCCATGATGGACCACATCACCGTGATCGACGAGCACGGTCGCCACCAGGACCCCACCCACCTGCCGGTCGTCTCGGCGATCCGCGAAGGCACAGAACGCGAAGCGACGTTGGGCTACGAACTCCCGGACGGGGGCTGGGCGTGGTACGCCACCCGGGCGGGGCCGCTCACGCTCACCGATGGCACGATCGGCACCGTCGTCACCTGCGACGACGTCACCCACCGTCGGCTGCTCGAGGAGGAGCTCCGCACGGCCGCCCTCGTCGACCCGCTGACCGGGCTGGACAACCGGCGGGCCCTGAGCGCCGCGCTCGACAACGCCCAGCAGTCCCGGGCTCGTGACGGCGGCGACGTCGGCCTGCTGTTCCTCGACCTCGACGGGTTCAAGACCGTCAACGACACGTTCGGCCACGAAGCCGGCGACCGGGTGCTCGTCGAGACGGGCAGTCGCCTCGTCGCCGCCACCCGTTCCGTCGACCGGGTGTGCCGGATCGGTGGCGACGAGTTCGCGGTCCTGTGCGCACCGGTCGATGGCGCCGGGGGGATGCAGGAGCTCGTGGCACGCATCCGGTCGCTGCCGCCGGTGCCCGTGCTCGTCCAGGGCAAACCCCTGGCGGTGCGTGGGAGCATCGGCGCCGTCCTGGTCGAGCCGGAGGACGGCCTCGACCAGGCGCTCCGACGCGCTGATGTCGCCATGTACGACCACAAGCGCAGCGACGACGCCTCTCTCCTGGTCATCGGCTGACGTCTGCCGTCAGACCTGGCCGGCCGAGCGGCCGTGCCACCTGGCCGAGCGCTCAGCCGGCGGCGTTGGCGATCGAGACGCGGGGGTCCCGGTTGGGGTCCCCGGCGACACCGAGCGAGTCGCGGAAGGCGGTCAGCGCGACGATGCCCTGCTCCTCGGTGAGCTCGGCTGCCATGATCCGCTCGACCGAGGGGAGCAGGTCGGCGTGCTCGGAGACGATCTCGTGTGCGAGCCGTTCCCGAGGGGCCAGGTCATCGACGCTGGCCGAGCCCTTGGACCATTGGGAGTCAACCTTCTTCGCCTTGGCCATGGGGAAATCACTCTCGTTCGCGGTCGGTCTGTGCACTGACGGTACGGCGGCGGACGCCATCTCCCTCATTCGACGTCGACGACGCGATCCCCAGCCCGTCCAGGAACTCGGCGAGGACCTCCGCCAGCGCTTCGGGAGCTTCGCTGGCGACGAGGTGGTGCGCACCCTCGATCTCCCGGACGGACGCGTGGGGGACGAGCTGTAGGAAGCGTGCGACGTCATCCTCGAGCGTGACCTCGCTCGCGGTGCCACGCACCAGCAGCGTGGGCGTGTCGAGTCGTCTCGCCGAGGCGGTGAGCTGCGCGGCGTGGGCGAGGATGTCCCGGGCGATCGGCGACTCGGCCATGTCGCCGGTGCGATCCGTCGACGACTGCCTCAGGTACCGACGTGCGCGCCTCGGGTCCGGCGACGGCACCACATCGACCAGGACGACGCCGGTCACGAGGTCATCGAGGTCGCCGTCGGCCATCGCCAGGAGGATCGCCATCCCGCCCAGCGACGCACCCACCAGCACCGTGGGCGCCCCCAAGGAGCGCACGAGGTCGCGGACGTCGCCGGCGAAGGCGGGCAGGCCGTCGCTCCGGGAACCCGAGCTCTCGCCGTGCCCGCGCTGGTCGACGGCGATGGCCCGATGAGCGCTCGGGGGCAGCGCCGCGACCACGTCAGCCCAGACCGCCCGTCGCTCGCCACCGGCATGCAGCAGCAGGACCGGCGGGCCGTCCCCGACCGCCGTGGCGCGCAGGGTCGCCCCGGGGAGCCGGAACTCCGTGATCGTGGGACGTCCGGACATGTAGCCCCCATCTGGCTCGACATCGATGGTATTCCGATCAGCCGTCGACGTGGCCGAGGAGGTGCGCATCCAGGTCCTCGGCCAGGCGCCGCATGGCGGTGGCGTTGTTCCGGCGGATGTAGGCCCGGGCCAGCGGCGCGGTCAGACGGTCGAGACGCGGGGCGACGATCCACCGGTACTCGAAGGTGACGCGGGTTCCGCCATCGGGCAGGGCGGCGAGCTCGTAGGTGCCCTCCCCCGTCCGCCCGGCCTTGGTCGCGACGTTCCGCTCGACGATGCGGCTCGGGCGCTCGGCGTCGACGACCTCGAGGTCGACCACGTCGCTGATGCCGAGGGCTCGGGTGGTCACCCGGGCCCTCGACCCGATGCCTCGCGCCGGGCCGGAGAGCTCCCAGTCGCGCATGAGGTGGTCGTTGAACGACTCGTGGTTGGCCATGACGTCGAGGAAGTCGAAGACGGCCTCCTGGTCGTGCGGCAGGTCGATGGAGACGGTGACGGGTGCAGGCATGTACCAGATGGTACATGTTTAGTGTTCCAAGTGGTACAGTTTTCTTCCATGGCCCCAGGGGATGCCCGGAAGCAGCTGCTCGACGACGCGATCGACCACGTCGCCCACCACGGCCTCACCGACCTCTCACTGCGAGGGCTGGCCGCCGAGCTGGGCACGAGCCACCGGATGCTCAGCCACCACTTCGGGTCCAAGGAAGGGCTTTGGGTAGCCATCATCCGCGAGGTCGAGCAGCGCAACCGCGCCGCGATCAGCGAGGTGACCGCCGCGCCGGACGCGACGCTGGCCGACGCCATGCGCAGCTGGTGGCGCCACATCTCCGACCCGTCGCTCTGGCCCAACGAGCGGCTGTTCTTCGAGGTCTACGTCCAGGCCCTCCTCGGACGTCCCCCGACGAGCGAGCTCCTCGACGGCATCGTCGACTCCTGGCTCGATCCGGCCGCCGAGGCGGCCGAGGCCATGGGGGTGCCCCCGGGAGAGGCTCGCGCCTTCGCCCGGTTGGGCGTCGCCGTGACCCGTGGCCTCCTGCTCGACCTGCTCGCCACCAAGGACCGCGCCGGCGTGGACGCAGCGATGGAGCAGTGGATCGCCGGCTTCGAAGGTCGCTTCTCCGGGCCCACGGCCGCCCGGGTGGACCCAGCCGGCTGACGGCGGTGGCCAGTGGCCACCGCCGTCGTCGCCCGGGCGAGCTCAGGCCACCGGCGCTCCGGCGGCGAGGGCCTTCACGTCGGCGGTGGTGAGCGCCTGGCCGCCGATGCCCCACTCGCCGCTGGTGACCTCCTCGACGACGACCCAGGTGACGCCGCGCATGTTCTCGCCTTCGATGGCGACCATGGTGTCGGTGAGCTTGGCGATCATGTCGCGCTTCTGATCGGCGCTGAAGACGCCCTCGATGAGCTTGACGTTGACGAACGGCATGGTGTTCTCCTCGGTGTGGGCGGGCCGGATGCCTCGCCGTCGCCCACGTTCGACCGCCGCCCGTGCAGGGCACATGCATGCGCCCTGCAGCCCGGATGCGCCGTACTGTCTCCGTGGGGAAGGGGGTCGGTGCGATGGAGATCCGGGTGCTCGGACCGCTCGAGGTGACCTCGGCCCACGGCGTCCCCCGTGCCGTGCGCGGTGCACGTCGCCGCCTCCTCCTCGCCACCCTCGTCCTGCACCGCAACACCGCCTGCGGCACCGACCACCTCGTCGACGTGCTGTTCGGCCAGGACCCCCCGGCGCGGGCCGGAGGCACGGTCCAGAGCTACGTGTCCCGGTTGCGCAGCGACCTCGGCGACGACGGCAGCCGGCTCCAGACCCGGCACGGTGGCTACCAGCTCGTCCTCGACCCGGACGCGCTCGACAGCGTCCGCTTCGAGCGGCAGGTCGCCGCCGCGCTCGATGTGCTCGGCCGTGATCCGCGGCGGGCCGCGGACCTGCTGGGCGAGGCGCTGCGCTGGTGGTCCGGCGGCCGCGCCTTCACCGAGTTCGTCGACGATCTCGCGCTCCAGGCGGAGAGCACCCGCCTGGAGGAGGTGCGGCAGCGGGCGGCCGAGGCTCGCGTCGATGCGCTGCTGGCCCTCGCCGACCACGCCGGTGCGATCGACGAGCTGGAGACCTGCATCGCGAGCTGGCCGCTGCGGGAGGGCTTCCGGGCCCAGCAGATGCTGGCGCTCTACCGCTCCGGACGGCAGCCCGAGGCGCTGCGCGCCTTCCACCGGTTCCGCTCCGACCTCGGCGACCAGCTCGGCCTCGAGCCGTCCGACGCGCTGGCCGATCTCGAAGCGCGCATGGTGCGCACGGACCCGACGCTCGATGCGCCGCCGGTCGCCGCCCCGATCGGTCCGCCGCCTGTCCCGGCCGACGGGACCCCGATGGGCAACCTGCCGCGCCGGGTCACCGCCCTGCTCGGCCGGGACGTCGAGCTCTCCCAGCTCGGCGAGGTGCTCGCCACGGTGCCGCTCCTCACCCTCACGGGCCCCGGGGGCGTCGGGAAGACGCGCCTGGCCATGCAGCTCGGCGAGCGGTCGACAGACGCCCATCCTGACGGTGTCTGGTTGTGCGACCTCGCCCCGATCCGGGAGGACGCACTCGTCGCCGAGGCCGTCACCACCGCGCTGGACGTCCAGCGCCGCCAGGACCGCACGACGATCGAGGGCTTGATCGAGGTGCTCCAGTCCCGCCGCCTGCTCATCGTCCTCGACAACTGCGAGCACGTCCTGGCGCCCATCCGCGAGGTGATCGAGGCGGTGCTCCGGGCCTGCCCCGACGTCCGCATCGTGGCGACCAGCCGGGAGCCCCTGGGCGTCGACGGCGAGACCGTCTGGCCGCTCGGTCCGCTCCCGCTCCCCCGGGCGGACGAGACCGACCCGGTGATGGCGATGGAGTCCCCGGCGGTGCGGCTGTTCGTGGCCCGAGCCACGTCCGCCCATCCCGGCTTCCGGCTCGACGAGGCGACCGTCTCGTCCGTCGTCGAGATCTGCCGCCGCCTCGACGGGCTCCCGCTCGCCCTCGAGCTGGCCGCTGCCCGGGTCCGCTCGATGACCCTGCCCGATCTGGCCGACGAGCTGTCCAGCGACTTCCGGATCCTCGTCACCAGCGCCGGCGATCCTCGGCACCAGACCCTCGAGGCGACCGTCGCCTGGTCCTACCAGCTGCTCGGCGTGGCCGAGCAGGCGCTGTTCGACCGCTTGTCGGTCTTCGCCGGCAGCTTCACGGTGGACGACATCGAGTACGTGTGCGCCGATGCGACGGTCTCCGCCGAGGGGATCCGGGGCCTCCTGGCGGCGCTGGTCGACAAGTCCATGGTCGTCGCCGACATCAGCCGCTCACCCACCCGCTACTCCCTGCTCGAGACGCTCCGGCAGTTCGGTGGGGCGCGGCTCCGGGACGCCGGGTGCGCCGACGTGCTGCAGGAGCGCCACGCGCTCTGGGCGATCGACCTCGTGGAGCACGCCGAGGTCGGCCTCGGCGGCCCGGACGAACCGGTGTGGATGTCCCGGCTGGACGACACCTTCGCCGACCTGCGCATCGCCCACCGCTGGATGCTGACCCAGGGCGACGAGGACGGGGCGCTGCGGCTGGTGGTCGGTCCCCGCGAGTTCGCCTTCCGCCGGATGCGGTACGAGCTGTTCAGCTGGGCCGAGACGACCCTCGACCTGCTCACCACCGACGACCACCCGCTCCTGCCCATGGCCCTCGCCACCGCCGCCTACGGGCGGTTCGTCCGCGGCGACCTGGACGCAGCGGTGTCCCTCGCCGAGCGATCGCTCGAGGCCGAGGAGCGGCTGGGCCTCCCGTCCTGCGGACTGCACTCGCGGACGCTGGGCAACGTCTTCTACTACCGCGGTCAGACCTTCGAGGCGGCCGAGACGTGCCAGCGCACGGTCGGCGCCGCCCGCGCCAGCGGCGACGACGCCCGCCTGGCCCACGCGCTCTACATGGCGTCCGTGGGCCTGGCGAGCGACGCCCGGACCGAGGCCAGCCGCCTGCTCGCGGACGAGGCCGTCACCCTGGCCCGGCGGATCGGGAACCCCACGTCGTTGGCCTCGGCGCTCTACGCCAGGGCGCTGACGCTGGAGGCGATCGACCCCGACCGCGCCACCTCGATGCTCGAGGAGTCCATCGCCCACGGCACGGCGGCCGGGAACCGCTGGATCGTCGCCTTCGCGAAGACCGAGCTCGTGTCCTTGGCCGGGCGCCGCGGCGACCTCGACGGTGCGCTGCGCCTGGCGAGGGAGGTCATCGACATGTGGCACCGGGCCGGAGACTGGGCCAACCAGTGGCTGACCCTGCGCCACGTCGCCGGCGTCCTCGCCCAGCGCGGCGACCACGAGGCCGCGACGGTGCTCCACGCAGCGGTGCGCCTCGCCTCCGCCGAGCTGGCCATGCCCATCGAGGCCTCCGATCTGCGCAGGGTCGGCGCCATCCTGGAGCAGCTGCCGAGCGAGCTCGGCCACGATCGCTACGCAGCCGCCGAGGCCCGGGGCGCGGCGATGGGCGCCGACACCGTCGTGCGCTCCACCCTGGAGGTGATCGACCGGGTCCTCGGCGGTGCCGAGCCCCACGGCGCATGACCTCGGGATGACGGCGGTTCAGGCGCTGCGAGCCAGGCCGACGGCGAGCACCACCATCACCGCGGCGATGAGCGCGTCGAGCGCTCGCCAGGCGCCGGGCCGGGCGAAGACCGGGCGGAGCAGGCGGGCACCGGCGCCCAGGGTGGTGAACCACACCACGCTGCCCACGGCTGCACCCGCGCCGAAGTGCCAGCGCAGCTCGTCGTGGGTCGCGGCCACCGAGCCGAGGAGCACCACCGTGTCGAGGTAGACGTGCGGGTTGAGCCAGGTGAGCGCCGCGGCCGTGAGCAGCACCGTCGTGAGCGGTGCACGATCGGCCACCTCGGCCCGCAGCCCACCTTCGGGATGCAGCGCACGCCGCGCCGCGAGCGCGGCGTAGCCGAGGAGGAAGGCGGCGCCGGCCCAGCGCATGACGTCGACCAGCTCGGGGACCCGTTCGAGCAGCGCCCCCGTGCCCGCCACACCGCCGGCGATGAGGGCGACGTCGGACACCGCGCACACGGCGACCACGGGCACCACGTGCTCACCCCGCAGGCCCTGACGGAGCACGAACGCGTTCTGCGCGCCGATCGCGACGATGAGGCCGAGTCCGAGGCCGAGGCCGGAGAAGGCGGCGAGGAGTCCGGGGTCCACCGGTCGAGGATGGCCGCACCTCCGAGGTGAAGTCCAGCGCAACATTCTTCGTTCGCATTAGCGTTGCTTCATGGACCTCGACCTCGCCCAGCTGCGGGCGCTGCGCGCCGCCGTCGATGCCGGGACGCTCGAAGGTGCGGCGCGGGACCTGCACGTCACCCCGTCCGCGATCAGCCAGCGCCTCAAGGCGTTGGAGCAGGCAACCGGCCGGGTCCTGCTCGTGCGCTCCAAGCCGGTGCAGGTCACCGACCCCGGCCGCGCCGTGCTGCGCCTGGCTCGCGAGATGGACCTGCTCGTCGCCGACACGGCACGGGAGCTCGCCGGTGACGCAGATGCGCCGGTCGTCCTGCCGGTGGCGGTCAACGCCGACTCGCTGAGCACCTGGTTCCTCCCGGCCCTCGCCCCGCTGCGGGACGAGGTCCTGCTCGACCTGCACCGTGCCGACCAGGACGGCACGGCGACCCTCCTGCGCGACGGCTCCGTCGTCGCCGCGGTCACGGCGGCGTCCCGACCCGTGTCCGGCTGCACATCGACACCGCTCGGCGTCCTGCGCTACCGGCCCGCGGCCGTGCCCGGGTTCGCCGCCCGCTGGTTCCCGGACGGCCCGACGGCGGCCGCCCTGGCCCACGCGCCGGTCGTGGACTTCGACCGCGACGACGACCTCCAGCGCGGGTGGCTGCGACGTCGCACCCGGGGCCGGGCCACGCCGCCGACGCACCGCGTGCCCTCGACCGAGGGGTTCGTGCAGGCGATCCTGGCCGGCCTCGGTTGGGGGATGCTCAGCGACCTGCAGCTGGCCGAGCCGAACCTGCGGTCGGCGGTCGTCCTCCTCGACCCCGACGCCACCGTCGACGTGCCGCTGCACTGGCAGCGGTGGAAGGTTCGCTCACCCTCCCTCGAGCGCCTCAGCGAGGTCGTCCTGGCCGGAGCGAGGCACTCGCTGCGCACGTAGCTGCGCGCGCGACCCGGGATAGCGTCGCCGGATGCCGTTCCGGCTGCCTGGCAGGTGCCCACCGATCACGCTCTACGGGAACCCCGTGCTCCGGACCCGCGCCAAGCCGGTGACGACGTTCGATCGTGAGCTGGCCTCGCTGGTGGACGACCTGTTCGACACGATGTACGCGATCGAGACCGGGGTCGGGCTCGCCGCCAACCAGATCGGCCGGCTCGAGCGGGTCTTCGTCTTCGACTGCGGCGACGACGAGACCGGCTACGTCGTGAACCCGGTCGTCGAGGTCATCGGCGACGGGGCGCAGGACGGGTCCGAGGGATGCCTGTCGGTGCCGGGGATCTCCGTACCGACCGTGCGAGCGGCCCGAGCCCGGGTGCAGGGCCACGACGTCCACGGGGACCCGGTCGCCTACGAGGGCGAGGGCCTCGTCGCCCGGTGCTTCCAGCACGAGGTCGACCACCTGGACGGCATGCTCTACGTCGACCGGCACCCGAAGCTGCTGCCCGCCATCGACCGGCACCTGCAGGAGCGCGAGTGGTACGGCACCGCGTCGCTCGACCCGCGCGGCCCGAAGTACCGGCAGGCGCAGGCCACGGACACGCCCTTCGACCCGGCCGTGTGATTGCAGCGCCCTGCGCGGGGCGTGCCGCTCTACCGTCGTGGCGTGCCCTTCCGCACCCCACTGAGCGTCCGACACGACATCGGTGAGGAGTGGTGCCTCCTCGAGCCGCTCGTCTACGAGGGCAGCCGGGACTTCGTGGTCGTCCGACAGGGCTTCCGGACCGACTTCGCCTCGATCCCCCGGCCAGTGCGCTGGCTGTTCGACACGACCGGCACCAACAGCGAGCCGGGTGTCCTCCACGACGCGCTCTGGCGGGAGTCGAAGCGGAGCGACGACCGGACTCCACGCGTCGACGCGTGGGACGCCGACGGGCTGTTCCGCCGGGCGCTGCGGGAGTCCGGCGCGACGGCCCTCACCCGCGGGCTCATGTGGATCGCCGTCCGGGCCGCGGCGATCCTCGCCGGCCGCTTCGGCCGCAGCGGACCGCCCTGGCCGGTGAAGCTGTCGAAGATGGCCGGCATGGCCACGGTCGGCGTCGTCACCGTCGGTGCGCCGACTGCGGTCGCGTTCGTCGGTCGCATCTTCTACTGGGTCGTGGAGTGGACCATCGCCGTGCCGTGGTCGGTGGTCGAGCGCCTCCGCGGCCGGAGGCCGAACCTGCCGTGGCCGTTCGGGGTCCGGCACGACCAGCGCGAGGAGCCGCCGCGGGAGTACCTGCTGCTGATCCCGGTGGACTCACCCGGCGGGCAGGCCCTCGCCACGATGCTCGGCCCGGAGGGTGACACGGTCATCCACGACGAGCAGCTGGACCGGTTGCCCAGCGAGACCCTCGCGTCCGCGTACTGAGGTCGGTGCGGATACCGTCGCCCGGTGCGTTGCATCGGACTGCTGGGCGGCATGAGCTGGGAGAGCTCGATCGAGTACGAGCGCATGATCAACGAGGGGGTGCGGGCGCGGCTCGGCGGCACCCACTCCGCCGACCTGGTCATCCGCAGCTACGACTTCGCCGCCATCGAGGCGCTGCAGGCGGCCGATCGCTGGGACGATGCCGGTGCCCTCCTCGCTGCGGATGCCCGCCGCCTCCAGGACGCCGGCGCCGAGCTCATCGTGCTGTGCACCAACACCATGCACGTGTGCGCACCGGCCATCGAGGCCGCCATCGACGTGCCCTTCCTGCACCTCGCCGACGCGACCGCTCGGGCCGTCGTGGACGCCGGCGTCCGCACCGTGGCGCTGCTCGGCACCCGCTACACGATGGAGCACGACTTCTACCGAGGTCGCCTGGCGGCGCACGGGCTCGATGTCGTGGTGCCCGACGAGCCGGACCGGACGACCGTGCACGACGTCATCTACGACGAGCTCGTCCGGGGCATCGTGCGGGACGGGTCACGGGACAGGTACCTCGAGGTCATCGAGCGACTGATCTCGAACGGAGCCGAGGGCGTGATCGCCGGCTGCACCGAGATCGAGCTGCTCGTCGGCGGCGACGACGTCCGCGTCCCCTGGTTCCCGACGACCCGGCTCCACGCCGCGGCGGCCGTGGAAGCGGCGCTCGCGCCCTGAGGACCGCGCCGCTCAGCTGCCGGGCGGCGGGAGCAACGTGTCCGGCGGTGCGGCCGGGCCGGCCACGGCCCGCACGCTGCGGGCGTCGAGCCGCTCGCCGCAGTGGCCGCACGTGGGCTCCACGTGGACGACGTGGCCGCACCCCTGGTGCTCCAGCAGCACCGGCTCGTTGCCCTCGCCGAGCACCCACTCGTCGCCCCACTGCCGCAGCGCGACGAGCACCGGCCACAGCGCCCGCCCCTTCTCGGTGAGCACGTAGTCGTACCGGCCGCGGGCCTCGTCGTAGGGCCGCTTCTCCAGCACGCCGCCCTCGACGAGGGTGTCGAGCCGGTCGGCCAGGACGTTGCGGGCGATGCCGAGGCGCCGGGCGAAGTCGTCGAAGCGCCGGACGCCGAAGAACGCGTCGCGCAGGATCAGCGGGGTCCACCACTCCCCGATGATCTCCATGGACTGGGCGATCGGGCAGTGCACATCGGCGAAGGAGCTGCGGCGCACGTCCCGATCGTACGACGCAGGGTTGCATGACGCAACGCTCCGTGCGAAGGTGCGTTTCATGAAGCAACCCACAACCGATGGCATCCCCCGATCCGTCTTCGCCGTCACCGTCACTGGCGCGTTCGTGGTCGCCCTCGACCTGTCGATCGTCAACGTCGCCTTCCCGAGCATCGAGGCGTCCTTCGCCGACGCCAGCACCTCGACGCTGTCCTGGGTGCTCACCGCCTACTCGGTGGTCTTCGGGGCGCTGCTCCTCGGCGCCGGGCGCATCGCCGACCGGTCGGGCCGACGCCTGACCTTCCTCGTCGGCCTCGGCGTGTTCACCCTCGGCTCGCTCCTGTGCGGAGCGGCCACCTCGCCGGCGCTGCTCATCGGCGGTCGCGTGGTCCAAGCCGTCGGCGCGGCGCTGCTCATGCCCTCGTCGCTGGCGCTGCTGCTCTCGGCCACGCCCGACCGCCTCCGGACCACCGCCGTCGCCACGTGGGGTGGAATCTCCGCGCTGGCCGTCGCGTGCGGTCCGTCGATCGGCGCCGTGCTCGTCGATGCCGGTGGCTGGCGGTGGGCGTTCCTCGTCAACCTGCCCGTCCTCGCCATCGCGGCCGTGGTCACGACCCGGGTGGTGCCGGAGTCGAGCGCCGGCGGCCCGCCGCCGGACGGGGTCGGCATCGCCGCGGTGTCGATCGCCGTCGCCGCCCTCGCCCTCGGCATCACGCAGGGACCCGACTGGGGCTGGACCAGCGCCGGCGTGACGGGCGCCTTCGCCGCCTCGTCGGTCGCCGGCTGGTTCGCCCTGCGACGGGCGCAGGAACACCCGGCACCCGCGGTCGACCTGGGCATCCTCGCCGACCGCACCGTCGCCCTGGCCAACGCCGGCACGGTGCTCTACGCCGTCGGCTTCTTCGCCATGCTGCTCGGCAACGTGCTGTTCCTGACCTCGGTGTGGGGCTGGTCCACGCTCGCCGCCGGCCTGGCGATCACGCCGGGGCCGGTCGTCGTCGCGCTGCTCTCCCGCAGCAGCGGCCGCCTCGCCGGGCGCATCGGGTTCCGTCCCCTGCTGATCGCCGGACCGCTGGTGTTCGCCACCGCCCAGCTGTGGAGCGCGGCGATGGTGCCCCTCGACCCGGACTACCTCCGCTGGTGGCTTCCGCAGACCATCGTCACCGGCCTCGGCGTCGCCCTCACCTTCCCGGTGCTGTCAGCGGCCGCCGTCTCCGGGCTGGCGCCGACCAGCTTCGCCGCCGGTGGGGCCATGAACCAGACCGCCCGCCAGATCGGCGCCGTGCTCGGCGTGGCGATCCTGGTCGCCGTGCTCGGCACGCCGGCGTCGCTGACCCAGGCCCACGACCGGTTCCGGATCGCCTGGGCCGTGTGCGCCGCGGCGGCGGTCGGCTCGGCTCTGCTGGCGATGCGCCACGAGCGGGTGCGGGTGGACGCGCCCGACGTGGACTCCGCACCTGCGCCCGCCGCTCCCGTGGCCCCGGCTGTCGGCGAGGTGTCGGCATGACGGCGATCGCACCCCTCCCCGACGCCTCCACCTGGTTCGACCGGACCACGGCCGTGCACCGCCGATCGCCAGGCACCTACGGCCTGCAGCTCGACCCGAGCTGGTCGTCGCTCACCGGCATCCACGGCGGCTCCATGGTCGCCATGGCGGTGCGAGCCGCCCAGGACCACGAGCCCGGCCGTCCGGTGCGGACGGTGGCCACCTCCTTCCTGCGACCCGGCCAGCCCGGACCGGCGGAGCTGCGGATCGAGCCCGTGCGGCGCGGGCGATCGCTCACCACCCTCGTGGTCGCCCTCGAACAGCGCGACCGGCTCGTGCTCACCAGCCGCGTGACGCTCGTCGATGCCCGACCCGGCGAGTCGTGGGAGAAGCTGGAGGCCAGCGACGTGGCCCCGGTGGAGGTGTCGATCCCGCTCGACCCGCCGGCCGAGGCCGGCCTCGTCCCCCACTTCGACCACGCCACGGCGCGGCTCGATCCGGCCCACATCCCGTTCAGCCGCAGTGCCGAGGCACGGGTGGGCGGCCACGTCCGGCCCCTCGAGCCCCGCCCGATCGACGAGCCCTGGCTGGCGATGATCCTCGACTGGTTCCCGCCGTCGCCGTTCACCCGCCTGGACCCGCCGACCGGTGGCGTCAGCATCGACCTCGCGGTCCACCTGCACCGCACCCGCCAGGCGCTGCGCGACGACGAGTGGCTCGAGGGCCGGTTCCGGGCCGACGTCAGCCACGGCGGCCTCGCCCTCGAGCACGGGCGGATCGCGGACAGCGACGGCACGCTGCTCGCCGAGTCGTTCCACACCCGGTGGACCGGGTGAGGCACGCGTCAGCCGGCCACGCAGGTGTTGCGGAGCTCGCCGATGCCCTCGATCCAGGTCTCGAGCACGTCGCCGGGCTGCAACGACCGCGGCGGCTTGCGTGACATGCCGACCCCGGCGGGCGTGCCGGTGAAGATCACGTCGCCGGGGAGCAGCGGCAGGACCGACGACAGCTCGGCCACCAGCGCGCCGACTGAGAAGACCAGGTCGCTCGTGCGGGCGTCCTGCACGGTCTCCCCGTTGACTCGACAGCCGAGGGCGAGGTCGTCGCGGTCGGGCACCTCGTCAGGCGTGACGAGCCACGGACCCATCGGCCCGTAGCCGGGCCGGGACTTGCCCAGCGAGAACTGCATGCCGGCGGCGAACTGCAACGTCCGGTCGCTGATGTCTTGGCCGACGGTGAGTCCCGCGATGTGGGACCAGGCATCAGCCTCGGCCACCCGATCGGCCCTGGCACCGACGACGGCGACGAGCTCGACCTCCCAGTCGACGGTGTCGCCCACGACGGGGATGTCGTCGAAGGGACCGCTGAGCGACGCGGGGAACTTGGTGAACGTGGCCGGGACCGACGAGACGTCCATGCCCGCCTCCTCGGCGTGGCTGCGGTAGTTGAGGCCGATGGCGAAGACCTGCCGCGGGGCAGGCACGGGGCAGCGGAGCCGGGACATGTCGAGCGGCCCGGTTCCGTCGCGCACGCCGTCCGCCCACGACGCGAACGCCTCCCACTCGGCGAAGGCGCCCATCGGGTCCGGGCCGAAGCGTCCGTCCGATGCGGTCTCGACATCGGCGACGGCGTCGTCGAGGACCAGCACGAGGCGGCCGTCGAGGTTGGCGATCTTCATCTGTCTGTCCTCCAGCCGGGGTGCGGGCGGCGCGAGCCGCGACCATGGTGGCCCGCCGGAGCGAGCCCGCGCCGCCATGCACCGCCGTCGGAGGTCTCGCCGATCAGGCGGCCAGGGTGCGCTGGATCTGATCGAGCACGACCTGATCCGGCTGGGCCGGCACCGTCAGGCCCGGTGTGCGCCGGGTGATGTCGAGGGCGTCGGCCACCTGGTCGCCGGCGATCACCGGCGTGTGGCAGCCGGCGATGGTCGTCGGTTGCAGGGCGGCGATCCGGTCGACGGTCTGCAGGTACCGGCGCTCGTCGGCGAGCTCGAGCCACGGGCTGATGTACTGGTTGAAGGTCGCCATGCCCTCGGTCCAGACCTCGCGGTCGATCTCGACCACGTCGTGCACCGGCACGGGCATCGGGGTCGCGAAGGCGTCCGACGCCCAGTAGACGCCGGTCGTCGGGTCGAACAGCCCACGGGTCGTCGGCGAGTCGTAGACGGGCGGCCGCACGAGCTGGAGCTGGCGGTCGCCGACGTCGAGCGCCTCGCCGTCGCGCATCCAACGCCAGCGCAAGGGCGAGACCTCGAGGGTGGCGCCCATCCGCTCCTGCATGAACCAGTCGATGACGAGGGTGGCGTTGGGGCACGCGGCCATGAGCGGGTTGACGTTGCCGGTGTGGTCGACGTCGTCGTGGCTGATGAACACCCAGCGGACGTCCTCGGGCTCCACGATGGAGAACACGTCGTCGAGGAACTGGGTGCGGTGCTCGGTGGCGCCGGTGTCCACGACGACGGGCTGCTCGCCTCGGATGACCATGGCGTTGAGGGCGATGGACACCGGGGCGGAGCCCTCGCCGGCGTGATCGTGGACGAGGAAGGTCTCGGCGGCGATCTGCGTCGGCAGGATTCGGGTCTTGGTCGTTTGCATGTGTCTTCCCTCGTCTCGGGTTGGGTCGGCCGACGGCTCCGATGCTCGGAGCTTCGTGGAACTTGTGTACCATGACGGGATGCCAGTACCACGTCAAGAGGAAATCCTGAGCCGCGGGCGGGTCAGCCAGAAGCGCCGCACCCGGGCGGCGATCGTCGATGCGGCCAAGCAGCTCCTGGCCGAGGGTGCGACCCCGAGCGTGGCCCAGGCCGCCGAGGCCGCAGAGGTGTCGCGGACGACGGCCTACCGGTACTTCCCGACCCAGGACTCGCTGCTGGTGGAGGTGGCGATGAACGCCGACGTCGGCGACATCGAGGAGCTGGCCTCCGAGGAGGTCACGGCCGAGCACGCTCGGGACCGGGCGCTGGCGGTGCTCGCCCTGTTCAACCGGCACGTGGCCGACGCCGAGGTGCAGTACCGCACCGCCCTGCGGCTGTACCTCGACCAGTGGCTCCAGGCCACCGAAGCCGGCGATGCGACGCCCCAGGTGCGGGAGGGCCGACGCCGCCGTTGGTTCGAGCAGAGCCTCGCCCCGCTGCGCCCCACCGTCACGGATGAGGAGTGGGACCGGGTCGTGACCGCCCTGTGCCTGCTCAGCGGACCCGAGGCGCTCGCCGTGCTGCGCGACGTCTGCCACCTCGATGCCGAGGCGTCGGATGCGGCGGTGCGCTGGGCCGCCGAGACGCTGCTGGAGGCGACGTTCCGATGACCGAGCGCTACACCCACGGACACGACGACGCCGTGCTGCGATCCCACGGCTGGCGAACCGCCGAGAACTCCGCCCGGTACCTGCTGGACGTCCTGGAGCCGGGCGCCTCGGTGCTCGACGTCGGCTGCGGCGTCGGGACCATCACCGCCGACCTGGCCCGAGCGGTCGGGGGCGGCCACGTTCTCGGCCTCGATCGCTCCGCGGAGGTCGTCGCTCGGGCCGCGTCGACGCACCGCGCCGCCAACCTGCGCTTCGACGTGGGGGACGTGTACGACCTGGACCACCCCGACGGCGCCTTCGACGTCGTCCATGCCCACCAGGTGCTCCAGCACCTCGGCGACCCGGTGCGGGCGCTCACCGAGCTGCGCAGGGTCTGCCGGCCCGGCGGGATCGTCGCGGTGCGCGACGCCGACTTCTCGGCCATGTCGTGGTGGCCGGCCGTGCCCGGTCTGCAGGAGTGGCGCGAGGTCTACCTGCAGGTCGCGCGGGCCAACGGCGGTGAACCGGACGCGGGACGGCACCTGCTCGGGTGGGCGGAGCGCGCCGGCCTCGAGCAGCTGCGCTGGTCGGCATCGACGTGGTGCTTCACGAGCGAGGAGGACCGGGGGTGGTGGTCGCGCACGTGGGCCGACCGGATCACCGCCACCGACCTCGCCGACCAGGCCATCGAGCTCGGCGTCGCCGATCGCGAGCTGCTCGAGCGGTGCGGCGATGCCTGGACGAGCTGGGCGTCCCACCCGGAGGGCTGCTTCGTCGTCCCCCACGGGGAGGTCATCGGCCGGCCGTAGGTCTGGGGGAACATCACGCCGATCCGCATCTGCCGGAACCAGTCGCGACGGCACCGCTCAGCCGAGCGTGCCCTCCCTCACCTCGATGCCGAGTGCGGTCAGCTTGGCCCGGCTCCGCTCGACGATCAGCGGGTACGTGCCCAGGTAGTACGGCAGCGCCGCGCACGCCTGGTTCACGGCCGCGCCGCGTGCCCGGAGGACCAGTGCGTCGTCCGCCTCGATCAACGCCAGGAAGGCCGCCGCCGAGCCCTCGTCGAACAGCGGCGACCACACCACCTGCGCGTCCACGGCGGGATCGCCCGCGCATGCCGATCCCCAGTCGACCAGGCCCGACAGCGACCCGTCCGTGACGATGCAGTTGCCCTCCAGGTCGCCGTGCACCCACACGGCCGGACCGGGGTGGGGCGGGGCGGCCAGCGCCTGCTCCCAGACGGACAGCGCGGCGTCGGCATCGACCAGGTGGCGAGCGCCGTGGATGGCCCGGCGCGTCTCGCGGTCGTAGGCCGCCAGCGGTCGGGCGCGGTTGTGCGCGGGCGGCGCCCCCTGGGCCGGGACCGACCGGAGCTCGATCACCGTGCGGGCCAGGTCGGCGGCGAAGGCGCCCGCATCGCCGATCCGGCCCGGCCCGGCCGGATCGCCGGGCAGCCAGCGGTGCACGGCCCAGCGGAACGGGTACTCCTCGCTCGGCTCACCGACCGCGACGGGCGTGGGGACGGCGACCGTCAGGTGCGGCGACAGCTGCGGGAGCCACCGGGCCTCCTTGTCGGGTTGGCCCGCTGCCCACCCGATGCGCGGGAGCCGCACGACCAGCTCATCACCGAGGCGCCAGATGGCGTTGTCGGTGCCCCACGGCTCCACGATCCGCAGGGGCAGCTCCGCGAGCGCCGGCAGCTGCGCGACGAGCAGGCGGTGGACGAGCGCCTCGTCCACCGGGACCTCGTCGTGATGCATCCGAGCCGCCACGCGACCGAGTCTCTCCGGTCCGATGCGGCGACCGGGAACGAGATCCGGGAACGCCGGCGTTCACCCCAGGCGGACCGGAAGTCCGTCGAGGTAGGCGGCGAGCTGCCGGTGGGCGATCGCACGCTCCTCGGCCGGGTCGAGCCCGATGGCGAGGGGGCGGCAGAAGCGGATGGCGGCCAAGGCGATGTCGGTCGCGGTGACGTCGTGGTCGATCGCACCGTCGCGTCGCGCCCGGTCGATCAGGCGGTCGAGGACGTGCTGCGCCGCGGCTCGCCGGTCCGGCCAGTCCGTGCGGTCGAGCAGTGCGTGGACGACGTTGACCACCCCCAGGCCGCTGTCGACGGCATCGTGCAGGTAGCGCCGGAGCGCCTCGCCCCCCGACGTCGACTCGGCCAGCGCGGCCTCGCCCCGCTCGACCGTGCGGTCGATCACGTCCAGGGCCACGGCCCGCAGGAGCGAGTGACGGTCGGGGAAGTGCCGGTACAGGGTGCCGATGCCGACGCCGGCCCGCTCGGCGACGGCGTCGCGCGACGGCTCACCCCCGAGCTCGAGGATCAGGGCGATGGCCGCATCGAGGAGCCGGCGGCGGTTCCTCCGGGCATCGGCCCGCAGCGGTCGCTCGGCCGGGCTCGGGGTTGCATGCTGCATGAAACGGAGTATATTGCTCCGCTTACAGGCGGGCTCGGAGCCCGGGAGGGACGTCGTGGTCAACCAGCAGGGCACGGGCGCAACGAAGTCGATCGCCGAGGCGATCGCTGAGTCAGGCGACACCGAGCACGTCCCCGTGACGTTCGACAGCTGCGACCACGTCGAGGGGCCGTTCTTCCATGGGACCAGGGCGACCTTCATGGACGGCGACCTCATCGTCCCCGGCCACCCGTCGAACTACCACGACGGTCGGGTCGCGAACCACGTCTACTTCGCCGCGCTGCTCGAGCCGGCCGTCTGGGCAGCCGAGCTGGCCACGGCGCTCGCCGGGGACGAAGAGCGGGGGCGCATCTACGTGGTGGAGCCCACGGGCCCGTTCGAGGACGACCCCAACGTCACCGACAAGCGGTTCCCCGGGAACGTGACCCGGTCCTACCGGACCCGTGACGCCGTGCGCGTCGTCGAGGAGGTCGAGGCCTGGGACGGCCATGCCCCCGAGGTGCTGCAGGGGATGCTCGACAACCTCGCTCGGCTCCGAGCCCAGGGCCTCGACGTCATCGAGGACTAGCACCCTGCCGGCGGGTCGCCCTTCCTCCGCCGGCGCTCGCCGACCGGGGGGCGGCGCTCGGCCGCGACCAGGAGGTCGAGCACCTCGCCGATCGTGGGCGCGCGTCCGACGTCAGTCGGGAGCGGGAGGTGCTCCTGGATGTGGTATCGGTTCCGGCGGCCGTCCCGCTCCTTCACGAGGTAACCCCCGTCGGCGAGGTCGGTGACGATGCCGAACGCGGTCCGCTCCGTCACGTCCAGGGATACGGCGAGGTCACGCAAGCGGGCGTCGGGCTGGGCAGCCACGGCCAGGAGCACGCGCGCGTGGTTGGTGAGGAAGCTCCAGCTCGGCATGGCTTCATCGTAATCCAATACTAGAAAAGAATTGCGATTGTTTACCCCTCACGGTACCGTGGGGCTTCGTTCCGTGACCGATCGGCCGCCGCCGGTGGTCGCCGTTCCCGGGGCTCGACTCTTCGAAGGCAACGTCCACATGAGATCCCGCACCTCCCGGCTGCTCAGCCGCTCCCTCCTCGCCCTGGGCGCCGCCTCCCTCGTCATCGGGACGCTGCCCGCCGGCGCCGCCACGGCCGTCGGCCTCGGTACGGCGAACGAGTTCTCCGTGCTCGCCGGCTCCACGGTCACCAACACCGGGCCGACCACCGTCACCGGCAGCCTCGGCGTCAGCCCCGGCACCGCCATCACCGGCTTCCCGCCCGGCATCGTCGGCGGCACCATCCACAGCGCAGACGCAACCGCCGCGCAGGCGCAGACCGACACCACCACCGCCTACAACACCGCGGCCTCCCAGACCCCCGCCACCGCCGTGGCCGTCGAGCTCGGTGGCCGGACGCTCGAGCCCGGCGTGTACCGCAACGGAACCCTGGGCATCACCGGCACGCTCACGCTCGACGCGCAGGGCGACCCCGACGCCGTCTTCGTCTTCCAGGCGGGCAGCACCCTCATCACCGCGAGCGGCAGCCGGGTCAACATGATCAACGGCGCCCAGGCCTGCAACGTCTTCTGGCAGGTCGGCAGCTCGGCGACGCTCGGGACCTCCACCCAGTTCGTCGGCACGGTGCTCGCCCTCACCTCGATCACCGCCGACAACGGCGCCACGGTCCAGGGACGCCTGCTCGCCCGCAACGGCGCGGTCACCCTCGACAACAACGTCATCACCACCACCGCCTGCGCCACAGCGACGACCACGACCGCACCGACCACCACGACGACCACCGCTGACACCAGCACGACCGTCGCCCCCACGACCACCACCGCCGCGCCGACCGCCACCACCGCCCCGACCACCACGGAGGCGAGCGGGCCCACTCCGTCCACCACGCCCACGACGGCGACGCCCGCGACGCTCACCGGCGGCGGAGGCGGCACACCCACGACGTCGCTGCCTCGGACCGGCTCCGGCCTCACGGTCCTCGCGATCGGTGGCGCGGTCGCCCTCCTGCTGGGTGCCGCGATGGTGCGCCGCTCCTCGACGATCTAGCCCTTCCAGGCCGGGGTTCGAGGTGACAGATGGGCCCTGTGGTTGATGGTCATGCTGCTTGGCGGCGGCGGTGGGTGTCGAGGATCTCGGAGGGCTTGCGGCCGGCCATGTAGTCGCCGTGGTTGCGTCGCCGCGTGTTGTAGCGGATCAGCCAGGCGTTGGCTTCGGCCTGGAGCTGGCGGACCGAGTTGAAGTGGCGTCGGTGGAACGCTGGCCGCCAGCACTCCTGGAGCATCGTGCCCTGGAACCGTTCGCACACGGCGTTGTGGTTCGGTGAGCGGGGCGGGATCCGGACGTGGTCGATGCCGATCTCGGCGAGGTGGTGCCGGAACGCGAGTCCCTTGTACTCGGGTCCGTTGTCGGACAGCACCCGCCGGAGCGGGATCCCAAGGCGGCGCATCGTGGTGCGGACGTGGTCGATGAAGCGGATCGTGTCGGCGGTGGTGACCGGCCCGATGATGAGCTTCACGATCGCCCATCGGGTGCAGGTGTCCACGGCGGTGAGTTGGTACACCTTGCCCACGCCTTTGAGGTTGCCGATGTAGAAGCTGTCCACGGCCACGAGATCGCCAGGGTGGCCGGCCCAGTGGCAGAACCCGAACGGCTCGCCCAGCGCTTCGGTGACCGGTTCGGTAATGATCCCGGCCAGCGCAGCGATTGCCGCAGCCCGGGCGATGCGTTGGCGGCGCCGACCCAGGCCGTGGTCGACCAGAATCCGCTGCACGGTCGTCTTGCCGATCTCATAGCCCAGCTCCTGGAGCCGGTCGGCGAGCTGGCGGCAGCCGAGCGTCGGCTCGACTACGGCAACGGCGAGCAGGTCGGCGACCACGTGGGTCGGGGTCTCGCTGGGCTGGGCCGGGCGGCGCCGGTCTCTGGGCCACAGCGCCTCGAGCCCGTAGAGCTCGGAGGTGTTCTTCCATTCGTAGTAGCGGGTGCGGGACACGCCGATCTGGCGGCAGGCGGCGGAGATGTTGCCGAGTTCTTCAGCGAGATCAAGCAACCGGACGCGCCGGTGGTAGATGATCTCTGCAGAGGTGGTCATGGTGATGGGTTCCTTTGGATCTGTGGAAGGAACCACAGGGTCCATCACCAGGCCCCTCTGTAGAGGGACCTGCAACCTCAACCCCCGGACAGCAAGATCTAGCCGGCGAGGCGACGGGCGATCACGCCGGCCATGTGGGCCGCGTGGCGCTTGGCCCGCTCGGCCTGCGACCCGGACCAGCCGCGGTCGACCGACTCGACGAAGAGCCGGTACCACCGGTCGAACAGCTCGGGCTCGAAGGGCTGCTCGGCGTGCACTCGCTGGTGCGCGGCCAGGATGCGCCCGTCGTAGCTCGGGTGATCCAGCAGCACGCGGCACCAGTAGCCGATGAGCCGCGGGATGTGCTCGGCCCAATCGACCTCGGCGACCTCACCGAAGACGGGCCCGAGCAGGTCGTCGAAGGCGACCTCCCGGTAGAAGTGGACGACCAGGTCGTGGATCGCGGCGCGGTCGTCCAGATCGGGCACGGGCTACGCCGTCAGCTCGGCAGCGAAGGACCGGGCGACCGCCTCCGCGAGCTCGATCGCCGTCCGGCAGCCGGCCAGCTCCTCGATGTCGGGCTCGCCGAGCGTCCGCTCGCCGAACTCCTCTGCCACCACATCCCAGAACGACAGCAGGGCGAGGTCGTCGTCGAGGCCGAGGACCTCGACCGGCGTCGCCGGGTCCAGCCCGTCGCCGTCGTGGACCACCGTGGCGAGCAGCTCCAGCACGTCCTCGACGGTCACCGGGTCGCTGTGGCTGTGGGTCTCTGCCGGCATCCTCCTAGCGTAGTATTTGCATCACGCGCTAGAACAACGGATCTGACCACGTCCCCGATGCTCACGATGTCCGCACCTGACGGCGACCGGAGATGCGAGCCGAGCCCGAGGGCCGGCCCGGTGGCCCGGTTCCTGTGGCTGCTCGCCGGCCTCGGCTGCGTGGGGCTCGGCGGTCTCGGCGTCGTCGTCCCGGGCCTGCCGTCGACGATCTTCTTCATCGGCGCGGCCGCCTGCTTCACCCGGTCCAGTCCCCGGCTCGAGCAGTGGGTGCTGGGGCTTCCCGGCGTCGGCCAGATGGTGCGCGACCACCGCGCCGGGCTGGGCATGCCCCGCCGGGCCAAGTTCGCCGCCATCGCGTCGATCACCGGGTTCAGCGCGCTGGCGATCGCCGTCGCCTCCCGCCCTGCTGTCAGCATCGGGATCGGCGTGCTCGCTGCCATCGGCATCGCCGTCGTCGCCTGGCACGTGCCGACCCGCGAGCACGTCATCGAGGCCGGCCAGGGCGGACGTCAATGGTGATAGGCCTCCGGCATGGCTGACGTGACGCTCCCGGTCGGACTGGTCGAAGCCCGTCGCACTCCCGTGTTCGACTTCGAGTCCCTCCCGGCACCGCTCGCGACCTCCCACCGCACCACGGTGTGGGCCACCCTGCACGTGCAGGAGGGAGACGTCGACTACTCGGACCTGGAGGGTGACGAGCCCCGTCACGAGCGCCTCGAGGCCGGCGACAGCATCGTCATCCCGCCCGACGTGCTCCACCGCGTGGACCCCTCGACCGATGCACGGTTCCACCTGCAGTTCCACCGGGAGCCCGACGCCGGGATGGTCCCCGACCTGCACCCCGAGCCACCCCCTTCGCCCCGTGCCGCCGGGCCGTGGGAGCACCGGGGCCGGGACCTCGACGACCCCGACGAGATCTTCGAGATGGTCACCCGCCAGTACGCCGTGGTGGTCCAGGACGACGTCCTCGAGCCGTACTTCGCCACCGGTGGCGACTTCATCGACTGGCAGGCGCTCATCGGCAGCGTCGCCGACTTCTGGAACCACGCCCTGCTGTACGCCCCCGACTACCCCGTCGACCCGATCGAACGGCACCGCGAGGTCCACGAGCGCCGGGCGTTGACGCCGGAGGCGCTCGACCGCTGGCTCGAGATCTTCCACGAGACCGTCGACGCCGGTTGGACGGGACCGAACGCCGAGCGGGCCAAGAAGCGCGGCACCGGTGTGGCATGGGCCATGGCGCAGCGATTGCTGGGCAAGGGCGCCTGGCGGCCCGGAGCCGGCTGAGCGGGTACGGCCACCCGTCGACCAGGGAACGGGTGCAGACCGACGGCAGGCGTGGTAGTGCACCAGGCATGACCCTCACGCAGATCCAGGCGCTCTCGGTCGGCGATCGCTCGTACCGGTACCACCCGATCGCAGACATCGACCACGGCGATGTGGCCGGTCTGCCGTACTCGCTCAAGGTGCTGCTCGAGAACCTGGCGCGCCACGCCGGCGCGGCGACGGTCTCCGATGACGACGTCGCGGCGCTCGCCGCGTGGGACCCACAGGCCGCGCAGCCACGGGAGCTGGCGTTCACCCCCGCCCGCATCCTCCTGCAGGACTTCACCGGCGTCCCGGCCGTGGTCGATCTGGCCGCGATGCGCGACGCCATCGAAGCCCTCGGAGGCGACGCCTCCTCGGTGAACCCGCTGGTGCCGGTCGAGCTGGTCATCGACCACTCCGTGGTCGCCGACGTGTGGGCGAGCGATGATGCCTTCGCCCGCAACGTGGAGATCGAATACGAGCGCAACCGTGAGCGGTACCAGTTCCTCCGATGGGGCCAGCAGGCCTTCGACGGCCTCACCGTCGTCCCGCCCGGCACCGGCATCTGCCACCAGGTGAACCTCGAGCACCTGGCCCGCGTCGTGTTCGTCGACGACGACGGCATGGCCTACCCCGACACCCTCGTCGGCACGGACTCGCACACACCGATGGTGAACGGCCTCGGCGTGCTCGGCTGGGGCGTCGGCGGCATCGAAGCCGAGGCGGCGATGCTCGGTCAGCCGATCTCGATGCTCACCCCACGGGTGGTCGGCTTCGAGCTCACCGGCGAGCTGCCCGAAGGGTCGACCGCCACCGACCTCGTGCTGACCGTCACCGAGCTGCTGCGAGGGCACGGCGTGGTGGGCAAGTTCGTCGAGTTCCACGGGCCCGGCGTCTCCGCGGTGAGCCTGGAGAACCGGGCGACGATCGGCAACATGACGCCCGAGTACGGCGCCACGTGCGCGATCTTCCCGATCGACGCCGAGACGCTGCGCTACCTCCGCTTCACCGGCCGAGCTGACGAGCAGGTCGCGCTCGTGGAGGCCTACGCGAAGGAGCAGGGCCTGTGGCACGACCCGAGCACCACCGCCCGGTACTCCGAGCACCTGTCCCTCGACCTGTCCACCGTGGTGCCGAGCCTCGCCGGCCCTGCGCGACCGCAGGACCGCGTGCCCCTCGACCGCTCGAAGGCGATGTTCGCCGATGCGCTCGCCGACATCGCCGACCGGCGCGGCACCGGCGGTGGCCCGAAGCCCGGCGTGCCGGCCCAGCAGCAGCCGGTCGAGGTGCGCACCGGCGTGGACGAGGCCTCGGCCGAGTCCTTCCCGGCCAGCGACCCCCCGGCGCTGGACGGTGACGAGCCCGCTCCGGAGCCCGAGCGGGCGCCGAGGGACCACGACGGCCACCAGCACGTGGCGTCGCCGCGCGTCACGGTCGAGCGAGGAGAGGAGACCTTCGAGCTCAGCGACGGCTCGGTGGTCATCGCCGCCATCACCAGCTGCACCAACACGTCGAACCCGTCGGTCATGGTCGCCGCCGGCCTGCTGGCGAAGAAGGCCGTGGAGCGCGGCCTGCGGACGAAGCCGTGGGTGAAGACCACGCTGGCGCCCGGGTCCCAGGTGGTCACCGACTACTTCGAGCGGGCCGGGCTCACGCCCTACCTCGACGAGCTCGGCTACCAGCTCGTCGGCTACGGCTGCACCACCTGCATCGGCAACTCGGGGCCGCTGGCCCCGGACATCTCCGCTGCCATCGGGGAAGGTGACCTGGCGGTGGTGTCGGTGCTGTCCGGCAACCGCAACTTCGAAGGCCGCATCCACCCCGAGGTGCGGATGAACTACCTGGCCTCACCGCCGCTGGTGGTGGCCTACGGCCTCGCCGGCCGGATGGACGTCGACCTGTTCAGCGAGCCCCTCGGCACCGGCGACGACGGCGAGCCTGTCCATCTCCGCGACATCTGGCCGACGCCGGCGGAGGTCCAGGAGGTCATCGACGCCGCGCTCGAGACCGAGATGTTCACCCGGCGCTACGCCGAGGTCTACGAGGGCGACGAGCAGTGGCGCTCCCTCCCGCTGTCGAGCGGCGACCGCTACGAGTGGAGCGAGGACTCCACCTACATCCGCCAGCCCACCTTCTTCGACGGGATGGGGCCGAAGCCGGCGCCGATCACCGACGTGGAAGGCGCACGGGTGCTCGCGCTGCTCAGCGACAGCGTGACCACCGACCACATCTCCCCCGCCGGCGCGATCGAGGCCGACGGCCCAGCGGGGAGCTGGCTGCAGGACCAGGGCGTGCCGGTCGAGGAGTTCAACTCCTACGGCTCCCGGCGCGGCAACCACGAGGTGATGGTGCGGGGCACGTTCGCCAACATCCGGCTCCGCAACCAGCTGGCGCCGGGCACGGAGGGCGGTGTCACGACCCACCAGCCGAGCGGCGAGCAGATGACCATCTACGAAGCGGCCGAGCGCTACCGCCGCGACGGCGTGCCGCTCGTGGTGCTGGCCGGTGCCGAGTACGGGTCCGGCTCGTCGCGCGACTGGGCGGCCAAGGGCACCCTGCTGCTCGGTGTCCGTGCGGTCATCGCCACGTCCTTCGAGCGGATCCACCGGTCGAACCTGATCGGCATGGGGGTGCTACCCCTCGAGCTCGTGGGCGGCCAGGACGCCTCCTCGCTCGGCCTGACCGGCCGCGAGGTCATCGACATCCGCGGGCTCGACGGACGGTCGGAGGAGGACCTGATCGGGGCGACGCTTTCCGTCGAGGCCGACGGCACGACGTTCGAGGTGCGCACCCGCATCGACACCCCGATGGAGGCCGCCTACTACCGCCACGGCGGCATCCTGCAGTACGTGCTGCGCGACCTCGCCAGCTGAGTAGGCGCTCAGCCCCGCCAGTAGTCGTTCGCCGCCGCGACGGTGGCGAACTCGATCGCCACGACGTGCCCCGCCGCGGTGAGGGCGCTCGGGTCGTTGGCGTACAGCGCACGCACGCCCTGACGAGCGTCGGCGTCAGGTTGGATCGCGCCGATGGTCTTGCGAGCCATCATGATCGCCAGCTCCCGACCCTCCTCGGGCGTCGCGGTGATCAGGGTGTTGTCGGGGATGAGTGGCATGTGTCGACCTCCAGGTCGGAGACGGATGGGGCGGGGATGAGCGGGGCCTCGGGCCTAGCCCACCTCGAGGGTCGCGACCATGCCGCCCTCCTGGTGGCCGGGCACGTCGCAGTAGAGGGTGTAGGTGCCGGCGTCGAGATCGACGCTGCCCTCGTCGACGTCACCGTTGGCGTCCACCGTCAGCTCGAAGTCGTCCACGCCCTCGACGAGGAGGGTGTGCTCGATGACGCCCTCGTTCTCGTACACGACATCGATGGTCCCGGCGTCGGCCTGGTAGGTGTCCTCGGGGAAGGCGATGTCCTCGGCGATCACGGTGAGCTCGCTGCCACCGGAGCCGCCGTCGCTCGCCGGTGTCGCGGCATCGTCGTCATCGCCACCACAGGCGGTCAACGCCAGGGCCAGCACGCCGGCCAGGGCCATCGTTCGTCGGACCTGCATCATCGAACCTCTCTTGTCGTTGTCGTCATGGTCGTCTCGGTCATGGTGCTCGCACCGGGCCGGCGGCGGACGTCGCCCCGCTCCGGGCCGGCGCCGACCTCAGAAGAGGCCGAGCTCCAGTCGGGCCGCCTCGGAGATCCGGGCTCGGTTCCAAGGCGGGTCCCACACGATCGTCACGTCGACCTCGTCGACGCCGGCGACCCGCTGCACGGCGGCTTCGGCGTCGCGTGCGATGACGTCGCCCATGCCGCAGCCGGGCGCCGTCATCGTCATGTCGATCTCGATGCAACGCCGACCGTCATCGAGGGCGACCTCGTCGCAGCGGTACACCAGGCCGAGGTCGACGATGTTGATCGGGATCTCCGGGTCGTAGACGCCTCGCAGGGCGGCGGTGACGTCGGCGAAGTCGAACGTGCCGGTCTGGCGCGTGACGCGCACCGCGGTCTCGGGTGCGGGATCGAGGCCGAGCGCATCCGCGTCGGCGCCGTCGATGCGCAGCAGGGTGCCCATCTGGGTCCGGACGGTGACGCTCGACCCGAGCCGTTGGGTGATCTCGACCTCGCCGCCGGCCGTGAGCGCGACGCGCTCGCCGTGGGGCACGGTGAGCGCCTCGCAGTCGCGCTGGAGGATCGTGGGGTGCCAGGTCTGGGTCATGCGGTGCCCTCCGGGCCGAACCAGCCCGCGATCTGGTCGCGGAGCGACGGTGGATCGATGCGTTCGACGAGGGTGCGGGCGAAGGCACCCACCAGCACGTCCCGTGCCTCGGCACGGGGGATCCCCCGGCTGCGCAGGTAGAAGAGCGCATCGTCGTCGAGGCGCCCGGTGGCCGAGCCGTGGTTCGCCCGGACGTCGTCGGCGAAGATCTCCAACCACGGCCGGCTGTCCGCCTGACCCGTGGGGTGCAGCACCAGGCTGTCGGTGCGCTGGTGGGCGACGGTGGCGACCGTGTCGGGCCGCACGATGGCGTGCCCGCTCGAGGTCACCCGGGCGCGCTCGGGGACGACGCTGCGCACGGTGAGGTCGCTCGTGCAGCGGGACGCGAGGTGGTCGACGGTGACGGCGTCGTCGTGCCGCGCCCCGATCCCGGGAGCGAGCAGGGCGGTGACCGTGCACGACGCCTCCGGCTCCCGGAGCAGCGCCACCGTCGTCAGGCGCGAGATGGCGCCACCGCGCGACAGGGCGGTGACCGATGCGTGCGCACCTGCGTCGTGGTGGAGCTCGAGGCGCCCGACGTGCACCGCATCGGTGGCCTGCTCCTGGACCCGGTGCACGTCCGCGTGCGACCGGGCCGACAGACGGACGGTGGTGGAGGCGTTCGTGAAGCCACCTCCGTCGAGGCTCACATGGCTCTCGACGAGGTGGATGCGACCGCCGACGCCGACGTCGACGACGAGCCGGGGGTGGGACACGCTGGCGCCCGTGCTGACGTGCACGACGTGCACCGGCTCCCGCAGGTCGGCGTCGTCCGCCACGAGCAGGTAGAGCACGTCCTGCGATGCCGAGCGGTTCAGCGCCTCGAAGCCGTCGGGCGGGTCCCCGGCCGGGGTCGTCAGCTGGAGGCGGACCCGGGCGGACAGGTTGTGCGTGGTCCCGAACCACAGGCCGGTCGGGAGGGCATCGGTCGAGAGCGCCGGGACGTGGACGCCGTCCACGTGCACGATGCGCACGGGACCGTGCTGGCCGGCGAGGCGGTCGATGTCGTCCCGGGTGACCTCCCGCTGCCGCGGCGGGGCCTCGGGCAGCGCATCGAGGTGACGGCGGACCTCGGTGACCGGCGTGTAGCGCCAGTCCTCCTCCCGTCCGGTGGGGAGCCCGTGCTCGCACAGCCACGTGCGGGCGTGGACGGCCTCCTCGGTCATGACGTCGTCCGCTGCGACCGTCATGCCGGGATCCGATCGGTGACCCCGACGTACCCATCCGCCTCGAGCTCGTTGGCCAGCTCGGGGCCACCGGAGCGGACGATGCGACCGCCGTCGAGGACGTGGATGCGATCGGGCCGGACCAGCTCGAGCAGGCGCGGGTAGTGGGTGATGACCAGCATCGAGCGGTCCGGTCCTCGCAACCGTTCGATGCCCCGGGCGACGATGCGCAGCGCGTCGATGTCGAGGCCCGAGTCGGTCTCGTCGAGGATGGCGAGGCGGGGCTGGAGCATCGACATCTGCAGGATCTCGTTGCGCTTCTTCTCCCCGCCGGAGAAGCCCTCGTTCACCGACCGGCTGAGGAACGCCGGGTCCATGTCGAGTGCCGTGAGGTGCTCGCGTGCGACCGAGAGGAAGTCGGTCGCGGAGACCTCGTCCAGCCCGTGGGCCCGGCGGATGGCGTTGAGCGACGTGCGCAGGAAGTACGCGTTGCCGACGCCGGGCAGCTCCATCGGGTACTGGAAGGCCAGGAAGAGGCCGGCGGTGGCGCGGTCCTCGGCTTCGAGGGCCAGGAGATCGGTGCCGTCGAGGGTGGCCGTCCCCCGGACCTCGTAGCCGTCGCGGCCGGCGAGCACGTTCGACAACGTGCTCTTGCCCGCTCCGTTCGGTCCCATGACGGCGTGGACCTCGCCGGCGGGGAGGTCGAGGTCGAGGCCGGTGAGGATCTCCTTGCCGTCGATCGATGCGTGCAGGTCGCGGATGCGCAGCATCAGCCCACCGCTCCTTCCAGGCTCAGGCGCATCAAGGCGTGGGCCTCGACCGCGTACTCCATGGGCAGCTCGTCGAAGACCTCCCGGCAGAAGCCGTTGACGATCATGGACGTGGCGTCCTCCTCGCCGAGGCCTCGCTGGCGGCAGTAGAAGAGCTGGTCGTCGCTGATCTTCGAGGTCGAGGCTTCGTGCTCGACCTGGGCCGAGTCGTTCTTGACCTCGATGTAGGGGAACGTGTGGGCGCCGCACTCGGACCCGATGAGCAGCGAGTCGCACTGCGTGTGGTTGCGCGCCCCGGTGGCGGAGCGCAGCACCTTCACCAGGCCCCGGTAGGTCTGCTGCGCCCGACCGGCCGAGATGCCCTTGGACACGATGGTGCTGCGGCTGTTCTTGCCGATGTGGATCATCTTCGTGCCGGTGTCCGCCTGCTGGCGGCCGGTCGTGACCGCCACCGAGTAGAACTCGCCGACCGAGTCGTCGCCCTGGAGGATCACGCTGGGGTACTTCCAGGTGATGGCGGAGCCGGTCTCGACCTGGGTCCAGGAGATCTTGGCCCGGTGCCCGCAGCGCCCCCGCTTGGTGACGAAGTTGAAGATGCCGCCCACGCCGTTCTCGTCGCCCGGGTACCAGTTCTGCACGGTCGAGTACTTCACGTCGGAGTCGTCGAGCGCCACGATCTCGACCACGGCGGCGTGGAGCTGGTTCTCGTCGCGCATGGGGGCGGTGCAGCCCTCCAGGTAGCTCACCGTCGCACCCTCCTCGGCCACGATCAGGGTGCGCTCGAACTGGCCGGTCTCGGCCGCGTTCATGCGGAAGTAGGTCGACAGCTCCATCGGGCACCGCACGCCGGCCGGGACGAAGCAGAACGAGCCGTCGGAGAACACCGCCGAGTTGAGCGCGGCGTAGAAGTTGTCGCGCGGGGGCACGACCGACCCGAGGTACCGGCGCACCAGCTCGGGGTGCTCCCGAACCGCCTCGGAGAAGGAGCAGAAGATGACGCCCGCCTCGGCGAGGGTCGCCTTGAACGTGGTGGCGACCGAGACCGAGTCGATGATCGCATCGACGGCGACGCCGGACAGCCGCTCCTGCTCGGCCAGGGAGATGCCCAGCTTGTCGAACGTCGCCCGGATCTCCGGGTCGACCTCGTCCAGGCTCGCCGGTGCCGGCCCCTTCGGCTTCGGCGCCGCCCAGTAGTGCATGTCCTGGAAGTCGATGGGCGGGTGGTGCACGTTCTGCCACGCCGGCGGCTCCAACGTCGTCCAGTGCCGGTACGCCGCGAGGCGCCACTCGAGCAGCCACTCCGGTTCGTCCTTCTTGGCCGAGATGAGCCGGACCACGTCCTCGTTCAGACCACGGGGGGCCAGCTCGGTGTCGATGTCGGAGTGGAAGCCGAACTCGTACGTGCGCTCGACGAGCTCCTGGACGATGTCGGTCATGCTGCGGCGGCTTCGTGGGCGCGCTCGCGCTCCTCGTTGCGGGTCGCGGCCAGGGTCGCACCGAGCATCCCGCCGAACCCTGGTCCGCCCCAGAACCCGGCGAAGGCACCGAGCCCTGCGGCCGCGATGAGGGAGGTGCCGGCGTTGAGGGCGATCGCCACCGTGAACCCGCCGACGACGAAGAAGCCGATCACCGTCCCGATCAGCGCGCCCCGCAAGGCGGCGCTCTCGGAGGTGATGCGCTCGATGGTCTCCACGATCTCGGTCATGACGCTCCTCAATTTCTCTAGTAGATGCTAGAACTATATCTCACCGCGATCGAACTTCTCCAGGAGCACCTGTGCGAGACACCCCCCGACCCAGCCCCACCCAGGACCTCGACTCCGTGGAGGAGATCGCCGAGATGGTCCGACGCTTCTACGCCGACGTCGCCATGGACGACCTGCTCGGCCCCGTCTTCGAAGACGTCGCCCAGGTCGACTGGTCCGAGCACCTGCCGAAGCTGACCGCGTTCTGGTCTCGGGCCCTGCTCGGTGAGCCCGGGTACGCGGGCAACCCGTTCCGTTCCCACGCCGAGATCCACGCCCGCTCGCCCTTCACCCCCGCCCACTTCCGGCGGTGGCTCACGCTGTTCCACGAGACCATCGAGCTCGGGTGGGTCGGACCCCGTGCCGACCGGGCCCGTGACCTGGCCGACGCCGTCGCGAGGGTGCACAGCGAGCAGCTGGTCGGGGAGGCCGTGACGCTGGACGACCGGCCTTCGGTGCCGGCCCGGCACGCTGGCTAGCGGCGCGGTTCGCCAGCGGAGGAGACGGCCTCGAGTCGGAGCTGGCGGATCAGCAGCGACCGCAGCTCGGCGCCGCGGACGAGGCACGTGCAGCTCTCGGCGCTCTCGTGGGTGGTCGACAGCAGCTCGTCGATGAAGTGCAGGAGCCGCTGCTGGCCGTGGCGCGCCAGCCGACGCTGGACTCCCTCGCCGTCACCCAGCTCGCGGTCGGCCACGTGCTCGACGAGCGCGTTCCGCAGGCGGCACACCTCGCCGTGGAGGGTGTCCACGTCGCCGTCGGTCGCAGCGCGCTGCACGGCGCGCGCGGCGTCGAGCAGGTCCAGCTGGCGGGGCGGATCGGTCATCATCCGACGCGGATCACGACCCGTCGGGCGTGACCGCGGGGAACAGCACGTTGTTCTCGAGGTGGACGTGCCGGTGGGTGTCCAGCTCCAGGTGCTCCAGCCGGTCGTACAGCGAGGCGTAGCTGGCGCAGCCGTCGGCGGGTGGCTGGTAGCCGTCCGTCACGGCTCGCAGGTCCTCCAGCAGCTCCCCGGCCCGATCGTGCTCGGTCATGAGCATCCGGACCGGGTTGGACAGCGTCCCGAACGGGAACGACCGCTGCCCGTCGGACCATGCCTCGATCGCCGGGAAGAGGATCTGCTCCTCCTTGGCCAGGTGGGGGACGAGGTCGTCGTGGATCTCGGTGACGAGCTCGGCGACGCGAGCCAGCTCCGGGTGGCGGGAGCCGTGGACGTCGCGCACCTTCTCGGCCAGCGCCACGAGGAGCGGCAGCTCCTCGTGCAGGTAGGCGTGGTGCGTGCCCACGATGTGGGCGACGAGGGCCACCGGCTCGAGCTGGTCCACGTCGGCACCGGCGTCGTCGACGACGGCGTCGAGCTCGTCGGCCACCACGACGGGGTCGAGTCCGGCCGCACCGGCCGCGTCGACCAGGGAGCGCTGCCCGTGGCAGCAGTAGTCGATGCCGAACCGCTCGAAGACCCGGGCCCGGGCGGGGCGCTCGGCGACCAGATCGCCCAACGTCCGATCGAGCTGACCGCGTGAGGCGTCGAGGGTGGTCATGGCGCTCCTTCCGAACGGCAGGCCGTTCTTCTAGTGACTGACAGAACAATAGTAGGAGCGCGACGTCGCCCGTCGTAGGGTCGAAGGTCCCGACGCCTATCGTCGCCCGGGTGCCCCCCGCCGATCGCCTCCGCTGGCTGCGACGCTCCGTCGCCGTCGCCCTCGTCCTCGCCCTCACCGCTGCCTGCTCGTCGGACGGCTCCGGCGACGAGCAGGCCGGGGACGACGCGACCGAGACCGAGACGGTCACCGCGTCCGACGCCGAGGACCGCGCCTACTACATCCTCCCGCCCGGCAACTACGGCGGCCTCCCGACCACCGATGACTCGCTCGACCAGCTCCCGCTCTACGACGGGCTGACGCCGCTCCGGGGCGACGTCACCGATGCCGACATCGACGAGCTCTTCCTCCCGATGGACTTCGAGCCCATCGGCGAGACCACCCCGCTCGACGTCGGCCGTGACGGCGCCACGGTCGTCTACGACGAGTACGGCGTCGCCCACATCGAGGGCGAGACCCGTGAGGACCTGGCCTTCGGCGCCGGGTACGTGAGCGTCCGCGACCGCGGCCTCCTGCTCGACTTCGGGCGGGGCCCGGCGCGCGCCGCGGTGGCCGACGTGCCCGGCATCGACGCCTTCTCGCTGGTGACCAGCGCCCAGGAGTTCATCCCGAGCGAGGCAGCCGAGCAGCTCGTGCGCGACCAGGTCGACCTCCTGGTCGAGACCTACGGCGAGGAGGGCGAGGAGATCGTCGCCGAGATGCAGGCCTACGCCGACGGCGCCAACGCGTACTACGAGGCGAACCCCGACGGCACCGAGCGGGCGCCGTTCACGGTCGAGGACGTCGTGGCCACCACGGCGTTCATCGGCTCGATCTTCGGCGCCGGTGGCGGCGGCGAGGCCGCGAACGCCGAGTTCCTCTCCACGCTGGAGAACCGCCTCGGACCCGACCGCGGCCGCCAGGCCTGGGAGGACCTCCTCCAGACCGACGACCCCGAGGCACCGACCACGCTCGAGGAGCGCTTCGACTACGGCACCTTCACCGGCGGCGACGTCGTCGGGTCGGTGGCGATCGACGAGGGCTCGATCATCTCCCTCGATCCCCGCGAGCCGGCCCCGGGGGCAGCGCCGCTCGTGGAGGGTGAGCAGGCCGCGTATCGGGTCGACGCCGCCGGCGATCCGCCCGACCGCCAGGCGTCGAACTGGCTCACCGTGGCCCCGGAGGCCTCGGCCGAGGGCACGACGCTGGGCGTCATGGGCCCCCAGCTCGGCTACTTCTACCCCGAGATCGTCATGCAGGTGCACCTGAGCGGGCCGGGCATCGAGGCCCAGGGCGCCGCCGTCCCCGGGCTGGCCATGTACCTGCTCATCGGCCGCACCCAGGACTACGCATGGAGCCTCACCTCCGCTGGCCTCGACGTGCGCGACGTGTTCGCCGAGCAGCTGTGCGAGCCCGACGGCTCCGAGCCCACCCGCGAGTCCGGGTCCTACCTGTTCGAGGGCGAGTGCACCCCGTTCGAGCAGTTCGAGGCCGGCACCCTCGGCGGCACGCCGATCCGCTACCCGGTGTCGGTGCACGGGCCGGTGATCGGCACGGCCACCGTCGACGGCCAGCCGGTGGCGCTCACCCGCCAGCGGTCGACCTTCGGCCGGGACGGACTGAACCTGGCCGCCCTGAAGTCGATGACCGAGGGCGACGCCGGCACCGCCGAGGAGTTCTGGGACTCGGCCAGCCGTTTCGGCTTCACCTTCAACTGGGGCTACGTGAACCGCGAGGAGATCGGCTACTTCGCCTCCGGCCGGCTGCCCGTGCGGGCCGAGGGGCTCGACCGGCGACTGCCGACCTGGGGCACGGGGGAGTACGAGTGGCAGGGCTTCCTCGAGCCCGACCAGCACCCCCACGCCGCCGGCCACCCCGACGACCGCCTCGTGAACTGGAACAACCAGTCCGCGCCAGGCTTCATGCACAGCGACACCGAGCTCTACGGCTCGGTCCACCGGGTGGAGAACTTCGACCAGTGGCCGGACCCGGTCACCCTCGCCGACGTCGTGTCGGTGATGAACCGGGCCGCGACCGAGGACGTCCGCGCCAGCCTGTGGCCGGTCGTCAGCGAGGTCCTGCAGGGCGGCGACGCGCCATCGGACCTGGCGGGTCAGGCGGTGGACATCCTCGACGGCTGGGTCTCCGACGATGCACCGCTGCTCGATGCCGACGAGGACGGCTCCTACGACGAGGCCGGCGCGCTCCTGCTCGACGAGCTCTGGCCGGCCATCGAACGCGCCGCGCTGGACCCGGTGTTCGGCGACATCCTCGACGCCGGCATCGCGCTCCGCGGCATCGACGGCGAGAGCGTCGTCGACAAGGACCTGCGCACGCTGCTCGGCCAGGACGTCGAGGGCCCGTTCCAGCTCGCCTACTGCGGCGAGGGCGACCTCGACGCCTGCCGGACCGACCTGTGGGCCGCCATCGATGCGCGAGTGGACGAGCTGGCCGGCGAGCGGGGGCCGGACCCGACGACGTGGCTGGGCGAGGCGCGGCGCGCCACCTTCACCCCCGGGCTCATCCCCGACGACTTCCGGGCCACCAACCGGCCGACGTACCAGCAGCTGCTGGAGCTGGCGCCCCGCTGATCAGCCGGCCGGCCGGGGCGCCGAGGTGGCGGACAGCACGTCCGCCACGGCGCTCCGGACCAGCTGGTCCCAGCCGGCGGCCGCGCCTCGCCAGCGTTCCGCGCCGGCTCGCGCCGCCCACAGCTCCTCCGCGTCGGCCCACGCGGCTGCTTCGACGGTGGCGAGCGACGTGCGGATGGCGAGGAGCGCGTCGCCGCCCTCGGCACCGGGCCGCTCGACGGCCCGGCTGAGCGCGCTGAAGGACCGCCACGCGCCGACGTCGCCGAGGACGGACGCGACGACGGCCTCGTCCCCGAGCACGGCGACCGGCAGGTAGACGCTGCTGCACGGCGTCCCCAGCGCCGCCCAGACCCGCAACGGCTCACCCGGATCGGACGGCAGGTCGGCGACCATCGACGCCGTGGTGCACTGGTAGTCGCGCACGTGCATGCACACGGTCACCCCGGACCAGTCGTCGTGCACGCCGTCGGGCACCGGGGTCGGATCACCCGTCGAACCGGGCTGGCCCCAGGGGCCGCCGCCGTGGTCGCGCAGGGCGGCCACGGCGTGGTGCGGGGTCACCGAGCTGCCGGTGGAGACGCAGCGGCGGGTGGCGGCCAGTCGGTGGTCGGCGATGCCGGTCGGTGCTGCCGGCGCCCGTCGCCCGTCCCAGTCCGTGCCGCGCTCGACGTCGTCGGAGGATCGCGTCCACTCGGTCGAGAGCGTGAGCCGGTTGGAGATGGCGGCACCCCCGCCGACGGGGGCGGCCACCCAGGACCGCCCGGAGGTCTCGAGCACCCAGCCGCCGTCGGGATCGACGATCAGGAACGACGACCAGTAGGGCTCGTCCGCACCTGCCTCCCCGCTGCCACCCTGACCGTGGGCGTCGAGCAGGTCGGCGATCACGTCCACCGCCCGGTCGGCCGTCGTCGCCCGCTCGAGACCGAGCCGGACGAGGTCCATGCCGACCAGCGCCTCGGGTGCGGCGTGGGGGTCGTCCACCGTCCACACCTTCTCGTTGCCGATGGCCACCCGGTGCTCGTTGACGCCGTGCTCCAGCCCCCACATCCACGTGGGCCGGGAGCCGAGGAGCGCGGCCGCGCCGGCATCGGGGATCGTCAGGTACGTGGCGGAGACCGACCCGCCCGGGTCGCGGCCGGGGAGCCACTCGAGGACCTGGGCCTCGTCGACGGGCCGGTCGCTGGACTTGGCGAACAGCATCCCGCCGGGGCGGCGCACGCAGAAGGTGTCGCACACGGCGGGGTCAGCCCCCGAGCGCGGCCAGGACCTCGGCGGCGACGCGCTGGCCGCTGTCGATGGCCCCGTCGATGTAGCCGGTCCAGTGCTCGGCGGTCTCGGTGCCGGCCCAGTGGATGCGCCCGATCGGTCGGCGCAGCGCCGGGCCGTAGACGGTCCAGGCGCCGGGTGGGAGGTGGGCGCCGTAGCACCCGCGGGTGAAGGGCTCGGCCGACCAGTCGCGGTCGACGTAGCCGGCGACGTCTCGGGCGCGCTCGCCCATCGCCCGGGCCAGCACGTCGACCACGACGTCGCGGCGCTCCTCCATCGTCTGCTCGCCGGCCGCCACCGCGGCGGGCCCCTCGAAGAAGCCGCTGATCAGGCCGGGGCGGCCCGCCGGCGGGGTGCAGTCGAAGGTGACGCCGATCGGTTCACCCGGGGCCAGGACCATGCCGGAGAGGCCCTCGTCGCGCCACCACGGCTCCTCGTAGAGGACGTGGAACTTCACGACCGAGCCCTGGGGCATGTGCTGGACCAGCTGGTCCCGCTGGGCTCCGAGCGGCGGGTCGTAGGCGATGCGGCCGGCCAGGGTCGGGGGCACGGCGACGACGACGCGGTCGGCGTCGAGCTCGGTCGGTCCCGCCGGGGCGCTGACCCCGATGCGGACGCCGTCGTCGTGCTGGGCGATCGAGGTGACGGCGTGGAAGAGGCGCATCGTGCCCTCGGGCAGGCGTGACGCCAGCTGCTCGGCCACCGGCTGCATCCCACCCTCGACCCGGTCCTGCTGGGCGCCGCCCTCGCTGTCGGTGAGCTTCGACCAGCCCCCGGCGGAGTGGAGGTAGTGGGCGGCGTGGAGCAGGGACAGCTGCGCGCTGGAGGCGGCGAACACCGCCTGCACGCCGACCTCGAACAGGCCGGCCACGCGCTCGACCACCCCACGGGTCCGCACCCACTCGGCGAGGCTCATGGCGTCCCACTCCTGCGCCCGCGGCGCGGACCACGGGGCCTCGAGCGGCACCTGCTCGGCGATCGCCTCGAGGGCGCCGACCAGCTCCAGGTACGAGGTGAGCTCGTCGTCGTCGAACCCGAAGGCCACGTTGGCCACCCGGCGGGCACCGTCGCCGTCGAGGATGACGTCGTCACCCGCCTCGGTCTGCGGGTAGGTCCGCAAGCCGAGCTGGTCCACCAGGGCCACGATGCGGTCTTGCCCGGGGCCGATCCACTGCCCGCCCAGGTCGATCCAGGTGCCCAGGTGCTCCTCGGTGCACGTGCGGCCTCCGACGCGGTCCCGCGCCTCGAGCACCACCACCGACCGGCCCGCGCCGGTGAGCTCCCGGGCGGCCGTCAGACCGGCGAAGCCGGCCCCCACGACGACGACGTCCACACGCTGGTCGGCCATGGCGGGCGACCTTATCGACCGTGGAACCGGGTCGTTCCGATGGCGAACCGGGTTGCCGAGCACGCCTCGGGGGCGTGTCCCGCGGCCCAGAACGAGCAGCCGTGCCGTCCGTCGAGGCGAGCGGGGCCAGACTGGCGGCAGACCACGAGCGGGGAGAACCCATGTCCAGCATGTACGGAGACGAGCACCGGGAGCTCCAGGACCGCTTCGACAGCCGGGCCCTGGCCGACACGCTGGAGGCGGTCACGGTCATGCCCGTGATCGACGAAGCCGCGAAGGCGTTCATCGAGTCCCGCGCCTTCTTCTTCCTCAGCACCGTGGACGGCGAGGGCCAGCCGACGGTGTCCTACAAGGGCGGAGCCCCGGGGTTCGTCCGGGTCGTCGACGACACGACCCTCGTGTTCCCGAGCTACGACGGCAACGGCATGTACCTCTCGATGGGCAACATCGCCGGTCAGGGGCGCATCGGTCTGCTGTTCATCGACTTCGAGACCCCGCACCGGGTCCGGATCCACGCCGAGGCCGAGCTGGTCACCGAGGGCGCACTGCTCGACAGCCACCCGGGGGCCGACCTCGTGGTCCGGGCGACGGTCACGCAGTCGTTCGTGAACTGCGGCCGGTACATCCCGAAGCGGGCCGTCCCGGACGCCACCCACCACCTGCCCGACGAGGAGGGCAACGTGCCGCTCGCGACGTGGAAGCGCATCGACCTCCTGCAGGACGTCCTGCCCGGGCGCGACCGGGGCCGGGCCGAAGCCGAAGCCGGCACCATCGGCGCCGACGAGTACGCGGAGAAGGTCGCTCGGGGCGACGTCTGACGTCTCCCGGGTCGGGCCGAGCGGAAGTGGTCACGACCGACCGGGCCCGCTCCGCGACACTGCTGCCATGGCCACGAACCCCTCCCCCACCACCGACACCGCCGGACCGACGACCGCCGCCGCGTTCGGGGCCAGCTTCGTGGATCAGATGCCGGTGGCGGACTTCGTCGGCGGCCGCTGGGGCGAGGCGCGCCTCGACCCGCTGCAGCCGCTGGCGCTCCACCCCGCCGCCCACGTCCTGCACTACGGCAGCGCCTGCTTCGAGGGGCTGAAGGCGCACCGCGGCGCCGACGGGACGGTGCGGGTGTTCCGCCTCGACCGGCACGTGGCCCGCATGCAGCGATCCGCCGAGGTGCTCGTGCTCCCGGTCCCGCCGGCGGACCTGCTCACGGGGATGATCGTCGATGCCGTCCGCGCCGGGCTCGACCAGGTGCCCGAGCCACCGGGCTCGCTCTACCTCCGGCCGATCCTCATCGGCGTCGACGCCAACATCGGCTCCGCCGCCCGACCGAGCGACGACGCCCTCCTCTACGTGCTGGCCAGCCCGGTCGGCGACTACTTCGCCGGCGGGCTCCGGGCGCTCGTGGTCGCCGTCTCCGGCCAGCCCCGCACGACACCCCAGTTCGGAGTGGTCAAGACCGGTGCGAACTACGCGATGGCGCTCGGGACGACCAGGCGAGCCAACGCCGAGCTCGGCGCCGACCAGGTGCTGTTCGCGCCCGGCGGCCGCGTCGAGGAGACGGGCGCATCGAACTTCCTCCTGATCGACGGCGAGCGGATCGTGACGCCCGAGCTCACCGATGCGTTCCTCCACGGGGTGACCCGGGACTCGCTCCTGCACATCGGCGCCGACCTCGGCTACGAGGTCGAGGAGCGCCCGGTCACCGTCGAGGACCTGGTGGCGTGGGCGGCTCGACCCGATGCCGAGGCGGCCCTGTCGGGCACGGCGGCGGCGCTGTCGCCCGTCGGCCAGCTGGTCCTCGACGGGGAGCGGATCGACGTCGGGACCGGGCAGGTGGGTCCCCACGCCGTCCGGCTGCGGGACGCCCTGCGCGAGGTGCAGACCGGGGTCCGCGCCGATCCGGGCGGGTGGCTCACCGAGGTCCGTCCCTGACCCGCTGAGGCCGGCACGGTCTGCCGGCGCCCCGATCCCCGACCACTACGGTGCCGCCGATGTCCGGAGACGCGCTGGCGACGTTGGCCGTCCTGGTGGGCATGTTCGGCCTGCTGGCATCGGACCGGTTCCCGCCGTCCGGCGTGCTGCTCGGCGGCCTCGCCGTCCTCGTCCTCGGTGACGTCATCGAGCCGGAGGCCGGCTTCGCCGGGTTCGCCAACCAGGCCCCGCTGACCGTGGCCGCCCTGTACGTGGTCGCGGCCGGCGCTCGGCGGACGGGCCTGCTCGCCGGCATCACCGGACGGGTGCTCGGCGGTGACGGCGGCCGCTCGTCCATGGCCCGGCTCTGCCTCCCCGTCGCCGGCCTCTCGTCGGTCTTCAACAACACGCCGATGGTCGCCATGCTCCTGCCGGAGGTGGCCAGCTGGGCCCGCAGCAAGCGGCTGCCGGTGTCGCGCTTCTTGATGCCGCTCTCCTTCGCCGCCATCCTCGGCGGCACGGTCACCCTCATCGGCACGTCGACGAACCTCGTGGTGTCGGGCGTGCTCGAGCAGCAGGGCTACGAGCCGTTCAGCCTGTTCGAGCTCACCCCGGTCGGACTCCCGGTGGCCGTCGTCGGCCTGGCGGTGCTGATCGGCGCGGCGACCCGCCTGCTGCCGGATCGGTCCGACCCCGCCCTCGAAGCCGTCTCCGCGCTCCGCGAGTACGCCCTGCACCTCGAGGTCGAACCCGGCGGTGCGCTCGTCGGCACGTCGATCACCGATGCCGGGCTCCGCAGCCTCTCCGGCGTCTACCTCGCCGACATCGTCCGCAACGACCGCCACCTCGGCCCCGTGAGCCCGGACGAGCTGCTCGAGGCCGACGACCTGCTGATCTTCGTGGGGGACGTCACCGACGTGCTCGACCTCCGGGCCCGAGCCGGCCTCCGACCGCCGCCCGAGCAGGCCGACGTGCTCGATGGCGCTCGCGAGCCGCTGTACTTCGAGGCCGTCATCGGCCGGGAATCCGACCTGGTCGGTCGCACGCTCAAGGAGGTCGGCGGGCGCACGGGCTACCGGGCCGCCGTCGTCGCCATCCACCGCTCGGGGACGCGGGTCGAGGGCAAGCTCGGCGACGTCGAGCTCCACGCCGGCGACACGCTCGTGCTGCTGGCGAGCAGCGACCTGCGCACCGCCCGGCGAGCGATGGAGGACTTCCTCGTCATCGCCCCGCTGCAGCACGCCGTGCCCGTGATCGGCCGCAAGGCCCGCTGGGTGGCGCTGGCCCTCGCCGTCTTCGTCGTGTGCGCCGGCTTCGAGCTCACCACGGTCTTCGAAGCCGCCCTGGTCGCCGCCGGCGTCGTCGTGGGCGCAAGGGTCGTCAGCTTCGCCGAAGCCAAGCGCTCGATCGACCTCGACGTCATCGTCATGATCGCCGCCGCCCTCGGCATCGGGTCCGCGGTCGAGTCCAGCGGCCTGGCCCAGGACCTCGCCGACGTCGCCACCGACGGGCTCGGCTTCCTCGGCGTCGTCGGCGTCGTGCTCGGGATCCTCGTGACGACGAGCCTGCTCACCGAGATCGTCACCAACAACGCAGCTGCAGCGGTCGTCGTCCCCATCGCGATCCGGGCCGCGGAGGCGGTCGACCTCGACCTGCGCGTCATGGCGGTGGGCGTGGCGGTGGTGGCCTCGTCGTCGTTCCTGACCCCGATCGGCTACCAGACCAACGCCATGGTCTACGGCCCAGGCAACTACCGCTTCGGCGACTTCGTCCGGGTCGGCGGCATCGTGAACCTCGTCGTCCTGGCGGCTGCCACCACGATGGTCGTGACCCTGGGCTGATCTGGGCCGCGGCAGCAGCCGCCCGAGGCGTGGCTCGCGGCCGAGGAGCTCGGACCGCCGATCCACGGCCTCATGCAGGCGCGCTCCGGCGGGTGACACAGTGGCCTCCCGCTCCTCCCACGGAAGGCCACACCACACATGCCACGCCAGCTCCACTCGACGGTCACCGACGACGGCACGATCGTGCTGTCGATCGAGGAGGTCGACATCCCCGAGCCGCGCGAGGACCAGGTCGTCATCCGCGTCGAGGCCGCGCCGATCAACCCGTCGGACCTCGGACCGATGTTCGGCCCGGCCGACCTGCGCACCGTCCAGCAGTCCGGAGACGGCACCGACCGCACGATCACCGCCGAGATCCCGGAGCGCTTCCGCTCGATGGTGCAGGCGCGCGTCGGCGTGCCCGTCCCGATCGGCAACGAGGGCGCCGGCACCGTCGTCGCCGCCGGCTCCTCCGACGCCGCGCAGGCGCTGCTCGGCAAGACCGTCGCCACCTTGGGCGGCGCGATGTACGCCGAGATGCGACTGGCCCCGGCCGACCAGTGCCTCGTCCTGCCCGACGGCGTGTCCGCCGCGGAGGGGGCGTCCTGCTTCGTGAACCCGCTCACCACGCTCGGCATGGTCGAGACGATGCGCCTCGAGGGCCACACCGCCCTGGTGCACACCGCCGCCGCGTCGAACCTGGGCCAGATGCTGGTGAAGCTGTGCCTGTCCGACGGCGTGCCGCTGGTGAACATCGTGCGCCGCCAGGAGCACGTGGACCTGCTGCGCTCCCTCGGCGCCACGCACGTGTGCAACTCCAGCGACGACGACTTCCGGGAGCGCCTCACCGAGGCGGTCGCCGAGACCGACGCCACCATCGGCTTCGACGCCACCGGCGGCGGCACCCTCGCCAGCGACATCCTCTCGGCCATGGAGGTCGTCCAGAACCGCAAGGAGGGCGGCGGTGGCCGCTACGGCTCGACCCGCCACAAGCAGGTGTACATCTACGGCGGCCTCGACCGGTCCAAGACCGAGCTCGACCGCTCCTACGGGATGGCATGGGCCGTGGGTGGCTGGCTGCTGCCGTACTTCCTCGATCGGGTCGGACCCGAGCGCGCCCAGCAGCTGCGCGAGCGGGTCGCCGCCGAGATCACGACCACCTTCGCCAGCAGCTACACGGCGACGGTGTCGCTCGAGGAGGCTCTGAGCGCCGAGGCCGTGTCCGTCTACGGGCGCCAGGCCACCGGGGAGAAGTACCTCGTGGACCCCACCCGCTGACGTCAGCCCTCCGCTGAGGGCAGCGTGAACGTGACGTTCGTGCCCGACCCCGGTGCGCTCTCGAGGTGGACCTCGCCCCCGTGGGCGCGGACGGTGGCGTCGACGATCGCGAGGCCGAGCCCGCTGCCACCCCGGTGCCGGGACCGGGACCGGTCCGCCCGGTAGAAGCGCTCGAAGGCGCGGTCAGCGACCTCCGGTGCCATGCCGGGGCCGGTGTCGGCGACGGACAACCGCCCCTGCCCGGCGCCGGCGTCGACCGTGACCGTCACGGCCGCGCTCGACGGGGTGTGCGCGAGGGCGTTGCCGACCAGGTTGGCGACCACCTGGCGGACCTTGGCCTCCTCGGCGCGCACCACGACTGGCCCCTCGGCCCGGGCCGTGATCGTGCGGTCCGGGTCGACGGCGCGAGCATCGACCACGGCATCCCGGGCGATGGCGGCCAGGTCCACGTCGACGAGCTCCAGCGGCCGACCCTGGTCGAGGCGAGCCAGCGCGAGCAGGTCGTCGACCAGCCCGCCCATGCGGATGGCCTCCTGCTCGGTGCGGCGCATGGCGTCGTCGAGGGCGGCAGGCTCCCGCAGCGCGCCGGCGCGGTGCAGCTCGGCGTAGCCGCGGATCGTGGCGACCGGCGTGCGCAGCTCGTGGGAGGCGTCGGCCACGAACTGCCGGAGCCGGTCCTCGGCCCGCTGCCGCTCGGCGAAGCTGGTCTCGATGCTCCCGAGCATCGCGTTGAGGGCCACGCCGAGCTCGCCGACCTCGGTGCCGGGCGCGGCCTCGGGCACCCGCCGGGTGAGGTCGCCGCCGGCGATCGCCGCGGCCACCTCGGTCATCTGCTGCACCGGCCGGACCCCGAGTCGGATCACCCACACGGCCACGAGGGCGAGAGCGGCGAGGATGACCAGCGCCCCGAGGCCGCTCACCACCACCAGGTTGCGGACGGCGTCGTCGACCGCGTCGAGCGGGAGGCCGATGACCGTGATCGCCCCACCGGCCCGGACCGCCACCGGTCGCAGCCGCCAGCGGAGGTCGTCGCCGCCGCTGCCCACCGTGAGGTTCGTCCCGGACTCGACCGCGGCCTGGACCTCCCCGGCGGACACCTCGGGCAGCGCGAGGTCGGCGCCCCGCAGCCCCGGCGTGAGCACCGTGACGACCGCGTCGTCGCGCACGAGCGCCACGAACAGCGACGACAGGTCACCGCGACGGGGCGGGCCGATGCGGCCGTCGCCGAACCCGCCCTCGCGCACCGGCTGCACCGCGTCGTCCAGCTGCTCGTCGACCTGGTCGAGCAGCTTGGCCTCCGTCGTGCGGGTGACGAAGGCCAGCACGGCCACGAGGGCGAGCGCGACGAGCGCCAGCGCCGTGAGGACCCGGGCGCGCAGCGTCATCGGGTCACGACTCCCGGAGCGTGTAGCCCACGCCGCGGATGGTGTGGATCAGCTTCGGTTCGACGTCGTCGACCTTGCGGCGGAGGTAGCCGATGTAGGTCTCGACCACGCCGCCCTCGCCGTCGAAGTCGTAGTGCCACACGTGGTCCAGGATCTGGGCCTTGGACACCACCCGGCCCTGGTTGATCAGCAGGTAGCGCAGCAGGTTGTACTCCGTGGGCGAGAGGGCGACCTCGAGGCCGGCCCGCTGCACGCGATGCGCGTCGTCGTCCATGCGCAGGTCGGCGCAGCGCAGCACCGAGTCGTCGGGCTTGGCGAGGCCGGCCCGGCGCAGCAGGGCCTGGGTCCGGGCGACGAGCTCCTCCAGGCTGAACGGCTTCACCAGGTAGTCGTCACCGCCGAGCGTCAGCCCCCGCACCTTGTCCTCGGTCCCGTCCCGGGCGGTGAGGAAGAGCACCGGGGTGTGGTCCCCGTCGGCGCGCAGCCGCCGGCAGACCTCGAAGCCGTCGACGTCGGGCAGCATCACGTCGAGCACGACCAGATCCGGCCGCGCTGTGGGCACGGCGGCGAGGGCCTCCCGCCCGTCGGCGACGGCGACGACCTCGAAGCCGTGGTGGCGGAGCGCCGCGGTCAGCATCGAGCGCAGGTTCTCCTCGTCGTCCACGAGCAGCAGCTTCTCTCCGGCCATGCCACCAAGCATCCCCCATGGACCTGGGAGCCGGCTGTGAACGCGCTGGGAACCCCACGGCGGACTCTGTGCCTCTTCGTCCCCGGTTCACGGGTGGTTCACAGCCCGGGGGCGGATGCTTCGATCAGGCCCCGAGCGCCGGGGTCGTCCGACAAGGAGACCGATCATGCACAAGACCTTCGCAGCAGCGGCCATGGCCGCATCGCTCGCCGCCGGCGGGCTCGCGGGAGTCGCCATCGGGGCACCGGGCGTCGCCGGTGCCACCGACCCCACCACCCCCGCGTTCGACGGTGCCGTGCGCGGCGCCGGCTGGGTCCAGGACGCGCTCGCCGACCTGGTGGGCGAGGAGACCATCACCCAGGAGCAAGCCGACGCGGTCGAGGCCGCCCTCCGCGATGCTCGGCCCGATCGGGGGCCGCGCGGGCTCCGGCACCTCGGCCGAGGTGTCGTCGCCGAGGCGCTCGGCCTGACCCAGGACGAGCTGCACGCGGCCCTCGCCGACGGGCAGACCGTCACGGAGATCGCCGAGGCCCGGGGCATCGACATCCAGACCGTGGTCGACGCCGTGGTCGCCGACCTCGGGATCCGGCTGGAGGAGCGGGTCGAGGCTGGCGAGATGACCCGGGAGCGGGCCGACGAGGTGCTCGCCGAGGCCACCGAGCGTGCCTCGGACCACCTCGAGGGCGACCGACCTGCCTTCGGTGGCGGCCACCGACGTGGCGGCCGCTGAGCCGCAGCGTCAGGCGGAGCAGCCGAGCTGGTCGGCGATGCCGGCAACGAGCTCGGGAGACTGCCCGGTGTAGGCCTCGATCGCCGCCTCGATGCCGTACAGGACGTCCACGCCCGTGCCGATGGCGTTCGGGGTCTTCATCAGCCCGCTGACGTCGGTGGGGTATCCGGCATCGTGGGCGGCCCGATCGAGCTCGCAGACCGTCGCTTCGCCGGCGGGCGGCGGGAACGTGGCGCAGGCCGAGTACACCGGCGCCAGGTACGGGAGGACCTGCCCGACGGGCACGTCCTGGGCGGCGGTGCCGACCACGGCCACCACGACGGCGGCGAGCCCGAGGCCCGAGCACCCCTGGTCCGTGAGCGGGCCGACCGCAGCCAGCAGCGGCTGCACCTCGTCGGGCACGGGGGGCACGGGCACGGCCGGAGGCGAGGGCAGCGGGACGCCGGCAGGACCGGCGTCCTCGGCGTCGTCCGGGGCCGGAGCGGGGGCGGGCTCCTCGCCCCCGGAGGAGGGGGGCGGGGGTGGCGTCGAACCCCCGGCGCCGTCGATGACCGCAGCCGCGGTGTCGGTGTCGATGCCGAAGGCGTCGGCGACGGCACGGGCCGCGGTCGACGGGGGCGCGGCGGGGGCAGCCGATGCCGTCGACGGCGGCGTCAGCGGCAGCACGTCCTCGGGCGCGGTCGCACCGGCGGGCGAGGAGCTCGATGCCAGGTCGGCGAGGTCCCGGGGCCCGACGGTCGGCACGAGGAGCATGGCCACGAGGAAGAGGCCGAGCGCGGCGTAGTGCCGCGGGTAGCGCCAGACGTGCTCGCGGGCGACCACGATCCCGGGCCGGTGGACGTACATCTCGTCGTCGTTCACGGTGCGCCTCCTGGCGGCGTTCGGGTGAGCGTCCTGGCGATGGCGATGAGCTCGTCGGGCGGGAGCGTGCCGGCGACGCGGACGAAGCCGCCGTCCGGTCGCAGCACGCGGACCTCGCTGGCCCGGAGGTCCCACGCCACCTCGGCCGTGCCGATGCGCCCGAGGTCCTGTCGGGACGTGACGGGCCGTTCGTCCCACGGCGGGGCCACGCCGGGCATGGTCGCCCCCTGGTCGAGCACCAGCAGATCGACGCCCCGCACCCAGGCGTCGGAGACGAGGGCGACCTCGGGACCGCGCACCTCGCCGGCCTCAAGACCCTGGGGCGAGGGCGGCGCGACCACCCAGCGGCCGACGTGGTCGAAGCCGGCCGGCGCGACCAGGGCCCAGTGCTCGGCGAAGCCGGCATCGTGGTCGCCGGCGACCGCTCTCGTCGAGCCGCCGCCCTGCTCGAACGGCAGCGGGCGGGCGTCGGACGGGACCGCGAACCGGTCGTCGTCGATCGTCCGGACCGCGACCGAGGTGGCCTCGCGGGTGCGGCGCACCTCGCCGTCGACGACCCAGCGCTCCCGCAGGACCAGCGCGCCGTCCGCGATGCACACATCGGCGTGCTCACCGGGCACGGCGCCGACGGGCGTCAGCACGCCGGCCGAGACCGGTCCACCGAAGCGGTGGTCGCGGCACGCCATGCCGGCGACCCGTCGAGTGGCGCCGGGTTCGACGTGACCCGCGGCCACGGCGTCGTCGAGCACGGCGTCGATGCGGACATCACCGCTGGCCGGGGCGATCGGCACCTCGATGGCGAGCCACCGCCCGTCCCCACCGGCGGTGGCGAGGACGCCGGCGTCGCTCACCCGTCCCGTCCCCCCCGAGCGGACGGCAGAGCGGAACGGGCGGCTGATCGCCACCTCCTCCTCCACGACGGTGCCGTCGGCGAAGGTCGTCCGGTAGGTGATCTCGTGGTCGAGCGCAACACCCGCACTGCCAGTTCGAGGGGGGTCCCCATCGTCGGCCGTGGGCACGAGCAGCAGCGCCCCACCAGCCACCGTCGCGGCCAGGGCCCCGCCCACGGCCCAGCGGGACCTCGTGCGGTGGCCCGGAACGGCGCTGCGGAGCGCGAGGGCGGTCACCCGGCGCCGCTCCCGTCCGTGTTGGCCCAGCCGTCGGCGTCGACCTCGGCGCCGCCGAGGTAGGACTCGGCAACGGCCGGGTGGGTGAGCACCGCGTCCGGCTCGCCCTCGGTGAGGTAGGTGCCGCTGTCGAGGGCCACGAGGTGGTCGGCGATCGAGGTGAGCAGCGGCATGGAGTGCTCGATGATGAGGATGGAGGCGTCGAGCTCGCGCTGGACGTCGAGCAGGATCGGGCCGAGCGCCTCGGCCTCCTTCTGGGCGATGCCCGACGACGGCTCGTCGAGCAGCAGCACCCTGGGGCCGATGCCGAGCAGGGCGGCGATCTCCACCATCCGCCGCGAGCCGGTGGACAGCTCGTCGACGAACTTGTCGCGGAACGACCCCAGGCCGACCAGCTCGATGAGCTCCTCCACCCGCAGGCCCAGCCGCGCTTCGCTCGCCCGGGCGCCGGGCATGCCGAGCATCGACGACAGCGGATCACCGACCTCGACCTGGCGCTCGAGGGACACGGCGATCGCCTCGCGGACGGTGAGCGAACCGAACAGCCGAGCGTCCTGGAACATGCGGCCCAGGCCGGCACGGGCGCGGGCATGCGCCGGCCAGGCCGTGATGTCGCGGTCGAACAGGCGAACCCGGCCACCGTCGAGGGCCTGGAACCCGGACACGAGGTCGAAGATGGTGGTCTTGCCGGCACCGTTGGGTCCGATGAGGCCGAGCACCTGGCCCTGGTGGAGCGTGAAGGACACATCGCTCACCGCGGCCACGCCGCCGTAGCGCTTGGTGAGGCCGTGGACCTCGAGCACGGGCGGTGCCTCGAGGACCTCGGCCGAGGGGCGCCGGGGGGTGGCGGGCACGGGGTCCGAGGTCTCCTTGGCGCCCGAGCCCTTCAGGTAGACGGCCCGGAGGATGTCGGTGCGCTCGAGCAGCTCGGCGGTGGAGCCCTCGAAGCGGACCTCGCCCTTCTCCATGAACACGGCCCGGTCGGCCAGGCGGAGGGCGGTGTGCACCGACTGCTCCACCAGGATGATCGTGGTCCCCTCCCGGTGGATCTCCCGGACGATCTCGAGCAGGCGCTCGACGATGGTCGGGGCGAGCCCGAGGGACAGCTCGTCGATCATGAGCAGCTTGGGCTTGGCGACGAAGGCCTGCGACAGCGACAGCATCTGCTGCTCGCCGCCGGACAGCGCCCCTGCCGGCGTGTGCAGGCGCTCGCGCAGGCGGGGGAACAGCTCGAGGGATCGCTCGGTGGCCCACGCCACGTGGGCCTTGTCGCTGCGGAACATCCACGCCGAGGCCCGCAGGTTCTCGGCCACGGTCAGGCCGGGGAACACGCCGCGCCCGCCCGGCACCTGGGCGATGCCCATGGCTGCGGTGGCGTTGGCGTCGAGGCCGCTGATGTCCTCGCCGTCGAACACCACCCGGCCCTCGTCCTTGGCCAGCAGGCCCGACACCGCCTTCAGGACGGTGGACTTGCCGGCGCCGTTGGTACCGAGGAGGGCGACGATCTCGCCCTCGGCCACCTCGAGGTCGACGCCGAAGAGCACCTGGGTCTGGCCGTAGGAGGCATCGACGCCCTCGACTCGCAGCAGCGGCACGGGGCGCTCGACCGTGGTCGGGTCGTCGAGGGACCGGTCCATGACGGCCGCCCCGAGCGACCGCGCCTGTGGCCGGTTCGCCGCCGCCTTCGCCGACCGCCGGTTGGTCTCGATGTCGGCGTTGACGAACAGCCCGGACGAGGCCAGGACCACCGAGCCGAGGAGGTACACGGGGATGAGCACGAGCATCCCGGCGCGCAGGCCGTGGGCGTCGCCGATGGCCCCGGCGACGGGGAGGAACAGGATGCCGGGGAGGGCGAAGATGCCGGCCGCCGAGAACCCGAGGGCGCGGCAGCGGGCTGGCAGCACCAGCGACCCGACGGCGTAGATCCCGGGGATGAGGGCGACGGCGAGGATGGCGAACACCACCCGGGCCACCACCGAACCGAGGAACACCGGCGACAGCGCCATCGCGGCGATGGCGCCGCCGGCGATGAAGCCGGCACCGGCGAGCAGCTTCACCACGTGGGACGGGTCCTTGGTGAGCGCGCGCTGCACCACGACCGCCCCGACCGCGATGCCGACGAGCTGGAAGGCCTCGGAGGCGGACTCGAGCACGCCGCGCTCGGCCGGGGAGAGCCCGTAGACCTCCTCCCAGAACAGCGAGAGCAGCGCGGCGAGGCCGATGAGGCTGGCCGAGAGGAAGGGCAGCGCGTAGAAGACGCGCCGCAGGCTGCGGATCGCCCAGAGGGTCCGCCACGCCTCCTTGAAGGGGAGCGGCTCCTCCTCGATCTCGACCGTGGCGTCGTCGGCACCGGCGGCACGCCGGTCCCACACCCCGCGGGAGGGCTCCACCAGCCGCAGCGAGATCACGACCAGGACGACGGTGGGCACGGCGAACACCAGGAACGGCGTGCGCCAGGTGAACAGGGTGGCGAGCACGCCGGCGGTGACCGGCCCGGCGATCTGGCCGACCGTGTTGGCCATCTTGTGCAGGTAGTACACGCGTGCGCGGGTGTCCGGCGGGTAGTAGTCGGCCAACAGGCTGTTGTGCGTCGGGTCGTTCACCGCCTTGCCCACCCCGGAGCCGATGCGGGCGAGCAGCAGCACGCCGATGGCGGGCGCCACGCCGGTGAGCACGGAGAACCCGGCCCAGGCGACGGCCCCGCCCCGGGCCATGCCGAGGCGGTTGCGGCGGTCAGCCTGGTGGGCGATGGGCAGGCCCAGCACCAGCACCACGAGCGAGAACGCGGTGATCAGCGAGAGGATGCCCTGGTTGGACATGCCGAAGTGGTCGCGGATGTCGGGGGCCAGCACGCCGAACGCGGTGCGGTCCAGCTCGTCGACGGCGTTGAGCCCGAAGAGCACGAGCAGCGGCAGCGCCGGCGCCGTGCCGGTGACCCGGCGGATGTCCCACCGGCTGCGGCCGGCCTCGACGGGTGCGGGAGGCGGCACCAGGTCGAAGACGGCGTCGGGGTCGGGCGGGACGGGTGGCGGCACCTCGACGGGCGGATCCACCGGTGCGGCGACGGCTGGCTCCTCCACCAGCACCGGGTCCCGGGGCTGGTCCTCCCGACCGGCGGCACGGAGGGGCTCGCGCCGGCGGGACCGGGTGCGGGTGGTGGCCGGGTCGGCCGTGGTCACGTCCGGACCTCCTCGGGTCGGCGCTGCGGTTCCGTGGGGCCCGGTTCGACGAGCACGACGTCGCCCTCGGCGATCATCACGTCCACGGTGGGCTGGTCCCGGGGGTCCTCGACCCGCTCGTCGGCCAGCAGGCTCGGCACGACCAGCCCGTGCTTGCGGGCGACCCGGCGCAGGTAGGCGTCGCGCCCGCGGTAGACGAGGCCGCCGAGGCCCTCGGGCAGGAACATGAGCAGCAGCAGGATGCCGAAGCCGCTGGCGAGCAGCTCGTACTCCGGGGGCAGGAAGAACTCGGCACCGCGGACGTAGACGGCGCCGAGGATCGCGCCCGGCAGCGACCCGAGGCCGCCGATGACGACCATGGAGAACATGCGGATCGACACCGCAGCACCGAACGCGTCGCTGAACAGCCCCTGCTGGTTGATGACGTAGAGGCCGCCGGCGAAGCCAGCCAACCCACCGGAGATGGCGAACGCGGCGAGCTTCACCCGGGTGGTGTCGATGCCCGCGGCCTCGGCGTTGGCCTCGTTGTCGCGCACCGCGATGATCGCCCGTCCCATCCGACCGGCGCGCAGGTTGCGGACGGCGACGACGGCGGCGAGCAGGCCGATCAGGCACAGGAAGTACTGCTGCCAGCCCTCCGACAGCGGGAAGCGGCCCCACAGGACCGGCTGGTCGAGGCGGGTCTCGATCAGCCAGGGCACGTAGCGGTCCTCGAGGAGGAACGTCTCGGCCGTGACCGCGAACGCCAAGGTGGTGACGGCGAGGAACAGCCCGCGGATGCGCAGGGCGGGCAGGCCGACCAGCACCGCGGCGCCGGCGGCGAACACCACCCCGGCCGGGACGGCGAGCATCAGGTCCCAGCCGTGACGCCCGTAGAGGACGCCGCAGGCCGCGCCACCGAAGCCGACGAACGCGAACTGCCCGAGGCTGATGTGGCCGGCCCACCCGGTGAGCACGAACAGCGAGAGGGCCACGATGGCGTAGATCGCCACCAGCGCAGCGGCCTGCTCCTGGCTCGGGCTCGCCCACAGGGGCAGGGTGATGACCCCGACGGTGAGCAGGGTGGTGAGGCCGAAGCCGGCCCAGCGGACCTCGGGCAGGTCACGCAGCTCGGCGGGGACGGGCCGGATCTCCCGGACCGCCTTCCAGGTCGAGATGCCGGTCTCGGCCGCCCGGGAGAAGAAGTCCTTCTGGAGCAGCAGCCCGATGAGGATGACGCCGACGAGCAGGGCGTCGACGAAGTCGGTGTCGGAGTACTGCCAGGCGGCGGCCTCCTGGAAGATCCCGATGCCGATGGCGGCCACGACCGTGCGGGGCAGGCTCTCCATCCGCCCGAGCACGGCGGCGGCCAGCGTGCGCAGCAGCAGCGCGTTCCCCGCGCCGGACACGGACTGGAACGAGGCGAAGCCGACGAGCGGCACCCGCAGGATCACCGCCGTCGCCGACAGGAACCCGGCCAGGGTCCACACCAGCGTGGACAGACGCTTGACCGGGATGCCGACGAGGTTGGCCCGGTCGCCGTTCTCGGCCGCGGCCCGGATGGCGACGCCGTAGTCGGTGAAGCGCAGGAACCAGACCAGGCCCAGCATCACCAGCGGCACGACCGCCATCACCATGACGTGATCGCCGCCGAACACCTGGGGGTGCACGTCGAAGCGGAACGCGAACGGCGTGGCGAAGGTGCCGGCGGCGAGCCCGCCGATCATCAGCGGGATGATGATCGACAGGGCGTTGAGGATCTGGGCCAGGCCGATGGTGGCCACGGTGAGGATCAGGCGCGGGGCCCGGTGGAACCGGCGGATCACGAGCCGGTCGATGAGCCCGCCCATCGCCCCGGCGAGCACGAGGGCCACGGCCACGGCGACGAAGTAGTTCCAGCCCCAGACCAGCTTGAACTGGATGGCCAGCACCGCCGCCACCGACCCCAGCTCGGCCTGGGCGAAGTTGACGATGCGGTTGGCCCGGTAGACGAGCACCACCCCGATGGCGAGGAGGGCGACGAGCGAGCCGAACACCGCGCCCCGGATGACGATGCCGATGGGCAGACCCCGATCCATGAGGCGGGCCAGCACGCCCCACAGGACGAGGACGGCGCCGACGCCCACCAGCGGGCGCAGCCGTTCCGGGACGGGGAGGTCGAGGAAGGAACCCACGTCAGGCCCCCGGGTAGATCGGCGGGTCTTCGGCGGGCCACTCGCCGTTGCGGAACCGCTGGCCGCCGTAGGTCTCCACGAACGTGCCAGGCGTCCCGTTCTCGGGTGACACCTTCGACCGGGTCCAGTAGATCTCCCGGGAGTCGTCCACCGCGGTGTGGTCACCGGCGCCGGGCGTGCCGTCCGGGCCGTCGGCGAAGGACCAGTACCCGAGCGAGAAGTCGGGTGCGCCCCCCGGCGGGATGGTCCGCGCCCCGGCGGCGATGGCCTCGGCGCTGAGCGCCGGGCCCGCGGCCTGGAGGAAGTTGTAGGTGAGGATGAGCCCGCTGTAGCCACCGGAGGCGCCCTCGACCATGCGCTGACCAGTGATCAGCTCGTAGAGCCGGCCCGGCTCGCTGTCGGGCCCGACGATCTTGGAGGTGGCGCCGAGCTGGCTCATGCCGAACATGTGGCCGTCGGCCTGGTCCTGGTCGTAGAGCTGGCCGAACAGGTCGGTGTCCTGCAGCGCAGTGCCGATCAGGAACCACTCGGGGTGGTACGCCTGGGAGCTGGCGCTCTGGGTGAGGAAGATGGCCGAGATCGGGTCGCAGGCCATCACCACCGTGGTGGCGCCGTCGGCCTTGAACTGCACCACGCCCCGGGCGGCCTCGTCCGGGAACCGGCTGACGTCGAGGGTGTAGTTGTACCGGGAGCTCGGCGGGATGCCGTACTGCTCCTGGCCGACCCGCTCGGTGATGTCGACGCAGTGCTGGTACTCGTCGTTGTTCGGCACGTAGGTGGCGAACGTGCGGTCCTTGGCGGCGAGCAGCGGGTCCCCCGCCCACTTCGCCGGCTTGCCCACCAGGCGCTTCCCGATGTACTCGGCCACCTGGTACGAGATGCGCTCGCACTCCATCGTGAAGGCCCAGACGTAGGGGTGGAGGGCGGCGTAGAAGCGCTCCGGGAAGTAGGCGGCGCCGTTGAGCACCGCCACCCCCCGCTGCGCCGCGCACTCGGCGAACGGTCCGCTGACCGGCGCGGCCCGCGTCCCCACGACCGCGAAGGCGCCGAGCTCGTCGGCCACCACGCCGGCGTCGAGGCAGGCGGCCTCCCGCCCCTTGCTCTGGGCCTCGTCGGTGGAGCTGCCGAAGCGGCTCTCGTAGCGGATCCAGCGGACCGTGCGGCCGTACAGCTCGTAGTGGTCGTTCAGGTACTGCTTGAACACCTCGAAGACGGCGTCCTGCTCCTCGTCGGACGCTGCGCCGGCCTGCTCGGTGACCGCACCCACCGCCTGGCTGTTCGCCGTCTCGGGGAAGACCCGCTCGACGATCACGATCTCCTCGGCGGTCACGCCCCGGGCCGTGGCACCGCCGTTGTCGCCGGACCAGGCCGGCACGCAGGGCACGGCGTAGGTGGAGACAGGGATCTGGCGCACCCCCGGCTCGCACGGCAGCCCACCGACCGTGGTTCCCGAGGCCCCGGCTGCGGGCGCCCCGGCTGCTGCCGGCGCCGGCGCTCCCTCCGGCGCCCCGCCGGCGTCGACGGCCCCAGCGCCGGCGCCCTCCACCCCGACGTCGCCGGTCGTGGCGGTCGCCCCGCCGCCGGATGCGGCCGACGTCGCCGTCCGCCCGCCGGTCGAGGGCCCGGCCGCACCGTCGGCCAGCTCCAGCGTGCCGGTGCCACCGGGCCCGCCCGCCACGACGGCCTCCGGCTCCGTGGTGGGGAAGAGCACGGCGATCACCACCCACGTGGCCGCGACCACCCCCAACGGACCGATCTTCGTGACCAGTGGTCGCCCTTCGCTCGACATGCCTTCCCCCAAGCACACGTCGGCGCACCATCCCCCGGTGCACCGATTCACTGGTGCCTCGTTCGTCGTGCCGGCGGGAGAATCCTGCCTGACCCGCCGGTCAATTACCGAGGGTTACAACCGGCGCGAGGGCCAGCGGCGCGGCGCGATCAGCTCGGGAGGCGACGGGCGCTGCGCCCGGATGCGGCGGCCCGGGCTCGCTTGCGCTCGTACATCTGGCCGTCGGCGGCCCGCACGCTGGCGTGGAGGCTGCCGGCCGGCTGGCGGACTGCGCAGCCGACGGAGGCGGCGACGCCGGCGGCGGCCAGCGCCTCTGTCAGGCGCTGTTGCAGGCCGGCGAGGCCGTCGGCGGTGACCTCGGGCAGCAGCAGGGCGAACTCGTCGCCACCGATGCGGAACGCCTGATCCGCGGAGCGGAGGGTCTCGCGGATCGTCTCACCGGCCCGGCGGATCAGGTCGTCGCCCGCACCGTGGCCCCAGGTGTCGTTCATGGCCTTCAAGCCGTCGAGGTCGAGGACGACGATCCCCGCCCGGTGCCCGAACCGGGCGCAGCGGGCCTCCTCGCGGTCCACGGCGCGCTCGAAGGCGCGGCGGTTGCCGAGACCGGTCATGGGATCGCTGAGCGCTGCGCTCTCCGCCGCATCGAGGCGCCGCTGCAGGCGGCTGCGGTCGAGGTCGAGGCCGAGCACGGACGTGAGCAGCTCCACCGTGAGGCGGACCATGGACTCGTCGTCGCGCAGCGCGGCCTCCTCCCGGGCGTCGGCGGGCAGCGCGCAGATCGCCCCGAACAGGCCGTCGCCACCCCAGAGCGGGAACGCGACGAGTCCGGGGAAGTCGGGCACCTCGGCCGGCCGCTGACCTCGGAGCGGTTCGACGTTGCCCTCGGTGAGATCGACCACCACCTCGTCGGCCCACAGCGACGCGAGCGTGGCCAGGTGCGCACCGGCTCCGACCGGGTGGTCCAACACGTCGCCGGGCCGGAACCCGTGGCCCCCGTGCCCGGCCAGCACGATCCACTCGTCGCCGAGGTAGCGGGCCAGCACCCAGTCCGACACGCAGGTGTTCGTGCCGAGGCGGGCGACGACGGACTCGGCGTTCGCGAGGAAGTCGATGATCGCGATCGGTGCCGCGCCCTCGACCGGGGTCGAAGCGCTGAGCGTTCGCCCCTCGTCGCGTCGTGCTGGCACGTCCATCCATCCCTGATACCCGAACCGCCGCCCGCCAGAAGCGTAACTCACTACGCAATGTGGGGCAATACCGTCATAGAGTGACGAGTCGGCATTCGTGGCGGCCGGGGCGGGAGCTGGGTAGGGCCCTGCCATGGCTGACACCCGCTCTGAACGCGTCCGCTGGGCCGCCCTGTCCAAGGTGAGCGCCGTGGTCGGCGCCATCGCCACCCGCAAGCTGCTCCAGGCCCTGTGGCCCGCCGGCGACGACGCCACCGGGCCACCGTTCAACCCGGCCGACCGGCGCGTCGCCTGGTCGACCGCCGTGCAGTGGGGCATCGCAGCGGGCGTGGGCGCCGGCCTCGCCCGGGTGATCAGCCAGCGCGCCGCCGCGGCGGGCTGGGAGGCGGCCACCGGATCGGCGCCCCCTGGCCTGAAGACCTGACACGGCCGCGTACACTTCCTGCGTGCTCTCCCAACGCTGGCGCGCCTCTGTCCCCGTGGTGGCCGCGGTCGCGGTGGTCGCCGCGCTGTCGCTGCTGACCGTCACCGTGATGAGCAACATCGGCGGCGACGACGAGCGATCCTTCGTCGACGTCGACGGGTCGACCAGCACCACGGAGGCCACCCGGCGCGTCCCGCCGCGCCCCACGACCACCACCACCAGCGAGGCCCCCGAGGTGCTCGGCGAGACGACCGAGCGCGACCCCGACGTCGACGCCGACGCCGACGCCGATCCCGATGCCGACACGCCGGTCACCACCGCCGCGCCGGCACCGGCCGCCCCGGCACCGGCCACGCCCACACCCACGCCGGCGCCGACGGCCCCGCCGACGACGAGCGCGCCGGCCCCGACGGCACCGCCCACCACGGTGTGCCGCAACAGCACCGACCCGTCCTGCGGCGACTTCTCCTGGGACCCGCAACCCGGCGACTACGACGTCGAGGTCTACGCCGTGTCCACGCCCGTCACCGCCACCGCCGGCGAACCGGTGACCTTCGCGGTGGACTACATCGACCCGGCCGGACCCGATGCCGAGGGGGCGTGCCTCAACTGGTTCGTCACCGACCCGGCCGTCGTCAACACCTCGAGCTGCGAGGTCCTGGCGACCGCCTGCGACCGCACGGGCCCCCACGACCCGCCGGCACCGAGCCGGGAGCGCATCTCGCTCCAGCGGACCATCGTGTTCGAGACGCCCGGCGAGCACGAGGTGACCATCGGCGGCAACATCGCCACCCACCTCGCCGACGGGTGCGAGAGCCCCTACACCAACAGCTTCTCGCGCACCTTCATCATCGTCGTCAGCTGACGCCGGGCCACGGGGCGCCGAAGCGGTCCCGGTGGGCGAGGCGGGACGGCGGCTGCCGGGTGATGGGCCCGTGCCCTCCGAGGACCGGGTAGCCGATGGGCACCATCGCGGCCGTGGCCCACCCGTCGGGGATGTCGAGGAGGGCTCGCACGTCGTCCTCGCGGCGGCAGTGCAACGTGGTGATCGCGCAGCCGAGGCCCTCGGCCACGCACGCCAGCAGCAGGTTCTGCACCGCCGGGTAGACCGAGCCGCCGCCGACGATGCTGATCCGGTCGAGCCGGGCGTCGGTGATCGCCATCTGCGACGGATCGGCGCAGAAGACCAGGATCGCGGGCGCCTCGGCCAGGTGCTGCGCGAGGTGGTCGCCGGCGGCGGCGATCTTGCGCCACGGTTCGAGCTGCTCGTCCGGGAGGCCCTCGAGGCGCGCCATGAAGCCGGCGACGTAGCGGTCCCACTCCGGCTGGTAGATCGCCTGGAGACCGGACTTGCCCTCGTCATCGGTGACGACGACGACCCGCCACGGCTGCTGGTTCCCGCCGGTCGGCGCCCAGCACGCCGCTTGCAGCACCCGCTCGAGCACGTCGTCGGGGATCGGGTCCGGTCGCAGACGTCGGACCGTCCGCTGCGTGCTCATCGCCTGGTACAGGTCCACCGGTTCCCCCGTTCGGTCGTGTGACCCCGAGTCTGACCGATCATTCGTGACTTTGGTCGGTTGTCGACCGTGTCGCACCGGTGCAATCGTCATCGTGCCCGCTTCCCCCCGACCGGAGCACGGAATGGACGCAACCCAGGTGGCCGACGTGTTCGGTGCGATGGCCGCCATGGCCGTGGTCGGGGTGGCGCTCGCCGGCATCGCCGCGGCCGTCCACCGACCGACCCGTGAGCTGGTGCGCGAGCTCGTCGACCAGCACGGCCGGATCAGCGCCTGGCTCGTCGCCGCCATCGCCACCGGTGGGAGCCTGTGGTTCTCCGAGTCGGCCGGCTTCCCCCCGTGCGAGCTGTGCTGGTACCAGCGCATCGCCATCTACCCGCTGGTGGTCGTCCTGGGGATCCGGGCCCTGCGCCGCCACGGCAGCCCCGACCTCCGCCTCGCCGGGCTGGTCCTCGTCGGCCTCGGCCTGGTCGTCAACCTTTGGCACGTGGCCATCGAGACGTTCCCGGACCTCGACACCGGCGCGTGCGACGCCGCCGTCCCGTGCACCGTGCGCTGGGTGGAGGGCATCGGCTTCTTCACGATCCCGCGCCTGGCCACGGTGACGCTCGTCCTCGTCGGACTGGCGCTGCTGGTCGACCGCACGGACCGCCGCGGCCGGGACGACGAGCCGCACCCCTACGATCTCCAGTCGAGCACCCCCGTCGGAGGACCCACCCCATGAGCACCACCAAGCAGCGTCCGCGCCCGGGCGGACCGGTCGCCAGTCGCCGGTCCTACACGCCCTTCATCGTCCTCGGCGTGATCCTCGTCGTCGCGGTCGGCATCGCCCTGCTCGCCTCGAGCGGCGGGGACGACGGCGCGGAGGGCGGCGTCGACGGGGGCCAGCTGCTGGCCACCGCCGGCATCTCCGCCACCGGCGCCCAGCTGCCGCCGCTGCCCGAGGGCGGCGACGACCCGGCCGTCGGCACGGCGGCACCCACCCTCGAAGGGGTCTCGCCGGCCGGCCAGGGCACCGCCGTCGGGTTCGACCAGCCGACCCTGATCGCCTTCATGGCCCACTGGTGCCCGCACTGCCAGGCCGAGCTGCCCGAGCTGGTGGAGCTGGCCGAGTCGGGCGACCTCGACGAGCTCGACGCCGTCGTGGTCCTCACCGGCACCGACGAGTCCGCCCCCAACTACCCGCCCGGCCCGTGGATCGACAGCGAGGGCTGGACCGGTCGCGTCCTGCTCGACGACGAGAACGGCACGGCAGCCAGCGCGTTCGGCCTGACCTCCTACCCGTACCTGGTGCTGGTCGACGGGGACGGCAACATCGTCGACCGCAACGCGGGTGGCCTCGGCCTCGACGGGCTGCGGGACTTCGTCGCCCAGGTGGGCTGAGACCCGACCGTGGCGGTCGACCTCACCGGCCGCACCGTGGCCGTGACCGCGGAGCGCCGCGCCGAGGAGCAGGCGGACCTGTTCCGCAAGCGCGGCGCCGAGGTGGTCGTGGCCACCACGGTCCACACCGTCGATCTCACCGGCGACGCCGCGCTTCGGGCCACCACCGAGGCCGTCATCGCCGACCCGCCCGACTGGGTGGTGGCCACCACCGGGTTCGGCATGCGCCTCTGGTTCGAGGCGGCCGACGCCTGGGATCTCGGTGACGCGCTGATCCGCGCCCTCGGCACCAGCCTGGTCGTGGCCCGGGGTCCGAAGGCGCAGTCCGCCTGCCGCCAGCGGGGCCTCGAGGTCCGGTGGCGGGCGCCGGGCGAGTCCATGCCAGAGGTCGTGGCGTGGCTGGAAGCGCAGGACGGCATCGCCGGCGCGTCCGTCGTCGTCCAGCTCTTCGACCCGGAGGACCACCCCTCCACCGCCGAGCTGGTGGCCATGGCCGACCAGGTCACCGAGGTGCCCGTGTACCGCTGGCGCCGGCCTGACGACGAGGCCCCCGTCCGCGACCTGGCCCACCGCATCGCCCGCCGCGGCGTGGATGCCGTCACCTTCACCAGCCAGCCCGCCGTGCGGTTCCTGCTCGAGGTCGCCGCTGAGGAGGGCGTCCTCGACGAGCTCGTCGCCGCCTGCAACGACGGCATCGTGCTCCCGGTGTGCGTCGGGCCCGTGTGCGCCGAGCCGATCGCCGCCGCCGGGATCCGCACTGCCGTCTGGCCCGACCCCTACCGCCTGGTGCCGATGGTGAAGCTGGCCACGGAGCGGCTGGCGTCCCTGGGCGACGATTCGTCGGCGATTCGTCGCGACGAATCGCCGACGAATCGGTCCCCGGTGCGCTTCGAGGAGGTCCATCCGCACGCGCCCGATGCCCAGGCGGCGATGGCGGCATATGTCGACGAGCTCGACCGGCGCTTCCCCACCGGGTTCGATGCCGGCGACGCCCGAACCGGCGACGCCGACGCCCTCGCTGCTCCGGCCGGCGCCTTCCTGATCGCCCGCCAGGACGACCGGGTCGTGGCCTGCGGCGGCGTCCAGACGATCGGCGACGGCGTCGGCGAGATCAAGCGCATGTGGGTGGCCGGCGACGTGCGCGGCCAGGGCCTGGGACGACGGCTGCTGACCGAGCTCGAGGCCCGCAGCGCCGCCCTCGGGCACCGGCTCGTGCGCCTCGACACCAACGGGGAGCTCACCGAGGCGATCGCCCTGTACGAGGGGTCCGGGTACGCCGAGGTCGAGCGCTACAACGACAACCCGTACGCGCAGCGGTTCTTCGAGAAGCCGCTGCCCTGACCGGTCAGCCGAGGGCGCCGGCGTAGAACTCGGCGATGGCGTCGCGGAACGCGGTGCGGCTGTCCTCCCAGGCGTAGAACATGTGCCCGCCGGCGAAGTGCGCCACGGTGAGCGATGCGGCCGTCGCCTCGTCGAGCCGCAGCAGGTTCCGGATGCGCTCGGACGCGAAGTACGGCGTGACCATGTCGTAGAGGCCGTGGGTGAGGAACACCTTCATGTGCGGGTTGAGCGCCATGCCGTAGCGCAGGTCGTCGGTGGCACCGACCTGGCTCTCGAGGGCGTGCTGGTCGAAGTCGATCTTCCAGTCCTTGTTCACCGCCATCGAGAGCAGGTGGTACTCGCGGTCGGTGCGCACGCCGAGCTCGGTGCGGAGCCGGGCGTTGATGCCGGCGTTGAACACCCGCTCGATGCCGCTCAGCGTCGGGTCGGGCCAGGCCATGCCGTCCCGGTCGGGGAAGGGGTCCCGCCCGGTGGCGGTGGCGTCGTAGAGGCCGATGACCGTGCCCTCGTCGCGCAGCAGCTCCCGCGCGAACCGGGTGATCGAGATCCGGCACTCGTGCTGGTCGACGACCTCCTCGGGCAGGCCGAGCAGGTCGGCCATCCGGGTCACGACCTCGGCCCGCTCGGCCGGGGGCATCGAGGCACCCCGGATGAGGGCGGTGGCGTAGGGGCCGGTGGCGAAGTCCTCCGCGGCCTGGCGGACCGCACCCGGCGTGGCGTCGGACGGGAAGGCCCGGCTGCGGCCGTGGTGGTGGGCGGCCAGCGCCATGGTGGGCACCAGGTCGACCCACGGGAGGACGTCGTAGTCGGAGGGGTCGAGCAGCGCGAACTCCAGGGCCGGGGAGATGAGGATCGTCCCGTTCAACCCGATGCCCCGCTCGTTGGCGAGGCGGGCGAGCTTGGCGGCCCGGAACCCGCCGTAGGACTCGCCGGCCACGAACACCGGCGACGCCCACCGGTCGTGGCCCGACAGCCATCGGGCCATCAGCTCGGTGAGGGAGTCCAGGTCCTTGTTCACGCCGAAGAACGCCTTCGGGTCGCGGCCGTCCTCGGCGTCCTTGCCCTTGCCCTTGCCGCCGTCGACGTCCTTCCCGCCGCCCTTCGCCGCGTCGTCCTTGACGATGCGGCTCCAGCCGGTGCCGACGGGGTCGACGAAGACGAGGTCGGTGAAGGCCAGCCACGACTCGTCGTTGTCGACGAGCGCGGTCGGCGGCGCGAGCGGCATGCCGCGCTCGTCGAAGCCGACGCGTCGCGGGCCGAGGGCACCGACGTGCAGGTAGGCCGACGACGCGCCGGGACCGCCGTTGAACACGAAGGTGACCGGGCGGGCTGGCCCGGCGTCGTCGACGAGGTAGGAGACCGAGAAGATGTCGGCGATCGGCTCGTCGTCGTCATCGCGGAGGGCCATCCACGTGGCCTCGGCCGTGTAGGGCAGGCTGCCCCCGTCGGGGGTCGTCCACGCCGCAGCGGTGGTGGCGCCCTTCGGCAGCTTCGGCGTGGTGGCGTCGTCGTCGGTCGGCTTCTCGTCGGACATGGCGGGCACGCTAACGAGGCGGGCACGCACCCCGACTCGACGTCGGGCGGAGGCTCAGCCGATGACCTCGCCGTACATCTCGCCGAGCGGGTCCGAGATGAGCTCGAGGCGCTCGCCATCGGGACCGCGGAAGTACAACGAGGAGCCGCTCTCGTGCTGGTACTCGATGCCGGCATCGTCGAGCTTGCCCTTGAGGCGCTCCCACCGGAGGGGGTCGACGGAGATGGCGAGGTGGTGGAGGCCGCCGAGCACCTCGGCGTACGGCCCGAGGTCGAGCCCGGGGAAGTCGAAGAAGGCGAGGGTGTTGCCGGAGCCGATGTCGAAGAAGAAGTGGGTGGAACCGCGGTAGTCGCGGTTCTCGAACAGCTCGACGAGCGGGAACTCGAGCAGGCCCGAGTAGAACTCGATGGTCCGCTCGAGGTCGCCGGAGATCAGCGCGACGTGGTGCACGCCCCGGGCGGAGGACATGCGCCGGCCCGGGCCTGCCTCCAGGTGCCGCTCGCGCAGCCGCTGCCACTCGGCCGTCCGGTCGACGGCGTCGCCGTGGTCGGTCTCGGCGGCGCGCATGGCGTCCGGGGAGGCGGTGCCGGCGCTGCCGGCTTCGGGCACGTCGGTCATCGCCGGACCTCCAGGTCGGACTCCCACACGATGACCTCGGACCGCTCGGTCGCGGTGACCACCGGGTGCCCGGCGTCGCGCAAGCGAGCGGCATCACCCGCTGCGAGGGCCAGCGGCTCGCCGGGGGCGCCGTCGGTCTGGCTCAGCTCCACTGCCCCGCGCGCCACGAACAGGTGCACGAACGGTGAGGCGGGCAGGTCCACCGAGCGCCCCGCCTCCAGGCGGGCGACCCACATGGCGGCGTGCTGCTGGTGGATCGAGATGGCGCTCTCGTGGCCCCGTCCGGAGGCGACCGGCACCAGGCCGCCGGCGTCGAGCTCGGCGTTGAGGTCCAGCTGCTCGTAGCCCGGCGTGATCCCGCGCTCGTGCGGCGGCACCCACATCTGCACGAAGTGCACGTCGGCCGTGGAGGAGTGGTTCATCTCGGAGTGCATGATGCCGCTCCCGGCGCTCATGCGCTGGGCGAGGCCCGGGTAGATCACACCCTCGTTGCCCTCGGAGTCGCGGTGCTCCAGCTCCCCGTCGAGCACCCAGGTCACGATCTCCATGTCGCGGTGGGGGTGGGTGGAGAACCCGCTGCCGGCCGCGACCCGGTCGTCGTTGGACACGATGAGCAGGCCGTGGCCGACCTCGGCGGGGTCGTAGTGCCCGCCGAAGCTGAAGCTGTGGCGGGAGTCGAGCCAGGAGATCCGGGTGTGGAACCGCTCGTCGGCTCGGCGCAGGTCGGTGGTCGGGGCGTTCATGGCGCACCTCTCGGTCGGTCGGTGTTCACCTCGCTCCAACAGTAGTTGCATGTACAACATTCCCGCTGCCCGGGTGACCAGGGACCTTGGACCCTGTTGCCCGGCCCGCGGCGCCGCCGACGATGTCGGCGAACAGACGCACCGACGCGACCAGGGGGGACCTCCGATGCGGATCATGCTGACCGACCGCTCCGACACCAGCACCACGGTGGCCGAGGGCCTCCGCACGGACGGCCACGAGATCGTGGACCTGTGCCTCCCCGACCCGGCGTCGCCCCTGACCTGCCGTGGCCTGGTCGAGCACCGGTGCCCGCTCGACGAGGGCGCCGATCTCGCCATCACCGCGCTCCAGCACCCCCAGGACGCCCCCTCGGCCGGCACGGTCTGCGCCCGACGGGCCGGCGTGCCGGTGGTGTCCCTCGGCCGCCACGACGTCACCCACCCCGATCTCGGTTCGGCCCTGGCCCGCGTCGCCGAGCTGGGCGACGACCACGTCACCGCCACGGTCCAGGTCGCCCTGCAGCAGGTGCTCGCCGAGATGGGCATCGACGACGGCGACGTCGTCCTGCACCGCGACGCCGTGTGCGAGCAGATCGTGGCGACGGTGCGGGGTCCGCTCGACGACCCGACCCGCTCCCGCATCGCCGTGCGCCTCCTCGACGCCGCCACGGCCTCGGGCCGCCACGGGCGGCGACGCGACGTCGCCGTGCGCTCCGCCTGACGGGATCAGTCCCGGTGGAGCTCGCCGCGCTCGTCGAGGCGGGCCGCCCACACGGCGGCCTCCGTGCGCTGGCTCATGCCGAGCTTGGCCAGCACGTTGGAGACGTAGTTCTTCACGGTCTTCTCGGCCAGGAACATGTCGGCCCCGATCTCGCGGTTGGTGCGCCCCTCGGCGAGCAGCTCCACGATGCGGTGCTCCTGGGGCGTGAGCCGCTCGAGGCGCTCGTCGCGCTGCTCCCGGTTGCGCACGGCGCGCAGCACCCGTTCGGTGACGGCCGGATCGAGCAGCGACTGCCCTGCGGCCACCCGCCGCACGGCGTCGAGGAGATCGAGGCCCTTCACCTGCTTGAGCAGGTACCCGGAGGCACCGGCGAGGATGGCGTTGAGCAGCGCGTCCTCGTCGTCGAAGGAGGTGAGCATCAGGCACTGGATCGAGCTGTCGCGCTCGCGCACCGCTCGGGCGATGTCGATGCCGGTGCCGTCGGGCAGGCGCACGTCGAGGACGGCGACGTCCACGTTGCTGCCCGGGATGCGGCCGATGGCGTCCTCGACGGTGCCGGCCTCACCGGCGATCTCGATGTCGTCGACCGCGTCGAGCAGGTCCATCAGGCCGCGCCGGACGACCTCGTGGTCGTCGACGACGAAGACCCGGATCGGGGTGGTGCTCATGGCGACCATCCTCGCACTTCTGGCTGTCCCGCTGGTGCCCGGGGCTTGCGCCGCACCCTCGGGACCTATGACCCTGGGCACGGCACGCGCCGCTCGCCACGATCGTCGCCGTGACAGAGGTGTGGACCGGGTTCCAGACGATGACGGCGGACGAGTGCCGCCGTCTCCTCACCGCGGCCGACATCGGCCGGGTCGCCATCAGCGCGGGCGCGCTGCCCTACGTGCTCCCCGTGCAGTACACGCTGCAAGACGACCACCTGCTGCTCCGCACGCCCGGTCACCACGAGGTCGGCGACGGCATCGACGGGCAGGTGGTCGGCTTCGAGGCCGACACCATCGACCTCGACCACGGCGTCGGCTGGTGCGTGTCGGTGACCGGGACCGTCCGCGTCGTGGCCGACGCAGTGGCAGTCGAGCCCGTGCACCGCTGGTTCTCCGACGGGGTCCTGCTCGCGCTCTCCACCGACGTCATCGTCGGTCACCGCGTCGCCGTTTGAGCGCGGCTAGACGGGTGGTTCCACGGGCGCGCACCAGGTGAGCACGGTGCCCCCCTCGGGCCCGTCCTCGATGGTGCAGGTGCCGCCCAGGCGCTCGGCGCGGGTCTGCATGTTGCGCAGCCCCCGTCCGCCCGAGCGCGTCGCGGCGCCGCCGATGCCGTCGTCGCGGACCGTGAGCTCGACCTGCTCGGTGGTGGCCAGCACCCGCACGTCGACCGTGCCGGCCTTCGCGTGCCGTGCTGCGTTGGCGAGGGCCTCGCGGAGGGTGGCGAGCAGGTCGGTCTGGGCGTGCTCGGGCACGAGCGTGTCGACCGGTCCGTCGAAGGCCACCCGAGGCCCGAAGCCGAGCGGCCCGGCCGCCTCCTGGGTGAGCGAGAGGATCCGGTCGCGCATGCCCGACTCGCCGCGCCGGGACGCATCGAGGCCGAAGATCACCGAGCGGATGTGCTTCACCGTGAGGTCGAGGTCGTCGACGGCGGCCTCGATGCGACGGGCCGCCTCGGCCGGGTCGGCGGTGCACAAGACCTGGGCGCCCTGCAGGGCCAGGCCGGTGGCGAAGAGCCGCTGGATCACCGTGTCGTGGAGGTCGCGGCCGATCCGGGCCCGGTCGTCCGCGAGCGCGAGCCGCCCGACCCGATCGTGCAGGCGGGCGTTGTCGATGGCGACCCCGGCGGCGGCGGCGAGGCCCACCACCAGCTCCTCGTCGGCCTCGGTGAAGGAGCCGCCCCCGCGCTTCTCGGTGAGGTAGAGGTCGCCGAAGGTGCGGTCCCGGATGCGGATCGGCACGCCGAGGAACGAGCCCATCGGCGGGTGGTTGGGCGGAAAGCCGTAGGCCGCCGGGTGATCACTGAGCTCGTCGAGGCGGACCGGCTCGTCCCCGTCGATGATCAGGCCGAGGATGCCGTGGCCCTTGGGGAGCGGGCCGATCTGGGCTCGACGCTCCTCGCCGATGCCGATCGTGATGAAGTCCTCGAGCTCGGTGCCCGTGGCATCGAGCACACCCAGGGCCCCGAACTCGGCATCGGCCAGCTCGGTGGCGGCCTCCACGACCCGGCTCAGGATGTCCGGGAGATCCAGACCGGCACCCACGTCCACCACCGCGTCGAGCAGGCGGCGCATCTCCTCGAGCGTGACGGTGCTCTCCACGCCCGGGAAACCTACCCAGCGGCCGCGGTGGAGGTCCGAACAGCGGATCTCGGGACCAATGTCATCTCGCTGCATGACCGGTGACCCCGGTGGCACCCTGGGATCCCGGCCATCATGCGACGACCCGCATCCCGCTCAACACGCGCGGCCCCCCCCACAAGGAGCAGCTCCCCACCAATGACGGTGACCACCCCACCCGACGCGACCGCCCCCGAGGCCACCCCGGACCGCGGCCGCGGCACCGACATCGGCCTCCTCCTGGTCGTGATCCTCGCCTTCACCGCCCTCGTCTTCAGCTTCGTCGCCTTCGCCTCCGGTGACGACGACGCCGAGACCGCTGCCGGCGGTGGCGACGCAGGCGGGGCCCCCACCTCGGCCCTCGCCACCCTCACCGAGTTCGCGATCAACCCCGAGTCGCTCGTGGTGAGCGGCTCCGGCGTGCTCGACGTGCGCAACGACGGCTCCCAGGTCCACAACCTGGTCGTGGTCGACCACGACGTGCGGACCGCCGACCTGAACAACGGCGAGTCCGAGTCCCTCGACGTCTCCTCGCTGGCCGAGGGCGAGTACGAGCTCATCTGCGACATCGCCGGCCACGCCGACGCCGGCATGCGCGGGACGCTCGTCGTGGGTGACACCCCGGCCGCCGGGGAGGCCGCCGGTGGCGGCCACGGCGGCGACCACACGGAGATGACCGAGGAGGAAGCCGACGCCCTCGACCAGGCGATGATGGACACGATGAACGCGTTCCCGGCCGAGACCGAGGGCGTGGGCAACGAGCCCCTGGAGCCGGTCGAGATCATGGCCGACGGCACGAAGCGCTTCGAGCTGACGGCCGAGATCGTCGAGTGGGAGGTCGAGCCCGGCAAGATGGTCGAGGCCTGGACCTACAACGGCATGGTCCCTGGCCCCTACATCAAGGTGGATCTCGGCGACAAGCTCCGGTTCGACGTCACCAACGACCTGCCGATGGGCACCGACGTGCACTGGCACGGCATCCGGACGCCCAACTCGATGGACGGTGTGGCCCCCTACACCCAGGACCTCATCAAGCGCGGTGAGACCTTCACCTACGAGTTCGAGGCCGTGAAGAAGGCCGTCGGCATCTACCACGCCCACGTCCACGGGCAAATGGCGGTGCCGAACGGCATGCTCGGCATCATCCAGATCGGCGACGTGGACCTGCCCCGGGGCCGCACCATCAGCGGCGTGGAGATCCCGGCCGACCTCGAGATCAGCCAGGAGATCCCGATGGTCCTGAACGACGCCGGCACCATCGGCCTCTCGCTCAACGGCAAGAGCTTCCCGGCCACCGCCCCGATCGTCGCCGAGCAGGGCGAGTGGATCCTCGTGCACTACGCCAACGAGGGCCTGCAGGTGCACCCCATGCACCAGCACCAGTTCCCGCAGCTCGTGGTGGCCAAGGACGGCATCCCGCTGGACAACCCGTACTTCGCCGACACGGTCAACGTCGCACCGGGCGAGCGGTACTCGGTGCTCATCAACCCCGACGACCCCGGCACCTGGGTCTGGCACTGCCACATCCTCACCCACGTCGAGCGGGAAGAGGGCATGTTCGGCATGGTCACGGCGATGGTCGTGAACTGATCGTCCCGCTCCTGTGGGGGCGCGGAGGCGCAGGCACCGAAGGGGGCCTGCGCCTCCGGCGCGTCCGGGGTTGAATGGCCCCGTGCCCTCTCCCGAGGCCGTCGCCGCCGCACTGGCCCGAGCCCACGCCGAGCCCGCCACCGGCCTGCCCGACGGGCACCGCCTGGTCGACTACGCCGAGTCGAGCCGGACCGGTGACTGGAGCCTGCGCAGCGCGCTGGTGCGCTTCGCCCAGCCCGAGCCCACCCGCGCCGGCGCGGTGCTGGAGCTGATCCGGCGCACCGACGGCGCCCTCAAGCCCCACCGCCGCCGGTTGGAGGCCGCAGCCGCGCCGACCCACCCGGGCCTCGCGCCCGACCTGTTCGAGGACGACGGTGGGCAGCTGGCCGTCCGCGACGACGCCGAGCGCGTCCTCGACGCGCCGGCGGCCGACCTGGCACGGGCCGTCCTCCGGCTGCCCGACGGCGACTCGGTGGTGGCCGCCTACGCCGACACAGCCGGCGAGGACCCGACGTTCGACGCCGTCCCGCTCCTGGTCGTGGCCCTCGAGCTCGACGCCGTCGCGGACGAGCTGGTCGCCTGGGCGCGCGTGCACGACGGACCACCACCGGTCGACGTCGTCGACGAGCGCGCCGCGGCGGCGTTCAGCCGCCTCGCCGCGCTGGGCGTGCCCCGGGAGACCGGCGGGCGCCCACCGGCCCGCGGTCGGTCCTGACCGGGGTTCTGCCGCGGGTCGTGCAGGGGTACCGATCGCCGCACCCCAGCGTCCCCACACCCCGGAGGCCACCCCATGTCGACCACCTCGGAAGCCGACCGCACCACCATCGCACGCATCGCCGCCGCCCGCGCCCAGGCCCTGCGCGACCACGCCGCCTCGATCACGAGCGACGCCCTCGCCCCGCTGCAGGCCGCCCTGCACATCCGGGCCGGTGAGCTCGAGATGGCCGCCGCCGCCCTGGGCGACCTCGACCCCGGATCCCGCCGCCACCTCCAGGCGATCGCCTAGGAGGCTGGCTCCTGCTGCTCGAGGTGCCGGAGGAGGCCGTCGAGCGCGACCAGGTAGCTGTCGGCGCCGAAGCCGGCGACGACTCCGAGGCACACCGCCGCGAGCACGGAGCGGTGGCGGAACTCCTCCCGGGCGTGCACGTTCGACAGGTGGGTCTCCACGACGGCCAGACCCGTGCCGCTGATGGCGTCGCGCAAGGCGATGCTGTAGTGGGTGAACGCACCGGGGTTGAACACCACCCCGTCGGCCCACGTGCGGGCCTCGTGCAGCGCATCGACGAGCTCGCCCTCGATGTTGGACTGCACCGCCCGCAGCTCCACGTCCCGACCCTCGACGTGCCGGCGCAGGTTCGCGAGCACGTCGTCCAGGGTGTCGGCGCCGTAGACCTCGGGCTCCCTGGTGCCGAGCAGGTTCAGGTTCGGCCCGTTCAGCACGAGGACGCGGCGGGTCATGCCGGCGAGCCTACGAGGGCGGCCTCCGGAGGGCCGGTACCATCCCACGCCCTGTGCCCGTCGAACCGCCAGCTCCCTCCGACGAGGCCAACATCGTCCTCACCGGGTTCATGGGCACCGGCAAGTCCACCGTCGGGCGCCTGGTCGCCGAGCGCCTCGGCCGTCGATTCGTCGACACCGACGCCCTGATCGAATCCCGCCACGGGTCCATCCCCCGCCTCTTCGCCGACCACGGCGAGGCCCACTTCCGCCAGCTCGAGCGCGAGGTGGCGGACGAGCTCGCCGCGACGTCGGGAGCGGTCGTCGCGACCGGTGGGCGCACCATGCTCGACCCGGCCAACCAGGCAACCCTCGGGGCCACCGGGATCGTCGTGTGCCTGGCCGCATCGCCGGAGGCGCTCATCACCCGCCTGCGCGACGAGGCCGGGCAGCGGCCGCTGCTCCAGGGCGACGACCCCGCCGGGCGGATCGCCGCGCTCCTCGCCGAGCGGGAGGCCGGCTACGCCCGGTTCCCCCAGGTGTCGACCGACGGCCGCACGCCCGAGGAGGTCGCGGACGCGGTCATCGCCCTCGCGACCGGCGCGCCGTAAGGCGTCAGCCGACCGCGACCTCGGCCCGCATCGTCGGGTGGATCTCGCAGAAGTACTCGTACGTGCCGGCCTCGTCGAAGGTCTGCACGTAGGTCTCGTCCTGGCCCAGCTCGCCGGAGTCGAACGCGAGCGGGCTCCCCTCGGCCGATGTCACCGTGTGGGCGAAGGGATCCAGGTTCTCGAAGGTGACCTCCGAGCCCGGTGCCACCTCCACGGAGTCGGGGGCGTAGCGGGACTGCTCCATCGTGATCGTCGGACCCGGCTCGGCATCGGCGACCTCGGTGTCGTCGTCGCCGCAGGCGGCGAGCAGGACGGGTGCGAGCACCAGGAGCAGGATGGGGCGAGAGAGGGTCATGGTGGTTCTACGAGACCACGGCCGAGCACGGATCGTCATCCAGTTCGCCGACGGCGCCGTAGAAGACACGAGACCCGGGACGCCGGCGACGCCCCCACGTCGCCGCCCCGGCCTCGCTCCCCCCGATCGCAACCCCCGGAGAACCGAACCATGCGTCCCACGAGCAAGAAGCTCCTCGCCATCAGCCTCGCCGCCTCCATGGCGCTCGCCGCCTGCGGCGGCGACGACGACACCGACGTCGCCCAGTCGGGCGATCCCGCCCCGGTCGAGGAGACCACGACGACCACCGAGTCCTCCGACGAGATGGACATGGAGGAGGGCGAGACCGCCGGCACCGAGACCGGCGCCGCCACCCTGCGCGCCAACATGACGTCGCTGCTCCAGGAGCACGTGTACCTCGCCGGCATCGCCATCGAGACCGCCCTCGACGCCGGCGGCGACATGGAGGCCGCCCCCGTGCAGGCCGCCGTCGCCACCCTCGACGCCAACTCGGTCGCCCTCAGCGAAGCCATCGGCTCCGTCGCCGGCGACGAGAACGCCGAGGCCTTCCTCGGCCTCTGGCGTGAGCACATCGGCTTCTTCGTCGACTACACGCTCGGCAAGGCCACCGGCGACCAAGCCGCCGCCGATCAGGCCCTGACCGACCTGCAGGGCTACCAGCAGGCCGCCGGTGACTTCTTCGAGGAGATCACCGCCGGCGAGCTCCCCGCCGACGCCCTCGTCGAGAGCCTCGACGTCCACATCGAGACCCTGACCGCCGCCATCGACGCCCTCGTCGCCGGCGACGCTGAGGCCTTCGACCTGCTGCAGGCCGCGGCCGACCACATGCCGATGGCCGCCACGGCGATCGCCGGCGCGGTCGTCGCCGCAGTCCCGGACATGTTCGACGGCGAGGTCGACAGCGCCCCCGCCGAGACCCGCGCCGTGCTGACCGACCTGCTCCAGGAGCACGTCTACCTGGCCGGCATCGCCATCGAGCAGGCCGTCGAGGCCGGCGGCGACATGGAGGCCCCGGCCGTGCAGGCCGCGGTCGCCACGCTCGACGCCAACTCGGTCGAGCTCGCCGAGGTCGTCGGGTCTGTCTCCACCCCTGAGGACCAGGAGGCGTTCCTCGGCCTGTGGCGCGAGCACATCGGCTTCTTCGTCGACTACACGCTCGGCAAGGCCACCGGCGACGACGCCGCCGCCGAGCAGGCCCTGACCGACCTCGACGGCTACCAGCAGGCCGCCGGCGACTTCTTCGAGCGCATCACGGGCGGCGAGCTCCCCGCCGACGCCCTCGTCGCCAGCCTCGACGAGCACGTCGCCACCCTCACGACGGCGATCGACTCGCTGATCGCCGGCGAGACGTCGGTCTTCGACGACCTCCGCGCCGCGGGACAGCACATGCCCATGGCCGCCGCCGCCCTGTCGGCTGCCATCGTCGCCGCCACCTCCTGACGGCACCCTGAGCGGCGCTGCCGCTCCGAGCTCACCAACCGGCTCCGGCCCGTCCCGCACTGCGGGGCGGGCCGTCGTCGTGCCGGTCCGGCCGTAGGGTCGATCCGTGACCGACGAGCGCATCTGGCTGGAGGACATCGAGGGGACCGACGCGATGGCGTGGGTCGAAGAGCGGAACGCCGAGGCCGAGGCCGACCTGTTCGCCGACCCGGCCTTCGCGCCGCTGCGGGAGCGGATCCTCGAGGTGCTCGAGGCCGACGACCGCATCGCCTACCCCTCCCTGCACGGCGACCCGGCCGACGATCCGACCGTCCACAACTTCTGGACCGATGCCTCCCACCGCCGCGGGATCCTGCGGCGGACCACGTGGGCGGACTACCGGGGCGGCGACCCGACCTGGGAGACCGTCCTCGACGTCGACGCCCTCGGCGCCGAGGAGGGCGAGTCCTGGGTCTTCCACGGGGCCGACACGCGGCGCTCCGACCGCCGGCGCACGCTCGTGGACCTCTCCCCCGGCGGGTCGGACGCATCGGTCACCCGGGAGCTGGACCTGGTCGACAAGGCGTTCGTCCCCGAGGCCGACGGTGGGTTCGTGCGCCCGCTGGCCAAGGGCGGGCTGACCTGGGTCGATGACGACACCGTCTACGCCACCACCGACCACGGCCCGGGCAGCCTGACCCGGTCCGGGTACCCCCGCACCGTCCGTCGCTGGCGCCGGGGGACCCCGCTGACCGAGGCCGAGATCGTCTTCGAGGGCGACGAGGCCGACATCGTCGTCGGCGCCGCGGTCGGCACCATCCCCGGCGGCCGGCACCACCTGTTCCAGCGGATGCTCGACTTCTACACCTCGGAGACGTGGATCATCCCTGACGGCGCCGGGCCCGGGGCCGAGCCGGTCCGGATCGACGTGCCCATCGACATCGAGGTCTCGGTCCACGGCCCGTGGCTGACCTTGTCGTTGCGCAAGGACTGGACGCTCGACGGCACCACCCACCCCGGCGGCTCGCTCCTCCTCGTCGACGTCGACGGCTACCTCGCCGGCACCTCGACCCCGATGGCCGTGTTCACCCCGACCGCGCAGCGGGCGCTCGCCGGCCACACCTGGACCCGGTCGCGCCTGGTCCTGAACGTGCTGGACGACGTGCGCAACCGTCTCGAGGTCGTGCACCCCGACGCCGATGGCACCTGGGCGGCGCGGCCGATCACCGCCCTCCCGGACGTGTGGTCCCTGGAGGTCGCGGCGGTCGACGCCGACACCTGCGACGACGTCTGGCTCGTCGCCAACGACTTCCTCACGCCCGAGTCGCTCTACCGCGTCCACGTCGGCGACCGGGACGACCCGCCGGAGCTGCTGCGGCGGGCGCCGGCGCGCTTCGACGGCGCCGGGCTGGCCATCACCCAGCACTTCGCCACCAGCGCGGACGGCACCCGCATCCCCTACTTCGAGGTCGGTCCCGAGGGCGGGGCCGACGGCCCCCGACCGACGCTGCTCGGCGGGTACGGCGGCTTCGAGGTGCCCCGGCTCCCCGCCTACGCACCGGCGCTCGGGCGGGCCTGGCTCGAGGCCGGCGGCACCTACGTGCTGGCCAACATCCGAGGCGGTGGCGAGTACGGCCCGCGCTGGCACCAGGCCGGCCTGCGGGAGCAGCGCCCGCGCGTCTACGAGGACTTCGAGGCCGTCGCGCGCGACCTCATCGACCGGGGCGTCACCAGCGCGGACCGGCTCGGGTGCACGGGCGGCAGCAACGGCGGCCTGCTCGTCGGCAACATGTACGTGCGCTCCCCGGAGCTGTGGGGGGCCATCGTCTGCCAGGTCCCGCTGCTCGACATGGCCCGCTACCACCTGCTCCTCGCCGGCGCGTCGTGGATGGCGGAGTACGGCGACCCCGACGATCCCGACGACTGGGCCCACCTGGAGGGGTACTCGCCCTACCACCAGGTGGACCCCGACCGGGCCCACCCGCCGATCCTGCTGACGACCTCCACCCGGGACGACCGGGTCCACCCCGGACACGCCCGCAAGATGGCGGCCCTGCTCGGCGAGCTCGGCAAGGACGTCACCTACTGGGAGAACACCGAGGGTGGGCACGGCGGTGCGGCCGACGCCGCCCAGCAGGCGACCATGCAGGCGCTGCTCTACGTGTTCCTCCGGCGGCACCTGGTCTGACGTCACAGGGCGCATGAGCGCCCCGCGGGGGCGGGTACAGCCTCCTCCGTGACCTGCTTCTCGACCCGCAACGTGTCCGACGGCGACGTCCCCGTGCCCCGCAGCGCCGTCTGGGAGGTGCTGACCGATCCGCAGTGCCTCACCGAGATGACCCCGCTGCTCGACGGCATCACCGTCGACGGCGACCGGTGGTGCTGGCAGCTGAGCGGCATCCGAGCTCTCGGCGTCGAGATCGCCCCGTCGTTCACCGAGCACATGGCCTTCGACGAACCGTCCCGGATCTCCTTCAGCCACGCTCCGTCCGCCGGCCAGACCGAGCGGGCCGGCGCCGACGGCATCTACCAGCTGACCGAGGTGGGCCCGGACCGCACCCACCTGTCGATCGACATCACGCTGCACGTCGATCTGCCGCTGCCGTCGCTGTCCCGCCGCGCCGTCGAGCGGGTGATGGCGTCGAGCATGGCCCGCACCGGCGACGTGTTCGCCGAGCGCCTCTACCGCCACCTCGGGGTCGACCCCGCTGCGATCGGCGACGGCATGCAGAGCCAGTCAGAACGGGTCCGGGTCGACGCGTGACCGCGGTCGAGCCGGCCGACCCCGCACCCGTGCAGGCCCAGGACGGCTTCGCTGCCTACGCCGTGACGACGCGCTCGGGCCCGCACGTGACGATGCAGGCCGGCGTCGTCCAGAGCGGCCGCTTCATCACGACGACATCGCGCGACTCCCTCAAGGCGAGGAGCGTGCGCGCCCACCGGGTCGCGGCCGCCACGGTCGAGCAGGGCGACGGATCGACCGAGGTCGTCGCCGGACCGACGGTCGCCGTCGACCTGCGCCACCCCGAGGACATGCTGTCCGACCCCGCAGGCGCGCTCATCGCCGGCCCCGCCACGCTGCGGTTGGCGGGCGACCAGCTGGAGCAGCTGCTCGGCTACGTGGAGGCGGCCGGCAGGGTGCCGAGCGGTTGGCTGCCGCACAACCGGGTGCTGCTGGTGACCCGCATCGACCGCTCGCTGCGCGTCGAGGGCTTCGACCTGCTGGACGGGTCCGGGGACTGGACGCCCGAGCTGCCCGCTCCATCGGAGCTGCGCTGCACGAGCGACCGAGCCGATGGCTCGCTGCCCGAGCTGCCCGAGGACGTCCGCCACCTCGTCGACGTCGCCGCGCCCGCTCGGCTCGGCATCGCCACGCCCCACGGCCCGATCGTGCTCCCCGCCCGCTGGCAGGGCGGCGACCGCTTCGACGTGTCCGCCGCCGCCCTCGCCCAGGTGCGCGCCCACCTGCCGGGCGCGGGGTGCGCCACCTTCGACGACAGCGCCAGCCGGCGGCCCGACCGCAAGCGCGGCGTGATGCTGCGGGGCCGGCTCGACGTGGTCGAGGTCGACGGGTCCCGCGCCACGGTGGCGATCCGCGCGGCGCGCGTCACCTCGTGGGACGGCTTCTCCGCCCGCACGACCGACGTCGACCGCACCCCATGAGCACCGAGCTCGCCGTCCTCGTGGTGTCGACCGCGGTCGCCTTCGGCGCGTTCGCCTACATGTTCGCCCTCCCGCGCCCGGGCATCTGGCCGCGGACGTGGGTCGCCGCCGGTCTCGTGGCCGCCACCGCCCTGGGCGGGCTGGTCGTCCTCGGCCGCTTCCCCGGGCTCGTCGGCCCGTTCACATGGACCGAGCTGGCCATCGGCTTGCTCGTCGGCGCCGGATGGCTGGTGCTCACCCACCTCGGCTACGCCGTCATCGCCTGGCTCTTCCCCGCGTTCGGGGACCAGGTCCGGGACCTCTACCTGCTCGGCGACGAGGACACCTCGCGCCGGATGGTGGGGCCGATCGTGGCCATGGGCATCGCCGAGGAGCTGCTGTTCCGCAGCGTCCTCCAGGGCGTCGGCGGCATGGTGCTGGCCCTGGCCGTCTACACGGGGGTCCAGGTCTTCGAGCGGAAGTGGGCACTGGCCCTCGCCGCGCTCCTCGGCGGGATCATCTGGGGCGCGCTCTTCGCCTGGCGGGGCGGGGTCGTCGCCCCCGTCGTCGCCCACGTGCTGTGGACCGGCATGCTCACCTTCGTCTGGCCCCTCGGCGGCGCCCCCCGACCCCAGGAGAGCGACCCCGATCCGCCGGTGCGGCGTCGCGACTACGCGTCCGGGAACCGCTGACGCAGCTCGCGCTTGAGCACCTTGCCCGTCGGGTTCCGGGGCAGCTCGTCCAGGAACCACACCGAGCGGGGCACCTTGTAGTTGGCGAGGTTCGCCCTGACGTGGTCCTTGATGGCCCGGTCGTCGAGGGTGACGCCGTCCTCGGGCACCACGAAGGCGGCGAGGCGCTGGCCGAACTGGTCGTCCTCGACGCCGAACACCGCGACCTCGCGCACGCCCGCCATGTCGGACAGCAGGTCCTCGACCTCGCTCGGGAACAGGTTCTCGCCGCCCGACACGATCATGTCGTCGTCGCGACCACCGACGAACAGGCGGCCGTCGGCGTCGAAGCGGCCGAGGTCGCCGGAGGAGAGCAGGCCGTCGATGGACGGCTTGGTCTGGCCGCCCGTGTAGCCCTCGAAGCGCAGCGCGCTGCCCACGAAGATGCGCCCGACCGTGTCGGGCTCGGTGATCTCGCGGTCGTCGTCGTCGTAGAGCCGGACGTCGACGCCGGACAGCGGCTTGCCGGCCGTCCCCGGCGCAGCACGCAGGTCCTCCGGTGTGGCGATGGTGGCGACGGCCACCTCGGTGGAGCCGAACATGTTGTAGAGGTTGTCGCCGAAGCGATCCATCCACTGGGTGGCGAGCGACCCGGGCAGCGCGGAGCCCGAGCAGAACACGACCTCGAGGCTGGAGGTGTCGTAGCGCTCGGTGACCTCGGTCGGCAGCGCGAGGATGCGCTGCAGCATCACCGGCACGACGGTGACGACGCGGACGCGGTGCGCTTCGATCTGGGCGAGCAGGTGCTCGGGCTCGAACCGCCGGGCCAGCACCAGCGTGTGCGACATGGTGGCTGCGGCCAGGAGCGAGGCGTTGCCGAGCGAGTGGAACATCGGCGCGGGGACGGCGTGGACGTCCTCGGTGCGGAACGGCACGCGCTGGAAGATGGCGGTGGCGGCGGCGAGGCCGGCGCCGAGGCTCTCCTTGCTGCGCGACGCCCCCTTCGGCGTGCCGGTGGTGCCGGACGTGAGGATGACCTGGCGGCCCTGGCGCTCGGGCTTGGCCGGGTCGCTCGTCGACGCGGCGGCGACCAGCGCGGGGAGGTCCTCGGTGCCGTCGGCCGGAGCCCGGTCGCAGACGAGCCGCTGGACGTCAGGGGCGTAGCCGGCGACGGCCACGCTGAACTCGTCGTCGTGCAGCAGCAGGTCGCAGCCCTCCCGCTCGAGCACCTCGGCGAGCTGCGGACCGGCGAAGCCGGTGTTCATGTACAGGACGGTGGCGCCGAGCTTGTCCAGCGCGGCCACGGCCAGGACGAACCACCGGCTGTTGCGCGCGAGCAGCGCCACCGGCGTCTCGGGCCCCACGCCGCGGTCGGCCAGCGCGTTGGCCAGCGCGCTCGACTGCTGGTGCACCTGGCGGAACGTGAGCGTCCCGTCGTCGTCGACGATGGCGGCCTGGTCGCCGCGGCGGGCGACGCCCGCGGCGAAGCCGGCGGCGAGGGTCGGCCCCCACCGCTTCGCCGACTGCAGGGCGGTCGTCGCCATCTTCGGGTGCAGCAGCCCCATCCGGCGGACGGTGTCCACGGCTTGGAGGTTGATGCAGACGCGGTCGAAGAGGGACGGCATGGAGGAATCGTAGGTTTCGGTCAGCTGATGGACAGCAGGGCGAGGAACGCCGTGGCCCACGCAGCGAGGTCGTTGCGCTGCACGGTGTCTCGCATCGCGTGCATGTGCGAGCGCTGCTCCTCGTCGTCCATCGAGACCGCGGCCGCGATCTGCTCCTTGAGGTGCTCGGTGTCGTAGGGGTTCACCAGGAAGGCCTCGCTGAGCTCCTCGGCGGCGCCGGCGAACTCGGAGAGCACCAGCGCCCCGGTGTCGTCGACGCGGGCCGCCACGTACTCCTTCGCGACCAGGTTCATGCCGTCCTGGAACGGGGTCACCAGCAGCACGTCGGCGGCCCGGTACAGCACGAGCAGCTCGGAGAACGGGAGGCTCTTGTGGATGTACTGCACCACCGGCCGGCCCAGCTTGCCGTAGTCGCCGTTGATGGTGCCGACGAGCTGCTCGACCCGGTTGCGCACCGAGTCGTAGCCCTGCACGTCCTCCCGGCTGGGCACGGCGACCTGGATCACGGCCGTGGACCGGGGATCGAGGCGGTGCTCCATCAGCAGCTCGTGGATCGCCTTGAGCCGCAGGTCGATGCCCTTGGTGTAGTCGAGCCGGTCGACGCCGAGCAGCACGTGCTTCGGGTCGCCGAGCTCCTTGCGCAGCTCCTTCACGGCCAGCTCGACCTCGTCGGTGGCGGCCTGCTCGGCGATCGCCTCGTAGTCGACGGAGATGGGGAAGGCCTTGACGACCGAGGTCTCCCGGCCGGTGCGCACGACGCCACCGTCGCCGGCGAAGGTGAGGTCGTCGACCTCGCAGAACCGACGCACGCCGTAGAGGACGTTGCGGGCGTCGGCCTGGGTCTGCACGCCGATCACGTCGGCACCGAGCAGGCCGGCGAGGAGCTCGGCCCGCCACGGCAGGCGGGAGAACAGCTCCAGCGGAGGGAACGGGATGTGCAGGTAGAAGCCGATCCGCACGTCGGGTCGCTGCGCGCGGATCATCCGGGGCACCAGCTGCAGCTGGTAGTCGTGCACCCACACCGTGCCGCCCTCGGCGAGCTCGGCGCAGGCCGCGTCGGCGAAGCGCTGGTTGACCGTGCGGTACGCAGCCCATGTCTCGCGGTGGAACTGCGTGGTCTCGATCGCGTCGTGGAACAGCGGCCAGATCGTCTCGTTGCAGGCGCCGCCGTAGTACTCCTCGCGCTCCTGGTGAGACAGGGCCAGGGCGGACAGCGTGATGCCCTCGAACTCGAAGCGCTGCGCCTCGCCGTCGTCGCTGCCGTCCCAGCCGACCCAGGAGCCGGACCGCTCGCGCATCACCGGGAGCATCGCCGACACCAGGCCGCCGGGGCTCAGCGCCCACGACCCGTCGTCCTCGAGCCGGACCGGGAGGCGGTTGGCCACGACCACGAAGTCGGCCTGACCGGCAGCCTCCGTGTCGGGCGTGGTCTGGTCGGGCGGGGTCTGGTCGTGCTCCATGTCGGGCTCCCTCGAGGGTGTTCTCCGGCCACGATACGTCGCTCGTGGGTGGCCCTGGGCTTCCTTGCCGGTGGCGGCACGCCTCATGCCGACGACAGGGATCAGGGGGGTCGCCCACATGGGCGGCCGGCGGATCGGGTAGGAAGGCCACCGCTGTCCCCACCCCTGAACCCTGGAGGCGACCCAGTGGGAATCATCCGCAAGACGCTGTCGGTCACGACGCTCGGCCTCGTGGGCTGGAAGTCCAAGAAGGAGCTGCTGACCGAGGCCGAGGCCGACCTGGCCGCCACCCGCGCCGACCTGGAGCAGACGTCCGCGCTCCGTGCTGCGCTGGCGGAGCGCCTCGAGACCGTGGAGCACGACCTGAAGGGCAGCGAGCTCGACGCGCTGCAGAGCGCGAAGGACGCGCGCAAGGACGAGCGCCGCCGCGTCCGACGGGAGAAGGCCGAAGCACAGGCGGCGCGTGCCCGCAAGCAGGCCGAGGCCCGCGCCGAGGAGGCCCGCGCCCGGCTGCAGAAGACCTCGAAGTCGGCTCGCAAGGCCGCGGATCGCGCTCGCAAGAAGGCCGAGCACTTCGCGGACGACGCCCGCCACCAGGTGGACGACGTGACCAAGACCGTGCGCAAGAAGCGCAAGAAGCTGCGCAGCTAGCGCGTCAGCCGGCTCGATCGGCCGGCGATGCCTGCGGGTTCGGGACCGGCGGGCGAGGCCGGCCCGGCAGCGGGTCCGGCGACGGCTGCGGATCGGGGTCCGGCCCCGGATCCGGGACCGGCGGGGCAGGATCGGGCGGCTGCGGACCGGGACCGGGGTTCGGCGTCGGGTCCGGCACCGGCGGGCGGTCGGGGTCGGGGCCGGGCATCGGCTCGGGCTGGGTCGGGTTCGGCGTGCTCATCGCCGCACCACCAGCACCGGGCACGGCGCGTGGCGCACCACGTGCTCGGACACCGAGCCGAACCACAGGCGCGACCAGCGGCTGCGATCGTGGGTGCCGAGGACCACGAGGTCGACGCCTTCGTCCTCGGCGACCTTGCAGATGGTCGGCCCGACGTCGCCGTGCTCGACCCGCCGCTCGTCGGCGTGCAGGGCCTCGCCGGCCCGTTCGACGACCTGGGCCGCCTCCTGGTCGGCCAGCTCCTGGGCCCGCAGGTCGGCCTCGGCGCTGAGGGTGGGGCTGCCGGCGTAGGCCGCCCCGAGACCTCCGATCGTGCCGTAGGGCGTGATGGTGCTGCGGGCCACGTTCACGACGATGACGGCGGCGTCGTCGGGGACGAGCTCCTGGGCGAAGGACATCGCGTCCTCCGACTCCGGCTCGTCGTCGACAGCGATGAGGACCTTCATGCGCGCTCCCTTACCCCTGGGTCGATGGTGCGATGCCTCAGCCTGGCGCACTGACGGCGTGGACGCCCGTCTGCCCCAGCACGAGCAGCTCACCGTCCTCCAGCTCGGCGAAGGACAGCACCGGCCCGAAGCCCGAGACCAGCTCCACCGGCGGCGACCCCGGGGCATCGGCCGGGACCGCTCGGATCCACCCACCGCAGAAGTCGCCGAAGAGGTACCACCCCTGCAGCGAGGGGTTGTCCTCGCCCCGGTACACGTGACCACCGGTGATCGAGCACCCCTCGTCGTGGGTGTACTCGAGCTGCGGGTCGGTGAGGTCCGGACCGGGCTCCCCGGCCAGGGGACGGGTGCCTTCGAGCCGGTTCCAGCCGAGGTTCACCCGATCGGCGGTCGGGTCCACGACGGTGACCTCCTCCCGGGCGTTCTGGCCGACGTCGGCGATCCACAGCTGCCCGGTGGCGCGGTCGAAGGAGTACCGCCACGGGTTGCGCAGCCCGATGGCCCAGATCTCCGGGCGCTCGCCCCAGTCCGGGTTGGAGGCCGGGGCCACCACGCCTCCCGCCGGGTCGGGCAGGACGCGGAGCATCTTGCCGAGCAGGACGTCGGGGTCCTGGGCCACGCCGGCCGGGTCGTTGGCGCTGCCCCCGTCGCCCACCCCGATCCAGAGGGCACCGTCGGGCCCGAAGACCAGGTTGCCGCCGTTGTGGTTGCGGTAGGGCTGGCCGATCTCGAGGTGCAGCACGGACGAGTCCGGCGACTCGGCCGGCCGGTCGCCGTCCATGGCGACCGACCGCACCTCGGTGTCGCCTGCGGTGTTGGTGTAGTTCAGGTAGAGGCGGTCGCCGGTCGGGTCGAGCGCCAGCCCGAGCAACCCCCGCTCGCCGCCCGTCGACACCCGGTCGGACAGATCGAGGACCACCTCGCTCGTCCCGGCGTCGAGGTCCACGGCGTGGACGCGCCCGTCCAGGGTCGACACCAGGATCGGCCCCGGTCCCGCCAGGTCGACCGCGGCCGACGGACCGGGCAGCTCGACGACCGGCTCCAGCACCACTGCCGGATCCTCTCCCGTCTCGGGCGGCGTCGGCGACGTCGTGGTGGAGGGTGCCGTCGTGGAGGTGGTCGGCTCGTCCGGCGTCGTCGGGGCCGGCGCGCTCGTGCGGTCTTCGGCGTCGTCGACGATGCCGTCGGGGAAGACGTAGCCGTAGACGTCGCCGACCTGCTGGCGGAACGCGACGCCGAGGCCCACCAGGACGACGAGCGCCACGAGCAGGCCGATGCGGATCGGGCGGGACGTCGGCAGCAGGCGCACCGGACGATCATGGCAACCCGCACGCCGCGTGCGTCGGCGGCCCGGACGCGGAAGAGCCCGGTGGCGGTGCCACCGGGCTCTTCGCTCTCGGAGCAGACCCGCTCAGCGGGTCCGGTTCCGTCAGGCCGTCTTGCCGACCTTGCGGAGGTGCATCGCACCGGCGGCCGACAGGACCACCATGACCGCTGCTGCGGCGAAGGCGGCGGTTGCGGCGATGCCGGCGATCTGGCCCATGGTGGACCAGGCGTAGGCGTTCAGGAGCGTGCCTCGCAGCATCTCGCCCTTGAAGACCGTGTCACGCTGCTGGCTGAGGGTGGTCGCCTCCTGCTCCAGCTCGGCGATCTCGGCCTCGGGAGCGCCGCTGTCGATGGCCTCCTGCAGGGCGGTCCGTGCCGCACGGTCCGGGATCTCGGCGTAGGTGAGGCCGCCGGCGGTGGCCTCGACGTGGCCCTGGATGTAGCTGGCGTAGGCCTCGGCCTGCTCGCCGGTGGTGACCTGCTCGCCGCCGTACTCCGCCAGGTCCTCGCGACCATCTTCGACGAGGGCCTCGGAGGGCGGGAAGGTGATGTTCTGGGCGGTGAGCTCGTCGCTCACGTAGTCCTCGGCGAAGTTGCTGCCCCAGGTGAGCAGGCCGCCGGCGATGGCCAGCACGACGGCGGCGAGGACGCCGGCGCCGATGAGGAGGTGGTCGATCCGACGCCGGGTCACCGGGATCGGCTTGTCGACCGGAGTCTGCGGGGTGGTGGAGGAGCGATCCTCGGTCAAGGTCATGGTTGCGTCCTTTGCCTCTTGGTGTTCCGTCGCCCGATCGGGCATGTGGAGAACCATACGGACGGCCGCAGGAGGCCACCGGGGCCGAAGGTCACAAGGCCCCGGGCCATTCACGCCCGCCTCGTGGGACGTTCCGACCGGACGGGGACCGTGCTCAGCCGGCGTCGCGCAGCCCCGGGAGCAGGTCCTCGCGGGCGAAGCGGAAGAACTCCTCGGACGTCTCGCCGATCTGGGACACGAAGATCTCGTCGTAGCCGGCCTCGCGGAACTCGCCGATCGAGCCGAGGTGCTCGTCGAGGTCGGGGCCGCACGCGAACTTCTCCGACACCATCTCCTCGGTGACGAGGGCGCCGGCCTGCTCGAAGTGCGCCGGCATCGGCAGCTCCTGGGACGCCTCCCCGGGGACGCCGTTGGGCCCCCACAGCCGGTGCGCGGTCTGCACGCACCGGTCGCGGTCGGGGCCCCAGCACACCTTCACACCGGCCTGGGCCGGACCGGACCCGCCCTCGCTGCGGTACTGGCCGACGAGCTCGGCGTCGGGGCTTGTGCCGCAGTAGCCGTCGGCGATGCGAGCGGCGAGGGACACCGCCTTGGGACCGAAGCCGGAGACGTAGACGGGCGGAGGCGACTCGGGCAGCGTGTAGAGCCGAGCGTTCTCCACCGTGTAGTGCCGGCCGCGGTGGGTCACCTGATCCCCGGTCCACAGCGCTCGCATGACCTCGATGGCCTCCTCCAGCATCTCGAGGCGCACGTCGGCGGGCGGCCAGCGGTCGCCGAGGACGTGCTCGTTGAGGTTCTCCCCGGTGCCGACCCCGAGGTTGAAGCGCCCCTCCGTGAGCAGCGCGCTGGTCGCGGCGGCCTGGGCGATGATCGCCGGGTGGATCCGGATCGTCGGACACGTCACGGCGGTGGTGATCGGGAGCGAGGTCGCGTTGGCGATGGCACCGATGACGCCCCACACGAACGGGCTCTCGCCCTGCGCGTCGTTCCACGGGTGGAAGTGATCCGAGATCCAGAGGGCCTCGAACCCGGCCTCCTCGGCCAGGACGGCCTGGCGGACCAGCTGGGCGGGGGTGTGCTCCTCGCTGGACAGGAAGTAGCCGTACGTCGTCATCCTGTGCCTCCTCGTCGTGGCGGTCGTCCCCGCTCGCTACCCGCGAGCCCGGGCGCTCAGGACCGCAGCAGGTCGAGGCGGTCGGCGACGAGCGGGCTCGCCAGGTGGGCCTGCACGTCGGCGTGGGCGACCTCGGCGACCCGACGGCGCCGGGCGGGATCCATCGAGCTCGGACCGACCGCGGCCACCACCTCCGGCCCGGGCTGCAGCACCAGCACGCGGGTGCCGTGGCGGCGCAGGGCCCGCACCTCGCGGGCGAGGGTCGCCCGGTGGAGCGGTCGGGCACCGGTCCAGCCGGCCCGCAGCGCGGCACGGGTGCCCGACATGGGTGAGGAGACGACGACGATGTCGAAGCCGAGCCCGGCGGCCAGGTCCGCGTTGGTCGGCGAGTGCACCCCGCCGTCGACGTAGGTGGCGCCTGCGTGCTCGACCGGAGCGAAGTAGCCGGGGATCGCGGACGAGGCCTCGACCGCGGTGGCGAGGTCGGCGTCCACGTCGCGCCCGAACACCGTGCGGCGCCCCTCGGGCATGCGGACCGCGCAGATCCAGGTGGGATCCTCGGGCCAGGGATCGTCGTGGGTGGCTCGGATCCGGTCGCCGATGACGGCGGTCGGCACCCGGCCTGTGGGCAGCAGCCCGGCCAAGGCCAGCAGCGGGTTGAACCGCCACGGCCGGGCGACGGCCCGGAGCGCGAGGCGGGGTGCGACCGGCCGGGCCAGGCCCAGCTTCGGCGCCGGCAGGTCCATCGGTCCGCCAGCGCGGGCTGCGTGCGACGCGCCCTCCGGGCTCAGCGGACGACCCAGCGCACCGGCCAACAGGTCGGCGGGCGGCACCCCGAGGCGCAGCACCGCAGCGACGTTGGAGCCGGCCGAGGTGCCGATCACGAGATCGGCGCGCCGGGCGTCCCATCCGGCCTCGTCGAGCGCGGCCAGGACCGCCCCGTGCCAGGCCGCGCCGGCGAAGCCGCCACCACCGAGCACGAGCGCCACCGAGACCACACGCGCAGTCTGCCCAGGGCAGACAGGATGGCGTCGGTGGACCTGATCTCCGATCACCCCGTCCTGCTGCTCTTCCTGGTGATCGGGATCGGCTCGGCCGTCGGCCGTCTTCGCATCCGCGGCGTCGGGCTCGGCCCCGCCGCGGTGCTCTTCGCCGGGCTCGCCGCCTCCGGCCTCGAGCCCGAGCTCGTGCTCTCCGAGGACGTCATGGAGCTCGGGCTCGTCCTGTTCACCTACACGGTCGGGCTGGCCACCGGCCCCGCGTTCGTCGCCGGTCTGCGGGGGAACGGCCTGCGGTCCCTGGCCGTCGTCGCCATCGCCACCGGCGCCGCCGCGATCGTGGCGGCCGGCGCGGGGGCGGTCCTCGACCTCGGATCCGTCGAGGTCGCCGGGCTGTTCGCCGGGTCCACCACGAACACGCCGGCCCTCGGCGCGGTGCTGGATGCGACGGGACCCGACGGCTCCGGCGCGGCGATCACCTACGCCATCGCCTACCCGGCCGGCGTGCTCGTCGCGCTGCTGGCCGCGTCGGCCGCGCTGCGCACCGGCCCCGGCCCCGAGCCCGACGACGACATCGTGGCGTGGGCCGTGCTCGTGACGCGGGAGCGCATGCCGCTCGGCCTGCTCCCGTCCGACGTCTCCTTCGGCCGGTGCATCAGATCCGGCACCAGCGAGGTCGCCACGCCCGACACCGTGGTGCTCCAGGGGGACGTGGTCACCGTCGTGGGCCCTGCGAACCGGGTCGCCGCCGTGGTCGAAGCGCTCGGCGAGCACGTCCAGAAGGGTGCGGTGGCGCTCGACCGCTCGACCGTGGACTTCCGGCGCATCACCGTCTCGGACCCCGACGTGGTCGGGCGCCGGTTGAGCGAGCTGGACCTGGCCGGGCGCTTCGGCGCGACGGCGACGCGGGTGCGGCGCAGCGACGTGGACATGGTCGCCCGCCCGGACATGGTCCTCGAGGCCGGAGACCGCGTCCGCGTCGTCGCACCCGTCGCCGAGCTGCACGCCGTGAGCGCCCTGTTCGGTGACTCCGAGACCCAGCTGACCGACATCGACTTCGTCGCCCTGTCCGCCGGTCTGGTCGCCGGCGTGCTGTTCGGGCTGATCACGTTCCCGGGCGGCCTGCGCCTCGGTGCCGGCGGCGGGGCGCTGCTGGCCGGCCTGGCGCTGGGTGCCGCCGGACGGCTCGGACCCGTGAGCTTCAGCATCGGCCACCAGGTCTCCACCGGCCTGCGGCACCTCGGCACGGTCGTGTTCCTCGCGGCCGTCGGCACGCGCTCGGGCGAGGCCTTCGCCGCCTCGGCCTTCACCGTCGAGGGCGCGAAGGTCGTCGCTGCGTCGATCGCCGTCGTGGCCACCGCGATGCTGGTGCTGCGATGGACGGTCGGTCGCGTCGCCCACCTGGAGGGTCCCGCCGCGTCCGGCGCGGTCGCCGGCCTGCAGACCCAGCCGGCCGTGCTGGCCTTCGCCGACACCTCCAGCGACCACAGCCCGCAGGTGCCCCTCGGGTACACCGCCCTGTACCCCGCAGCCATGGTGGCCAAGATCGTCCTGGCCCAGCTGCTGGTCCGCCTGTGAGCAGGTGCGCTCCAATGGGTCCAGCCGTCCCAGCCAGGAGCACCCGATGATCTTCGCCACCGATGCCGCCAACAACGAGGCCCGCAGCTACGACCACATCGAGGTGCGCCCCCTCGCCGGCGCCCTCGGTGCCGAGGTCTTCGGTCCCGGCGGCGCGCACCTCGACGTGACCCGGCTCGGCGACGACGCCCTGGCCGAGGTGCGCCAAGCCTCGGTCGACCACCTCGTCGTTTTCTTCCGGGACCAGTCACTGGACCTGGACTCGTTCTCCTCGTTCGCGTCCGGATGGGGCCCCTACGGCGACGACCCCTTCGTGGACGGGCTCGAGTCCCACCCCCACGTGGTGAAGGTGGTGAAGGAGGCCGACGAGAAGGTGCCGCTCGTCTTCGGCGGCGCGTGGCACTCGGACTGGTCCTTCCAGGCGGAGCCGCCGGCGTTCACGATCCTCTACGGCCACGACGTGCCCGACCACGGCGGCGACACCCTCTGGGCCAACCTCTACCTCGCCGCCCAGCACCTGTCCCCCGGGCTGCGATCCACCCTCGCCGGCCTGCGGGCCGTGCACTCGCCGCAGAAGGCCTACGGCGCCCAGGCCACGCACAACGAGCTCGTGGAGAACATGGCCATCCGCTACGGCGAGGACGCCCACCTGCGGCGGGCCCAGCCGATCCTGCGGCGGCACCCGGACTCCGGGCGCACGGCGCTCTTCGTCAACTGGGGCTACACGGAGTCCATCGAGGGCTGGTGGCCGGACGAGAGCCGGGCGCTGCTCGACCACCTCTTCGACGTCTCCCAGCACCCGGCGTACACGTGCCGGTTCCGCTGGCGACCGGGCTCGATCGCCGTCTGGGACAACCGGTGCACCCTGCACAACCCGATCGCCGACTACGCCGGCCAGCGCCGGGAGATGTGGCGGATCACCGTGCGCGGCGAGGAGCCGATCCCCGCGGAGCACCCGTAGCCTCGGGCCATGCCCATCCCGTCCCCCGCACCGGATCGCACCTGCATCGTCACGGGCGCCTCCTCGGGCATCGGCACCGAGATCGCACGCGTCCTGGCCTCCCGGGGCCACGGTGTCACCCTCGTCGCACGCCGCCTCGACCGCCTGGAGACCCTGGCCGGCCAGCTGGCCGAGCGCCACGACATCCGGGCCGAGGTCGTGGTGGCCGATCTGACCGAGCCGGCGCAGCGCCGCGCCGTCGTGGAGGCCGTTGCCGAGCGGGGGCTGACGCCCGAGGTCCTCGTCAACAACGCCGGCTTCTCCACCGTCGGACCCGTCGTCGACGTCGACCCCGGCCGCGAGATCCAGATGCTGCGCACCAACGTCGAGGCGGTCGACCACCTCTGCGCGCTCGTGGCGCCCGGCATGGTCGAGCGGGGCCGAGGCGCGATCCTCAACGTGGCATCGACCGCCTCCTACCAGCCGCTGCCCGGCCAGGCCGGGTACGCCGCCAGCAAGGCCTTCGTCCGCTCCTACACCACCTCCCTCGCCGGCGAGCTCGGCCCCCACGGGGTCACCGTCACCGCGCTGTGCCCGGGCCCGGTGCGCACCGAGTTCGGCCACGCGTCCGGCATGGACGACCTCGCCGACGGCAACCCCCTGCCCGAGGCCATGTGGGTCCCGGTCGAGGAGGTGGGCCGGATCGCGGTGGACGCCCTCGAGGACGGTCGCATGGTCAGCATCCCGGGCCCGCTCAACCGGCTCGGTGCGGCGATCGCCAACGTGGTGCCCCGCCAGGTCCTGGTGCCGGTGCTGGCCCGGGCCCACCCGTCGCTGCGGTGACGCCCGGTCGGCGACGTCAGCCGCCGGTCAGCCCGTCCAGCACCCCGTCGATGGCGGGGATCGTCGAGCCGGGCTCGTGGACGATGCGACTCAGGTAGCTGATCGACACCTCACCGGCCTCCACCGAGCCGCCATCGGTCTCGATCGGCAGCTCGACCGGGTCGCCCCACTCCATCGCCACCGTGAAGGTCTCCTCGTAGCCCTCGCGGGGCACGAGGGTGGCCGACGACATCGACCGCGGCGGGATCGCGCCCACCTCGGCGTGGCGCCAGGCGGTGATCTCCTCCAGCCCGACGTTGGGGACGTTGATGTTGACCACGAGGGGCGGCTCGGGCAGGTCGTCGATCAGCGCCTCGGTGACCCGGGCGGCGACCTCGGCTGCCGTGTCCCATCGCTGGTCCTGGATCATCTCGTCCCAGCCCTGGCCCTCGACGCCGAACCCGACCACGGACTGGCTCACGGCGACCCCGTTGAGCCCACCGTTGCGGGCCGTGATGGCGGCGCCGACCGTGCCCGAGTGGTAGATCGCCCGGCCGGTGTTGGCGCCCGGGTTGATGCCCGAGACGACCAGGTCGATGTCCCCGAAGCACCCGAACCGCGCGAAGTACACGCACAGGGCCGGCGGGCCGCTGACCGACCACGCCTCCGGGACGCCGTCGATGTGCTCCCGCTGCACCTCGGGCTGCATGAGGTGGAGGGTGCCGAGCGCGGCGCCGAAGCCCGAGTACTCCCGGTCGGGGGCGACGACCACGACGTCGCCGACCTCGGTGAGCCGGCGGGCGAGGACGTGCAGGCCGAGCGAGTCGATCCCGTCGTCGTTTGTCACGAGGATGCGCACCGCCTCCTTCTACCAGCCATGCGGTGGATCGACGATGGCCACGAGGTGGACGACCGGTGGCTTCAGCAGCCGCTCCCGCCCGGGGACGGACGATCGGGGATGCTGGTGTCCACGACCTCGATGTGCACGTGAGGCCAGGCCGGCGACGCCGTGTGGTCGTCGACCTGGGACGCGAACGGCAGCGGCGTGGGCCGGGGGGCGAGCACCGTGGCACCGGCCTCGACCCGCTGACCGGCCTGGACCTGCACGCCGTCGATGTGGAGGACCTTGACCTCCCAGCCGGGGCGGGCGTCGGGCTCGATGACGGCGAAGTCGTCGTCGTGCTCGCAGTAGAGGATGTAGCCGCCGGCCCGCTTCACGGTGCCCGTGACCGGCGAGCGGATCTCGGCGTCGGGGGCGACCACGACGTCCGCCGCGCTCCGCGAACCCGTGCCTCGGTCCCGCGTCTCGAGCTCGATCGGTCGGGCCGCGGACTCCGTGGGCGCCAGCTGGCGGGCGCCGTCGTGGTTGGACTCGTGGAACCCGACCGTCTCCACCTGCGCCGCGGGGTGGACGAGCACCACCTGGTCGACGGTGGCGAAGGGCGCGAACCCCGTGTCGACCAGGACTCGCGGGACCGCCGCCGTGGTGGGTGGGGCCGCCGTGGTCGGCGGCGCGGCGGTGGTGGCCGGCGCGAGGGTCGTCGGCACCGCCGTGGTCGTCGCCTCGACGGCGCGTTCGGCGGTCAGCGGTGCTGCACCGCCGGAGCGCTCGACCGCGATGTCGTCGCCGCCGCAGGCGGCGAGGGTGAGGCCGAGCACCAGCGCGAGCAGCCCCCGGAGGCGTCGGGGTTCAGTCGAGGCCAGGTCCCTGGCGGCGGTCGTCCGAAGGGCCATCCGCGTAGAGGTACTCGTCGTTCTCCGGGTTGTCCATCTCGGCCTTGGCGCCGGCGAAGAACACCGCGCCGATCGTGGCGCCGGCCGCGGCGCCGGCGACCCAGACGATGACCAGGCGGACGAAGAAGTCGAGATCGAGGATGTTGGCGAAGGCCAGGGGCGTCAGCAGCAGTGCACCGACCACCGCGCCGATGGCCGCGCCGGCGAACATGCCCTTGCCCATGGACGACGGGAGCGCCGGGGTGGTGGGCGTGCCGAGGAGCTCGTCGGTCTGCCCGGCCTGGGCGTCGCGTCGACGGCTCACCTCGGCCTGCGTCGCGGGTTCCACGACCTCGTTGCCGTGCTTGCTCGGATGGCGGGGATCCATCGGTGCGTCTCCTGGCTCGGGGTCTGCCATGTCGGGGTCCGTACCCCACCACCCGCCGGGGAAGACGCCCCGTAGGGTCGCGCCGATGCGTGCGCTGACCACCACCGACGTGGCCCGGCGGCCCGCGCCGGGCACCACCGCGCCGACGTCCGTCCGCTTCTCGCCCGACGGTCGCGCCGTGACCTACCTGCTCGCCGAGCCCGGCAGCCTCCACCAGTCGCTGCACGTCGTCGACGTCGATCGCGGCACGACGCGCCGCCTCCCGACGCCCGGCGCCGCGGTCGACGAGGCGACCGTCGGGCTCGAGGAGCGCCTGCGCCGGGAGCGGGCCCGTGAGCTGGCCGTCGGGGTGACCCGGTACCAGTGGGCCGACCGAGCCGACCGGGTGCTGGTGCCGATGGCCGACGGGCTGTGGCTGCTCGACGGCCTCGCCGGGGGCGAGGACCACCCGCCCCGCCTCGTGGTCCCGGCGGACGCCGTCGACGGCGCCATCCTGGACGCCCGGCTCTCCGCCGACGGCACCCTCGTCGGTTTCGTCGCCGGCGACGAGGTCCACGTCGCCGACGTCGAGGCCGCCTCGCCGCTGGCGGTCACCGCCGGGGCGGCGGGTACCGGGCGCACCAACGGGTTGGCCGAGTACGTGGCCCAGGAGGAGATGGGCCGGCCCGGGGGCTTCTGGTTCTCCCCGGACGGCGCCCACGTCGCGTTCTGCGAGGTCGACGAGACCCACATCCCCGTGTACCGCATCGTCCACCAGGGCAGCGACGAGGTCGGCGCCGGCGCGCAGGAGGACCACCGGTACCCCTTCGCCGGAGCGGCGAACGCGCTCGTGCGGGTGGGCGTCGTGCCCACCGACGGCAGCGGGGCGGCGTCGCCGGCCTGGCTCGACCTCGATGCCAGCGACATCGGCGGCGACCGCTACGTGGCTCGGGTCGACTGGGTCGACGACGAGGCCGTCGTGGTGCAGCTCCAGTCGCGCGACCAGCGCCGCCTCGACGTCGTCCGGTACGACGTGTCGGCAGCCCGGGACGGCACCGTGCCCGGCACGCTGCTCTGGACCGAGGCGTCGAACACCTGGATCAACCTCCACGACGTCCTCCGACCGCTGCCCGACGGGTCGCTGCTGTGGGCCAGCGAGCGGACCGGGTTCCGCCACCTCGAGGTGCGGGAGCCCGACGGCGGACTCCGCCACGTCCTGACCGAGGGCCACTGGGTGGTCACCGACGTCGTCGGGGTCGGCGCCGGGACGGTGTGGTTCCGCGCCACCGGAGCGTCGCCGCTCGAGCGCCACGTCCACCGCGTCGGCCTCGACGCCGGGCCGGTCGAGCGGCTCACCACCGAGGCCGGGGTCCACGGCGCGGTCGCCCATCCGGAGGCCGGCGCCTGGGTGCACACCACCTCGATTTCCGGCGCGCCGCCCCGGACGGTGCTCCACGCCGGCGACCGGACCCACGCCCTTCACGACTCCGCCGACGACCCCCGGGTCGACGAGCTCGCGCTCCGACCGCCGGCGCTGCGCACCGTCGACACCGAGCCGCTCGATGCCGGGGGCCCGCCGACCGAGCTGCACGCCGCGGTGTACCGCCCCGACGGGGAGGGGCCGTTCCCGACGGTGGTGTGGGTGTACGGCGGCCCGCACGCTCAGCTCGTCACCCGGTCCTGGGCCCCCACCGTCGCGCTGCGGGCCCAGCTCCTGCGCCAGGAGGGCTTCTGCGTCGCGGTGATCGACGGGCGGGGGTCCACCGACCGGGGCCTGGCCTTCGAGGGCGCGCTGCACCACCGCATGGGCACGGTGGAGGTCGACGACCAGGTCCGCCTCGTCGAGGCGCTGGTCGCCGAGGGCACGACGGACCCCGACCGCGTCGGCATCTACGGCTGGAGCTACGGCGGCTACCTGAGCGCGATGTGCCTCGCCCGGCGACCCGATGTGTTCCGCAGCGCGTGCGCCGGCGCACCCGTGACGTCCTGGGACGGCTACGACACGCACTACACCGAGCGATACATGGGCACGCCGGCCGGGAACCCCGACGGCTACCGCGGCGCGTCGGTGATGACCCACGTCGAGGGCATGCGGGATCGCCACCTGCTGCTCGTGCACGGCCTCATCGACGAGAACGTGCACTTCCGCCACACCGCTCGCCTCGTCAACGCGCTCGTCCACACCGACATCGACCACCGCCTGCTCCTGTACCCCGACGAGCGGCACATGCCCCGCCAGGAGGCCGACCGCGAGTCGATGGAGCACCGCATCCTCGAGTTCTTCCGGACCACCCTCGCCCTCTGAGGCGTTCGCACCCCCGTCGATGACCGGATCCGGTCACGAACGGAGGTGCGAAACCAAACGGGGCGGGGTACGGACGCCAGCCATGACACGAGTCGGGTTCCACGCGTCCCACGAGCAGCTGGCCCCCAGCGCCCTCCTCGACGCCGCCAAGCGGGCCGATCGGGCCGGCTTCGACGACGTGAGCTGCTCGGACCACATCGCCCCGTGGGGCGAGCGCCAGGGCCACTCGGGCTTCGCCTGGTCCTGGCTCGGCGCCGCCCTCGAGGCCACCTCGGGGCGCTGCGGCGTGGTGAACGCCCCGGTGCAGCGCTACCACCCGGCGATCATCGCCCACGCCATCGCCACCCTGGCCGAGATGTACCCGGGTCGGTTCTGGACCGCCCTCGGGTCGGGTGAGGCGCTGAACGAGCACATCACCGGCGAGCGATGGCCGGACAAGCCGACGCGGGACCGTCGCCTGCTCGAGTGCGTCGACATCATCAAGGCCCTGCTGGCCGGGGAGGAGGTCACCCACGACGGCCTCGTCACGGTCGACCGGGCCCGCCTGTGGGACCTGCCGTCGGAGCCGCCGATGCTCGTCGGCGCTGCGATCAGCGAGGCGACCGCTCGGACGGTCGGCGGCTGGGCGGACGCCCTCATCACGACCAACCAACCCCACGACGTGCTCCGGAAGGTCTTCGATGCGTTCCGCGAGGGCGGTGGCGACGGCAAGCCGATCTTCCTCCAGGTGCACCTGGCCTACGACCCCGACGAGGCCACCGCCGAGGCCGTGGCCCACGAGCAGTGGCGCACCAACGTGTTCGACTCCACCCTGGCCTGGAACCTCGAGATGCCGGCGCAGTTCGACGCCGCCGCCGTCCACGTCACCGCCGCCGACGTGCGGGAGAAGGTGCTCGTGTCGTCCGACGTCGGCCAGCACCTCACCTGGCTGCAGGAGTACGTGGAGCTCGGCGTCGACTCGCTCTGGCTCCACCACGTCGGCCAGACCCAGGACGCGTTCATCGACGCGTTCGCCGAGCACGTCCTGCCCTCCCTGCAGGCCGACGACGGAGGGAGCGACCGATGAGCGCCCCGCGCACCAGCGACCTGTGGTGGAAGAACGGGGTCATCTACTGCCTGGACGTCGAGACGTTCCTCGACACCGACGGCGACGGCACCGGCGACCTCCCCGGCCTCACCGACCGGGTCGACTACCTCGCCGGCATCGGGGTCACCTGCATCTGGCTGATGCCCTTCTACCCCTCCCCGAACCGGGACGACGGCTACGACATCACGGACTACTACTCGGTCGACGCGAGCCTCGGATCCCTCGGGGACCTCGTCGCGTTCATCCGCACGGCCAAGGACCGCGGCATGCGCGTCATCGTCGACCTGGTCGTGAACCACACCTCCGACCAGCACCCGTGGTTCCGCAGCGCCCGCCGCTCCAAGGCCAGCCCCTACCGGGACTGGTACGTGTGGGCCGAGGAGGAGCCGGAGCAGCCCCACGCCGAGAACGTCTTCCCCGACGCCGAGGACAGCATCTGGACCGAGGACGACAAGACCGGGGAGTGGTACCTGCACCACTTCTACTCCCACCAGCCCGACCTCAACATCGGCAACCCCGCCGTGCGCGAGGAGATCGCCAAGATCGCCGGATTCTGGCTCCAGGTCGGGGTCGACGGCTTCCGCGTCGACGCGGTGCCGTTCCTCATCGAGACCGAGGCCACCGATGCCGACGGCGAGCTGTCCCTCGATCCCCACGAGCTGATCCGCGATCTGCGCGCCTTCATGGCCCGGCGACGAGGCGACTCGGTGCTGCTCGGCGAGGTCAACCTGCCCCCGGACCAGCTGGTCGAGTTCTTCGGCGACGACGACGAGCTCGAGCTGCTCTTCGACTTCCCGCTCATGCAGGCCATGTACCTGGCCCTGGCCCGCTGCGACGCCGGTCCGATCCGGGGCGCGCTCGACGCCCGGCCGGAGATCCCCGAGGACGCCCAGTGGGCGATCTTCGTGCGCAACCACGACGAGCTCACCCTCGACCAGCTGAGCGAGGACGAGCGCCAGGAGGTGTTCGACGCCTTCGGCCCCGAGGAGCACATGCAGCTGTTCGGTCGCGGCCTGCGCCGGCGGCTCCCGCCGATGCTCGACGGCGACCAGGACCGCATCCGGATGGTGTACAGCCTGCTGTTCAGCCTCCCCGGCACGCCGGTGCTGTTCTACGGCGAGGAGATCGGCATGGGCGAGAACCTCGACATCGATGGCCGCCTGAGCGTGCGCACGCCGATGCAGTGGACCGACGGCAAGAACGCCGGGTTCTCCCCGGCAAGGCCGTCCCGCCTGGCCCGTCCCGTCCCCGACGGCCAGTTCGGTCCGCTGGCGGTCAACGTCGCAGACCAGCGCCGGCGGGCCGACTCCCTGCTCACCTGGATGGAGCGGATGATCCGCCGCCGGCGCGAGACGCCCGAGCTGGGCTGGGGCACGACGATGCTGCTCGACACCGGCGACGACGCCGTGCTCGCCCACCGCTGCGACTGGGAGCGCTCGGCCGTCGTCGCGATCCACAACCTGAGCCCGACCCCGCGCCTGCTGCGCATCGACCTGGGCCCGATGGAGGGCTGCGACCAGGTCGTCGATCTGCTCGATGCCGCCCAGCCGGTCCACGAGGTCGACGGCTCGACCATCGAGCTCACCCTGGCCGGCTACGCCCACCACTGGTTCCGCCTCCAGGACAGCGAGGGCTCCACCCCGCCGTAGGCCCGGGGCCGCCGGCCGAGGCTACGGTCGTTGCCAGGAACGACCTTCGGGGGACGACATGCACGACCTGGTGATCCGCAACGGCACGATCGTGGACGGGACGGGTGCGCCGCGACGGCGCGCCGACGTCGCCATCGACGGCGAGCGCATCGTGGCGGTGGGCGACGACGTCGGCGAGGGCCGGCGCACCATCGACGCCGACGGCATGGTCGTGACGCCCGGCTGGGTCGACATCCACACCCACTACGACGGCCAGGTCACCTGGGATTCGGACCTGGCACCGTCATCGGTGAACGGCGTGACGTCGATCGTCACCGGGAACTGCGGGGTCGGCTTCGCCCCCGCCCGACCCGACCGCCACGACTGGCTCATCTCGCTGCTCGAGGGCGTGGAGGACATCCCCGGCACCGCGCTGGCCGAGGGCCTCTCGTGGGGGTGGGAGACCTTCCCCGAGTACCTCGACGTGCTCGACCGCCACCGCTGGACCGTCGACGTCGGCACCCAGGTCCCCCACGCCGCGCTCCGCACCTACGTGATGGGCGCACGCGGCGCCGACCACACCGAGCGGGCGACGGCCGACGACATCGATGCCATGAGCCGGCTGTGCGAGGCCGGCATCCGCGCCGGCGCGCTCGGGTTCACGACCAGCCGCACGTGGGTGCACCGCACCAGCACGGGCGAGTCCATCGGCACGCTCACCGCCGCCACCGACGAGGTCCTCGGCATCGCGGATGCCCTCACCCGGGCCGGCACCGGCGTCATCCAGCTCATCTCCGACGCCTACCAGTCCGACGACGACGAGCTCGTCGCGCGGGAGCTCGAGCTGCTCGGCGAGCTGGCGCTGAAGGTGGGCCGACCGCTGTCGTTCACCGTCCAGCAGAACGACGACACCCCGGACCGCTTCCGGGAGCTGCTCACCGCCATCGGGAGCTGGGTCGAGGCCGGAGCCGACGCCAAGGCGCAGGTGGCCGTGCGACCCATCGGGGTGCTCCTCGGCCTCGACGCGTCGGCGAACCCCCTCCTCTTCGCCCCCACCTGGTCCCGGCTGCCGACCGACCGCGCCGCCCGCCTCGCCGAGCTGCGCACCCCTGAGGTGCGCGAGCGCCTGCGGGAGGAGCACGCGGCCGCCGCCGGGCACCTCCGTGGCTTCCCGCTGATCATCCACTCGGGCTGGGATCGCATGTACCCGCTGGCCGATCCGCCGGACTACGAGCCGACCCCCGAGCACAGCGTCGCCGGCCTCGCCGCCGCCCAGGGCCGCGAGCCCTTCGACGTGCTCTACGACCTGCTCACCGGTCCGGCCGCCACGGGCGACGGCTCCACGCTGCTGTACGTGCCGCTCATGAACTACGCCAACGGCAGCCTCGATGACGTCCACGAGATGCTGTCGTCGCCGCACGCCATGGTCGGCCTGTCCGACGCAGGCGCCCACTGCAACGCCATCTCCGACGGCACCATGCCGACCACGGCCATCACGCACTGGACCCGCGACCGCACCCGCGGCCCGAAGCTGAGCCTCGAGCACATGGTCCACCACCAGACCCAGCGCACCGCCGCCCACGTCGGCTGGCACGACCGCGGCGTGGTCGCACCCGGTTACCTGGCCGACCTCAACGTCATCGACCTCGACCGGCTCGCCCTGCGTCCGCCGCACCTCGCCGCCGACCTGCCCGCCGGCGGCACCCGGCTCCTGCAGGAGGCGATCGGCTACGTGGCCACCCTCAAGCGCGGCGTGCCGACCGTCGAGCACGGCGAGCTCACCGGCGAACGCCCGGGATCGCTCCAGCGAGGCCCCCAGCCGCGCACCTGACGGCTCTCCGTCGGCCGGTGTGGCCCGCGACACGTCGGACGCTACGATGCTCGATAACAACCGTTATCACCGGGGGAATACGACGAGATGACCGACACCGTGCCGGAGACCAAGCGCCAGCCCGTCGAGGACTGGGCCACGGACTTCGACCACACCCACCCGGACTACGCGGCGAACGCCCCGGAGATCTGGGACGACCTGCGCGAGCGCTGCCCGGTGGCCCACACCGAGCGCTTCGGGGGCGCCTGGCTGCCGACGAAGGCCGCCGACGTGCGCGCCATCGCCGAGGACACCGACCGGTTCTCGAGCCGCGGCATCATCATCAACGACTTCCGACCCGAGCTCGACATCGCGCCGCGGGGGTACGCCCCGCCGATCACGTCGGATCCGCCCTTCCACCAGGAGGCCCGCCGCCTCCTGCTGCCCCCCTTCTCCCCCAAGAAGATCGCGGAGTGGGAGCCCATGGCCCGGGCCTGCTGCCAGGAGCTCCTCGACGAGGTCGAGGCCGAGCTCACCGCCGGCGGCGACGTGGTCGACGCCGCGACCGCCTACGCGCAGGACATCCCGGTGCGGGTCATCGCCGCCATGCTCGGCCTGCCCGCGGAGGACGGCGACAAGTTCCGCATGTTCATCCACCGGATCCTCGAGACCCCCGGCCAGCACGAGGACATCGATCCGGGCGAGACCCTCGTCGCCTACCTGAGCGAGAAGATCCGGGAGCGCCGCGAGACCGGCGCCGACGGCGACGACCTCATCTCGTACCTGCTCACGGTCGAGGACCCCGACGGCAACCACCTGAGCGACGAGCACGTGTTCGGCACCATCGCCCTGCTGCTCATCGCCGGCATCGACACCACCTGGTCGGCCATCGGTGCCAGCCTCTGGCACCTGGCCCAGCACCCCGAGGACCGTCGCCGCTGGGTCGAGGACCCCGACGTGCGCCTGTTCGCCATCGAGGAGTTCCTCCGCTTCTACGCCCCGGTCACCATGGCCCGCCTGGCCGCCGAGGACACCGAGGTCGGCGGGTGCCCGGTCAAGAAGGAGGACTGGCTCCTGCTGTCCTTCCCGTCCTACAACCGCGATCCGGAGGCCTTCGAGCAGGCCGACGAGTTCGTCATCGACCGGGCCCGCAACCGCCACTCGGCCTTCGGCCTCGGCATCCACCGCTGCCTCGGCTCCAACCTGGCCCGCCTCGAGCTGACCGTGGCCATCGAGGAGTGGATGGAGCGCTTCCCCGACTTCGAGCTGGCCGACCCCGGCACCGTGCGGTGGTCCACCGGCCAGGTCCGTGGGCCCCGCTGCCTGCCGGTCCGCGTGCTCGGCCAGGAGGTCTCGGCGTGAAGATCATCTACGACCGCGACGCCTGCCAGGGCCACAACCGCTGCTACCAGCTCGCCCCCGAGCTCTTCGACGTCGACGAGGAGGGCTACGCCGTGCTGCTCGTCACCGGCGAGGTCCCCGCCGAGCTGGAGGAGAAGGCCAAGCTCTGCGCCGACAACTGCCCCGAGTTCGCCATCGAGGTCGAGGGCTGAATCCGGAGACGGATGCGAAGCATCCGTCAACCAACCCGGAGGTCGCCCTGCGACCGAGGGTTGGCGAGCTCGCCGAGGTCCGACTCGTCGATCTCGATGAAGATGCACTCGCCCGGGCACAGCTCGGCCGAGTCGACCACCCGCTGCTGGAAGTCCGGCGCCACGGGCACCATCGAGCCGGCGCCGCCGGGGTCGTTGCCGATGTCCATGCCGTCGCGCACGTAGGCGATGCCGTCCTCGAGGATCACGAAGATCTCCGGGCAGTGGTCGGTGCACAGGCCGTCGCCGGTACAGAGGTCCTGGTCGATCCACACGTGCACCCGGCCAGCGTAGGGTCGGATCCTGATGTTGCACGCCGACGAGATGGCCACGATCTGGGTGTTGCGGGCCGGTCCCAAGGACCGCCTCGTGCGCTCGTTCCTGGACGACGGGGAGATCGGCGTGGCCTTCCCCCAGTTCCCCGACGGGCACGCCGTCGACCGGGCCAAGGCCCTCAAGATCCTCGGCGTCGGGCTCGACGACGAGCCGACCAAGCACCAGGAGGCCGACGCCGCCCTGTTCCTGAGCTTCGTGCGGCGCATCCGGGTGGCCGACGTCGCCCTGCTGCTGGACCCGGTGGCCGGCGGCTTCGCCTGCGGCGTGGTCACGGGCGACTACCGCTACCGGGGCGACCTGGACGGCGACCGGGCGCAGCACCGGCGGCCGGTCGACTGGCGCCGCCGCCTCCCCTTCACCGCCCTGCCCGCCCGGCTCGATCACCTGCCCGACCAGCGCTCGATGCTCGAGGACGTCCCCGACGGCCGTCTGCGAGACCTGGCCCTGCAGTGCTGCCGGGGCGAGCTGGGCGAGGACCCCTTCGACCGGCCGGCCGCCACACCGCCGCGGCGCCGGACCACGAGCTCGGGTGGGAGCGGACGGCCCCGCGCCTCGCGCACCCCGGCGCCGAAGCGACCGTCGCAGGTCACCCGCGCCGAGCGCCGCTGCACCGTGTGCCTGGTGACCAAGTCCGAGGACCTCTTCGACGGTGACGTCTGCCGCGACTGCGCCTGACCGCTCGGTGATCAGCCCGGTCCGCGCCGCCGTCGCGTCGGGCGTCGTCGCGCTGGCGTCCGTGCTCGCCACCCCCGGGTGGGCGGGCGCGCAGCTGCTGCCCACCACCACGGAGCCGGCCACCACCGAGCCGGTGCCGGAGACCACGACGCCGCCCGAGACCACGGCGCCGACGACCACCGAGGCCCCGACGACGACGGTGCCGCCCACGACCGCGCCACCGGCCACGCAGTCACCGACGACAGCTGCGCCCACCACGGAGCCGCCGGCGACCACCACGACGGCGCCGCCGAGCGCCCCCTCGTCGATCCCCACGACGACGCTGCCGGTCGAGGGTCGGGCCCGCATCACCCAGGACACGCCCGACCTCGGCGGCGTGCTCGCCGTGTGGGGGCTGGGCATCCTCGGCACCATCGCCACCCTGGGGTGGTCGTGGCAGCGCAACCGCTCCGGGGCCGGAGGGGGCTACTGACCGTCCTCGAGGAGGTGGCGGAGCTTGGCCCGCAGCCGCTGGACGGTGTTGTCCACGAACTTGTCGGTCTTGCCCATCTGGTCGGCGATCTCGCGGTACTTCTTGCCGCTGAGCAGGCCGACGAGCACGTGGGCCTCGTTCTCCGACAGGCGGTCGGGCTCGTCCTTGCGTCGCCGGGTGCTCTTGCCCTCGAAGTGGAGCCGCAGGATCTCGTGCACCCGCTCGTGCCCGTGGGCCTCGAGGAGCGTCTCGATCTCGGAGAGGCCGAACGGCATGCCGCCGCTGCCGTCCATGTCCATGCGCTCCACGGCCGAGCGCTCGTGGCTCACCGACGGGAGCTGCACCGCGGAGGACCCGTGGTCCTCGTCGTGCTCGGCGTCATGGTGGGCGATGCGGTCGGACTCGTTCAGCGGCGAGTGCTTCATGCGGTTCGCCGCCTTCACCGCCGTGATCACCTGGCGCTGCATGCAGGTGCGCGAGAAGCTCGGGAACGAGGCGCCGGCGTCGGGCGTGAAGTCGCGGACCGCCTTCCAGAAGCCGATCATCGCCTGCTGGCGCACGTCGTCGTGGTCGCCGCCGGGCACGAAGTACCGCCGGGCCACGGACATGATGAGGCCCTCGTGGCGACGGAGCAGCTCGTTGACCGCCTCCTTGTCACGGGACTGCTGGAACGAGGCGACGAGGTGCCCGTCGTCGAGCTCGCGCACCGCGGCGCGCCCCCGCCGCTTCGACCCGATGAGCTCCGGCGCGTCGTCCCCCACGACGGATCAGTACCTCAGGTGCTCGTGCACGGCACCGGGGTGCTCGGCGTCGACGAGCTCCCAGCCCGTCGCCTCGCACCAGCGCGCCACCCGGTCGGACAGGTCGTCGACGTCGAAGGGCTTGGTGATGTAGTCGTCGGCGCCGGACACGACCCCGCGGATCACGTCCTCCTGGCCGGCGAGCGCGGTGAGGATCACGTAGACGGTGCCGTCGGGGGCGCCGTGGCCGCGCGAGCGACCCTCCTCCATGGCCTCGACGCCGTCCATGCCCGGCATCATCACGTCGAGCAGGCACAGGACCGGGTGGTGCTGGTCGATGAGGTCGGCCACGTTCTCCCCGGTGTCGGTGACGTGCACCTCCCACCCGTCCAGGGTCAGCAGCGACACGATGAGCGAGCGGATGCCGGGCTCGTCCTCGGCGACCACGGCGACGCGTGGCGCGGTGCCCCGGGAGGGCACGTCGAGGTCGAGATCGAGGTCGAGGTCTTGGTCGTCTGCCATGTGGTGCACGCGGGCTCGGTCCGGGCCACGTGTGACCGACGCTACTCCCGGCCCCGAGCCCGCAGCGGTGTCGGAGCCGACGGCAACCGCAGCCGGGCGGCAGACCTACGCGACCACCTGGGGCGGGAAGCCCGAGCGGTCCACCAAGCAGGCCAGCACGAGCACCGCGGCCCAGGCGCGCTCGGCCTCCGGCACGATCCCGACCTGGTCGGTGGTGAGGTCGACCTGCACGGGGATGCCGTCCCCCCGGCTCCAGGCCACGAGCACGTCGGAGATCCCGGGAGGCAACGGATCGACCCCGGCCGCAGCGGCGAGGGCGGCCACGTGGGCCGTCCAGGCCCGCGCGCCGGAGGGGGCGATGGCGGCGTCGAGCGTGAGGGCGCGGCCGGCGACGTCGAGGCGGCGCAGCACGGCGGCCCAGCTGGTGGCCTCGGCACCGGCGACGAGCAGGTCGCGGGCGGCGGCTGCGTCGCCGTCCAGGACCGACCCGAGGGCTTCGACGACGACGCGCGACGCCGGCGCGCTGGTGAGCGCACCACCCGGATCGGACATCTCGGTCACATCGGATGGTTCGCCGCCGGCCGATGCACCTCCTACTGCGTCCGAGCCGCTTCCGGGACGTGGCCGGGGTGCCCGCCGCAGGATACGGTCGTTGCCAGAACTCGTCGTCATGCTCCAGGGGGTCCCTTCGTGCCACGCATCGCCATCATCGGCTCCGGCTTCGCCGGCATGGGCCTGGGCATCCAGCTCAAGCAGCAGGGCATCGACACGTTCACGATCTTCGAGAAGGCCGATGCCATCGGTGGCACGTGGCGGGCGAACACCTACCCCGGCGCCGAGTGCGACATCCCCTCCGCGCTGTACTCGTACTCGTTCGAGAACTTCGACTGGCCCAACAAGTGGTCCCACCAGCCGGTGATCAAGGACTACCTCGAGCACTGCGCCGAGACCTACGGGCTCTGGGCCCACATCCGCCTCGAGACGCCGGTGACCGAGCTGCGCTGGGTGGAGGAGGTCGGCGCCTGGGACGTCGACGCCACCCCGGAGGGTGGGGAGACCACGACCGAGCGCTACGACGTGGTGGTCTCGGCCACCGGCCAGCTGAGCCGGCCCCGCTGGCCCGACATCGACGGGCTCGACTCCTTCGCCGGACCGGTCTTCCACTCCGCCGAGTGGGATCACTCGGTCGACCTGAAGGGCAAGCGGGTCGCGTCCATCGGCGCCGGCGCGAGCGCGGTGCAGTACGTGCCCCAGATCGCCAAGGATGCAGCGAAGGTCACCGTCTTCCAGCGCACGCCGAACTGGATCATCCCGAAGAACGACCGGGACTACACCGAGATCGAGAAGTCCCTCATCCGCCGCAGCCGGGTGGCGCGCAACCTGCGCCGGTTCATGATCTTCGCCCGGGCCGAGCTGCTCGGGTACGACCTCATGCACCAGAAGTCCTTCGTGCGCGACTTCATGCAGAAGTTCGCGGTGAAGAACCTGCAGGAGAAGATCAGCGACCCCGACAAGGTGGCCAAGCTGACGCCCGACTACCCGATGGGCGCCAAGCGGGTCCTGTTCTCCGACGACTTCTACGAGGCGATCGAGGAGCACGACGTCGACATCGTCACCGACCGGATCGACAAGGTCACCGGCGACGCCATCGTCACGGTGTCGGGGATGGACCAGGACCACGTCGAGCACCAGGTCGACGTCATCGTCGTGGGCACCGGGTTCCACACCCAGGACTTCCTCACGCCGATGACGGTGACCGGACCCGAGGGCCGGAACCTGAACGAGCAGTGGCAGGAGGGCCCCCAGGCCCACCTCGGCCTCACCGTGTCCGGCTTCCCGAACCTGTTCTTCATGTACGGCCCCAACACGAACCTGGGCCACAACTCCATCGTGTTGATGATCGAGTCGCAGTGCCGCTACATCCTGTCGGCCCTGCGCCAGATGGCGGCCCGGTCGATCCAGGCGATCGAGGTGAAGGCCGAGGTGCAGCAGGCCTACAACGACGAGCTGTCCCGCCGCCTGGCCGACAGCGCCTGGGTGCTCATCGAGGACAGCTGGTACCTGCAGGGCGGCAAGGTCACCAACAACTGGGTGGGCCGCACCACCGAGTACCGCCGGCGCACCAACCACGCCGACCTCGACGAGTACCACCTGCGACCCAAGCCGGCGCTCACCAAGGCCGGCTGACCGCTACACCACCACTGCCAGTTCCGATCTATCGAAACTGGCAGCAGTTCTCCTGTAGCGCGCGCCTCACATCCCGCCGAAGAGCTCCTCGTCCAGGACGGGCAGCAGGATCGCCTCCTTGAGCGTGGCATAGGTGTCGAGGCGCTCGATGTCCCCGTCGTCGTCGATCCAGGCGAAGGTGTAGGCGTCCTCGGCCTCCTTGAGCACGGCGTAGACGCCACCGTCGGCGTCGAAGATGGCCACGGCCTCGATGCCGTCGTCGGTGTCGACCACCGGCAGCGAGCCGCCGGCCTTGCCGACGGCGGCGGCCACGTACTCGACGGCGTCGATGAAGGTGGCGTGCTGCTCGGGGAGCTCCACGACCTCGTCCATGCCGGGCGTGCCGCGGACCACCGTCCAGCCGTCGTGGTCGACCCCTTCGACGACGAGCAGCGTGTCGCTCGGCAGGCGCACCTCGAGCGCCGGCAGCGTGATCCCCTCGCCGTCGTCGACGCCGAGCAGCACGGTGGCCACCGGACCGGGATCGAGGTCGTTGGCGGCGATCGCCGCGGCCTGTGCGGCATCGAGCGGGACCGGGTTCTGCTCCGGGGCGCCGTCCTGGAGGGGCGATCCGACGAACTCGTCGCCCGCCAGCAGGGACGTGCCGTCGATCGGCGAGCGCAGGCTGTCGAAGCCCACGGAGACGACGGCGACGCGCTCGCCGTCCTCGTCGTCCTCCAGCTCCACCGGGCCGACGACGCTCCCGGTGGCGTAGATGCCGGCGGGGACGACGTCGCCGAGGCGGTCCTGGACCCACAGGTGGGCGAGCTGGCCGGGCCCGAGCAGGGCGGCCCGGTCGTCGGCGACCTCGAACTGGATCATCGCCTCGCCGTCGGCGAAGGCCGTGCCGAGGTCGATGTCGGTGGGGTCGACCTCGAAGACCCAGGCGGCGGGTGGGCGGGACGGCGCATCGGGCACGAGGTGACCCTACGGGCGCTCCGACGGTCGTCCCACGGCGACGGTGTGCTCCCATGGGGGCCGTGGCCGCCCACGACCCGCAGACGCCCGAGGCCGAGGACCTGGTCCGCTTCGTGCGCATGGTCTCCCACGGCCTCCGCAACCCGCTCGCCATCGCCACCGGGATGCTCGACCTGCTGGCGCAGCTCGCCGGCCCGGAGCTCGACGAGGAGTCCCGCGAGCTGCTGACCCGGTCGTCCGCCGCGGTCCACCGGACCGCGGACATGGTGCTGAGCGTCCAGCGCTACATCGGGGCCCAGCACCGCCCGCTGCAGACCGGACCGGTCGACCTGGGCGAGGTGGCGACGTGGGTCGCGGAGCAGCTGGACCCCGACGAGGTCGTCGTGCAGGTGGCGGACGGGCTCCCGACGGTGGCCGCCGACCGGGACATGGTCGAGTGGGTGTTCCACGAGCTGCTCGACAACGCCCGGCACCACGCCGGTGGCGACGGGGCGGTCACCGTCACCGTCGACGGCCGGCGGGCCGGGGACCGCTGGCTGGTGTCGGTGACCGACGACGGCACCGGCATCCCGACCGACCGCCACGACGCTGCCTTCGTCGAGGGCGAGCGCCTGGAGCGCTCCGGGGGCGGGCTCGGCCTCGGGCTCACCACGGTTCGGGCGGTGCTGGCCCGCCACGGCGGGGAGGCATGGCTGGAGGACGCGCCCGACGGCGGCCTGCGGGCCGTCACCGCCTGGCCCGCCTGAGCCACCGCTACACCACCACTGCCAGTTTCCAGGATCGGAACTGGCAGTTCCCCTGTAGCGGTGGCGAGGAGCGCTACTCGGCGAGGATGCGGCGCAGGGCCTCGGTGACGTCGGCGGCCTGCGGGAGGATGGCGTCCTCGAGGGTGGGCTCGTAGGCGACGTGGACGTCGGGCGCACCGACCCGGCGGACCGGGGCGTCGAGGGACCAGAAGCACTCGTCCGCGATCCACGCCGCGATCTCGCCACCGAAGCCGGCCGTGAGCACGTCCTCGTGCACGACCAGGGCGCGGCCGGTGCGCTGGACGGACTCGCCGACGCGCTCGGAGTCCCACGGGGCGATGGTGCGCAGGTCGATCACCTCGACCTGGCGTCCGGTCTCCTCGGCGATGGCCTCGGCCGCGACCAGCGACTTCTGGACCATGGCCCCCCAGGTGACGACGGTGACGGCATCGCCGGGGCGGCGCACGTCGGCGACGCCGAAGGGCAGCACCCAGTCGGCCGGGGGGAGGAGGTCCTTGGTGTAGGGCTGGCGCAGCAGGTGCTTGTGCTCGAGGAACAGGACCGGGTCCTCGCACTCGAACGCGTACCGCAGCAGGCCGGCGGCGTCGCGGGCGCGGGACGGGAAGGCGATGAGCAGCCCGGGCACGTGGGCGAAGATCGACTCGCCCGACTGGCTGTGCCAGATGGCGCCGCCGTGCAGGTAGCCGCCGATGGGGATGCGCACGACCATCGGGGCGGTGAAGGCGCCGTTGGAGCGCCACCGCATGGTGGCGGCCTCGCTCTTGATCTGCTGCATGGCGGGCCACACGTAGTCGAAGAACTGGATCTCCGGCGCCGGGCGCAGGCCCCGCACACCGTGTCCGACCGCCCGGCCGATGATGTTGGCCTCGGCCAGCGGCGTGTTGAAGCAGCGGGCCATGCCGAACTCGCGCTGCAGGCCGTGGGTGGTGCCGAAGACCCCGCCCTTGCCCTCCACGTTGGCCAGCACCTGCTCGCGGGCATCGGCGACGTCCTCGCCGAAGACGCGGATGCGCACGTCGGCGGCCATCCGCTCGTGGAGCACGGCGCTGATCGCGCCGCCGAGGGCGACCTCGTCGCCCCCGTCGTAGGCATCGGGCGGCTCGGGCCGGTCGGGCAGGGCCACGACGTGGTCCCAGATGGTGGCGGGGTCCGGACGCGCCGCCCCGACGGCCTGCTTGGCCGCGTCGGCGACGGTCTGGCGGGCCTCCTCGCGGACGGCGCTGGCCTCGGCGGGGCTGAGGGCGCCGTGCTCGACCAGCACCTGCTCGAGGCGGCCGATGGGGTCGCGCTCGGACTCGTCGGCCAGCTCGCGCTCGGAGCGGTACTTGGACTGGGTGTCGGCTCCGGAGTGGGAGTAGGGGCGGGTGACGTCGGCGTGGATGAGCAGCGGCCCGACGCCGGCCCGGACCCGGGCGATGGCGGCCTCGCTCCACCCCCGGACCTCGAGGTAGTCGGTGCCGTCGAGGCGCAGCACCTCGAGGCCGCGGAACCCCCGCACCAGCTCGGAGACCGGGGCGGGTGACTGGTCGGAGACGGGCACCGAGATGGCGTAGCCGTTGTCGGCCACGACGAAGACGACCGGCAGGTGCAGCGTGCACGCCGTGTTGAGGGACTCCCAGAACTCGCCCTCGGAGGTGGCGCCCTCGCCCAGGCTCACGTAGGTGACCTCGTCGCCGGCGGCGGGCAGGTGCGCCAGCTCGGGCGTGCGGCCGATGTACCGGCCGGCCTCGGCGCAGCCCACGGCGGGGATGCACTGGCTGCCCGTGGGGCTGGACTGGGACACGACGTGCTCGGCGGCGTAGCCCCAGTGCGACGGCATCTGGCGGCCGCCCGACGCCCGGCACTCGGCCGAGCCGACGGCCTGGAGCAGGAGCTCGTAGGGGCTGATGCCGAGGCCGAGCATCAGGGCCAGATCGCGGTAGTAGGGGAAGAACCAGTCGTGCCCGGGGCGCAGCGAGCGGGCCAGCCCGAGCAGCAGCGCCTCGTGGCCGGCGCCGGAGATCTGGAAGAACACCTTGCTCTGCTTCTGCAGGCTGATCTCGCGGTCGTCGATGGCGCGCGACACGCACGCCAGACGGAAGTCCTCGATGACCTCCTCGACCGCGAACCCCCTGATGTCGCTCACCGGTTCCGAGTGTGCCACCTCCACCGGACCTCGCGTGCCGATGCGCGTGCGGGCCGTGACCCGACTGAGCAGATCGCGCAGCAGACGAGCCATCACCTGCGCAGACGGCGCACCCGTCCGCGGACCTCCTGACCGCCGAGTCGGGCGCGGTCGGCGGCGGCGTGCCCGGCCGCGTACCCGGCCGGGTCGCTGGCGGTGACCCGCATGCGGCGCAGGTGCGGGAAGGCCGAGGCGAGCTCGTCCTCGACCGCGACCTCGCGGCTGCGCAGCACGGGCAGGAGCCCCTCGCCGTGGTCGCGCACGGCCTCGGACACGGTGGCCGCCGCGGCCTGGCGAAGCCGTTGCCCGATGCGGGACGCGTAGGCCACCAGGAAGGCCTGGCGGAACGCGCGCGACCGCGTGCGCGGGCTGGTGCCGGCCTGGAGCATCGCCCGGGTGCCCTGCACCAGCAGCGACGTGTAGAGGAGCTCGACCGTGGCCTGGTCGTCGGGGAAGCCGATGACGGTGGCGACGTTCCGGTCGGTGTCGAGCACGGCGCGGCACCGGTTGGCGCGGGCCAGCTCGGTGAGCAGCTGGAACTTGGGCCGGGCGTAGGGCGACTCCACCAGCAGCGTGCGGCCCTCGGGCCCGGCGCGGCTGCCCTCGCCCAGCATGGCCCGATCGATGGCGTGGCGGTCCATGAGCTGCTGGGCCTTGGCCGAGAGGGCCTCGGCCTCGTCGGGGTAGGTGGTGGATTCGGCCTTGGCGAGCAGCGACCGCACCTTGTGCAGCACGCCGGGGTCGGGGGCGCCGCCGCCGGCGCCGTCGGGATCGAGGTGAGCCATCGCCCCATCATGTCGGCACCCTCCGACAGTCACGTCCGAGGACGCACGAGCCGAGGACCCCAGACCCTGTCGATGCCGCGTCGGTCTCGGTAGACACCTCTCATGCGACGCCTCTCCGCCCACGACGCCGTGGACCTGTTCCAGGCCACCGACACCCTCGGCCTCCCGCTCGGACCATCCCAGCCGGCCGCGCTGCTCGAAGCGATGGGCAGCCGCAAGGACTGGGAGGACCTCAAGGTCTTCGGGGCGCTCGTCACCGTCCTCACCGACCTGTTCACCCATCCCCACGTCCACTACCTGAGCGGCTTCTTCGGCCCCCTCGAGCGGCTGCTGCGCGACAGCGGCGCCAACATCGGCTTCGCGCCCGCCGACTTCCGCCGCTTCGTCGCCCTGCTCGAGGACATCTCCCCCCGGGTGATGGCCACTGCGGCCTCGCCCCCCGACCGCGACGGGTGGTGCAGCCTGTCGCTCCACGCCGGCGCCAACACCGGATCGCTGCACGCCGCCGGCGCCGACCCCGACCGGCTGCTCGTCGTGGAGGTGAGCGACAGCTACCCGGTCACCTACGGGTGGGGCGAGCACGGGCACCGCCTCCACGTCGACGAGATCGACGTGCTCATCGAGTCCGACTCCACCCCCTACGAGATCGCCGACCCCGAGCCCACCGATGTCGAGCGCTCGATCGCCCGCCACATCCAGGGCCTGATCCCCGACGGGGCCACGCTGCAGACCGGCATCGGCGCCGTCCCGTCCGTGGTCGCGGCGCTCCTCGCCGAGGGTGACGGCGGTGACTACGGCATCCACTCGGAGATGTTCACCACCGGCCTGATGAAGCTGCACCAGGCCGGCAAGGTCTCCAACATGCGCAAGGGCCAGTACGAGGGGGTGTCGGTCTGCACCTTCGCCGGCGGCACCCGCGAGCTCTACGACTGGCTCCACCAGAACCGCGAGGTGGCCTTCCTCCCCGTCGAGGTCGTGAACTCGCCCGAGCTCATCGGCGCCAACCGGTCGATGATCACGATCAACGCGGCCCTCTCGGTCGACATCCACGGCCAGGTCGTGGCCGACACCCGCAGCGGCGAGCAGTTCTCCGGCATCGGCGGCCACGAGGACTTCGTCGCCGGCACCGGACTCGCCCTGTCCGACCGCTCCATCCTGTGCCTGCCCTCCACCTACCGGGCCGGCGAGGAGGTCCGCTCCCGCATCGTCCCGTGGTTCGCCGCCGGCACCGTCATCACCACCCCACGGCACCAGGTGGACGTCATCGTGACCGAGCACGGCGTCGCCGAGCTCCAGGGCAAGACCGTCCACCAGCGCGGCGAGGCGCTCGCCGCCATCGCCCACCCCGACTTCCGCGACGACCTCCTCGAGGCCGCCGAGCGCGCCTCCGGCGGCGCCTCCCCCATGCCCTGACCGGGTCCCGAGGGGGTTCGCCGAGTGTTCACCCGCCGGCGGGGAGGAGCGGAGACCGGTCGGGACGAACAGTTCCGCCGTGGGCCTCTCTCGTCGCACCTTCATCAAGACCGCTGCCGTGGCCGGCGCCGGCGCTGCCGTCGGCGGCACCGCGCACGCCGACCTGGTGAACCTCGCCCGTCCGACGTCGCTCCTGCTCGACGCCCCGGCACCGAAGTTCCCCAACATCCAGCACGCGGTGGTGGTGATGATGGAGAACCGGTCCGCCGACCACTACCTGGGGTGGTGGGGCGACCGGGAGGAGGTCCGCTTCGATGCCAGCACCCGCCTGCCCGGTCGGGAGACGTTCGACTTCGGCATCGGCGGCGAGCAGAACTGGGCCGGCCACCCCTACGTCGATCCCGGCCACAGCCACACCACCGGGCGGCGCCAGGTCATCGACCACGACGGCGATGGCAGCCCCGATGGCTGGAGCACCACCGAGGACGGCGGCGACCGGCCCGGCACGGGCACCGACCGGTACGCCTCGAGCTACTACACCGCCGCCGACCTCCCCGTCATCGACCGGATCCTCCGGGACTTCACGTCCTTCGACCGGTACTTCACCTCGTGGATGGGCAACACGTACCCCAACCGCTACTACATGCACTCGGCCCAGGCCCACGGCCTGAACAACAACGACTTCCCACCCCAGCGGATCGGCGAGAACCCGGCCTGGGCGGCCGGGTGGGACTGGCCGACGCTGTGGGACCAGCTGGACGCCAAGGGCGTGACGTGGAAGTACTACTTCTCGAACCTGCCCGTGATCGCCCTGTGGGGGCCGCGGTACCTCGCCAACACCCGTCCCATCACCGAGTACTACGCCGACTGCGCCGCCGGCACCCTGCCGCAGGTCGCGTTCGTCGACCCGTTCTTCGTCGCTCCCGAGGGCCTGGCCAACGACGACCACCCCCACGCCGACATCCGGCTCGGCCAGGAGTTCTTCAGCGACGTCACCACCGCGTTCATGCGCTCCCCCAACTGGGCCAAGGGCGCCATGTTCATCAACTACGACGAGTGGGGCGGCTTCTTCGACCACGTGGTGCCGCCCGCCGTGGACGACACCGTCGACCCCTACGGCGCCTACGGCCCCGGCGAGGTGCCGGACTACACGGTCGAGGGGCCGCACACCACCGGCCCGGACGACTTCGGGCTGTTCGGGTTCCGCACGCCGGCGTTCCTGCTCAGCCCCTACGCCCGCAACACCGGCGCCAACCTCCGGGCGCCGGCCGGGTCGATGCCGCCGCGGTCCAAGGGCAAGGCCCGGGGGCGGCGTTCCGACAGCGAGCCCACCGTGGACCGCACCCTCAGCGCCACGCTGGACCACGTGTCGATCCTGTCCTTCATCTGCGAGAACTGGGGCCTGCCCCAGACCGGTCAGTGGGACCCGGGACGCAGCCGTCACGCCATCAGCACGATGCGCGATGCGTTCGATCCGACCATCGCCGACCCCGACCACCCCGGCGACCCCGAGGTCGACGTCGACGCCTACGACTACGTCGCCCCGCCGGAGGCGCGCACCACCGGCCTGCCCGTCCCGGAGAGCTCGGTGAGCGACCTGTGGGTCATGGCCGACTGGATCGAGGCGCAGGGCTACCGCATCAACACCCGCTTCGCCGACGCCCTGCCCTTCACGCGCTGACCGGATCGATCAGGCGTTCTCCTGCAGGAACGGCGCGACGCGCTCCGGGGGCCGTCCGATGATGGCCCGGCCGTGGAGCCACACGACCGGGCGCTCCATGAGCTCGGGGTGCTCGACCAGCAGGTCGACGACGGCGGTCGGGGTCGTGGCCTGCGACGTGTCGACGCCGGCCTTCTTCGCGTCGCCGTGGCGGATGAGGTCCGTCGGCGGGTCCTCGAGGCCGGCGACGATGGCGTCGAGCGTGGCCCGATCGGGCGGGCTGTCGAGGTAGCGCACCTCGTCGACGTCGACGCCGAGCTCGCCGGCGGTGGACACCGCCGCACGGGACTTCGAGCAGCGCGGGTTGTGGAAGATGGTGGGTCCGGTACCGAGCGTGGACATGGCCCGAACGTAGCCCCGCCACTGCAGCGTGGGACCCTGGACGGGTGACGTCCCCGCGCGGCATCGACGAGCCGCACTCGAGCCGGCTCGCTCCCGACCACCCGCAGCGGGACCTGATCCTCGCCGCCCACCGCGCCGCCGTGGACGCCGGCGAGCCCGGCTACCTCGACCCGGCCACCGGGCTGTTCGTGCTGACCGCCGTGGAGCTGGCTGCGGCGGGCTCGTGCTGCGAGCGCGGGTGCCGCCACTGCCCGTACGTCTGAGCCGTCGCGTCGACGAAGACCTCCTCGGCCACCCATTCGGCATAGGGGCCCGATCCGAACGCCTCGACCACCGGCTGGGTCTGGGTGGCCTGCGCCCGGAGCGCCACGAGCTTGCGGTCGAGGGACGCGCCGGTGAGCGACAGGCGGAGCGCCAGCTCAGCTGCCGGTCTCGGCGCAGGCAGCGACGGGTCCATGAACACGTCGAAGCGCTCGTGCAGCCCTCGGAACCGCTCGCAGTAGCCCTCCTCGAGCGCCGCGTGCAGGACGCGGACCCGCCGGCTGCTGCGCAGACAGGCCGCGTCGACCCATCTCGAGACGGCCCGGTGGTCCGGGTGGCCGGTGACCCCGTCGGGTCCGAACGTCAGGATCGTGTCGGGAGCGACCTCGTCCATGATCGCCGCCAAGCGTCGGGCCTGCTCGGCGGTCGAGCAGCGGGCGAGCTCGCCGTCGGGGAGCCCGAGCCAGCGGTGGTCGTGCACGCCGAGTGCGGCGAGGGCCGCCGACGCCTCCCAGCGCCGGACCGGCGCCAACCGGTCCGGCGGCCAGGCGACCGGGTCGTCGGTGCCGCGCTCCCCCGCCGTCGCCGACACGACGACGACGCGCTGCGCGTTGCCTGCGGCGATGGCCATCACCCCGGCGGACAGATAGGTCTCGTCGTCGGGGTGGGCCCAGATGCCGAGGACCGTCCCGAGCGCTGCGACGTCGTCGAGGTCGTTCATCGGACGGCGCAGCCGGAGATGGCCGTGTTGACGGGCACGAAGGCGGACCGCTTCAGGCGGGCCCGGCGGATGGCGACCTCCCGGAAGCCGGCACCCTCGATCGTGCGGGCCGTGTCCCGGCACAGGTCGCAGCCCTCGAAGACCCAGCTCCACGGTCGGCGGATGGCGTGCTGCAGCCACCGGCGCGGGCTCCAGGACGGCGCGGCGACGTGCTCGACGAAGCGGAACCGGCCGCCGGGCCGCAGGATACGCCGGATCTCGGCGAGCACGGCCTCCGGGTCGTCGACCGTGCACAGCACGAGCGAGCAGAGCACCTCGTCGACGGACGCGTCCGGGATCGGCAGGTCCTCCCCGTAGGCGCCGATCACGGTCAGGTCGAGGCCCCGCGCCGCGGCGCGCGCCTCGAGCTGCGCGTGCATCGCCTCGCTCGGCTCCACGGCGAGGACGCTGCTGCCCGGAGGCAGGTGGGCGAAGTTCGCGCCCACACCGGCACCGAGCTCGACGACCGCGCCCGCGGCGATGTCCGCGAAGGCCGAGCGCTTGTGCTGCCGGGTGATGTGGTTGAGGTAGCGGTCGAAGGTCCGGAAGAACCAGGCGTTGAACTCGCTGCGGGCGCCGTGGTGGAAGGTGCCCTGCTCCGTCTGGGCGGGTGCGGGACGGGGATCGGTGGTGGTCACGAGGTGCTCCTCGGTCGGGGCGTCGCCGATCGACGCCGGACCCGCACCGTGACGAACACCCCTCGCACCCCGCTCGCATCGTCCTTGCACGCGCGCGCCAGGCCCGTGCAAGCCCCCCGCGAGGCGGCTTCCGCACGGTGGTCCCCGAGCGCACACCGACCACCGCAGGAGCACCCATGCGACCACGCCAACCGACCGAGTCCGGAGTCGTCGACCGAGACGGCGTCGGCATCCACTGGGAGACCTACGGCAGCGGCGAGCAGACCCTCGTCCTGCTGCCACCGTGGATGATCGTCCACAGCCGCATCTGGAAGGCCCAGATCGCCGGCCTCGCCGACCACTTCCGCATCGTCACCTACGACGCCCGCGGCTGCGGGCGCTCCGACCGTCCGACGGACCCGGTGGCGTACGGGCCCGAGGCGCACACGGCCGACGCCCTCGCCGTGCTCGACGCGACGGGCACCGACCGGGCCGTGCTGGTCGGGAACTCCTACGGGGGCCTCCTCGCGCTGGTGCTCGGCGCCTTCGCCCCGGAGCGGGTGGCCGGCGCCGTGTTCATCGGGCCGTCCACCGATCTCTCGGGCACCGCTGACGCTCCCCTCACCCGCGCCCTGCTCCGGTTCCACGACGAGCCGGACGTCGAGGAGGGCTGGGGTCGCTACAACCGCCACTCATGGGCCCGCGACTTCCCGGGCTTCGTCCGCTGGTTCACCGAGACGGCGCTCGCCGAGCCGCACACGACCAAGCCCCGGGAGGACGCGCTGGAGTGGGGGCTCGACACCACCGCCGAGGTCCTGACCGCGACGGTGGCGGCCCGTGCCGGTGTCCCACCGGAGAAGTCCGCGGCGAGCCTCCGTGCGCTGATCCCGGCCGTGACGTGCCCCACGCTCGTCATCCAGGGCCTGCTCGACGAGATCTGCCCCCCGACCTTCGGCCGTGACCTCGCGGCGGCGCTCGGCTCCGAGCTGGTCGAGATGCCCGACGCCGCCCACTGCCCCCAGGTCCGGTTCCCGATCCAGGTGAACGAGCTGATCCGGTCCTTCGTCGCTCGCCGGGTCGGCACCGACGCAGCGACCGGCCCGGTTGGCATCGTGTGCGATCCGGGCCACGTGCCGGCACCGCGCCGCACCCGCCCGCCTCGCGTGCTGTACCTCTCCTCGCCCATCGGGCTCGGTCACGCCCGGCGGGACCTCGCCATCGCGTCGGAGCTGCGGACGCTCGTGCCCGAGGCCGAGATCGACTGGCTGGCCCAGGATCCGGTGACCCGCTTCCTGGACGCCGCCGGCGAGCGCGTGCACCCGGCGAGCCACCGGTTGGCCAGCGAGTCCGCCCACCTCGAGGCGGAGACCGACGAGCACGACCTCCACGTCTTCGAGGCCCTGCGCCGGATGGACGAGATCCTCGTGACCAACTTCAGCGTGTTCGCCGACGTCACGGCATCCGAGGAGTACGACCTGGTGGTCGGCGACGAGTCCTGGGAGGTCGACCACTTCCTCCACGAGCACCCGGCGACCAAGCGGGCGAGGTTCGCGTGGCTGTCGGACTTCGTCGGCATCGTCCCGATGCCGTCGGGCGGCGAGCGCGAGGCCTTCGTCGCCGCCGACTGGAACCGGGAGATGATCGGCCACGTCGAGCGGCAGCCGGGCGTCCGCGACCGGTCGATCTTCGTGGGTGACCCCGAGGACGTCGTGCCCCTCGGCTTCGGCCCCGGGCTGCCCTCGATCGCCGACTGGACTGCGGCCCACTACGACTTCAGCGGCTACATCACCGGGTTCGACCCCGCCGAGCTCGATCACGGCGTGCTGCGCGCCGAGCTCGGGTACCGGGACGACGAGGTCGTCGTCATCGCCGCCGTCGGTGGATCGGGCGTCGGGCTCCCGCTGCTGCGCCGCATCGTCGCCGCCCACCCGCTCGCGGCGCAGGAGATCCCCGGGCTGCGCACCGTCGTGGTGACCGGACCCCGACTCGACCCCGACGCCCTGCCGGACGTGGCGGGCGTGGAGAAGCGGGCCTTCGTCCCCGACCTCCACCGCCACCTCGCGGCGTGCGACCTCGGCATCGTGCAGGGCGGGCTCACCACCACGATGGAGCTGACCGCCGCGCAGCGACCGTTCCTGTACGTGCCGCTCCAGAACCACTTCGAGCAGCAGGTGCACGTGCGCCACCGCCTCGATCGCCACGGGGCCGGCCGGGCGCTCGACTACGCGACCGCGACGCCGGAGGTGATCGCCGAGGCGATGACCGAGCAGCTCCGCCAGGGGCCGCCCCGCTACCAGCCGGTCCGACCCGACGGCGCCCGCCGTGCCGCGTCGCTGCTCGTCGACCTGCTGTGACGAGCCGACTGCCAGATCCATCCACCGGGACCATCCGCCGCAACCACCACCCACACCGACAGGAGCACCACATGACCATCACCGAGCACCCCACGACCACCGACCACCAGCTGCCGGACGACGACGTCCTCGCCGGGTTCCGGGCGCGAGCCCGCACGGCCGACGATCGCAACGAGTACTTCTACGAGGACCTCGCCGTCCTCCGCGAGATCGGCTACCTCGGGGCCGCCGTCCCGACCGAGCTGGGCGGTTGGGGCCACGACCTGCGCCAGCTCGCCCGGTCGCAGCGCCGGTTGGCGAGCTTCGCCCCGGCCACGGCGCTCGCCATGACCATGCACCACTACTGGGTCGGCATCGCCGTGGAGCACGAGCGGGTCGGCGACACCTCGCTGCGCTGGATCCTCGAGCGGGCAGCCGCCGGCGAGGTGTTCGCAGCCGGGCACGCCGAGGTCGGCAACGACGCACCCGTCGTGATGTCCACCGCCACCGCTGAGCGCGTGGACGGCGGCTACCGGTTCAACGGCCACAAGATGTTCGGCTCGAACGGTCCGGTGTGGTCATGGCTCGGCGTCCACGCGCTCGATGCCAGCGACCCCGAGCACCCGGTGATCGTCCACGGGTTCGTGCCCCGTGATGCCGACGGGGTCACGGTCGTGCCGAACTGGGACACGCTGGGGATGCGCCCGTCCCAGAGCTACGACACCATCCTCGACGACGTCTTCGTGCCCAGCGATCGGATCGGGGCCATCACCCCGGCCGGCGACGAGTCGAACCTGTTCCTCTTCGCCATGAACCTCTGGTTCGTGGGGCAGTGCGGGAGCGTCTACCTCGGCATCGCGGACCGCGCCCTGGAGCTGGCCGTCCGATCGGCGACCACCAAGACCTCCGTCGCCATCCCCCGTGGCACCTACGCCCACAACCCCATGGTCCAGCAGCAGGTCGCCGAGATGTACCTGGAGCTCGACGCCGCAGATGCCACGGTGCGGGGGTTCCTGGACGACGTCGTCGACGGCGTCGACCACGGCGACCTCTGGGGCGCCAAGATCGTGTCGGCGAAGTGGCGGGCGGTGGAGGCCGCCAAGCGCGTCGTGGACCGCGCCCTCGACGTGGCCGGCGGAGGCGGGATGGTGCGCGGCAACGAGCTCGAGCGGCTCTACCGCGACGTCCGCTGCGGCGGCTTCCACCCCACCAACGCGGCGCTCACCTTCGAGACCGCCGGCAAGACGGTGCTGGGCATCGACCCCTCGGGTCCCCGCTGGTGATCAGCCCTCGATGCGGTCGAACGCAGCCGTCGCCACCCCGGCGGCGGCTGCGTCGTCGAGCGCCGCGCCTTCCGCGAGCAGCTCGGCCAGGCGCCCGGGGCCGAGCCGCTGCTCGAGCTCGGCGCGCACCGCGGCCAACCGGTCGACGTCGTCGCCCACCACCTCGTGGCCGGCCCCCGGGGCCGTGACCGCACCGAGCAGGAGGGCCGCCTGGTCGTCCAGGCCCTGCCCGCACAGCAGCTCCGTGACGGTCCGCAGCATCGTGCGGAACGGCGACCGCACCCCCGCCCGCAGCCACAGCGGCAGCAGCCAGCGGTAGTGCCCGACGGCGGCCGGGACGTCGCCGGCCCGAGCATCGAGGGAGGCCAGCGACGCACCGGCCACGCCCTCGACCAGCTGGCCGCCACCGGCCCTCGCCAGCTCGACGGCGCGTCGCAGCCGGCGCCGCGCTTCGGGCGGATCGTCGTCCAGGAGCACCTCTCCGGCGCCGTACCAGCACCAGGCCGCAGCGATCGCGCCGGCTCCGGGAGCGACGTCGTCGAGCAGCCGCTCGGCATCCGCGACGGCGCCCGGTGCGTGGGCGTAGGACTCGGCGATGGCCAACGTCGCCCCGTCCTCGCCCTGGCGCAGCGGGTCACCGACGGCGTCATCGAGCCGCAGCCCGGCGCGGAACCCCTCCACCGCATCGGCGAGCGCGCCGTGGGCCAGCGACTCGGTGGCGCGGGCGCCGATGAGCTCGTAGGTGGGGGCCAACCCGAGGTCCGCCGCCGCCTCCTCGGCTCGATCCAGGAGGTGTCCCATGCGCTCGAGGTCACCCGCCTTCCACGCCCCGAGCGCGGCGACCGCGTAGGCGTCGACGGCGAGCGGGTGGCCGGCAGCGGCACCCAGGTCCCCGGCCGCCTCGCCCCAGGCCATCAGCTCCGGGAGCATCCCGTGCATGGCCGGGTCGCGGATGGCCACGACGATGCGCACCGCCAGGTCCGGATCGCGGCGAGCCGATGCCGTGGCCATCGCCTGGCGCAGGTCGGGCACGAGGGCGCGGACCGCCTGCATCGGCGCATCGTCGTGGGCGGTGCGGAGCGCCGCGCTCGCGGCCGAGACCCGGGCGGCGATGCGATCGGCGTGGCGACGGGCGAGATCGCCTCGCTGCCTGTCGTCCGACCGTTCGGCCAGGAAGCTCCGCACCACCTGCAGCAGCCGGAACCGGCCGTCGTCGCGGTGCACCAGCGATCGCTCGACGAGATCAGCGAGGCGATCTCGCACGTCGGACGCATCGCGATCGGCCACCGCGGCCACGTCCTCGCCATCGAAGGGCCCGGCGAACGTGGCCGCCGCAGCCAGGACCAGCTGGTCGTCGGCGTCGAGCATCCGGTGCGACCACGTGAGGGCGGCGTCGAGGGAGCGGTGGCGGGGCACGGCGCGGGGCCCGCCACGCAGCACCGCGGTGCTGTGCGCCAGGCCGGCGATCACCTCCTCGAGCGAGAGCGATGCGAGTCGGGATGCCGCGAGCTCGATCGCCAGGGGCAACCCGTCGAGCCGCTGGCACAGGTCGACGACGAGGGGCCGGGTGCGGTCGTCGAGGGCGAACGACGGCGAGGCCGCTGTGGCCCGGTCGGCGAACAGCAGGACCGCCGGGCTCTCCTCCCCGCTCGCGCCGAGGGGGTCGACGGGGAACAGCCGCTCGCCGTCCACGGCGATCCGCTCCCGGCTGGTCGCGAGCAGCACGAGCCGCTCGGTCGAGCGGAGCAGCACGTCGGCGACGCACGCGACGCCGTCCAGCACGTGCTCGCAGTTGTCGAGGACGAGGAGGCTCCGCTCGTGGCGGACCACCTCGGCGACCCGCTCGATGGTGCTCACGCCGGGGCGGTCCTCGACCCCGACCGCAGCCGCAACCGCGGCCGGGACGCCGTCGTCGTCGACGACGGCGGTGAGGTCGCAGAAGCGCGCCCCGTCGGGGAACGAATCGACGACGAGGTGGCACAGCTCGGTGACCAGGCGCGTCTTGCCGATCCCACCGGGTCCGACGAGCGTGATCAGACGCTCGTGCTGGACGTGCTCGGCGAGCACGCCGAGCAGCTGCTCCCGGCCGACGAAGGACGAGACGGGACGGGGAAGCGGTCGCGCCATCACCGGCGCGCCCGTCGCGGGCTGCTGCTGCGGGACGGGGTCGCCGTGGAGGAGGCGCTCGTGGGCCGAGCGGAGGTGCGCGGACGGCTCCACGCCCAGCTCCTCGGCGAGCTGGCGACGGTAGGCGTCGTACACGCGCAGGGCGTCGGCCCGCCGGCCCGAGGCGACGAGCGCGTCCATCAGCAGCTCGCGAGGTCGCTCCCGCAGCGGCTCACGGGCCACGAGCGCCTCGAGGTCGGCGACGGCGGCCGCGCCGCGCCCGAGGTCGAGGAGGGCGGCGAAGCGCTCCTCCAGCGCCCGGAGGCGCAGCTCCTCGAGCCGCTCCGCCTCGATGCGGCCGGCATCCAGATCCACCAGGTCCTCGAAGGCCTCACCGCGCCACGACCCGAGAGCCCCGTCGAGGGCTCCGAGCGCGCCTTCCGGGTCGCCGGCGCGTTCGGCAGCCGCTCGCGCGACGGCGCGCTCGAACCGGGCCGCGTCGACCGCCCCCTCGGGCAGGCGCAGCACGTAGCCGGGCGGCGTGGCGTCGAGCTCGATGTCCGGGATGTGCTGGCGGAGCCGGAAGATGTGGGAGTGGACGAGCGAGGCGGCGCCGGTCGGCAACCGGTCGGGCCAGAGCACCTCGGTGAGCTGGTCGACCGAGACCACCGCACCGCCCCGCAGGGTGAGGAAGGCCAGCAGGCGACGCTGCAGCCGCCCGCGGGGCGTGACGTCACCCCCGGCAGCGTCCCGGACCCGCAGCGGTCCGAGCACCTCGACTGCGATCCCGTTCATCGTGCTCGCCCGTCCTCCGACGAGCGAGCGTAACGAAGGGCTCGGCGGGCCGGGGACGGCGATCGGTCACTGCTCCCAGGATCGGTAGCCGACGAAGGACACCTCGGGGCGGAACCCGAGGCGCTCGTAGAGGCCACGGGCCGGAGCTCGGTGGTCCTGGACGGTGAGGGACATCCGCCGGAGCGGCGAGCGGGGCAGCAGGTCGCGGGCGACGGCAGCGATCGCCTGCCGGCCGAGGCCGCGCCCGTGGTGGTCGGGGTGGACGACGACGAAGTCGAGGCACGCCTCGCCGTCGTCCTGCAGGTGACCGGATGCGTAGGCCGCCACCCCGCCCGTGCCGTCCGGCACGACCAGGGTCGTCCGGGTGCCGTCGTGTTGGCCGGCGACGAGCTGGTCGGCGGTGGCGTAGGTCCCCGGGAACTCGGTGTCGTGCAGCCCCCGGATGCCCTCGAGGTCGTCAGGCGTGGCGGGGCGCAGGGCGGTGACGTCGATGTCGTCCCACCCGGCCACGATCGCCTCGTCGACGGACAGGGCGTGGTTGACCTCGGTCGTCGACCAACCCCGCGCGGCCGCCAGCTCGGCGAGGTGCTGGTTGGCGACGTCGCCCGACAGCTCGTGGCGGGTGATCGCCGGCGGCACCTGCGCGAGCGCAGCGTCGAGGAGCTCCCCGGCGACGGCGAGCCAGCGGTCGCCGTCGTGGATCACCCACGGGCCCATGATCCACGAGCGGCCGACCTCATCGTCCCACTCCACAGCGACCGCACCCACCAGCCGATCGCCCTCCCAAGCGATCCGCGCGGTGGTGGTCCACGCCGGCTCGAGGCCCTCCAGCTCGGCGGCCACGCCCTCCGGCTCCGTGCCGAGGTAGGCGACGTTGCGGTCGGGCCGGCGCTGCTGGGCGACGATGAAGGCGGCGACCTCCGCGAGCTCGTCGGCGGCCGGTGACGTGATCATCGGGCAGACGCTAGGGCCGCTCCCGGGCGGCTCGGCCAGCGAATTCGCGGAGCGCCATAACCTCACGACGTGCCCGGCACGATCGACCGCCTCCCCGACCTCGAGATCCCCGGTCACCGACCGTCACGGCCCGACGGCGCCGACCACCCGATGCGGGTGATGACCCGCCGTGCCGCCGGGCTGCAGCCACCGCCGTGGGACGCCCGCGCCCGGCACGAGGTGGCAGCGCTGTTCGACGGCCTGGCCCCGGAGTGGCACACCCGCACATCGCCGGAGCGGGCCCGGGTCGTCACCGACGCCCTCGACCGCGGCCAGGTCGGCACCGGCGCCACCGCGCTGGAGCTCGGGAGCGGGATCGGCGCCTACACCGCGACGCTGGGCGCGCGCTTCGGCGAAGTCGTCGCGATGGACCTCTCCCTGGAGATGCTCCGCCTGGCGGCGGACGGACCGGGGCACCGGGTGCTGGCCGACGCGCACCGCCTTCCGCTCACCGACGCCAGCGTCGACGCCGTGGTGCTGGTGAACATGCTGCTGTTCCCAGACGAGGTGGATCGCGTCCTTCGCCCGGAGGGCTGCGTGGTCTGGGTGAACTCGAGCGGCGAGTCCACGCCGATCCACCTCATGCCCGACGAGGTCGTCGAGGCACTCCCGGGGTCGTGGACGGGCACATGGGCGCGGGCCGGGACCGGGCTGTGGAGCGTGCTGCGCCGGGCCTAACCGGCGACGGCCGCCACGAGCGGCTCGGCGCTGGCCGCATCGGCGAACCGCTGCGCCATGTCGGCGAAGAACACCGCGTTGGCGGCGGATCGCCACCGAGCGCCGCGCACGATGCCGGCGGCCCAGCGCGGGTCGTCGGCGAGCGGGGCGATGGCGTTGTCGAGCCAGGCCTTGCCGTGGTGCGGGTCGACGTCGCGGTGCTCGACGTAGAACGGGTACGCGCCAGCGGGGGCATCGAGGCGATCGAAGGCCTTCACGACCTGGCGGCAGCGCGGTCCGGCCTGCAGCTCGAGCAGGCCGAGGGCGCCGACCATCTCCGGCTGGAGCACCCGGTTGGTGGCGAGGATGCCGCCGAGCGAGGACCGCAGCAGTGCGCTGGTGGGCAGTGCCGCCCGCGGCACCCGCGGCATGTCGATGGCTTCGCAGAGGTCGTGGTGGAGCTCGGTGTGGATCTCGTCCAGCTCGCCCCGGCCCATCTCGTCCCAGTAGTTGCGGGCCAGCTCGAGCTTCGGCTCACCTCGCAGACCGATCTGGCAGGCGGCCACGAGGTCGTCGAAGCCGGCGTCGGGCCCGCCCTCCAGGGCCAGGAAGTCGACGAGCCCGTCCCAGGTCGCATCGTCGGCCACCCACTCGTAGACCCGGGGGACGAGGTCTTCACGGGCGATGGCGCGCATGGTGGCGACCGCATCGTCGTCGCCGTCGCTGGCGTCACCCTCGATCATCGCGTCGAGCTCGGCCAGCACGTCGTGCTCGAGGCGGGTCTTCAGCGCGGCCACGGCGGGGTGGTGCTGCCAGCGGACCGCGTCGCCGACCCGGTCGATGTCGCCGACGTGGAGATCGTGGACGACCTGCAGGGTCAGGAGCCGGTCGCGCTCGTCACGGGGGTCGGCACCAGCAAGCTCGTCGAGGGCGGCGGCACCGGTGCGCAGCGCGTGCTGCAGCTTGTCGACGAGGGTCCGTGGGATCGTCGTCGTGGCAACGGGGAGCATCTGCCTTCCGATACCCGCGACGCCGGAGGAACCAGACCTCGGCGCGTGTTCCGTGGCCGCTGCCAGAACGCCCGGGATGGGTCGTCGGCGGCGCTGCGCTCAGCGGGGGGCCAGTTCGTCGAGGGCGGTGGCGGCGTACAGGGCGACCCCGACGGCCATGGCGTCCTCATCGATCACCATGCGGTTCGAGTGGTTCGGGGCCACGGTGTGCCAGCTCTGGCCGGGCGGGCACGTGCCGAGGAACGCCATGGCGCCGGGCACCTGCTGCAGCACGTAGCTCCAGTCCTCGGCGCCCATCACCGGGTTCGGCATCTCCACGACGAGGTCGGGGTCCACGATGCGCCGGGCGACGTCGCCCACCCAGGCTGCGGCGTCGGCGTCGTTCACCGTGACGGGGAAGCCGGCGTCGATGCGGAAGCGGACCTCCATGTCGTGGGCGGCGGCGATGTTGGTGGCGATCCGCTCCAGCTCGGCGTGCACCAGGGAGCGCGTCCGCTCGGACACAGCGCGGATGGTGCCGACGAGGCGGGCCGTCTCGGGGATGACGTTGTTGGTGGAGCCGGCCCGGATGCTGCCGACCGTGACCACGGCGGGGTCGAACACGTCGACCCGGCGGGTCACCAGGGTCTGGAACGCGCCGACCATGGCGCAGGCCACCGGCACCGGGTCGTTGGCGTGGTGGGGCATGGCCGCGTGGCCGCCGCGACCGACCACCTCGACCACGAACTCGTCGGCCGACGCCAGCAGCGGGCCGGCCTTGGTGGCGACCATCCCCGACGGGAAGCTGGGCGACTGGTGGATGGCGAAGGCCCGGGTGACGTTGATGCCGTCGAGCAGGCCCTCCTCCAGCATGTGCCGGGCCCCGTGGTGGCCCTCCTCGCCGGGCTGGAACATGAAGACGACCTTGCCGGTGAGGTCGTCGGACCGGTCGGCGAGCAGGCGGGCAGCCGAGGCGAGCATCGCCGTGTGAGCATCGTGGCCGCAGGCGTGCATGGCCCCGTCGACCTCCGACGCGTAGTCCAGGCCCGTGTCCTCCGGCATCGGGAGGGCGTCCATGTCGCCGCGCAGCAGCATCGTGCCCCCGGGCCGGCCGGTGTCGAGGGTGGCGGTCACCGACGTCACCGAGGTGCCGGTGCGCACGTCGAAGCCGAGGTCCCCGATGGCGTCGAGCACGGCGCCCTGGGTGCGGGGAAGGTCGTTGCCGATCTCGGGGTGCCGGTGCAGGTCGCGGCGCAGCGCGACGGTGTCGGGCTGCACGGCCCGGGCGGCATCGAGCAGGTCGGAGGTCGGGGCGGCGGTCACGGCGCGACCCTAGGCAGCGCGGCGCGAGCAGCGGCGCCCGGACTGGGCACCGCGGCGAACGGGAAACGATCCCCCATGACCGCAGACTCCGACGACACCATCCCCGAGCGCGTCGAGGACGACGAGCTCGAGGACCCCACCACGGACGAGGACGAGGACGAGTCCGTGATCGACCGGCTGCGCGGCTCCGGCGCCGGCGTCGAGGACCCCGAGATCGTCGGCGACGCGCACCCCGGCATCGTCGACGCCGAGATCGCGGAGGACGAGCCCCCGCAGACGTGAGCTACTGCAGGACCTTGATGGCTGCGTCGTAATCGGGCTCCTGCGCGATCTCGGGCACGAGCTCGCGATGGAGCACGGTGCCGTCGCCGTCGAGGACCACCACGGCCCGGGCGGCGACGCCGGCGAGCTTGCCGTCGGTCATCCGCACGCCGTAGTCGTCGAGGAAGCTCGAGCGGAACGTGGAACCGGTGACCACGTTCTCGATGCCCTCGGCCCCGCAGAAGCGGGCGGCGGCGAAGGGCAGGTCGGCGGAGACGCACACGACGGTGGTGTCGTCGAGGTCGGCGGCCCGCTCGTTGAAGGCGCGCACCGACGTGGCGCACACGGCGGTGTCGACGCTCGGGAAGATGTTGAGGACGACGCGCTGACCGGCGAGGTCGTCGGAGCTGACCGGCATGAGGTCGCTCTTGATCAGCTCGAACGCGGGGGCCTTGGCGCCCTGCTCCGGGAGCTCGCCGTTGGTGTGGACGGCGTTTCCGCCAAGGGTGATCTCTGCCATGGCGGCCGTTCTATCGGATCGCAGGCCCCGTCCCTCCTCGCCTGCGGGCTGCGGATCGCTCGATAACAGTCGTTACGGTGGGACCGGTGACCCCGCCCGCCCAGCACCGGGAGCGCGTCCAGGCGCGGCTGACCGACTCCGACCGGTACCCCCGGTGGGTGCTGCTCACCGCGCTGGCCGGCATGTTCGCCACCACCTTCCCGGTGACCCTGCTCGCCGTGAGCATCCCGACCATCGCCGAGGACTTCGGGGCCCCCCAGACGCTCGTGGCCTGGGTGATCTCCGGGCCGCTGCTGGCCTCGGCGGTGGCGCTGCCCATCCTCGGCAAGCTCGGCGACCTCTACGGCCAGCGGCGCGTCTTCCTCGTCGGCTTCGTCGTCTCCACGATCGTCACCGCGCTCACCACCCTGGCGTGGGACCCGTACTCGCTCATCGTCCTGCGTGGCCTCGCGGTCGTGGTCGGCGCCGCCACCATCCCGTCCTCGATGGCGCTGATCAACTCGGTGCACGCGCCGGCGCAGCGAGCCAAGGCCATGGGGTGGTGGTCCCTCGTCGCCGCCGGCTCGCCTGCGATCGGGCTCATCATCGGCGGACCGCTCATCGATGCCATCGGCTGGCGGCCCCTGTTCGGGGTCCAGGCCGTCCTCTCCGTCATCCCGGTCGTGGTCGCGTGGCTGGTGCTGCGCGAGACCACGCCACGTCGCGACGTGGGCTTCGACGTGCCCGGAGCCGCGGTCCTGGCGCTCGGCGCGGGCGGCATCATGCTCGCCCTCAACCAGCTGCCGGACCGCGGTGCAGACCCGCTGGTCGCCGCTGCGGCCGCCGTCGGTCTGGCCGGTCTGGTGGCCTTCGTCGCCGTCGAGCGCCGGGTGGCCTACCCGCTGCTGCCGCTCGAGCTGTTCCGGCGGCGCAACTTCACCGCCTCCATGCTCGGGTCGCTGTTCTCCGGCGCCGCGTACATGGGCGGCTTCGTGCTGGCGCCGCTGCTGCTGCAGTCGGTGTTCGGCTACTCCGTCGCAGCCAGCTCGTTCATCATGCTGCTGCGGCCGGCGTCGTTCTCGGCGACGTCGCCCGTGGGGGGTTGGCTGGCCACCCGCATCGGCGAGCGTCCCGTCGCCGTGTTCGGTGCCACCGCCATCGCCTGTGCCCTGCTCGCCCTCGCCTTCGGCGCCAGCGAGGAGCTGGTCGTGCTGGTCATGGGTGCGCTCGTGCTGCAGGGCATCGGCAACGGCACCGCCCAGCCGACGCTCACCGCCACCCTGTCCAACTCGGTCGAGGAGCACGACCTCGGCGTGGCCGCAGCGGCGCAGCGCATGATGTTCCAGGTCGGCGCCGCCCTCGGCATCACCGTCATGATCTCGGTGTACGGCGGCACCGGGCAGGCGTCGGACTTCTTCAACGGCTACGCCGTCGGCGCGCTGCTCGGCATCGCCGCCATCGTGTTCTCCTGGTTCATCCGCTCGACGCCGCGGGAGTCCGGCTCCGACGTGGACGACGTCTCGGCCGAGACCGCCGCCGGCGCGACCCCGCCCGCCGCCCCGATCTCGGTCACGGCCGGCGACTGAGCACCGACGCCGCCCTGAGACCGGGGAGCGGAGCGGCCTCAGCCGAGGTCGACGAACACCTGCACCGTGTAGACGGTCCCGTCAGCGGCGACGGCGTGGCCGGCGCCCATCCGGTCCCACCGGCGGTCGAGGATGTTGGCCCGGTGGCGGGACGAGCCCATGTAGCCGTCGTGGACGCTGCGGATGCTCGACCCCCGGCCGACGTTCTCGGCGACGGCCACCCAGGGCACGCCGTCCAGCCCGGAGCTGAGCGTCGAGTGGGAGAGCGAACCGTTGGCCGCGAGCCGGTCGGCCCAGGCCTGGGCCTTGAGGCGGACGACGAGGTCGTCGCCCACCGCGTGCACGCCGGCGGCTCGGCGACTCTCGTTGACGTGGGCGCGCACCGACTCCTGGGGTGGGGTCGGGTCGCACGCCGCGAGGCCGAGGACCAGGAGCGGGGCGGCCAGGGCGAGCGCCAGGCGCTTCGGACGTCGACGCCGACGGGAATCGTCGGTGGGGGCGGGCGGGGCGAGCCGGGGCGCGCGCGTGCTGATCGACATGGGGAAACGGACTCCTCGGGTGTGCACGTGGGGTTGCACCGCTGCCCGCGTCCCTCGACGACGACGGTAGCCCATCGACCGTCACCTGTTCGCAATCCAACCGCAACGAGTTCGCGCGCTGGCGCGAACCCGCTGGTCAGGTCACGGCTGCAGCACCACGGCCTCGTCCGGACCGAGCCGACCGCTGAAGGGGCGCCCGGCACCGAGGCCGTTCGAAGCGACCACCACGGTGCCGGCGAGGTCGGTGACGTCGGCCGGGGCGTCCCCGAAGTTCACCGCCACGATGCGCTCGTCGTCGCCGTGGATCCGTCGGTAGGCGAGCACGTCGTCGGTGCGGGCGAGCAGCTCGAGGCTGCCCTGCTGCAGCGCCGGTGAGGCCTTCCGGGCCGCCAGCAGCTGCTTGTAGAGGGCGAGCACCGACGTCGAGTCCGCCCGCTGGGCCTCGACGGACCGCGCTCCCGCATCGGGTGGGAAGGGCAGCCACGTGTCCTCACCCCAGCCGTGCGGCGCCTCGATGGTCCACGGGATCGGGGCGCGGCAGCCGTCGCGACCGCCCGGGTCGACCTCGGTGCCGGCGGGGATGACCGCATCCTCGAGTCCGAGCTCCTCCCCCTGGTACAGCGACGGCGTGCCCCGCACGGTGAGGAGCAGCACCGCAGCCGAGCGAGCCCGGGCCTCGCTGCCGCCGTAGCGGGTGCGCTGCCGTGGGTTGTCGTGGTTGGAGAGCACGTACGACGGCCACGTGGCGTCGTGGTCGGCGTAGGCGTCCTCCATGCCGGCGATGAGGAGGTGCCACTGGTCGCGGTCCCACTTCGTGCCGATGGACACGAAGTTCACCGTGCAGCTCACGCCGTCGCCGTCCCCGCAGTAGGACGCCTGCTGCTCGAGGTCGCCGGTGACGACCTCGCCCACGACCAGGCGCTCGACCTCGGGCGGATCGACGAGCGCACGGATCCGGCGGATGAGCGGCATCGCCGTCTCGTGGTGGGTGAGCACGACGTGGGCGATGCCCTCCATGCGCTCGGGGACGTCCCGGGGCTCGGGGTCCTTGCCGATGGCGTTGATGACGTCGATGCGGAACCCGTCCACGCCCCGGTCGAGCCAGAAGCGCAGCACGTCGTGCTGGGCCGCCTCGACCGCCGGGTTGGACCAGTTCAGGTCGGGCTGCTCCGGCAGGAACAGGTGCAGGTAGTACTGCCCGGAGGCCTCGTCGAGCTCCCAGGCGGACTCCTCGGTGAACGACGCGGTCCAGTTGAACGGGGGGCCACCGCCGGGCGCGGGATCGGCCCAGATGAACCAGTCGCGCCGCTCGGAGTCCGGGTCGGAGACGGCCTCGACGAACCACGGGTGGTCGCTGGAGACGTGGTTCGGGACGAAGTCGACGATGAGGCGGATGCCGCGCTCGTGCAGCGCCTCGACGAGGGCGTCGAAGTCCTCGAGCGTGCCGAACACCGGGTCGATGGCGCAGTGGTCGCTGACGTCGTAGCCGTTGTCACGCATGGGGGACTCGTAGAACGGCGACATCCAGACGCAGTCGACGCCGAGGTCGGCGATGTGGTCGACCTTCGAGAGGATGCCGGGCAGGTCACCCACGCCGTCGCCGTCCGCATCGGCGAAGGAGCGCGGGTACACCTGGTACACCACGGCGGTCTTCCACCAGGGCAGGTCGTGGGTGGTCTCGGTCGGCTGGGTCGGCGCCACGGGCGGACCCTACCGATGCCCGCGAGGGCCGCCGCCGACGCGCCACACTCGTCCGGCGTGGAGCAGCACGCGCCCGGGGCAGGCGCCGCCGGGTCCGAGCGGATCGTGCGCCCCCGCTGGCGGGCGAGGCTGGTGCGGGGCTTCGTCGCCGTGGTGCTCGTCGGCCACGCCGTGCTCCTGGTCCGGGGCTACGCCGACCCGCACAAGTTCTTCGCGTTCCAGCCCTTCAACGAGTCCTCGACGTGGCGTGCTGACATCGTGCGGGTGACCGCCGACGGTCGCCGGGTGCCGATCGAGGAGCCGTGGCCCGGCGGCTACGACTGGGACGAGCTGGTCCGGTGGGGCGTCCTCGAGCGGCCCGGCACCATGCGCCACGCCTACTCCGGCCTCGGCACCTCGCTGGACTTCCTCGACGACGCCCTCGACTGGGTGGCCGACCACACCCCGGAGGACGACGAGACGCTCTACCTGGAGGCGACGACCGAGGCCTACCGGAACACCCGGGGCCCGGAGGTCCGCGTGTACCGCAGCGAGCTGCGGGAGGAAGCCCGGTGAGCGCCACCACGACGGAACCGGTCCGGGACGAGCCGACGCTGTCGGACCGGATCGACGACGTGTTCGACCGCCCGGCCTCGGTCCGCTCGCTCGCCGTGCTGCGCCTGGCGCTCGGGCCCGTCGTGGTGGTCCACCTCTGGCCGTTCCTCGCCGACACCCTCGCCGGCACCACCTACGAGGACCACTTCTGGGTCCGCTGGTGGGGCTTCGTCCCCGAGGTGCCCGGCGCGGTGCAGGTCGCGCTGGTGTGGACGGGTGCGGTCGCCGCCGTGGGGCTGTCGCTCGGCTGGCGCACCCGGCTGGTCGCGCCGATCACCTTCGTCTGCGTGGCCGGAAACCTCTTCCTCTCCCAGCACCACTTCCGGCACAACCGGGCGTTCCTGCTGTTCCTGCTGGCCGCCGTCGCGCTGGCCGACAGCGGGCGGGTGCTGTCGCTGGACGCCCGCCGGCGGCGGGCCCGCACCGGCACATCCCCGGGCGACCCGGGCGACGACCTCGGCACGGTCTGGCCGCTTTGGCTGCTGCGGATCCTGGCCGCCAGCGTCTACCTCGCGTCGGGGTTCTCCAAGCTCATCGACCCGGACTGGTCGGGCGGGCTCGTGCTCTGGGATCGCGCCGTGCGCCACCAGCACCTGGTGCGCGAGCGGGTGCCCGAACCCATCGCCGATGCCGTCGTGGACCTGGTGACGGCCCGCTGGGTGCACACGATCACGTCGCCCATCGCCGTCGCCATGGAGCTGTTCATCGGGATCGCCATCTGGTTCGGGCGCACCCGCCTGGCCGCGATCTGGGTCGCCATCTTCTTCCACCTCTCCATCGAGCTGTCGGCGTCGGTGGAGGTGTTCAGCCTCGCCGCCATCGTCGCCCTCGTGATCTGGGCGACGCCGTCGACCCGGGACCGCGTCGCCGTCGTCCCGGACGCGACGTGGGTCCGCCGGCTCGACTGGTTGGCCCGGTTCGACGTCCGCGAGGAGCCCGGCGCCGAGCTCCGCGTCATCGATCGGGACGGCACCGTGCACACCGGCGGCACCGCTCGCTGGGTCCTGTGGAGCAGGCTTCCCCTCGTGTTCCCGTTCGTCGCCGTCGCCCACGCCCTGCGCCGGGTGCGCCCGTGAACGTCCGTCGCCGCACCACGCGGGCCCTCGTGGCCTGGGCCGTGGGCGCCGCGATCATGCGGCTGACGCTGTGGGCGCCCGAGGTCTGCCCGCCGATCGCCCGCTCCGAGGCGCGGTTGGCCGCGACCCAGGCGGCGGACTGGATCGTCCGCAACCAGACCGACGACGGCGAGTTCCTCTACGACTTCCACCGCGGCCGGGACGAGTCCAGCGACGACTACAACCTGGTCCGCCACGCCGGCGTGACCATGAGCCTCTACCAGCTGGTCCGGGGCGGTGAGGTCCAGTACCTGGACGCCGCGGACCGGGGCGTCCAGTGGATGACCGAGCGCCTGCAGCCCACCGGCGGTGGCGGGCGCGCCTTCACCGATGTGCGCCGGGCCAAGCTCGGCGCGTCCTCCCTGCTCGTCGTCTCGCTCGCCCAGCGCCGGCTGGCCACATCAGACACCCAGCACGACCAGCTGATGCGCGACCTGGGCACGTTCCTCGTCGAGCAGCAGCGCGCCGACGGGTCGATGCTCAACTTCCACGACATCGAGACCGGCGAGCCCGTGCCCGACCAGACCTCGGTGTTCGCCACCGGCGAGGCGCTGTGGGCGCTCGCCCTGCTGCACGAGGCGTTCCCCCAGCTCGGCTTCGACGAGCCGGCCTGGCGGACCCTCGACTACATGGCCACCAGCCGGGACCTGGACGAGGACATCTTCCCCCAGCCGTGGCCGGACCAGTGGGCGGCGTACTCGCTCGGCGAGATGGGCGACTGGGGCCTGGCCGATGCCCACATCGACTACGCCCGGCGCCTCATCGAGCGCTTCGCCATGATCATCCGCTTCGACGCCCAGCGCGGGTCGACCTACGGATCGATCACCCACGGCCCCGCGCCCCGGGGCGGTGGGGTCGGCACCTGGCTGGAGGGGCTGGGCGCGCTCCGGACGCTCACCGTCACCGACGAGCGCCTCGCCGACCTCGAGGACCCGCTCGAGGAGACCTTGGCCTGCGCCGCCGGCGTGCTCGCCGAGCGCCAGGTCGAACCCGGCGAGGACGTCTCCGCACGAGAGGCCGGCGCCTGGTTCTACGACGACCTCACCCGCATGGACGACCAGCAGCACGCCGCGTCCGGCCTGCTGCTCTCGCTGCCCGTCCTCCCCTGACCTCGATCTCCAAGGACGCCCCACCGTGATCATCGCACTCCTCGGCTTCGTCGCCACCGTGAACCCGGCCGCCGCCGCGCTCGCCCTCGTCCGGGACCGACGCACGGACCGGCCCCGATCGGTGACCGCCGGCGTCGTCGTCGCCGCGACCGTGCTGGTGGCGCTGGCGGCCGCGGCGGATCCGATCCTCGACCTGCTCGACATCAACCTCGGCACCTACCGGTTGGGCGCCGGCGTCGTCATCGCCGTGGCCGGGCTCCGGTGGCTGGTCGCCGGCCCGGCGCCGGCGTGCGAGGAGCCCGACGAAGACCGCCGCCTCGCCGGCTTCGTGGCGTTCCCGGTGCTGCTCACCCCGGGCGCCGTGGTGCTCGCCGTCTCGGTCGGGGCCGAGCACGGCTGGATCGAGGCCGCCGTCGGCATCGTCGTCGCCGTCATCCTCGGCGGCCTCGGCCTCTACCTGCGCCGCTCGATGCCCCACCTGTTCATGGCCGGGCTCGTGCGCATGCTCGGCGCGGCGGCGACGGTGCTCGGCGTCATCATCGCCGTGGACGGCGTCCGCACCCTCTAGCTCGCCGGTTCACATCGGCGCGTCGAACACCCACGGTTCGCGGGGGACCTCGTCGGGATCGAACCGGGCCAGGAGGGTGGCGGCGTCGACGCGCTCGCCCCTCGACGCCAGGCCGAGCGATGCGCCCATGCGACCGAGCAGGTCGGTCGCTTCGATGCCGTGCACCGCCAGCTCGCTGCGGGTGACCGACCCGTGCCGCTTGGCCAGGCGCTCGCCGTCGGGGCCGACCACCAGCGGGACGTGCACCCACCGCGGGCGGGGCAGGCCGAGCCGGTCGCACAGCCAGGCCTGGCGGGGCGTGCCCTCGAGCAGGTCGTCGCCGCGGACGACCTCGGCGATGCCCTGGTGGGCGTCGTCGACCACCACGGCCAGGTTGTACGCCGGGACGCCATCGCCGCGGCGGACGACGAAGTCGTCCACGACGCCGGTGTGCTCGCCGTGCAGCCGGTCGCGGACGGTGACCACGGCGTCGTCGGCCCGGACCCGCAGCGACGGGGGGCGCTCGGGCCGGGTCGCGGCGCGGTCGGCCCGCTCTGCGTCGGTGAGGTGGCGGCACGTGCCCGGGTAGGCGCCCTCGGGGAGCGGGCCGTGCGCGGCCTGGGACGCCTCCCGGATCTCCCGGCGGGAGCAGAAGCAGGGGTAGAGCGCGCCGTCGGCCTCGAGCTGGGCGATGGCGGCCTCGTGGCGGGCGCGGGTGTCCGGGTCGGACTGGCGCAGCACCGGGCCGTCGTGGTGCAGCCCGAGGGCGGCGATGTCGCCGAGGTGCTCCCCGACCAGCTCCTCGCGGCTGGCGACCGGGTCCAGGTCCTCGACCCGCACCAGGAAGCGCCCGCCGTCGACCCGCGCGTACAGCCAGGACAGCAGGGCCGTGCGCAGGTTCCCCACGTGCAACGACCCGGTGGGGCTGGGGGCGAAGCGACCGTCGGCCATGGCGGCCGAGCCTACGATCGCCCTGCCGTGCCCCCGCCGCCGCTGAACCGTCGCGACCGCCTCGCCGAGATCCTCGAGCGCGACGGGGCCTGCTGCGTCTGGTGCGGGCGCGACGTCGGCACCGACCTGGTGCGGGCCACGACCGAGCACGTCGTGCCCCGGGTGAAGGGCGGGCCGTCGTGGTTGGAGAACGAGGTGGCGGCGTGCGCCCGCTGCAACCGCCAGCGGGGCAACCGGACGCCGGCGGAGTGGCTCGACGAGTGCGCCGCGCGCGGCTGGGACCCGTCACCGGCCACCATCCTCGCCAGCCTCGAGCGGCTCGAGTCCGCCATCGAGGAGCGGGGTGGCCAGCGACGGGCCCGTCGCTACCTGGACAGCCAGCTGCGCCGGCTGCGGAACCGGGCCTGAGCCCGCGGGCTCACCGAGCGCAGGTCCAGGGGCCCCAGCCCTGCTGGGCGTAGAGGTGCCGGGCGTAGATCGTGTTCAGCTCGGGGTCGTACACCGAGGACCACGGGGCTCCGGTGACGGCCTCGAACTGGCCGCGGTGCACGATGTTGATCTGGAACAGGCCGTGGTCGTTGGTGGGGCTCACGGCGCCGGGGTTCATGCCGGACTCGCACTTCGCGATGCGGATGGCCGCGGGCGCCGCCGAGCCGAAGTGGCGGTGGATGATGCCCTCCAGGGAGCCGGCCGGGGCGGTGGCGGCGGCTGCGGCACGGCGCTGCTCGGCCTCCCGGGCCTCGTTCGCCTCGATCGCAGCGGCCAGCCGGGCCAGGTTCTCGGCCTCGATCGCGGCGGCGAGGCGCTGCAGGTTCTCGGCCTCGATGGCGGCGGCGAGGACCTCGAGGTCACGGGCCTCCTGGGCCGCGACCGCCTCGGCGGCGATCCGATCGCCCACGTCGGTGAGGGCGTCGCGGACGGCGACCCCGTCGACGTCGGTCGGGGCGTCTGCGGCTGCCGTCTGCACGACCTGGCCGGACCGGCCGGCGTCGTCGGCGCCGGCGGCGGGCCAGGTGAAGGCGGCGAGGCTCAGCGCGATGGCGAGGCCGGCGGCGGCACGGATGGTGGTCTTGGACATGGGGGTCCTTTCCGCCGGTGCAGGCGCGCGCCTGGACGCCGGCGAGGGGCATCGGGGGGAAGGCGGCAGGTCCGGTGTCCGGGGAGGGTTCCCCGGTGCTCGATCGCGCTGGCGACCCGGGACGGGTGCGCAGCGGCGCGCTCAGCGACCAGCAGCTGGTTCGATGTTGCAAAGTCTCTGCCGTTTGCAACGGAAATGCAACATTCGGCGTTCGTGAACCTGGTCACAAGGAGCGAACGGCACACCCGGCCGCCCCCTTCGGCCGTCCCCGTCCGAGGGGACTATCCTCCGTCGTTCGTCTGGAGTGGTGACCGAGTCAGGCCGAAGGTGCTTCCCTGCTAAGGAAGTGAGGGTTCACGCTCTCCGAGGGTTCGAATCCCTCCCACTCCGCCAACGAGCTCGGTTCTGGCCTACATCCGTGCCACCTGGTGGTCACCGATGTAGGCCAGAACGACGGGCGGGCGGCGTCGCGGTAGCCTGCCGGATCCCAGGAGGGGTGCCAGAGCGGACGAATGGAACGGTCTTGAAAACCGTCGAGCCTTCGGGTTCCGCGGGTTCGAATCCCGCCCCCTCCGCTCCTCTCTCCCTGACCGACGCCTGCTCAGGCGGCCAGCTCGAGCTCCCGCGCTGCGTCGCGCAGCTCGTCCAGGGCCCGCTTCACCAACCGGCGAGCGGCCTCGGCCGTGACGCCGAGCTCCTCGCCGACCTCGCGGAAGCTGCGCTCGCGGCCGTCGGCCAGGCCGAGGCGCAGGCGCACCGCCGTCCGGGAGCGCGGGCTGAGCTCGTCGAGGAGGGTGAGCACCAGCTGCTGGTGGAGCTGCTGCACGGCTGCAGCCTCCGGACCCTGCTCGTCGCCGGCGATGAGGTCGCCGAAGTCACCGTCGCCGGCGTCGCCGAGGGGCTTGTCGAGGCTGGTCGGCGACGTGAGCCGCTGCAGCTCGGCCAGGTCGGCGTCGAGCTCGACGTCGTTGGCGTCGGCCGCGCGCACCGCGGCTCGCAGCTGCGCTGACCGGTCGCCGGGCAGGCGGATCAGGCTGGACTTCTGGTCCAGGGCCCGACCGATGGACTGGCGGATCCAGAACGTGGCGTAGGTCGAGAACTTGAAGCCCTTGCGCCAGTCGAACTTGTCGACGGCGTGCTCGAGGCCCAGGTTGCCCTCCTGGATCAGGTCGAGCAGCTCCATGCCGGTCGGCAGGGGGTATCGCTTGGCCAGGCTCACGACCAGGCGCAGGTTGGCCCGGATGAACTCGTCCTTGGCGCGAGCGCCCAGCCGGGCGGCGCGCTTCAGCTCGACGTCCACCTCGCCGGCGTCGAGCCGCTCCCGGGCGGCCCGACCGGCCTCGATCCGCTGCGCGAGCTCCCGCTCCCGGGCGGCATCGAGGAGCGGCACCTGGCCGATCTCGTGCAAGTACTGACCTACGGAATCCTTCATGTCCTTCACCTCACGAAGAAGAACATCCCCGGCCCGGTCGCCATTCCGATCCGGGTCGGTTTCTCGGCTCCCCGTCAGAGGACCTGGCCGAGATCCTGGAACGCGGCCTGCACGAGCTGGCTCAGCGTGACGACGGTCACCAGGACCAGCACGACGCCGACCGCCTTGCCGAGGTGGATCTGCTGCGTGCGGTCCTGGGCCAGCGCGCCCGCGGATGCCTCCAGCGACCGGATGGCGCGACGGGCGTCGACCATCGCTGCGTCTGCGGCGCCGCCCGCAGGCGCGTCCCACCAGTCGTCGTCGAGCCACACATCTGCGAGCGCGTCCCGCTCCATCGCCATGCCCTCCCAGCGGCTGGCGCCCTGCGGCGCCTCGAAGAAGGATCGTGCCCAGATCCGAGAACCCGGCGACAGAGCCTCGGGTCACCCGTAGCCCGTGTCCCGTGCGCCACCCCGGTGGTGCACGAGCACCAGTGGCGACGTCAGGTGGAGGGTGGGATCTCGGCGCGCAGGGCCTGGACCCAGTCGTTGGCCTCCCGCCAGGCGACCTCGGCCTCGCGGCGCACGCGGGGTGCCGTCTCGCCGGCGGCGGTGTAGCTGCCCAGGAAGAGCACGTCTTCGTTCTTGGACTTGAGGTCGCGGAGCGCGTCGGCCACCAGCTCGTCGCCGACGTGGCCCTCGAGGTCGATGATGAAGCAGTAGTCGCCGAGGCCCCGCTTGGTCGGGCGGCTCTCGAGGCGGGTCAGGTTGATGGCCCGGGCCGCGAACTCCTGGAGGATCGACAGGAGCGAGCCGGGACGGTCGGCGCGCTGGAACACCACGATCGTGGTCTTGTCGTGGCCGGTGGGGGCGGGGACGCCGCCCCGGGTGACCGCGACGAAGCGCGTCTCGTTGCCCCGGTGGTCCTCGATGTCCTCGGCCAGCACCTCGAGCCCGTTGACCTTGCCGGCGAGCGACGTGCCGATGGCCGCCGAGCGCCCGTCGGCCTCCCCGGCCACGATCTGCGCGGCCAGCGCCGTGGAGTTGGTCGGCACGTGCTCGACGCGGGGGAGCTGCTCGCGCAGGAAGCCGCGGCACTGGGCCGTGGCCACGGGGATCGACACGATGCGCTCGATGTCGCCGAGACCCACGCCGGCCGGGGCGAGCAGGCACATGACGATGGGGATGACCACCTCGCGCTGCATCCGCAGCTCGTGGTCGAAGATGAGGGCGTCGAGGGTGATGTTGACCGAACCCTCGATGGCGTTCTCGATCGGGACGAACCCGATCTCGACGTCGCCGGACGTCACCGCGTGGAGGACGTCGGTGATGGTCCCGCAGGGCACCAGCTCCATCGCGGCGTAGTCGGGCTGGGTGAGCATCGCCTGCTCGCTGAAGGTGCCCTCGGGTCCGAGGAACGCGATGCGACCCCGGCCATCGGCGGCGGGACGGGTCGCAGACGTGTCGGATCCGGTCACGACGGGCCAGGATAGGGCGGTGGACGCCCACACCCTGCGGGAGCTTCTCGACGACGTCGCTGCCGGTCGCGTCGATCCGGATGCCGCGGTCACCCGCCTGCGCCGCCTCCCCTTCGCCGACCTCGGGCACGCCCGGGTCGACCACCACCGGGCGCTGCGCCAGGGCCTGGCCGAGGCCGTCTACGGGCCGGGCAAGACACCCGAGCAGTGCGCCGCGATCGTGACCGAGCTGCTGTCCGTGGGTGCGGACTCCACCGGCGCCGCCCGTCCCGTCCTGCTCACCCGGGTCGACGAGGCCCAGGCGAGCGCGGCCCTGGCCGCCAACCCCGACGGCGATCGGGTCGGCGACACCGTCATCTGGCGGGCCGCCGAACCCGACGCCCGCTTCCGGGTCGTCGTCGCCGCCGCCGGCACCGCCGACCTGTCCGTCGCCGACGAGTGCGCGGCCGTGCTCGCCGCCCACGGCGTGGCCGCCCAGCGCCTCAACGACGTGGGGGTGGCCGGCGTGCACCGCCTGCTGGGCTCGGTCGACGACGTGGCCGAGGCCGACGTCGTGGTCGTGGTCGCCGGCATGGAGGGCGCGCTGGCCTCCTTGGTCGGCGGCATCACCGGCGCACCGGTCGTCGCCGTGCCCACCTCGGTCGGCTACGGATCGTCGTTCGAGGGCGTCACCGCGCTGCTCGCCATGCTGTCCTCCTGCGCCGCCGGCGTCACCGTGGTCGGCATCGACAACGGCTACGGCGCAGCGTGCGCCGCGCTTCGGCTCCTCGGCACCATGGACCGCCGGTCGGTCAAGGCGTGAAGGGTCCGGCATGAGCGAGCGCATCGCCTGGTTCCACGCGTTCTCCGGCATCGCCGGCGACATGGCGCTCGGGGCCTGCATCGACGCCGGCGCCGACCTCGGCGAGGTCCGCTCGATGCTCGCCGGCCTCGACGTCCCGGGGTGGACCCTGCGCACCGAGCGGGTCCTGCGGGGCGGGCTGCAGGCCACCCACGCCGTCGTCGAGGTGTCCGACGACGCCCACGCCCGGTCCGCCGGCGACATCATCGCCCTGGTCGAGCGCTCCCGGCTGCCCGAGCGCGTGCGGTCCCGGGCCGTGGCCACCTTCCGGGCGCTGGCCGAGGCCGAGGCCGGCCTCCACGGCGAGCACCCCGACCACGTCCACCTCCACGAGGTCGGCGGTCACGACGCCATCGTCGACGTCGTCGGCACCTGCGCCGCCCTCGAGCTGCTCGGCGTCGACCTCGTGCTGGCAGGCCCCGTCGCCACCGGGGTCGGCACGACCCGGTCGGCCCACGGCACGATCCCGGTGCCCGCGCCGGCCGTCGTGGCCCTGCTCGCCGGCGCCCCGGTCACCCACGTCGACGTGGGGGTGGAGCTGACCACCCCGACGGGTGCGGCGCTGCTGCGGGCCCTGGTCGGTGGTTGGGGCCCGATGCCGGCGATGACCATCGTCGGTTCGGGCTACGGGGCCGGGACGCGAGAGCTGGCGGAGCGGGTCAACGCCGTGCAGCTGGTGCTCGGTGACGCCACCGTGGCCGACCCGACCGGCACCGGCGACGGCCAGCCCATGGTCGAGCTCGCCGTCAACGTCGACGACGCCACCGGCGAGCAGCTCGCCCACGCCATCGCCCAGCTCATGGAGGCCGGCGCGGCCGACGCCTGGCTCACGCCGATCATCATGAAGAAGGGCCGCCCCGGCCACGTGGTCAACGTGCTCGCAGACCAGGCCCTGGCGCCGGCGCTCAGCGCGGTGCTCACCACCGAGACCGGCTCGCTCGGCGTCCGGTCCCGCCCGGTCGACCGCTGGCCCACCGCCCGCCACTTCGACTCCGTCGACGTCGACGGCCACCCGGTCCGCATCAAGGTCACGCCAGCTCGCACCAAGGTGGAGCACGACGACGCCGCCGAGGTCGCCAAGCGCACCGGCCGGCCGCTGCGGGAGGTCGTGTCGCTGGCCGAGGAGGCCGCCCGCCGGCGCCAGCGCGTGCCGCACCCGGCCGACCCGGACTTCTCCCCCGACGAGCCCGCCTGAGTGCTCCTCCTCCCGTGATCCTGGTCGACCAGGCGATCTGGCCGTGGCGGGGCATGCGCTGGGCCCACCTGGTGTCGGACGAGTCCTACGACGAGCTGCACGAGTTCGCCGACCGCCTCGGCATCCCCCGCCGGGCGTTCCAGGGCGACCACTACGACGTGCCCGCCCACATCCGCGACGAGGCGATCGCGCTCGGGGCCGAGGCGGTCGACGCCCGGGTCCTGGTCCGTCGACTGCGGGCTGCCGGACTCCGCAAGCGCTGACCGCCGCGCACGACACCACAACTGCCAGAACGCCTTCGTGGAACTGGCAGTTGTGGTGTCGCGGCGGGATCAGCCGAGGGACGCGAGCTCGGAGGAGATGTTGATGCGGGCCCGGGCCTCCCAGCGCTCCCGACCGACGATGGTGCGGAAGATGCGGGGCCGGTCGAGGAAGGAGCGCAGCACGGCTCGTCGTCCGGCGCGCCAGGCGTCGTCGTCGACGTGCGCGTACTCCTGGCGCACCGCCGTCGCGTAGGCCACGTAGCCGTCCTCGTCGCTGGCCAGCACGGCGAGGTCGGCGTCGCAGAGCAGGGCCCCGTTGCGGTCGCCCGGCAGGGGATCGTGGTCGGCGGTGAGGCAGACCAGCCGGCAGACCTCGCCGACGGCGGTGAGGGACGCTCCCATCGATTCGAGCGTCCGGCGGGCCAGCACCGCGGACGAGCCCTCGTTGGCGCCGGCCGGCGCGGTCGGGTCGTAGACGGCGTCGTGGTACCAGGCGGCGAGCACGGTGGTGGCCCAGTCGTCACCGTTGCCGTGGATGGCGAGCACGGCGTCGACGACCCCGGAGGTGTGGGCCAGGACGTGGTGGTGGCGGCCCGGGGCACGGTGGCGCTCGACCAGGTCGGCGTAGGCCGCGACCCGGTCGCCGGCCACGGCGCCGACGGCGTCGAGGGCGGCGTCCCATCGCTCGTCGGGGGTCTCCAGCGTCACGGCGGGAGTCTGCCAGCGCAGCGAGTTCTGGCAGCGACTGCGGAACGCGTTCCGTGGTCGCTGCCAGAACGCATCCGGGGTGCGGTCCGGCTCAGATGGTGTAGGCGGCGTTGGCCAGGACCCGCGTGCCGAGGTCCTGGTCGCCCTCGATGGTGACGTCGGGGTGGGACGCATCGCCCGGGCGGCGGCCGGCGGCGTAGCGGAACCACAGCAGGGTCGGGATCGTGATGGTGGTGGTCGGGTCCTCCAGGTCGTCGACGACGGTGGCCCGCCCGTCCACCCGGACGTCGATGGTCCGCTCGGTGTCACCGGTGAGCCGGAGCCGCACCGACTGACCCTCGGCGGCGCCCGCCTTCTTGCCGATGACGAACCCGACCGCGCCGGTGTGCTCGTCGAGGCTGACGTCGACGGCGTGCCCGCTGGCGTGGCCGGGCAGGTCGAGCGCCTCGCGCGCGTCCTGCTCGTGGATCCAGCAGTCGAACACCCGGATCTGCATGAAGCGTCCGTAGGTGTCCTGGCCGGCGGGCGTGAACGACTCGGCGTCGAAGTCGGCCTGGGTCATGGCCTCGAGCGCCGCAACGCGCTCGGCGACCACGGCCTCCAGCTCGGCCAGCACCTCGGCGCCGGAGCGGTCCCGCCGGTGGGCGATGGCGACCTCGTTGAACTCGCCGATCTCGTTGTGCAGGTGCGGCGCGTCGCCGACGTCGATGGCTTCGTCGGGACGGCCGAGCAGCATCAGCTCGGTGCCGATCACGTGGCTGTAGAGGTCCTTCACCGTCCAGCCGGGGCACTCGCTGGCGGTGTCCCACTGGTCGTCGCCGAGCTGTCGGCCGAGCTCGATCAGGGCGTCGAACTGCTCGACGAGGGCGGCGACGAGGGTGTCTCGATCGGATGCGGCAGGCATGGGTCGGACCCTATGGCCTCGCTACTGGTCGGGGCGGCTGGACAGGTCCCGCCAGAGGGCGCGGTAGGTGGGGTACACGTAGCCGTCGGTGACCCAGCCGGCGGCGACCAGCTCCTCGTGCAGCTTCGGCAGGTTGCGGAACGGGACGCCCATGTCGACGTGGTGGGCCAGGTGCCAGCCGGTGTTGAACGGGGCGATCCAGAAGCGAGCCAGCAGGTTCTGGCGCACGTGGTGCGTGGTCTGGCGACGGTCGGGCGATGCCTGCAACCCGCCGTGCTCGGCGATGGAGCGCAGGCGGTTGACGACCCGCCAGATGGTGAGCCACGACCCGAGCCACAGCACCGGGTAGGTGAGCGCGCCGACGGCGCCGACGGCCAGCACGCCCCACGTGGTGAGCACGGCGGCGAGCACGACCTGGGCGACCACGATCTTGCGGGCGATGCCGAAGCCCTGCTCCTTGCGCACCGCCTGGAGGAGGACCTTCAGGCTCTTCCAGCCCGACGTGCCCCGCAGGTCCCGCCACAGCTTGCGCTTCAGCGACGCCCGGGTGATCGGGTAGCCCTGGTACAGGTTGAGGTCGGGCTCCTCGGGGCCGAACTCCTCCCGGTGGTGGGCGAAGTGGCTGCGGCGGTACAGCTCCATCGGCACGAAGGCGGGGTAGGCGGCGAGCCAGCGGCCGACCGCGTCGTTCATCCGCTTGTTCGTGAAGAGCAGCTTGTGGGCGGCCTCGTGCATGAGGATCGCCATGCGGGCGTGCACCGCGCCCATGAGCACGAAGGACGCGACCCAGGCCACTGGGTGGTCGAGGTGCAGGGCCACCGCGATCGTGACGGCGGCGTGGCCCCAGGTGAGCAGCACCGAGCCGACGTTGCGCACGTCGTCGATCTGGCGGAGGCCGTCGCGGATCTCCCGGATCGGCTTCCCGGTCGGCCCCAGGCGGTCCGTGGGCAGGACGTCCGGCAGCACCTCGGGCGGGGGGACCATGCTGGTCCGGATGCCTGCATCGCGATCGGTCACGGCCATTGCCCTATCTTACAGTTCCTCTGCGCGTGTCGAACAAGCGTGACATCGAGACCCGGCCGCTCACCGCTCGCTCGGTGATCGCGTCCACGCTCCTCGGCGTGGACCCGCCGCGGCTGCCGACGCTCGCCCTGGTCCGCTCCGGCGAGCTCTTCGGGCTCTCCGAGGGCGCCACCCGCACCGCGCTGTCCCGCATGGCCGCCGCCGGGGACCTCGAGGCCGATGGCACCGGCTACCGCCTGGCCGGCCCCCTGCTCGACCGCCACGCCCGCCAGCAGACCGCTCGCGACGCCGCACCCCGGCCCTGGGACGGCACCTGGGAGCTGGCCGTGGTCCCCGACGGTCGCCGGACCGCCGTCGAACGGGCCCGCCTGCGCGACGCCGCGCGCCGGCTGCGCCTGGCCGAGGTCCGCGAGGGGTGCTGGGCCCGTCCCGACAACCTCGACCCCGCCCGGTCCCCGACCGAGCGCGCCGTCGTCGACGCGCAGTGCCTGATCCTGCGGGGGGCCCGGCCCGGCGACGCCGATGCCCTCGTCGCCGCCTTCGACCCCGAGGGCTGGGCCGCGACCGCCCGCGTGCTGCTCGACGCGATGGCCCGGGCCCAGCCGGCGCTCGACGACCGGGACGCCGAGGTGCTGGCCACCACCTTCCACATCGACGCTGCGGTGGTGCGGCACCTCCTCGCCGACCCCGCCCTGCCCGTCGAGCTCGAGCCGCCCGACTGGCCGGCCCGGTCGCTGCGAGACGCCTTCGCCCGCTTCGACGAGGGGTTCAAGGCCACGTGGCGGGCCTGGTACCGCACCTTCGAGCCGGGCTGATGCGGACCCTCAGGTCCGAGCCGGTTCGTGCCGACAACGCAGACATGCACATCGGAGGGAGGTCGACCCGACGCCTCGTCGCGCTCGGCATCGCGCTCGCCCTCCTCCTCGGGGCGTGCGGTGGCTCCGACGCCGACGTCGCGTCCGACGGCGACCGCCCCACCGAGCAGCGGGACCGGGAGCGGGAGCGCGACCGCGACGGGGATCCCGACGACGAGGACTCAGACGACGAGGTCGCCGCCGCCACCACCAGCTCCACGACGTCCACCACGACGACGACGACCACCACCACGACGACGGTGCCGCCGACCACCGCCGCACCCACCACGCAGCCGCCCCCTCCCCCGACGACGGCGCCACCTCCCCCGCCGCCACCCACGACCGCGCCACCGCCACCGCCGTCGGGGCCCCGGAACGGCACCAGGAACACGGGCTGCGAGCAGTACATGTACAACCAGATCAACGCGGCGCGGGCCAACGCCGGCCGGGGCGGGCTGACCTTCGACACCGGCATCCAGTACATCGCCGTGGGTTGGTCCGACGAGATGTCCGGCAGCCAGACCCTGCGCCACAACCCCAACTACGGGGACCAGATCGTGCGGCACCGCGACTACCGCACCGCCGGCGAGAACGTGGGCCGGGGCTACGAGCAGGGCTCGCTGTTCCAGGCGTTCATGAACTCCCCCGGCCACCGGGCCAACATCGAGTCCACCGCCTACAGCCACGTCACCGTCGGCTGCCTCACCGACGCCGGCGGCCAGCTCTGGGTGACCCAGAACTTCTGGGGCTCCTGAACCGTGCTGATGGCGGTCTGCTCCGCAGCGCCGCGTGCCGGCTGCTCGCTGGCGCTCCCGACGCCGGCCGGCACCCAGATCGCCGGGCCAGGACGGGGCGTCGGCGCCCGTAGGCTCCGGACATGACGGATCGCCTGTACTTCCGCCAGCTGCTCGCCGGGCGCGACTTCGCCCAGGGGGACATGATCGCCCGCCAGATGGTGAACTTCGTCTACCTGGTCGGCGACCGGGAGACCGGCGAGGCCGTCGCCATCGACCCGGCCTACGACGTGCAGGGCCTGGTCGACGTGCTCGCCGAGGACGGCATGCGCCTCACGGGTGCCCTCGCCACCCACTACCACCCTGACCACGTGGGCGGGGACATGATGGGCCACTCCATCCAGGGCGTCGCCGACCTGCTCGCCATCGCCCCGGTGCCGATCCACATCCAGGAGGAGGAGAAGCCCTGGGTGCAGCGGGTCACCGGCGCCAGCGACACCGACCTGGTCACCCACGTCTCGGGCGACACCGTGATGGTCGGCGAGATCCCCATCGAGCTCATCCACACGCCCGGCCACACCCCGGGCAGCCAGTGCTTCCTCGTCGACAACCGCCTGGTCGCCGGCGACACCCTGTTCCTCGAGGGCTGCGGGCGCACCGACCTGCCCGGCGGCGACGCCGGCCAGCTCTACGAGTCGCTCACCCAGAAGCTGGCGAAGGTGCCCGACGACGCCACCCTCTTCCCCGGCCACCTGTACTCCCCGGAGCCGTCGGCCCCGATGGAGGAGGTCCGCCGGTTCAACATGGTGTTCCAGCCCGCCGACAAGGACACGTTCCTGCGCATGTTCGGGCGCTGAGGCGCGACACCCGCACTGCCAGAACCGGAGGGGCGGGGCTCCGTGGCGGTCAGACCGTGAGGAACGGGCGCATGGCGCGAGCCGTGCCCTCGAGCTCGGTGCGGAACAGCACGTGGGTGGCGCCGGCGACGACCTCGCGCCGCAGCCGGGAGCCGAAGGCCTGCTCGAGGGCGCTCCGCAGCGCCGGGTTCACGGTCGTCTCCGCCGGGTCGGCCTCGACGAGCAGCACGTCGCGCTTCGGCAGCGCCGGCAGCGGGCGGCACATCTCGCTGTAGGCCGCGACGACCACCACCGGCGAGAAGCCCATGCGCCATCGGCCGTCGTCGGCCTGCACGAGGTTGCGGTCGATCTCGGGCGCGAGGTCGGGCTGGGCGCCCTCGTTCGGGAACCAGGTGGCGATCTCGGCCCGGGCCTCGTCCTCGGTGGCCCAGCCCGGGTCACGGGCGTAGCCGAGGGCGCCGGCCTCGGCGTCGGCCGGGTCGAGCAGCGTCGCCGGGTCCAGCAGCACCAGCCGCCCGACCCGCTCGGGCGCGAGGGCGAGGAGGTGGAGGGCGAGGTGGCCGCCGAAGGAGTGGCCGACCACGTCGACCTCGTCGACGTCGAAGGCGTCGAGGGTCGTCAGCAGGTCGGCGACGTGGTCCTCGGTGCGCCACGGCGGCACCGTCGGTGAGCGTCCGTGCCCCCGCAGGTCCGGGCAGACCCACCGGGGACGGTCGACCAGGCCGGCCAGCCGCTCGAAGCGGGCACCGAACCCGGTGATGCCGTGGATGGCCAGCAGCGGCCGACCGGACGGGGTGCCGTAGGTCTCGACGTGGAGGTCCTGGGAGCGCACGACTCCCGGTCTACCGCCGCAGCCGCGACACCACGACTGCCAGTTCGAGGGGAGCGGGTCAGAGGACGAGGTCGAGCAGGCCACCACCGGTGAGGGCGATGACGAGCGTCGGCGGCACGAGGCCGACGAAGGTGGCGCCGAGCACGGTTCGCATCGGCATGCGGGTGAGCCCGCACAGCCAGTCGACGGGCTGGAGCAGGAACGTGACGCTGCGCAGGGCGACCACGGCCCAGAACCCCCGCTCGCACAGGCGGGCCTCGAGGCGCCGGAGCCGGGGCGGGAGGCGGGCGAGGAAGGCGTCCCGACCCAGCCGCCGGGCCCCCACGATGCCGATGGTGCTGGCCAGGAAGCCGCCGATCAGGGACAGCACGACGCCGCCCGCGGTGCCGAACAGGGTGGTGGCCGGCACGACGAACAGCAGGCCGGGCACGTTCAGCGGGACGAGCCCCACCATCAGCCCGAGGAACAGCAGCGGGCCCCACACGCCGGCACGGTCGATGGTCGCCTGCAGCTCGTCCTGGTCGGTGAAGCGGTCGAGGACGCCGGAGGTCATGACCGCAGCCACCAGGCCGACGATGCCGATCACGACCGCGGCACGCAGGAGCCAGCGCCGGGCATGCGCGGACGCGACGGGTCCGGCGGGGGGCGACAGCTCCATGTTGCGGTGTTCGCCACCACGTCCAGGTGTTCCTGCCGGTAACAGAAGTACGGTCGGGCCGGTGACCGACGAGATCCTCGACGTGGACCTGCTGGCCTTCGAGCGGGGCGACGCCACCCAGCGCCGGGCGGTGGTCGACGGGGTGATGCGCAGCTTGGCGACCGGCTTCGTCTACACCGCCACCGACCTGTCCGAGACCATGCTCGACGACGCCTACGGGATGCTGCGGCAGTTCTTCGAGCTCGACCAGGCGCGCAAGGACGCCTGGATCGCGCCCGGCACCCACGGCCAGGCCGGCTACACCGGTCTGCTGGTCGAGACCGCCGCCACCTCCGAGGTGCCGGACTGGAAGGAGATGCTCAACTGGGGACCCACCGTCCCCGAGGGGCACCCGATGCGGCGCAAGTACCCGCACCGGTTCCACGACCCGGTGCTGCCCGAGGCCGACGTCCCGGGCATCACGGCGGTGCTCACCGAGTTCCACGAGCGCGTCTTCGACACCCAGCGCCGGTTCCTGCGCATCATCGCCCTCGGCCTCGGGGCCCACGAGGCGCTGTTCGAGGACCTGCTGAAGGACGGCCCCGTCCTCAACCGGGCCATCCGCTACCCACCGATGTCGTCGGCGCCCGAGGCCCCGCACGAGTGGGCCGGCGCCCACGCCGACATCAACCTCACCACGGTCCTGCCCCGGGCCACCGAGAAGGGCCTGCAGGTCCGGACCAAGGCGGCCACCGAGGACACCGCCGCCGTCTGGGTCGACGCCGCGCCCCCGGAGGGCCACGTGATCCTCAACACCGGGATCATGCTCGAGCGGATGTCGAACGGGATCATCCCGTCGGGCTGGCACCGGGTCGTGGCCGACGCCGACCCTGTCGCCGGGAACTGGGACGGCGAGCGCTACTCGGTGGTGCAGTTCTGCCACCCGACGCCCTGGACGATCCTGGCCCCGCTGCCCTCCACGGTCACGCCGGACACGCCCGCCCGCTTCGCCGGCATCGAGGCCGCCGACCTGCTCGACCAGGTCCTGTACGAGATCAACCTGGTCGAGGACGCCCGCCGCGTCTGAGCCGTCCGCTCACGTCCCCGGACGCGCCACCGGCGCCGGCAGGAGCCGGCGCCGGAGCGATCGTGCGTTCGCTTCGCAGGTGGCGTCAGGAGTTGACGGCGTCCTTGAAGCTCTTGCCGACCTTCACCTTGGGCACGTCGGCCGCGGCGATCTGCAGCGGCTCGCCGGTCTGGGGGTTCTTGCCCGTGCGCGCGGCGCGGTGCCCCTTTTCGAAGGTGAGGAAGCCGGGCAGGGAGACCTTGTTCCCCGACTTCACCTCGGCGACGATGGTGTCCTCGAAGGCCGAGACGACGGCGGAGACCTGCGACTTCGGCAGCTCCGTGTCGGCGGCCAGCTTCTCGATGAGCTCTGACTTGTTCATGGGTGTTGTCCTCCAAGGGTTGGGCCCGGTGTCCAGTCTCGGCGGTGATCAGCGGAAAAGCGCGGATCCCTGCTGGATAGTGGCCGGGCCAGTGACAGAAGTATGGGATCGCCGGGCCGGTCCGAGGTCCTAGCCTCGGGGGATGGCCGACTCCGAGAAGCCCCATGTCTACGTGCCTCCGGGCGAGATCCCACCCATCAAGCTGATCGTGGAGGACCTCGAGGAGGGCGACGGACCCACCGCCGCCAGCGGCGACACGGTCGACGTCCACTACGTCGGGGTGTCCTGGAAGACCCGCCAGCAGTTCGATGCGTCGTGGGATCGGGGCGAGCCGTTCTCGTTCCGACTCGGTGCCGGCATGGTCATCAGCGGCTGGGACGAGGGCGTGCAGGGCATGAAGGTCGGCGGCCGCCGCCGCCTCGTGCTGCCGCCGGACAAGGCCTACGGCAAGCAGGGCGCCGGCGGGGTCATCGGCCCCAACGAGACGCTCGTCTTCGTGGTCGACCTCCTCGGGGTGCGCTGAGCCGTGCCCACCGCCGCCCGCGACACCCCCGTCGGCCGGGACGAGCTGCTCGACTTCGTCCGGCCCCGGCACCACCTGGTCCTGGGCACCACCCGCCAGGACGGGCGGGTCCAGCTCAGCCCGGTCACCGGGGGCGTCGACGCCCAGGGCCGCGTCGTCGTGTCCAGCTACCCGGACCGGGCCAAGACCGCCAACCTCCGGCGCGATCCCCGAGCCACCGTGCTGTTCCTGTCCGACGACTTCGATGACGAGTGGGTGCAGGTCCACGGCACCGGCGAGGTCCTCGACCTGCCCGACGCGCTCGAGCCGCTGTGCGACTACTACCGCAGCATCAGCGGCGAGCACCCGGACTGGGACGAGTACCGCACGGCCATGCAGCGCCAGGGCAAGGTCCTGCTGCGCATCACCATCGAGGACTGGGGTCCGGTCAGCCGGGGCGGCTTCCCACCACGCCTGCTCGACTGAACCTGGCACGTCTGCCAACTGGCAGGCGTGCCAGTTGACCTCCTAGCGTCGCTGCATGGACGGCGGGCTCCGGGAGCAGAAGAAGGCGCGCACGCGCGAGCGCCTCGTGAAGATCGCGCTGTCGCTGTTCGAGGAGCGGGGCTTCGACGAGGTCACGGTCGAGGAGATCGCCGACGCGGCCATGGTGTCGCCCCGCACCTTCTACCGGTACTTCGGCACCAAGGAGGCCGTCCTCTACGACGGCCAGGACGACCAGCTGGCGCTGCTGCACGACGTCATCACCTCCCAGCCCCCGGAGGAGCCCCCGCTGGCCGCCATCCGGGCCGGCGTGCTCGTGCTGGCCCGCCAGGCGGCGGCGACCGCCGAGCTCAGCCTGCGGCGGGCCCGGATCACCGGGTCGACCTCCAGCCTCGGCGAGTACCAGCGCACCGCCCTGGCGCCCCGCTGGGAGGACGCCCTCACCCGAGCGGTTGCCGAGCGGCTCGGCGTCGACCCCGCCACCGACGTGCGCCCGCTCCTGCTCGCCGGCATCGGCCTCACCGTGATGGGCGCAGTCCACGAGACCTTCCGGCGCGATGGCACGGCCGACCTCGAGGGCGTGGTCCTCGCCCGCTTCGCCGACCTCACCGACCTCGTCGCCGAGCAGTCGATCGCCCCGCACGCCAGGCAGGCGGCGACCGAGCCCCGGGCCGGCGCCCGGTGAGCCAGCACCCTCCCTTCGAGCGGACCGACCTGCCCCGTGCCACCGCGGTGGTCGCCGCGCCGGTGGCCGACGTCTACGCCGTCGTGACCGACGTGACCAGCTGGCCGTCGTGGATGCCCGACGTGCTCGAGCCCGTCATCGCCAAGGGCGACGACCGCTACCTCTTCCGCCGCGAGCACAACGGTCGCACCGACCACAACGAGGGCCTGGTGATCGTCCGCGGGCCGACCCACACCTTCGGCGTGCAGATCGACGCCATCGACCGCGTCTGGTTCCGCACCCGTCCCAGCTCGACGGGCACCAAGGTCGACATCGTGCTCGAGCCAGTCGGGGCCGCGCCCTGGCGGCAGCGCCTGCGCGGACGCCGTCGGCGCCTCGAGCAGGAGCGCTGGGTCCAGGACGCGCTCAGCGGGCTCGCCGACCACGCGACCCCCGACGCCTGACGATCAGCGCCGGCGGCCTCGCAGCACCACGAAGCGGGGATCGGAGCCGACGACGGCGACGTCGTCGAACCAGCGACGCAGCGCGACGTGGTGGCCGAGGTGGCGGTTGGCCACCACGGTGAGGGTGCCCCCGGGGCGGAGCACCCGCTGGGCCCCGGCGAACATCCGGTAGGCCACGGACGTCGTGCGGGCGCCGCCGGCGTGGAACGGCGGGTTGCACAGCACGACGTCGGCCGACGCGTCCGCCACACCGTCGAGCACGTCGGTGACGTGGAAGGTCGCGTCCGAGGCCACGGCACCCACCGTCTGGCGAGCGGCGGCCACGGCGCGGAACGAGTCGTCGCAGCACACCAGCGCCACGTCGGGGTGGCGGTGGGCGACGGTGGCGGCGACGACGCCGGTGCCGCACCCGAGGTCCACGACGACCGCGCCCGGCTCCTGATCGGGGAGGTGGGCCAGGAGCAGCCGGGTACCGGGGTCCATGCCACTGGCGGAGAACACGCCGGGCAGGCCGGTGACCTCGAGGCCCTCCGGCGTCGCCCACCGCAGCGGGGCCGGACCGGGGCCGGGCTCGAGCGCCGGATCCACCGAGGCGAGCAGGAGGCGGGCCTTCTTGCGCGCCCGTGAGGTGGGCGTGGGGCCGATCGCCCCCTCGAAGGCGGCGATGGTGGACCGGTGCACCGCCTTGGTCATGCCGGCGCCGACGACGACGGACCCTGCGTGCAGGAGCGGGCGGAGGCGGTGGAGCTCGTCCTCGAGCACCGCGAGCGTGCGCGGCACCTTCACCACGACGACGTCGACCGGTCCGACGGGGTCCGAGGTGCTCGGCACGAAGGTGACGGTCGACGGGTCGATGCCGTTGCGCTCGAGGTTGGCCCGGGTCGCGGCCATGGTGACGACCGAGTCCGTCCAGGACGTCGGGTGGTGCGCGGCCAGCGCCGTGGCCAGCGCCCCGTGCGCGTCGTCGACCACGAGCCACCGGTCGCCGGCGGCCCCGACCTCGGCGAGGTGGGCGAGCGCGAGCTCGTCGGCGGCATCCCACGCCCGGAGCGGCTCGCCCGGGTCGTGGTGGGCTCGCTCGAGGGTGAACGTGCCCTGGGGCACCGTCAATATGTGATCCACGACCACGAGTGTGGCCGCGTTGTCTCTGTCCCTCAGTACCGTCGACCGGATGCGTCTCGCGCCGACGACCGAAGCCACCTTCGTGGCCGGCCTCCACGGCCGTGACGGCGCGCTCGCCCTGTGGGACCTCGACCCGGCCGACACCGACGACGCGATCGAGCGGAAGGGCGAGGTCACGGTGGTGCTCGCCGACGGGCCCCGCACCGTCCCGGCCGACCTGGTGGCCGTCGGCGACGCCGTCGCCACGCTTGCCGCCCTGCCGGCCGCAGCCGAGGTGCGCCCCTCCGTGCGGGCGTGGTCGGTTGCCACCCGCCTCGCCCTCGACGCCGTGAGCCGGGGCCGGCTCCTCCCCGCCGTCGCCGGCGACGGGGCGGACATGTGGCGCCTCGGCCCCCTCGACGTCGCCGACCGGACGCGGGTGGACCAGCTGGCCGACGCCCTCCCCCCGGCGGCGCACGCCACACCGGTCGAGGTCGACGGCGCACCGCCGCGCCTGACGTCGCCCAACGTGGCCACCGCCGGCTTCCTGGATGCGGTGGCGGACTCCTTCGTGCGCACCGCTGCGGCGGCCGCCACGGTGGGGTTCGATGCCTTCGCCGCCCCCCATGCCACCGACGTCACCGGAGCGGAGTCCTGGCTGCAGTCCACGGTGGCCGGCACCGCCAGCGACACCGCCCCCGGCCTGCGCATCGCCCTCCCCGACGGGCCCGACGAGCCGGTCCGCTGCGTGCTCCAGGTGCAGAGCCGGCTGGACCCGAGCCTGGTGCTCGACGCCGCCGAGCTCTGGCAGGCACCCGCCGCGGTCGTCGCCCGCTTCGGCACCGACGTGGAGACCGACCTGCTGCTCGCCCTGCGCGCTGCGGCGCGGGTGTGGCCACCGGTCGAGCGGCTCCTGCAGGAGGCCGCGCCCGAGGTGCTGGTGCTCGAGGATGCCGAGGCCGAGGAGCTGTTCGGCCCCGTCGCCGACGACCTGGCGGCGGCCGGTCTGCCCGTGCTGTGGCCGGCCGAGGTGCTGCGCCCCGTGGAGCTGCGACCCATCATCGGCACGCCGGCCCCGGAGGGGGGCGGCGGAGGCGCCGGGCTCGACCTGTCGGCGCTCGGCGAGATGCGCTGGCACGCCACGGTCGACGGCGGCGACCTCACCGAGGCCGAGCTGCTCCAGCTGGCCGAGGCCAAGCGACCCGTGGTCCGCCTGCGGGGGCAGTGGGTGCGCGCCGACCCCGAGCGGCTCCGCCGGCTGGCCGAGCGGACCCCCATCAGCACCGGCGACGTGCTGTCCGCCGCGCTGTCGGGCACGGTCACCGTGGGCGGGGAGACCGTCGAGGCCGAGGTCGATGCCCCGCTGCGGAACCTCGCCGACCGGCTGCGCAGCATCGACACCATCCGGGCGCACCCGGCGCCGCCCGACCTCGTGGCCACCCTGCGGCCCTACCAGGAGCGCGGCCTGGCCTGGCTGCAGGAGATGGCATCGCTGGGTCTCGGCGGCGTGCTCGCCGACGACATGGGCCTGGGCAAGACCATCCAGGTCCTCGCCCTCCACCTGCTGCGGCGCGGTTCGGGCCCCACGCTCATCGTCTGCCCGGCGTCCCTGCTCGGCAACTGGCAGCGGGAGGCCGCCCGCTTCTGCCCCGACGTGCCCGTGCGCCGCTACCACGGCGCCGACCGCAGCCTCGAGGGCCTCGCCGACGACGAGCTCGTGGTCGCCACCTACGGCATCGTGCGGCGCGACGCCGAGGTGCTCGCCGAGCAGCCGTGGGACCTGCTGGTCGCGGACGAGGCCCAGGCGGTGAAGAACCCCATGTCCCGCACGGCCCGCCAGATCCGCACCATCCCGGCCGCGGCCCGGTTCGCCCTCACCGGCACCCCGGTCGAGAACCGCCTGTCCGACCTGTGGGCGCTGCTGGACTTCACCACCCCGGGGCTGCTGGGCAAGCTCGATGCCTTCCAGCAGCACGTCGCCACCCCCATCGAGCGCGAGCGCGACGCGGAGGCCACCGCCCGCCTGGCCTCCCTCGTCCGGCCGTTCCTGCTGCGACGGCGCAAGACCGATCCCGAGATCGCCCCCGACCTGCCGCCCAAGACCGAGACCGACCGCTTCGTCGGGCTCACCACCGAGCAGGCCACGCTCTACAAGGCCGTGGTCACCGAGCTGCTCGACGACGTGGCCGAGGCCGAGGGCATCAACCGGCGGGGCCTGGTCCTCAAGCTGCTCACCGCGCTCAAGCAGATCTGCAACCACCCGGCCCAGTACCTCGGCCAGGACGCCCCCATCAGCGGGCGGTCCGGCAAGCTCGAGGCGGTCACCGACCTTGTCGAGACCATTGCGTCCGAGGGCGACTCCGTGCTGGTGTTCACCCAGTACGTCCGGATGGGCCACCTGCTCACCCGGCACCTCACCGCCCTCGACCTCGAGGTGCAGTTCCTCCACGGCGGCACACCCGTGAACGGCCGGGAGGCCATGGTCGACAGGTTCCAGGCCGGCGGGCCGATGGTGTTCGTCATCTCCCTGCAGGCCGGTGGCACCGGGCTCAACCTGACCCGGGCCACCCACGTCGTCCACTACGACCGCTGGTGGAACCCGGCGGTGGAGGACCAGGCCAGCGACCGGGCCTGGCGCATCGGCCAGGACCGCCCCGTGCAGGTCCACCGCATGATCTGCGAGGGCACGCTCGAGGAGCGCATCGCCACCCTGCTCGAGGCCAAGCGCGGCCTGGCCGAGTCCGTGGTCGGCGGCGGCGAGTCCTGGGTCTCGGAGCTGTCCGACGACGAGCTGGCCGACCTCGTCGAGCTCGGCGGCGGCGTCGACCTGGGGCGGTTCGATCGCTGATGGCACGGGACTTCGGCACGACGTGGTGGGGGCAGGCCTGGCTCGACGCGCTCGAGGGCATCGCCGGGGGCAGCGGCGGTCGGCTGGCGCGCGGTCGCCGCTGGGCCAAGGCCAACCGGGGCGCCGACCTCCACATCGAGCCCGGCGGGGTGAACGCCTGGGTCCAGGCCGACCGCGACGAGCCCCACGAGGTCCACGTCGGCATCCGGGCGTTCCGCGACGACGAGTGGGACACGGTGCTCGACGCCATCGCGTCCAAGGCCGCCCACGCCGCCGCCCTGCTCGACGGCGAGCTCGACCCTGCGGTGGTGCGCGACGCCGAGGCCGTCGAGGTCGACCTGCTGCCCCGACCGCGGGACCTGCACACGGTCTGCACGTGCGCCGACGACGTCGAGCCGTGCGAGCACGCCGCTGCGGCCTGCTACCTGCTCGCCGACGCCCTCGACGCCGACCCGTTCGTGCTGCTGCTGCTGCGGGGCCGGCGGCGGGACGAGGTGCTGGACCAGGTCCGCCGGCGCCGGGGCGGGCTGCCGGCGATCGACGAGGCCGAGGAAGCGGCGCCGCCGCCCGCCCCGGAGGGCATCGACGCCGCCGAGGCCTGGAGCCGGGACCTGCTCCCGCTCCCGCTCGTGCCCCTGGTCGCCCACGCCCCCAGCCGCCCCGCGGCGTGGCCCAGCGACCCGCCCGCCCACGCGCCCTTCGACGGGAGCGGCCTGCGGGCCCTGGTGGCCGACGCCGCCCGTCGGGCCTGGGAGCTGTGCGCCGGCACCGTCGACACCGGCCTGGAGCTGGACGAGCGCGCCGACCTCGCCCGCCGCGTCATCGGCGCGCCGCCCGCGCTGAAGCAGCGGTTGGCCGAGCACAGCGGCGTCGCGCCCGTCGACCTCGACGTCCTCGGCGCGGCCTGGCAGTTCGGCGGCGCCGCAGGCGTTCGGGCGCACGACGAGCCCCGCTGGAACCCCCCGCCGCTCGACATGGCACGCGCCCGCGACCTGCTGATCGAGGCCGGCATGCCGGCCCGCCGGGTCCACGTGTCCGGCAACCGGGTCACGGGCGAGGGGCGCCTGCAGCTGCGACGCAGCCGGGACGGCCGCTGGTACCTGTTCACGAAGGCGACGGGACGGTGGGCGATGGCCGCCCCGCCCGAGGACGACGTCGACGACCTGCTCGACCACGACCTGACGTCCTGAGCCCAGGGAGGAGGCCGGCCCCCGCTGGTCGAATCCCTCGACCGGGAACCAGCCGGCGCCAGTCGCCCGGCACCAGACGAGCGCCGGGGGTCAACGCTTGGTCATGACACGCATCCGCTCGGCGCAGCGCTGCCTCGCCGCCCTGGCGCTGCTCGCGCCGCTGCAGGTCCTGGCCCTCACGGCGAGCGACGGTGAGCCGGCCACCGCCCCGCCCCGCGCCGCGCCGGTCTCGGCCGAGGTGGCGTCGGCGGGCGGGGCGCCGCTGGTCCCCGCCGCCGGACCGGGGTGGATGACGGCTGCCGCGCCGATCGCAGCACCGACGGCCGCACGGCTGGTCACCGAGCCCGAACCGATCCCGTCCGGGCCCGATCCCGCCCCGGAGCCGGCGCCGGCCCGGACCGCGACGTTCGCCGAGCGGTTCCCGGCCCAGCACGCCGCCACCCAGGACCCCGCCGACCCGGCCACCACCCGGTGGGCGCTGCTCATCGGCATCAACGAGCACCGCGGCGTCGCCGACAACGTCGGGTCTCGCCAGGACGCCGAGGACCTGCGCGTCCAGCTCCTGGCCAGAGGCTGGCGGGACGACCACATCCTGGTGCTCACCGACCGGCAGGCCACGCGGGACGGCATCGTGGCCGGCATCGCCTGGCTGGCCGACAGGACCGACGAGCGGTCAGTGGCGGTCTTCCACTACTCCGGTCACTCCAAGAAGTGGTACGGCCGCGACGTCGACGGCGGCGGCGAGGTCACCGACGAGGGGCTGTGGCCGAGCGACAACCGCTTCATCGTCGACTCCGAGCTGGTCCGGCTGCTCGACCCGGTGCGACCCCACGCCCTGTGGCTGAGCTTCGCGACGTGCAACGCCGCCGGGCTCGCCGACCCGGGGATGGCCCGGCCCGGCCGCATCCTCACGTTCTCCTCGGGGGAGCCGCAGAAGTCCTACGAGCACCCGTCCTGGGGGAACTCCGTGTGGGGGTGGCTGGTGATCGACCAGGCGCTCGGCCGCGGCCTCGGCGACCTCGACCGCGACGGCCGGGTCACGGTCGAGGAGGCCTTCGCCTGGGCCCGCCCGCGCGCCGCGGAGACCACCCGCCGGCAGCGCTACGGCGCCCAGGAGGGCGTCATCGTGGACCTCGTCGACGGGGAGCTCGACCTCGTCGTTCCCGGCACCCCACCCCCGCCCCGCCCCGACGGCGAACGCCGTCGCGCGGCAGAGCCGGCGTCCGAGCCCGAGCCGGCGGCGGCCCCGGACCCCCAGCCTCGCCGGGCAGAGCCGACCGAGGAGGATCACGGCAACCGGATCTGCCTGCTCTGCGGGAGCTGACCGGGCCAGACTGCACCGGTGCCCATCGATCTCCCGCGCGTCCGCGCCGACACCCCGGGCGTCGAGCACGTCGCGCACCTGAACAACGCGGGCGCCTCCCTGCCGCCCCGGGTCGTGACCGAGACCGTGGTCGAGCACCTCCACCGCGAGTCGAGCATCGGGGGCTACGAGGCGGCGGCCGAAGCGGCCGAGCGGACCGAGGCGGTCTACGCGTCCATCGCCCGCCTGCTCGGCGCCTCCGTCCACGAGATCGCGGTGGTGGACAACGCCACCCGAGCGTGGGACATGGTCGTGTACGGCTTCCCGTTCCAACCCGGCGACCGGGTGCTCACCGCCCGGGCCGAGTACGCCAGCAACGCCATCGCGCTGCTGCAGCTGGCCCGGCGCCACGAGATCGAGATCGTCCTGATCGACGACGACGAGCACGGCCAGATCGACCTCGACCACCTCGAGGCCGAGCTCGAGCGCGGCGCCGCCCTCGTTTCGCTCACCCACGTGCCGACCAACGGCGGGCTGGTGAACCCGGCCGCCGAGGTGGGCGCGCGCTGCCGCGCCCACGGCGCGTTCTTCATGCTCGACGCCTGCCAGGCCGCCGGGCAGCTCCCCCTCGACGTCGCTGAGCTCGGCTGCGACGCCCTGTCGGCCACCGGTCGCAAGTACCTCCGGGGGCCGCGGGGCACCGGCCTGCTGTACGTGCGCGACGCGTGGATCGGGCGGATCGAACCCCCGATGCTCGACCTGCACTCCGCCGAGTGGACCGGCCCCGACACCTACGAGGTGCGCGGCGACGCCCGCCGCTTCGAGACCTGGGAGTGCAGCCACGCTGCCCGGCTCGGCCTGGGCGCCGCCGTCGACCACGCCCTCGAGGTCGGCGTGGCCGATGGCTGGGCGCGGCTGCGGGACCTCGGCGAGGAGCTCCGACGCCGGCTCGGCGCGCTCGATCGCGTCACGGTGCACGACAAGGGCCTGGTGCGCGGCGGCATCGTCACCTTCACCGTCGACGGGGTGCCGGCCGCCGACGTCGGCGCAGCCCTGTCCCGGGCCGGCGTGAACACCTCGACCACGACCCCGTCCCACTCGCGCCAGGACGGCCGGGATCTGCCGGCGACGGTCCGGGCGTCGGTGCACTACTACAACGTCGAGGACGACCTCGACCGCCTGCTGGACGTCGTCGCCGCCCTCTGAGCGAGCCGGAGCTGAGCTGCACCCGCGGAGGCCTGCCCAGCCTCAGCTCGCCTCGGTCCAGTACGGGTCTCGCAGCAGCCGCTTGTAGAGCTTCCCGGTGGGATGACGTGGGAGCTCGTCCATCAGGTCGATGCTTCGCGGGCACTTGATCGATGACAGGTGCTCGCGGCAGTACGCCAGAAGGCGGGCGGGCAGACCGTCCCGGTCTTCGCCGTCCGGAGCGGGCTGCACGACCGCCTTCACCTGCTCACCGAAGTCGGGGTCGGGGATCCCGAAGACCGCGGCGTCCACGACCTCGTCATGGAGCACCAGAAGATTCTCGACCTCCTGGGGATAGACGTTCACCCCGCCGGTGATGATCATGAACGACTTGCGGTCGGAGAGGTAGAGGTAGCCGTCCTCGTCGAGGCGACCGACGTCACCCAGCGTCGTCCACCCGCGGTCGTTCCGGCTGGCCGACGTCTTGTCCGGATCGTTGTGGTACTCGAAGGGGGCCCCACCTGCGAAGTACACGGTGCCGATCTCGCCCGGGGGGAGATCGTTGCCGGCCTCGTCCACGATGTGGATCTCACCGAGGATGGCTCGTCCCACGGTGCCAGGGTGCGCCAGCCACTGCTCGCTGTCGCAGTGGACGAACCCGTTGCCCTCGGTTCCGGCGTAGTACTCGTGGATGATGGGGCCCCACCACTCGATCATCTGGCGCTTGACCTCCACCGGGCAGGGTGCGGCGGCGTGGATGGCCGTCCGGAGCGAGGAGACGTCGTAGCGCTCGCGGACCTCCGCAGGGAGCTTCAACATGCGGATGAACATCGTCGGAACGACCTGCGTGTGGGTGACCTGATGCGCCTCCACCTGTCGGAGGAACTCCTCCGCGTCGAACCGCTCCATGATCACCGAGGTGCCCCCGGCCCGATGAATGGACATGTTCATCCGCAGCGGCGCGGCGTGGTAGAGCGGTGCGGGCGACAGGTACACGGTGTCTGCACCGACGCCGAAGAGGCCAGCGGTGGCGTTCCCCAGTGTCGCCAGCTCGTCGAGCGGACGTTCCTCGAACTCCGGCAGCACACCCTTGGGCCGTCCGGTGGTCCCGGACGAGTAGAGCATATCGACGCCGGCGATCCGGTTCGGGAGCGGCGACGGATCAGCGCTCTCCACGAGAGTCTCGTACTCGTCGAAACCGTCGACACGACCACCGATGACCAGCCGGGCGTCGACAGCGCTGACACCGTCCAGCGCCTGATCGACCACGTCGGCCAGCGCCTTGGTGGTCACCACGACCTGCGCACCGCAGTCCTCGATGATGTAGCGGACCTCCTCCGCCACGAGCCTGGTGCTGATCGCCGTGTAGATCGCCCCTGCGTAGTGGGCACCCCACACCACCTCGTAGAAGCGAGGGTGGTTCTCGATCATGAACGCCACGTGATCTCCGGGGCGCACACCGAGGTCGCGCAGCACGCGGGAGAACCGGTTCGCACCAGCGTCGAGCGCTGCGTACGTGACGACGGCTTCGGAGCCGCCCATGATGATCGCTGGCCGATCACCGCGGGCGTCGACGTGGTTGCCGGGGAACATGAGGCCTCCTGTAGGCGTCTTGACGGTCAGGCGGTGGAGAGGACGCGGACGCTCTCACCACCGAGCTCGGGCCCGCTGGTGTGGAGGTGGCAGGCCACCTCGCCGCCGCCCACCGCGGGGAAGGGCATCGGCACCTCCTCCGCGCAGATGTCCATCGCCCGCGGACACCGCGTGCGGAACACGCAGCCGGACGGCGGCTCGAGCGGGTTCGGGACGTCGCCCGGGAGCAGCATTCGGCGCCGCGCCCGCTGACGGCGGGGGTGCGGGACGGGGACGGCGGACAGGAGCGCCTCGGTGTACGGGTGCGCGGGTGCGTTGTACACCCGTTCGGTCGGACCGCTCTCCATCATCCGCCCGAGGTACATCACGCCGACCCGGTCGGCGATGTGTCGCACCACCGCCAGGTCGTGGGCGATGAACAGATAGGCCACCGACTTCGTCTGGCGAATCTCCTCCAGCAACCGGATGATCTGGTTCTGCGTCGAGACGTCGAGCGCGCTGAGCGCCTCGTCGCAGATGACCAGCGACGGGCTCGTGGCGATGGCACGGGCGATGGCGATCCGCTGGCGCTGACCGCCGGAGAACTCGTAGGGGTATCGGTTGAGGTGCTCGGGGAGGAGGCCGACCGCCTGGATCAGGTCGTGGGCCGCGGCATCCCTGGCGTGCGAATCGAGGTCGGTGTGGACCCGCAGCGGCTCGGCGATGGAATCCCGGATGAGCATGGACGGGTTCAGCGACGAGTACGGGTCCTGGAAGACCATCTGGACATCCGAGCGGATACGACGGAGCTCGCGGCCGGATAGCTCGGTCAGCTCCCGCCCACCGAGACGGATGTTGCCGGCACGGACCGGCAGCGTGCGGGTGATGGCCCGTGCCGTGGTGGACTTGCCCGAACCGGACTCCCCGACCACGGCGAAGGTCTCACCGTGGTCGATGTGGAAGCTCACGCCGGACACGGCGATGAGGTCCTGCGCTCGCCGGCCGCGTCCGATGCGGTAGGCGACCTCGAGGTCATCGACCTCGAGGAGCGGGGTCTTCCCGGACGTGCCTGCCGGGACGGCAGCCTGGTCGTTCACGACGCCCCCTCGAGGTCGAGCTCGTCGAACCGATGACAGCGGACGGCGCGTCGCGGCCCCAGCTCCGTCAGCGCAACCGGTTGCCGACAGCGGTCCTGCGCATAGGAGCAGCGATCCGCGAACCGGCAGCCGGCGGGAAACTCCCAGGGTGGCGGCACGGTGCCCGGGATCGGCACGAGCTCGCGGACGTGGTCCTCGACGTCTGGCATGGCTCGCAGCAGACCCTCGGTATAGGGGTGGCGAGGGGTACAGAACACCTCCTCCGCCGTTCCCTCCTCGACGACCTGCCCGGCGTACATCACCACGACGCGATCGCAGATGTCGGCAACCACACCGAGGTCGTGGGTGACGAACAGGACCGACATGTCGTTCTCCTCGGCCATCTCCCGGATCAGGTCGAGGATCTGCGCCTGGATGGTGACGTCGAGGGCGGTCGTCGGCTCGTCCGCGATCAGCAGGCGTGGTCGGCACGACAGCGCGAGGGCGATCATCGCCCGCTGTCGCATGCCACCGGAGAACTGGTGGGGGTACTCAGACACGCGCTGGCGGGGGTTCGGGATCCCCACGTGGCCGAGCATCTCGATCGCATGCGCCCTGGCCTGCTTCTTCGTCCACCCGAGATGACGGCGGACCACGGCGACGATCTGGTCGCCGATCGTGAACGCGGGGTTCAGGCTCGTCATCGGCTCCTGGAAGATCATCGCGATCTCCCGGCCCCGGACGTCCTCGAGCTCTGCCGTGGACAGTCCACCGAGCTCCCGTCCCCGGAGCCGGATGTCTCCCACCACCCGGCTCGACCGGCGCGGGAGGAGACCGAGCACCGACAGGCTGGTCACGCTCTTGCCGGAGCCCGACTCGCCCACCAGGCCCACCGTCTCCCGTGGCCCCACGGCGAAGGACACCTCATCGAGGACCCGCAACCAGCCGTGCTCGGAGGCGAACTCGACCCCGAGGCCGTCGATGGCGAGCACCGGGCTCGCCTCGTCGAGCTGACGTGCCGTCGAATCACTCATCGTCGTTGCCCTCCCGGATCTCGCGCCCCAGCGCATCGCTCAGGGCGTCGCCCAGCACGTTGAACGCCAACACCGTGAAGACGATCATCAACCCGGGCCAGACGATGAGCCAGGTCTGCTGGTTGAGCTCCCGGAACGCCCGTCCCATCATCGAACCCCAGGAGGAATCCGGCGGCTGCACACCGAGGCCGAGGAAGCTCAGACCGGCCTCGGCGAGGAGCGAGAAACCCGCCGCCAGCGACATCTGGACGATCATGGGAGAGAGCACGTTCGGCAGCACGTGCCGGAGCACGATCACCGGCATCGGTGTGCCGATCGTCTTGGCCGCCTCGATGTAGGTCTGCTCCCGGACGCTGAGCACGCTGGCACGGACCAGGCGCAAGAACCGCGGGGCGAAGACCAACCCCACCGCGAGCATCGCGTTCGTGAGGCTGGGCCCGAGGACTGCGATCACGGCGATGGCAAGGATCAGGGGCGGGAACGACATCACCGCGTCGGTGATGCGCTGCAACACCGTGTCCACCCAGCCGCCCACGTAGCCCGAGATCAACCCCAACGGCACGCCGAGCACGAACCCCACGGACACTGCGATCACCGCGGCGAGCAGCGACACCCGGGCGGCGTGGATGAGCCGACTGAGGACGTCACGCCCGAGCTCGTCGGTGCCGAGAACGTGGCCGTCGGTCAACGGTGAGAGGAGGGTGTCCCGCAACGTCTGGGCGTCCGGGTCGTGGGGAGCCAGCACGTCGGCGAAGAGCGCCACGAGCACCATGAGCAGCAGGAAGCCCGCGGCGACCAAGGCGGTCCGCTGCCGCAGGAAGCGTCGGGCGAAGCGGCGCAGGCCTCGACCCCGGACCCGGGCGACGGTTACCGCGCTGTCGGGTGTGCTCGCGGTCATCGGACCCTCACCTTTGGGTCGAGGTAGGAGTACATCAGGTCCACCACGAGGTTGACAGCGATCACCACGAACACGGACACGAGAACGATGCCCTGCACCACCGGGATGTCCTGCTCCAGCACCTTCCGCACGGCGAGCGAACCGAGGCCCTGGATGCCGAAGATCTGCTCGATGATGACGGTGCCTCCGAGCAGGGACGTGACCTGGAACCCGATGACGGTGACCAGAGGGATCATCGCGTTCTTGAGCGCGTACTTCCCCACCACGATCCGCCCCCGAAGACCCATCGCCCGGGCCGTGCGCACGTAGTCCTCCTGCAGGACGCTGCGCAGCGCACCGCGCAGCTGGCGGGCGATCTCGGCGGCGGCCGCCGAGCCGAGCGCGACTGCCGGGAGGGTGATGCTCCGTGCCCAGTCGACCACGCTCTCCTCCATGGGGACGTACCCGGTGGCGGGGAAGATGCTGCTCTTCAGCGCGAGCCATGCGATGAGCAGCGAGCCGATGAGATAGCTGGGCGCCGCGACACCGAGCGTGGCGCCGATCGTCGCGACGCGGTCGATCCACCGCCCGGGGTTGGTTGCGGCCAGGATCCCAGCCGGCACGCCGATCAGCACGGCCACGAAGAGCGCCGCCGCCGTCAGCGAGAGGGTGACCGGGATCCGGTTCGCCAACGTGTCTCGGACCGGTTCGCTGCTGAACAACGAGGTCCCGAGATCGAGCGACGGCACTCCGGAGATCCAGTCCGCGTACTGCGACAGAAGCGGCTCGTTCAGGCCGAGGCGCTCCCGGACGGCTTCGACCCGCTCCGGCGTGGAGTTGTCACCGAGCACGGTGATGGCAGGATCGCCCGGGATCAGGTGGGTCAGCATGAAGGTCCCGAGCGTCACGAAGAACAGCAGCGGGATCATCGTCAGCAGGCGACGGACCAGCACTCGGCTCAAGAGTCATCTCCTCCTCGTCGCCTGCGACCGGTGGCCGCCGGCGATACGGATGGCGGGGCAGACCCGCCGGCGCGCGACCAGGGGGATCACGCGCCGGGCGGGCTGCCCAGGACGGTCGGTCAGCCGGCCACGCCGACGCCGCGGAACTCCGGCTTCGCTGTGATGTAGGGAGCGAAGCCCACGACCTCGGATCGCATCGCGTAGTTGGCGTTCGCGTGGAGGAGCACGACGTCGAGCGCGTCGTCGACCACGGCCACGGACGCCTCCCGGATCGCCTCGACGCGAGCATCCTCGTCGGTGGCACTCAGAATGAGGTCGTAGGCCTCCATGAATGCCGGGGAGCTCTCGCCGCTGGGGTTCGACGGTCCGCCCTCCGAGTACAGCCGGCCGAGCGTCTGCGACGGGTCGGGCCGGCCCTGGAAGGTGATCATCACCGCGTCGCCGACCTTGTCGAGGTAGGCGGTCTGGACCACCTCGTTCACCGGAACGACGTTGAGCGTCACGTCGATGCCCACCTCGGCCAGCTGGGCCTGCAGCGCCTCTGACACTCGCACGAAGCCGTCGAGCTGCGCGGTGAGCAGCTCGAAGGAGAACCCGTCTTCGAGGCCCGCCTCGGCGAGGAGCTCACGGGCGCGCTCCGGATCGTAGGTGTAGGTGTCCGCAACGTCGGGCTCGTTGGCGAAGTACCCCTCGGGGAAGGGCTGGACCGACGGGGTGGCGCGGCCGTCGAAGATCGCCTCGGCCAGGCCCTCGCGATCGACGGCGAAGTTCAGCGCCTCGCGGACCAACGGATCGTCGAACTCGCTGCGGGCCAGGTTCAGCTGCATGTGGTACAGGGCGAGATCGGGCTCGCTCGTGACGACCATGCCCTCGTCCTCGACGGTCGAGATGTCGCCGGCGGCGACGTTCACCCAGTCGGCCTGGCCGCCGAGCAGGGCGTTGAGACGGGTGGAGTCGTCGGCCTGGTAGGTCAGCTCGACCTTCGCCGCGGCCGCAGCTTCCGGATCCCAGTAGTCCTCGTACCGCTCGAAGCTCGTCTGGACGCCGACCTCGTAGTCGGTGACGCGGTACATGCCGGCCCCGACCGGCTGGCGGTCCGCGTTCGGGTCGTCGAAGGAGGCAGGACTCATCATCATCCCACCCCGGTCGGACAGGATCAGCGGCAGCGCACCGCCCGGCTCGGTCAGGTTCAGCTTGATGTCGTGAGTGTCGACGACCTCGACGGACTCGATGGTGACGAGGTCGGAGGCGACGTTGCTGTCCTCGGCCCGAGCACGGTCCAGGTTGACCTTTGCAGCCTCGGCGTCGAACGGCGTGCCGTCGTGGAACGTGACGTCTTCCCGCAGCGTTAGCGACATGCTGGGCGGCTCGGCCTCCAGCGTCCACTCCGTCGCCAGGCCGGGGATCGGGTCACCGTCTGGCGTGGTGTGCACCAGGCGGTCGAACACGAGGTTCAGCGACGTGTTGTCCGTGCTCGAGCTGCCCCGATGCGGGTCGTAGCTCGTCGGGGCCACGGTGTAGATCAGCCGCAGCGTCCCTTCCCGGTCGATCTCACCGGGAACGGCGGCCTCTGCGGTGCCATCGCCCGACGAGCCGGTGTCCTCGGCGGCCTCACCGGAGTTCTCGCCACCACAGGCAGCCAGCACCAGTGACGCGATGAGCACGAGTGCCAGGAGCGGTCGCCAACGAGAAGGCGTGTGCATTCGATTCCCCCTTGGGTTGCACGGCCGGAACGCCGTGACGGACGGCACGGACGGTAGCCACGGCCGCAACGCTCTACCAAACCACCGTTTGGTTGGTTCCCAAACGGCCGGTTGGTTGATGAGCGAGTGCTCCGGGCCGCAGCGCCGGCGCTACGCTTGCGGCGCCGACCACGACAGCAAGTCGGCGGATCCAGGGGCGCGAGACGTGAGATCGAGAGAAGTGAGCCGGCGGGACGAGATCGTGCGTGCCGCCACGCTGCTGTTCCACAAGCAGGGCTACGGCAACACCACTACCCAGCAGATCGCCGACAAGGTCGGCATGCTCAAGGGCAGCCTCTACCACCACTTCCGGTCCAAGGCAGACCTGCTCTTCCTGGTGATCGAGCAGCTGCACAGCCAGTACATGGCGAGCATCGACGAGGATCTGGCCATCGAGGACGTGCCGGTGCAGGAGCGCTTGGACCTCTTCCTCGATCGTCACCTCGACATCGTCTTCAGCAACATCGAGGCGGGCACGATCTACCGGGATGCCATCGACCAGCTCGAACCGGCCGCACGACGGCAGGTCCGGGCCGAGCGCGACCGCTACGTGCAGCACATGGAAGAGCTGATCCGCCAGGGCCAGGATGCAGGCGTGGTGTGCGAGGACGTCGATGCGTCGCTCCTGGCACTGGTCGTGCTGTCGATCGTCAACGCGCCCGTCCGGTGGTTCTCACCGCGCGGTCGCCACACCGCCGACGAGGTCAAGGCGGGGACGATGGCGCTGCTGCGGACGGGCGCGCTCCGTTCGCCACCCGCAGCGCAGCGCTGAACGGCGACCTACAGGAACGCGGCCAGCGGGTCGCCGGCGGACTCCTCGGCGACCCGGGCGATGTCAGCCTCGATCGTGGTGGCGCCGCGGGCCATGAGCAACCCACCCACCAGCCCGGTCGGGGCGAGGGCAGCCAGGCCCCAGCGGATGTCGGTGGCCTCGGCGATGGCCCCGACCAGCACGCCGCCGGCGATGCCGCCCATGACCGCCACCATGAGCCCGAGCAGCGAGAACATGAGGGGGCGCAGGCGGGGCGGGCTGATGGCCGACAGCGCGGTGTACAGCGGGGCGATGCCGACCTGCAGGGCGAACAAGCCGACCCACGCGGCCGGGACGAACAGCCACACGCTCGGGAGGAAGACGGCGAAGGCCAGCAGCATGGAGAAGCCGGCGATGGCTCCCCCGACGATGCGCACCGCGCGCGAGGGCGACCGGGCGAAGATGCGCTCGCCCACGTTGCCGCCGACGAGCGTGCCCAGCAGCGACGCCGTCGCGGTGATCATGCCGATGACGGCGCGGCCGTCGGCACCGATGCCGTACTGGCGCTCGAGGAAGATGTTCACGAACGCGAGGACGCCGACGAGGCCGAACCCGAGCACGCCGATGCCGAGGATCTGTCGCTTGAACGTCGGGATGGTGAGCAGCCGGGTGACCGCCTCGCGGAAGTTCATGCCAGATGGCGCACCGGTGACCGACAGCGTTGCCCCGGCCAGGCCGCGGACCATCTGGTTCTCCGGCTCCTTCAGCCGGCGGCTGGCGACCAGCGCGATCACCGAGGGCACGGTGAGCACGGGGAAGGCCCAGCGCCAGATGTCGTCACCGTCGCCGGCGAAGAAGGCGATGGCGAACGCGAGGGCCGGGCCGATCAGGGCCCCGAGGGGGTTCGCCGCGCCGTGCACCGCCAGCACCCGGTTCCACGCCATCGGCGGGTAGTAGTCGGTGAGCAGCGACTTGCCCACCGGCTCCACGCCGGACTTGCCGATGCCCACCCCGAAGCGGGCCAGGAAGAACAGCGGCAGCTTCAGCGCGAACGTGGTGGCGAAGCTCATGACCGACCAGGCCAGTGCCGACCAGCGCAGGATCCGGCCGCGGTCGACCTTGGTGCCCAAGTAGCCGATGGGCACGGCCAGCAGCACCAGCGCCGTGACCTGCACCCCGACCAGCAGCCCGAACGTGGTGTCGCTCATGCCGAAGTAGCGCTGGACGTTGGGCCCGAACACGCCGAGCACCGCCCGGTCGAGCTCGTCCACGACGTTGAGCGACGTGATGATGACGAGGGGGTACCAGCCCCCGGCGGCCGCGATCTGGCGCAGCGGCGGGCCGTCACCGGGCGAGAGCAGGGCCTTCATCCGCCCCCAGGCCGTGGGGGAGGCGAGCGTCCCGGCATCCTCGGGCATGCCCGGCGTCGGGTCGGGCACCTCCGGCGAGGTGCTCGTCGTCGTCTCCGTCACCTGGTGCCCCCCACGTGCTGCGTCTCCGGTCCGGCCCTGCTTCGGCGTGGCGACGGGCGATCCCTGCCGACGTGACCGACGTCGCCTACAGCGCCTCGAGGAACCGTTCGATGTTGCGGTTGACCTCGGCGGGGTGCGTCAGGTTCGGGGCGTGGGCCGCACCCTCGATCGGCACGAGGTCGCGGCAGTCGGGCAGCTCGGCCCGCAGCAGCTCCGCCTTCTCGATCGGGATCGCCGTGTCCGCCGTGCCGTGCACGATGAGGGCGGGGCAGCTGATCTCGCCGAGCCGATCGGTGATGTCGTCGCGGTCGAGCAGGGCGCCGCCTGGCTCGACGATCCGCGCCGGGTCCTCGGCCATCCACTTGGCCTTCCACTCGGGCTGGAGGTCGGGGTCGCCGATGATGAGGCCGCCGACGATGTCGAAGACCGCGTTGCGGGTCTCGTCGTCGCCGGTGGAGACCGCCTCGATCATGCCCCGGTACGACTCGACGTTCTCCGGGTCCTCGGTGCCCGACTGGGTGTCGATGAGGATGAGGGCCCGCACCCGGTCGGGGTGGGCGATGGCGGCGCGCAGCGACAGGAACCCGCCCTGGGACATGCCGGCCAGCACGGCGGACTCGATGCCGAGGTGGTCGAGCAGGGCGATGGCGTCCTCGGCCGAGTCCCAGTAGGTGAACTCGCCGCTGGACTCGGTGTCGCCGAACCCACGCTCGTCCCAGCGGATGTGGCGGTAGCCGTCGAGGCCGGCGACCTGCGGGTCGAACATCGTGTGGTCCATCAGGAACCCGTGGCTCCACAGGATCGGTGGGCCGTCGCCGCCGGAGTCCTCGTAGTGGATGCGGGCCCCGTCGTGGTCGAAGTGCGCCATGCGCGGACCGTAGCCCCGCCCGGGTGCGTGCGCTCGGCGGCCGTCAGCGGGGACGGCGGGACATGATCGTCATCGTCGGCCCATCGCCCCCGCACCGGTACGCGCCGGTCACGACGAACCCGTGGCGCTCGTAGAACGGGATGTTCCGCTCGTTGGAGGACTCCAGGTGGGCGAGCAGGCCGGTGCGGTCGCAGTCGGCCAGGGTCGGGCTCAGCAGGGTCGTGCCGTGGCCGTGGGACTGGCGTGCGGGGTCGACGCCGAGGACACCGAGGTAGAGGTGCGGTTCATGCGGACGGTGCTCGTGAGCCCGGGCCAGCTCGCCGAGGCGGGGCACCAGCTCGTCGCCGAGGTGGGGGGACAGCGCGGCGAACAGGTCCTGCACCCGTTCGCCGCGGAGCACGTCGCGGTCGGGCGGCGACCAGAGCGCACCGCCGGCCACACCGCCGGCGTCGGCGACGACGTAGGCGTGGCCCAGCCAGAAGTAGTCCTCGACGAAGATCTCGAACAGGGCCCGCCGGCCGGCGTCGGGGTCGTCCGCCGGCGCGAAGAGCCACCGCTGGATCGGATCGTCGGCGAAGGCGGCCGTGAGCACGTCGGTGAGCGCCGGGAGGTCGGCGGCGGTGGCGTGGACGGCGACGGCCATCGCCGGAGCGTAGGTGGACCCTCGCCCTAGGGTCGCGGCGTGCGCATCGCCTTCGGCACCGACGAGCAGACCGCCGTCACCGACGCCGTGGAGGACTGGTTGGCCGAGCACGGCCACGACGTCGTGGTCGTGGCGCCTCGCGGTGGACCCTGGCCGGACGTCGGGGCCGCCGTCGGGAACGCCGTCGCATCGGGCGAGGCCGACCGCGGGGTCGTGTGCTGCTGGACCGGCACCGGTGTGAGCATCGCCGCCAACAAGGTGCCCGGCGTGCGGGCTGCGCTGTGCACGGACCGGGGCACCGCCGAGGGCGCGCGCCGGTGGAACGACGCCAACGTGCTCGCCTTCGGGCTGCGCCTCACCACCGAGGCGGTGGCCGAGGAGATGCTCGACGCGTTCCTCGCCACCGACGTCGACCCGGACGAGCGAGCCCTCATCCAGCACGTGGAAGCGCCTCCGAACGCTCCGTGAACGGTGGGCGACATCTGTCTCCGTCGCGCCTTCGTCCCCCAGGCCCTCGGTACCCTGGATGTTGCCGTCGCGTGACGGCACCCTGAGGAGGAGCCGCTGTGCACCCCTGGTCCCCGTTCGATCTCGTCCACCGCGTGTCCGGCGCCGCCGCGTCGGCCTCCGACGCGCTCCTGCCCCGCCCCATCCGTGTGGTGGTCGACCGCACCCTGATCGACGCCGCCTGCGTCAACCGCGGCGGTGTGGTCCCGGTGGCGCGCCGCCTGGGCGTCGACGTGCCCGCCGTCGACTCGTGGCGCTCCCAGGGCATCCCGCCCGAGTTCCGCTCCCGCCTCGGGACCCTCGCGGTCGTGCCGGAGCTCCCGGGCCGCCGGGCCGCCTGAGCCCGCCGTCGGCGGGTCAGAGACCCAGGTTCATCCCTCCGGCGCCGACCATCTCGTCGAAGAAGTCGGCGTCGTAGGCCCGCTCGGGATCGGCCCGCACGCGATCGTCGAGCACCGCTGCGTCGTCGCCGACGAGGATGCGCCAGCGTCCCTGCCGCACGCCGTCGAGGATGATCGTGGCTGCCTCCTCGGCGGTGGTCGGCGCACCGTCGCGGAACGCCTCGCCCCGCACCTGCATGAAGCCGCGCAGCTCGTCGTCGGTGACGCCGCTCACGTCCAGGCCCATGCGGGCGGCGGCCTGGCGCATCCGATCGAGGTCCTCCGCCGTCATGTCCTCGGGCCGGTGCCCGAGGATGGCGGCGGAGTTGAGCACGATCGAGGTGCCGATGTGGCCGGGCATCACGACGTGGGCCTGCACGTGCGGCGCGTTGATCCGCAGGTCCGTGAGCAGCGCCTCGGTGAAGCCGCGCACCGCGAACTTGGCCGCGCTGTAGGCGGTGTGGGGGGTGAAGGGGCCGATGGACGCCCACAGCCCGTTCACGCTCGAGACGTTGACCAGGTGCCCGCCGTCGGAGGCCACGAGCAGGGGCAGGAAGGCCCGGGAGCCGTTGTACACGCCGCCCCAGCAGATGCCGAAGGTGCGCTCCCACGCGGCTCGGTCGTCCAGCACGAAGGAGCCGCCGCCGCCCACGCCGGCGTTGTTGAACACCAGGTGGACGCAGTCGGTGCCAAGCTCGGCCACGACGTGGTCGCGGAAGGCCTGCACCTGGGACTCGTCGGCGACGTCGGCGACGAAGGTGGTCAACCGGGTGCCGGCGGGCGCCTCCTTCTCGGCGAGCGAGACCGTCTCGGCCATCGCGTCCTCGTTCACGTCGCACAGCGCGACGTGGCACCCCTCGGCCGACAGCTGGCGGACCAGCTCCCGGCCCATGCCGGTGCCACCACCGGTGACGACGGCGATGCGATCGGTGAAGCGCTCCATGGTGTCCCCCTACGGACGTCGTGCGGCCGCCCCGAGGGACGGACTTGACCGGGCGGTCAAGGGTACCGGCCCGGTACCGTGCCGGGCGATGACCGAGGCGGAGGCACGGCCCCACGGGCTGGACCACAGGCCGCTGCCGGTCCTCGAGGACGAACCCGACCGTCGCTGGCCGGACCTCACGTCGACCCGGCTCGCCCTGCTGAGCGGGCTGCTCTACCTGCCGTTCACGGTCCTGGGCTACGGCACCGACGTCGACATCACGAACGTGCTGCGCAGCGGCGAGTCCCTGCTCGAGGGCCGATACCGGTACTCACGACCACCGGGTGCGCTGCCCTACGAGGGACTGGTCGGCGTGCTCGACCGCATCGGCGGGCCGACCGCGGTGAGCCTCGCCTCGGCCGTCATGGCCGTGATCCTGCTGGTGCTGCTCGGCCGCCTGGTCGCCGACGAGCTCGGCGAGCGCCGGGCACGCATCGCCGTGGTCGTCGTGGCCACCCAGCCCTGGTTCTGGCTCGCCGCCACCTCGCTCGGGGACTACGTGTTCGCCCTCGGCCTGCTCCTGGCCGGCGTGCTCGCCGCCCGCCACGACCGCCGCGTGCTCGCCGGCCTCGCCTTCGCCACCGCCATCGCGTTCCGGTCCACCACGGCGTTCCTGGTCTGGGCGTACCTGCTCGCCGAGCTGGTCGGCGAGCGGGGCGGGCTCGACGGGGTTCGTGCGGTGCGACCGGCGCCCCGCACCCGCTGGCGCGACGGGCTCGTCACCGGTGGGGTGACCGCCGCCGTCGGCCTCCTCTGGTTCGTCCCGTCCTGGCTGTCGGTGGGGCGCACCGGCCGCTTCCTGGTCAACGAGTTCGAGACCACCGGCTTCGCCGCCATGGTCGGGCGCTGGGGCGTCAAGAACATCGCCTTCTTCGGCGTGTTCTCCCTCGTCGTCCTCGTCGCGCTGGTCCCGGTCCTGCTCGCCGGCCTGCGCCTGGCCCGCACCAGCGTGCTCGTGCGGTTCACCGTCCTGGTGGCCGTCGTGGCCGAGCTGCTGTTCCTCCGCTTCCCCTGGAAGCCGGTGCACCTGCTGCCGGTGCTGCTCTGCGTCGCGGTCCTGCTCGCCGCCAGCCCCCGCACCCTGACCTGGCACGTCGGGGCCCTGCTCGGCTCCCAGGTGCTGCTCGCCCTCGTGTCCGTCACCGTGGCCGAGCCGGACATCACCAACGCCGCCACCACCGGCCGGCTCCACCTCGGCGTGGCGTGGGGCGTGGTCGTGAACGACGTCGACTGCCGCATCGACCCGCCCTACGGCGACGGCGGCTGGCCGGACCTCGACACGCCGGCCGCCGACTACGCCGCCATCGACGTGTTCACCTGCCAGGCCCGGTCGTGGCGACCCGGCGGCATCCCCGACGACTACGGCCAGGGCGCCTCATCGGGCCGGCCCCCGCCCCACGAGCTGCCCGAGCCCTGAACGACGAGCACCGTCCGTTCGGGGACGCTCCACACGCCGCCGGTGCGTGCACCGCGGCCCGGAACGGTCCTGGCGGGACGGACCTCAGCGGGCGTCGAGGCGCTCGCCGAGGCGGCGGACGACGTCGACCAGGCGCACGACCGTCGGGTGGTCGGGCAGGCGCTCCGTGAGCACCGACACCAGGGACTCGTAGTACCAGCGCTGGTCCTCGCCGCTGCCGGTGGTGAAGCGCGACCACAGCTCCTCGCCGACGCGCTCGTGGTCCTCGACGATGGCGGTGGCGTTGTGCAGCTTGTCGGCCGCGGCCACGGCGAGCGACGCGTCCGGCTTGGCGCGCATGGCGGCCAGGTACGCCCGCTTGCGCACGTGCCAGTCGGCCTTCTGCTCGCCGGCGTCGGTGTCGACCAGCGAGTCGGACAGGTCGGCGACGATGTCGGCCACGGCGTCGCCGAACCGGGCGCGGATGTCGTCGAGGCGGGCCTGGCCGCCGTGGTCCTCGGCGGCGTCGTGCAGGTAGGCCGCCGCGACCTGCTCCGGCGTCCCGCCGTGGGCGGCGACGGTGTCGGCGACCGGCGCGAGGTGACCCTCGAAGTACGGCTCGCCGCTGCCCTTGCGGGTGTCGGCGGCGTGGACCTCCCGCGCGTAGTCCGCCGCGGCCGCCACCAGGTCCTGTGCTCCCACGGCGCCACGTTGCCACGCTCCCCCAGCCCTCGTCACCCCCCGGCGTAGCCTTCGCGCGTGAACGAGGACCATGCGCTGGCGCGCGCCCGCACGGCCCGGCGCGCCCTGGTGCTCGCCGGCTCGGTCCTCGTCGCGCTCGCCCTCGGCGCGGGCCTCGCCGGCGCCCAGGAGGCCGAGCCCTCGCCGGCGGGCGAGCCCACCGAGGACCCGGCCGCGACCTCGACCACGCAACCGCCCCCGCCGACCACGATCGTGCTCCCCGACGGCGACTTCGGCGTCATCCCGCCCGGGGCCACCGGACCCGGCGCCCCACCGCCGGAGGAGGCCCTCCCGCCGGACGGGCTCCCACCCGAGGGGTTCCCGCCCGACGGCGGCGAGCTTCCCGTGCCCGAGGAGCTCCCCGTGGTCATCCTCCCCGACCCGACGCCGGGGCTGAACGCCGCCCTCGCCGACATCGACGTCACCTCCGCCCGCCGGCGTCTGGTCGCCGCCGCCCTGCCGGCCATCGCCGCGCAGGAGCGCGCCGCGGCCACCCGCGACGCGATGCGCGGCGCCATCGACGCTCGACGGGCGGCGGTCGACCAGGCCGTCGCCGCCCGGTCCCGCCTCGACGTCCTCGCCGTCAACGCCCTCATGTACGGCGACCCGGCCGGCCTGGAGCCCATCGAGGGCCCCGAGACGCTCGACGACCTCCGCGACCGGGAGCTGCGGGACGTGGTCACCGACCACGTCGATCGCACCTTCGACCAGGCCGTCGACGCCCTGCGCGATGCCATCCACGTCGAGGAGGAGGCGACCGCTGTGCACCTGGTAGCCGAGCGCGAGCGACACGAGGCCGAGCGGGGCCACCTCCTCGCGCGCGCCGATCTGGCGCGGGCGATCGCCCAGGCCGAGGAGGCGAGGCGGCAGGTCGGGCCGGCCATCCTCGGGCTCCCCGTGCTCGACGCCGGCGACCTGGTCGCCTGGTACCGCACCTACTACGCCGCCGACCCGCCCTTCGCGCCGATCACCGCCATCGTCGACGCCTACCTCGCCATCGGTGCCGAGGAAGGCGTCACCGCCGACATCGCCTTCGCCCAGGCCATCCTCGAGACCGGCGGGTTCACCTCCGGGCACGCCCGGGGGTTCAACTTCGCCGGCATCGGCGCGTACGACCACTGCGCGCCCGCCTGCGGCTTCCGGTTCCCCGACCTCGACGCCGGCGTGCGCGCCCACCTCCACCTGCTCCGGGCTTACGCCGACCCGGCCCTCACGTCGGCCCAGCTGGCCGCACCGCCGAACCCGCTCGTGGCGCCGGAGCGGGTGGGCGTGCGCGGGTGCTGCTCGCGCTGGACCGGCCTCACCGGCGTGTGGGCCACCGACCCGAACTACGACCGCAAGGTGCTCGGCATCTACCGCCTGATGGTCGAGACGGCCCGGTCGCTGGATCGTCTGCAGACCTGACATCCTTTGGACTGCTCGACACGTCACGTCCAGCTGCAGTTCGACGTGACGGCTCCGCCGCCACAGGGCCCGTGACACGGGTCGCCTCGCCTGGCGGCTCGACTCCCTAGCGTGTCCGAGATGTCCGCCGTCAGCGTCGAGCACCTCGTCGTCCGCCACGGGGACCTGGTGGCCGTGGACGACGTGAGCTTCACCGCCGACGCGGGCGAGGTCCTGGCCCTGCTCGGCCCGAACGGCGCGGGCAAGACCAGCACGGTCGAGGTGCTCGAGGGGTACGGGCGCCCCCACGCCGGACGGGTGCGGGTGCTCGGCCACGACCCCGGCACCGAGCGCGACCGGATCGTCGGGCGCATCGGCGTGATGCTCCAGGACGGTGGCGTCTACCCCGGCATCCGCCCGCCCGAGATGCTGCACCTGCTCGCCGCCATGTACGACGACCCGGCCGACCCCGACGCCCTGCTCGAGCGGGTCGGCCTCGCCGACCGGGCCGGCGCCACCTGGCGCCAGCTGTCCGGCGGCGAGCAGCAGCGGCTGAGCCTGGCGATGGCCCTCGTCGGGCGCCCCCAGGTCGCGTTCCTCGACGAGCCGACCGCGGGGGTCGACGTGCGGGGCCGCCAGGTCATCCGCCAGATCGTCCGGGAGCTGGCCGACGGGGGGTGCGCCGTCGTGCTCTGCACCCACGAGCTGGACGAGGCCGAGAAGGTGGCCGATCGGGTCGTCATCGTCGACCGCGGGAAGGTCGTGGCCACCGGCACGCTCGACGAGCTGCGGTCCGGCACCAGCGGCGAGGTGCGGTTCTCCGCCGTCCCCGAGCTCGACGTCGACGCCCTCGGCCAGCACCTCGGGGCCGACGTCACCGAGGTCGCACCCGGGGAGTACGTCGTCGCCGACGGGGGCCACGACTCCCACCTGGCCGCCAAGCTCACCGGCTGGCTGGCCAACCACGACGTCGCCCTCGGCGACCTCCGGGCCGGGCGACAGCGGCTCGAGGACGTGTTCCTCCTGCTCACCGCCGACGAGGCCGAGCCCGACGTGCGGCGGGCGATGGAGCCGAAGCGGCGCGGACGCCGCGGGCGGCGATCGTGAGGGCGCTCCGGGCCCAGCTGCGCACCGAGCTGACCCTCACGCTGCGCAACAAGGAGTCCCTGCTGCTCACGCTCGGCATCCCGATCGGGCTGCTGGTCTTCTTCTCCCTCGTCGACGTCCTGCCCCTCGACGCCCTGCTCGGACCCGGCGACCAACCGGTCGACGTGCTGGCCCCGGGCGTCCTCGCCCTGGCCATCATGTCGATGGCCATGACCGGCCTCGCCATCGCCACCGGCTTCGAGCGGTCCTACGGCGTGCTCAAGCGCCTCGGCACCACGCCCCTCGGCCGGCCCCGCCTGCTCGCCGCCAAGATCGGCGCCGTCGTCGTGGTCGAGGTGATCCAAGCCGCCGTGCTCGTGCCGGTCGCCCTGGTGCTCGGATGGGACCCGTCGCTCGACCTCGTGCCCCTGCTCGGCGCAGTCGTGCTGGGCACCGCCGCGTTCGCCGGACTCGGCCTGTGGATGGCCGGCACGCTGCGCGCCGAGATCACCCTCGCCCTGGCCAACGGCCTCTACATCGTCCTGCTGCTGCTCGGCGGGTTCGTGATCCCGCTCGCCGAGCTGCCCGATCCGCTGCGCCGGTTCGCCGAAGCCCTGCCGTCGTCCGCCCTGGTCGACCTGGTGCGAGCGGGATTCGACGGTGCCACGGGGCCCGGCCGGGCGTGGGTCGTGCTCGCCGTGTGGGCCGTCGCCCTGCCGCTGGTCGCGGCCAGGACGTTCCGCTGGTCCCCGGCCCGCTGAGCCCGAAACTGGCAGCACTGCTGTAGCGCGCTACACCTCGACTGCCAGTTTTCAGATCAGACGAGCGCCAGGACCTTGGCGACGGTGCGGGCGGCCTCGCCACCGGAGTCGATCGCGATGTCGACGGCCCGAGGCACGTCGAGGTCGTCCATGAGGGCCTCGAGCGCGGCGTGGACGGCGGCGTCGTCGCCACCGGCCGTGCTGCCGGCGGTCCACAGGGCCTCGAGGCGGGTGGCGGTGGCGGCGAGGTCGGCCTCGTCGAAGTCCCACGCCTCGGCCCAGGGCCGGTCCAGCAGGTGGAGGCGCAGCACCTGGGGCGCCCAACGCTGCAGCAGATCCATCACGAAGACGAGGTTCCCGGTGGACTTGGCCACCTTCTCGCCGTTGCGTCGCACCGTGCCGACGTGCATCCAGCGCCGGGCGAAGGGCGTGACGCCCGTGGCCGCCTCGACGATGGCCTGCTCGTAGACGTGGTGCGGGTAGGCCAGGTCGGCGCCCCCGGCGTGGACGTCGATCGACAGCCCGAGGATGGAGGTGGCCATGGCCGCGCACTCGGCGTGCCAGCCCGGGCGACCCCGGCCCCACGGCGAGTCCCACGACGGCTCCCCCTCGGCCGAGCGCTGCCAGATCGCGGCGTCGGCGGGATCGTCCTTGGCCGGGTCGTCGGTGCGACCGCCCCGCCGGCCATACAGTTCGACGGCCTCGGCCTGGTCGAGACCCGACCGCTTCCACAGGTCGCCGGCCCGGAAGTACACCGAGCCGTCGCGCTCGTAGGCCACCTCCCGGTCGAGCAGCACCCGGGCCAGGAACACGACGTCGGTCACGTAGTCCCGTGACGCCGGCTCGAACGCCGGCCGCTGCACCCGCAGCTTGCGCATGTCGTCCTCGAACTGGAAGGTCTGCTGGGTGGCCAGGGCCGACCACGTCGTGCCCCGCTCGTTGGCCTCCCGGATCAGCTCGTCGTCGACGTCGGTGATGTTGCGCACGACCTCGGGCTCGATGCCGACGTGGGCCAGCACCCGCGTCAGGGCGTCGACCCAGACGAAGGTGGCGGCGTGGCCGATGTGGGTCGTGTCGTAGGGCGTGATGCCGCAGACGTAGATGCGGGCTCTCGACAGCGAGGGCAGCGGTTCGGAGGCGAGTCGCAGGAGCACGGGTGCAGGCTACGTTCCGGCACACTTGGTCCGTGCCTGCCCGCTCCGAGCCGCATCCCGTCGACACCGACGGCGGCGGCATCGGCACCCGGGGCGAGAGCTCCCTGCACGCGGCGGTGAAGCTCCTGGTGAGCGAGCCAGGCGATCGCTTCGAGGTGCCCGTCGACGGCTTCGTCGTCGACGTGGTCCGCGGTGACACCTGCATCGAGGTGCAGACCGGCGGGTTCGCGGCCATGGGCAACAAGCTCGACCGGTTGCTCGGGGACTTCCACGTGCACGTCGTGCACCCGATCGCGGTGGAGTCCTGGCTCGAGCGCCGGGACAAGCCGACCCGCAAGTCCCCCAAGCGCGGCTGCCTGCACGACGTGTTCGGCGAGCTCGTGTCGGTGCCGACCATGCTGGACCACCCCAACCTCACCATCGAGGTCCTGCTCGTCCAGGTCGACGTCCTCAAGGTCGAGGACCCGACCCTGCGGCGCCGGCGGGGCGGCTGGCGCACGGTGGACCGCCGCCTGCGCGCCGTCGTCGGCCGGCACGGCCTGCGCACCCCCGCCGATCTGGTCGCGCTCCTGCCCGACGGCCTGCCCGCGGAGTGGACCACCAAGGACGTGGCCGAGGGCGCCGGCATCCCCCGCCGCACGGCCCAGCAGATGGCCTACGTGCTCAAGGCGAACGGGCTGGCGATCGAGGTCGGACGGGACCGAGCCGGATCGCGCTACGTCACGGCCGGCTGAGCCGGGACGCCACTACGGAGCGGGTTCTCGGGGCGCCGGCGCGGCCCGCTCGAAGGCCTCGGTGACCTCTTCGTAGGTGAGGGCGGGGGGACCTTCGACGGAGACGCTGCCGTCCTCGGCGACGACGGCGCGGCGCGCCGTGGTGCCGTGGTCCTGCTTCCCGCTCCAGCGGAAGAACAGCACGATGATGATGAGCCACAGGAACATGCCGCCGCCGAGCTTCATGATGAGTCCGGCGAGCTGCTGGTCGTGGGTGGCCGAGATGCCCCAGAGGCGGGCCGGCTGGTCGTAGACGTCGTAGAGCACGCCGTCGGCGAGGGCGAGCCACGCGGCCGGGACCGTCGGCACGATCGAGATCAGGAAGAGGTGCACGCACTGGGCCGGGACGGTGGTGCGCAGCTCGGGCAGGGGGGACACCACCGGCATCCACACGGCGAAGGCGGTGATCACCACGACGGTGTGCAGGGCGTAGTGGAGCAGGCCGTTCTCGACGCTGGCGTTGACGACGACGCTCCAGTGGGTGAGCAGCTGGACGGCGTTGAACACGATGGCGGCCGGCACGGGGCGGGCCAGCTTGAGGAACCAGCGGCCCAGGTTGCCGTTGCCGATGACCAGGCGAGCCAGCCACTCGGGGGTGGCGAGCAGCATCACCGGTGGGATGAAGAAGGCCAGCATCATGTGCTGGAACATGTGCACCGAGTACAGGTACTGCTCGCCGACGTCGTGCATGGGGTAGTCGGCGGCGATCCAGAGCAGGGCGATGCCGAGGGCGAACCAGCGCTTCTGGGCGGCCGTGGCCACCGGTTCGCCGGCCCGCACGGCACGGGGGCCGAGGCTGCGGACGGCGTAGGTGTAGAGCCCGACGAGCCCGAGGACCAGCACCCAGATCTCGGGGTGCGGCTGCCAGCGGAAGAAGTCCTCGGCGGCGAAGAGCACGGCTGGAGCCTACGGCGCACCCCCCGATCGGCGACAGTCGGCCAGCGGTGGCAGGGGGCACGCCGGTCGGCCAGACTCGCCGGCCATGACCGTCGTCGGCACCGTCGCCTCCATCCACCGCTTCCCGATGAAGTCCATGCAGGGCGAGCAGCTGGCCGAGGTCGAGATCGGCCCGGATGGCATGGTCGGTGACCGGGAGTGGGCCCTGCGCGACATCGAGACCGGCAAGCTGGTCAGCGCCAAGCGCCCTCGCCCCTGGCGGGCGGCCCTGGACTGCACCGCCACCGGTCTCGACGACGACGTCGAGATCACCACGCCCTCTGGCGACGTCTTCCACGTCCACGACGGGGGCCTGCCGTTCGCACTCGAGGCGCTGTTCGGGCGCAGCGTGGCCCTCGAGCGGTCCGAGCGGCGCCAGCAGGGGACCTACGACTCCGAGTGGCCCGAGCTCGACGGCATCACGCTCTCGGGGGAGATCGAGCTGCCCACGAACCTCTCCGACGAGGGGCGGGGCTTCGTCGACCTCGGCGTGCTGCACCTGCTGACCACGTCGTCGATGGCCACGTTGGCCGCGGCGGGGGACGACCTCGTCGTCGACGTCCGCCGGTTCCGGCCGAGCATCGTGCTCGACACGCCCGGCTTCACCGGGTTCCCGGAGAACGACGACTGGGCCGACCGCACGCTGCGGATCGGGGGTGGCGACGATGCCGTCGAGGTGGCCATCGGCATCCCCACGCCACGCTGCATCATGACGACGGTGGCCCAGCAGGAGGACCTGCCCCGCCAGCCCGCCGTGCTCCAGGCCATCGCCCGCATCAACCGGCGCACCGACGAGCTCGGCTCCTTCGCCTGCCTCGGCGCCTACGCGACCGTCGCCCGCCCCGGCGTGGTGCGGGCGGGCGACGAGGTCACGCTGGTCTGAGCTCGGGGGCCGTGGCCGCCCGGCGGTCGGATCGGCCTAGGAACCGTCCTCGACGAGGACGGCATCCTCGGAGCCGGTGTCGGCCTCGTAGCGGTCGCTCCAGTACTCGAAGGAGGTGAGGACCGCCAGGTACACGCCCACCGCCAGGACCAGACCGGCGACGAAGACGTTGCGGAACAGCCGGTTGTCGAACTTCAGGTGCATGAAGTACGCGCCGATGACGATGAACTTCAGCACCATCATGAAGATCAGGCTGCCGATGAGCAGCGGCGCCAGCTCGTGGTCGTAGGGCGGGTCGGCGATGAAGTACGTGCCGACCTCGAGCAGGGTGATGAGGCCGAGGGCGAGCCCGACCTTCCAGTACTGGGCGTCGCTCGGGTGGTGCTCGTGGCGCGCCTCGTCCGTGGCGGCCTCGTAGCCGGCGTCGGCCGTGCCCTCGTGGGTGACGGTCATCGGTGCGTGCTCCTCCGTGGCTTCACGGGATGAGGTAGACGATCGTGAAGATCAGGACCCACACGATGTCGACGAAGTGCCAGTACAGGCCGACGATCTCGACGGTCTCGGCCCGGTCCTGCTTGAGCCGGCCGGTGAGCGAGAGCACGAACAGCGACATCAGCATGATGATGCCGACGCTGACGTGGACGCCGTGGAAGCCGGTGAGGCTGTAGAACGCCGACGAGAACAGGTTCGTCGTGTAGCCCATGCCCTCCCGGTAGAAGGACGTGAACTCGTAGACCTGGCCGGCGATGAAGGTGCCGCCGAGCAGCGAGGTGACCAGGAGCCACAGGCGCAGCTTCTGGTCGTCGCCTCGGGCGATCGAGGAGACGGCGAACACCATCGACATCGACGACATCAGCAGCACGAAGCTCGACACCGACGTGAACGGGATGTCGAACACGTCCTCGGGGCCGATGCCGGTGCCGCGGTGGCGCATCAGCAGGTAGGTGGAGATCAGCGCGCCGAACAGCAGGCAGTCGGAGCCGAGGAACAGCCACATGCCGAGCTTGTTGTTGCTCAGCCCGGTGGCGTTGTTGGTGCCGAGGCCCCAGCTCTCGAGGTCGACGCCGTCGAGGTGGTCGGGGGCCGGGCCGGTCGCCTCGGTGGGCGTGTCGGCCGCCTGGGCGGGGGCGGTGTCAGTCAACGAGGGTCGCCTCCTTGTCGGCATCCCCGTCGGTGGGGGACGCGGCGGCATCGGAGCCGTCGGTCGGGCTGTGGTCGACGTGGTCGTCGTGGTGGCCGTGGCCGCCGTCGGGGTCGTCGGCCGGCTCCATCGCCAGCCCGTACAGGGCGAGCAGGGCCAGGGCGCCGCCGGCGAAGGCGATGCCGAGGTTGAAGATCAGGCCCCAACCGATGAGCGGGAACGAGGCGCACAGCAGGATCGGCCAGTACGACGGGGCCGGCAGGTGCACGTCGGTGCGGTCGCCGGTCTGGGCGACGTCCTCCGCGGCGGCGATGCGCACGATGCGGTGGTCGTCGGTCTCGCCGTACTTGCGGTACCAGAACTCGTCGCGGTGGGTGACGACGGGGACGTGGTCGAAGTTGTGGCTGGGCGCCGGCGACGCGGTCATCCACTCGATCGAGCGCGCATCCCACGGATCCGGGCCCGGGGAGACCCACTCGGGCTTCTTGGCGTCCCGCTTGGACACCCAGATGTTCCAGAAGAAGATCAGGAACGACAGGGCGATCAGGAAGGCGCCGATGGTGGACACCAGGTTCCAGACGTTGAAGCCGTAGCCGTCGAAGTAGCTGTGCGTGCGCCGGGGCATGCCCTGCAGGCCGAGCACGTGCATGGGGCCGAACGTGAGGTTGAAGCCGAGCAGCATCACCCAGAAGTGGGCCTTGCCCAGGCCCTCCCGCAGCATGTGGCCGAAGGCCTTGGGCCACCAGTAGTAGAAGCCGCCGACGAAGCCGAACAGCGCTCCGCCGAAGAGCACGTAGTGGAAGTGGGCGACGATGTAGTACGTGTCGGTCTGCTGGGTGTCGGCCGGGGCGACGGCGTGGGACACGCCGGACAGGCCGCCGATGGTGAACATCGTGACCAGGCCGATCGAGAACAGCATCGGTGTGGTGAAGCTGAGCTTGCCGCCCCACATCGTGGCCATCCAGTTGAGGATCTTCACGCCCGTCGGGACCGCGATGAACATCGTCGAGACGGCGAAGGCGGCCACCGAGATCGGCCCGATGCCGGAGGCGAACATGTGGTGGGCCCACACGCCCCAGCCCATGAAGCCGATGGCAGCGCCGGAGAAGACGATGAACTCGTAGCCGAAGATCGGCTTGCGGGAGAACACCGGGATGGTCTCGGACACGATGCCGAAGGCCGGCAGGATCATGATGTAGACCTCCGGATGCCCGAAGATCCAGAACAGGTGCTCCCACAGCAGCGGGTCGGCACCGGCGCTCACGTCGAAGAAGTTGGCGTCGAAGAGCCGGTCGAAGGTGAGCAGGAACAGCGCCACCGAGATGACCGGCATGGCGAACAGCAGCAGGAACTGCGTCACCAGCGACATCCAGGTGAACACCGGCATCTTCATGAGGGTCATGCCGGGCGCTCGCATGTTGAGCACGGTGGCGATCAGGTTGATCGCACCGACCAGTGAGGCGATGCCGGTGATCTGCAGGCCGATGGCGTAGAAGTCCATGCCGTGGCTCGGGCTGAAGATGACCGAGGTGTTCGGGGCGTAGGCGAACCAGCCACCATCGGCGGCGCCGCCGCCGATGAACCACGAGCTGTTGAAGAACACGCCGCCGAAGAGGAAGCACCAGAACGAGAAGGCGTTCAGGCGGGGGAACGCGACGTCGCGGGCCCCGATCTGCAGCGGGATGAGGAAGTTGGCGAAGGCCGCACCGATGGGCATGACGACGAGGAAGATCATCGTCACGCCGTGCATCGTGAACAGCTGGTTGTAGAGGTCGGCCGAGATCAGGGCCTGGTCCGGTGCCGCCAGCTGGGTCCGGATGATCAGCGCCTCGATGCCGCCCACCAGGAAGAAGAACAGCGCGGCGGCGCCGTACATGATGCCGATGCGCTTGTGGTCGACGGTGAAGAGCCAGGAGCGCCACCCGGTGTCGCCCTGGGGGCGCTTGAAGACGCCGAGGGCGTCCTCGGGCGTGGCGTGCCTGGGCCCGGCCTCGAGCTCGAGGGTCTCGGACGTGGACGGTCGTTCGACGATGGCCATGGTGTGGTTCCTCAGTCGAGACTGGTCAGGTAGGCGACCAGGGAGTCGATGTCGGCCTCGCTGAGGCCGAGGTTCGGCATGCCGCGGTTTTCGTCTGCGGCCATGGGCTTCTCTGCGGGCGGGTTGCGCAGCCACGCTTCGAGCTGGTTGCGGTTCAGCTCGCCGCCGATCTCGGCCCACTCGATCACGTCGTTGCCGTTCGTGTCCTGCCACAGGTTGAAGATCGACCCGGCGTACGTGCCACGGCTGGCGAAGTGGGTCAGGTTCGGTGCGGCTCCGGGCACGACGGTGGCGCCGTCGTAGGTGTCGTCGTTGACGCCCTCGACCAGGTGGCAGCTGGCGCAGCGGCCCTCGAACACCTCGAGGCCGGCCTGCTCCTCGGCGGTCTCGGGCTCGTTGGCGGGGGCGAGCTGCTCCTCGACCCAGGCCTCGTACTCGTCCTCGGGCAGGGCGTGGACGACCATGCGCATGTAGGCGTGCGACAGGCCGCAGTACTCGGTGCACTGACCGACGTAGGTGCCGGGCTCGTCGGCTTCGAGCGACAGGTAGTGGGTGCGGCCGGGGACGGCGTCCTTCTTGCCGTTGAGTGCCGGGATCCAGAAGCTGTGGATCACGTCGCGGGATTCGATCTCGAGGTACACCGGCTTGCCGGCGGGGATCACCATCTCGTTGGCGACCTCGATGTCGGTCTCGTACTCCTCGGGGTTCTCGATGCCCGGGGCGACGACGTCGCCGTCGGCGTACACGCCGTCGCCGTCGAGGTCGTAGTCGTAGGACCACCACCACTGCTGGCCGACCACGCGGATGCGGGTGGCCTCCTCGCCGGGGTCCTCGGCGAGGTCGAGGATCGTGCTCACCGTGAACACGGCGAGGAAGGCGAGGATGACGGCCGGCAGGGCGGTCCAGCCGATCTCGAGCTTGGTGTTGCCGTGGAGCTGCTCGGGCAGCTCGTCGCCGGTGTCGTCCTTGCGCTTGCGGAACTTCCAGGCGACGAAGAGCACGCCGACCTCGACGAGGACGAAGACCACCGCGGCGATGATGAAGGTGAGGTCGGAGAGACCGTCGATCTTGGAGGCGGCCGGGCCCTCGGGCTCGAGGGTGGTCTGGGGCGTGTCGCCGTCGAGGCTCATGGCGCAGCCGGAGAGGACGAGACCGGCGAGGGCGAGGAGCCCGAAGCTCCGGACCCGAGCGCTGCCGACGACGGAACGGAAGCGGTGCATCAGTTGCTCTCCTCGGAGCTGGCGCCCTCGACGGTGCTCTCGGCGTGGTCCTCACCGTGGTGCTCGAAGTCGCGCTCGCCGGCGACGGCGCCGAAGATGCCGAGGCCGATGGTGACCACCGCGGCGGCGGCGAGCACGCCGGCGACGAGGTCGGTGCGGATGCGGGGCCGGAGCGAGAGGATCGTGCCGATGATGAAGATGGTGGCCGCGATCGCCAGCGCGATCCAGACAGCCCCCAGCTTGCTGACGGCCAGGAACACCCGTGAGTAGCCGATCACGACGATCGCGATGGCCAGCGCGCCGGCCAGCGGGACCTCGATGGGGAACATGATCCGGTTGCGGATCTCGCGGTTCACGGCGGGGTCGCCGGTGGCCCGCTCGGCCCAGGCCTGCATGGTCCACTCGATGGCGACCGCACCCAGGGCGATGAGCCCGGCGACGAAGAAGACGTTGTTGAGCACGACGCCCACGACCGTGAGCACCACGCCGAAGGCGGCGACGACCGGCCAGAAGGACGAGCCCGTGGGGGTGGCGTCCGGGACGGTCTCGGTGCCGAGGAGGGCGGCGGTGGGCTCGGGGTCGGCGTCGCGGAAGGCGGTGGCGCAGAACCCGGCGAACAGGGCGGACACCGCTCCGGCGAGCAGGATGCCGTAGCCGAGGTGCTCGCCGACGCCGCCCTTGTAGCCGACGCTGATCGGGCCGACGCCCCCGCCGCCGCTGGCGTAGCCGTACACGACGGCGGCCAGGGCCAGGAGGGCGGCGACGCCGTAGAAGAACTTGGAACCGGTGGTGATCATCGGTGCTCGCCTACTTCACGATCAAGATGCCGTACCAGAGGACCACGAAGATCCCGACGGTCACGTACCAGTACAGAGCGGCAGCGGACAGGCCCTCGACGTCGCGGCCGGTGAACTGGCCGCCGAGGCTGCGGAGCAGCATGAGGGTGAAGAAGATCAGGGCGGCGGCGACCATGGCGACGTGGAGACCCAGGATCGTGAAGAGCAGCACGGCCTGCGTCGTCGGCTCGCCGTTGAGCGGGAGCTCCCACTGCGTGAACAGGAAGCCGAGCTGCACGACGTGGGCGATGCCGAGCAGCACGGTGAGGCCGAGGGCGAAGTACGCGTGGCCACGATCCTGCTGCTTGCCGGCGTGCACGGCCCACTGCGCCGTGATCAGCGACATCACCAGCGTCACCATCGTCATGTTGCCCGGGGACAGCGGGATGGTGGAGCCGTCGGGCAGCCACTGCTCGCCCTGGCCGACCACGTCGGCCCGGAGGGCGAAGTAGGCCGAGAGCAGACCGCCGAACAGGGCGATCGAGGCCGCCGAGGCCAGGGCGGTGCCGATGAGGAGCACCCGGGGCCGGCGAGGCGGTGCCGGCGGCACGTCCTCCAGGCGGAGCGGGAGCCGTTCGGGGGTGGGGGTGGTCGCGGTGGCCGTGGCCATCACTTCGCCTCCGTGGTCGAGGGGCCGGCGCCGTGGCGGGCGTCGTACACCGGGGCCTCCGAGGTGATCGCGGGCGTCGCGCCAGCGGGCGCCCACTCGAGGGTGTTGCCCTCCCACGGATCGTCTCCGTCGAGGTCCCGCCCGGCCGCGGCCTTGAGGACCAGGCCGACGAAGGCGACGGCGACGAGCGCCAGGAGCAGGCCGCCGGCGATGCTGACGATGTTGAGCGCCTCCACCGCGTCGACGTCGTCGCCGCTCACGCCCTGCAGGCGCCAGGCCTGCTCGAGGAAGCCGGTGATGACGTCGGGCAGGCAGAGCAGGATCGTGCCGAGCAGGCCGAGGGCGGCCAGCCCCTTCGACGCGACCTCCTGCACCGGGGTGCCGAACAGGCGGGGCGCCCAGTGGGCGAGGCCGGCGAAGAGCCCGAGCAGCGAGGCGACGAGCACGTAGTGGATCTGTGCCGTCTGGGCCGTGGTCTGGATCAGGTCGAGCGGCTCGATCGCCACCAGGATCCCGTTGAGGATGCCGGTGAGGAGCATCAGCAGGGAGGCGATGCCCCAGAGCAGCGGGCTGGTGACCCGGAGCGAGCCCCGGCGCACCGTGTCGCCGAGCAGGCCGGCGAAGGCGAGGGCGGGGAACAGGATCAGGATCGAGAAGGCGTAGAAGGGCACGTCGCCGACGTGGAGCAGCGGTGCCGCACCGTCGGCGCCGAAGCCCGGCATGGCCCAGGCGCCGAAGGCGAGGGCGCCGAAGGCACCGATGGCGCCCTGGGCGATGCGGTGCTTGGAGAGGCGGGTGCGGGCCGACACGGGGACGATGTCGCCGATGATGCCGAGGACCGGGATGGCGAACAGGTAGGCGCTGGGCTGGGACCAGGCCCAGGCGATGCGGTCGAGGACGCCGTCGCTGCCGCCGAGGAAGGTCGGGCCGTAGCGGTGGTCGACGTAGACCAGCAGCATCAGGCCGGCGAGGACCGGGAGCTGGAGGACGACCAGGACGGCGGTGACGAGGCTCGACCAGGCGAACAGCGGCGTGCGGTGGAGGCCCATGCCGGTGGTGCGCAGGGCGACCGCCGTGGTGGCGACGCAGATGGTGCCGAGGACCAGGGCGAGCAGCACGGCGATGAAGGAGGCGACGAACAGCTCCACGAAGCGGCTGTCGGCGCCGAAGGGGCCGCCGTCGGCCACGAAGGAGGCGATGAGCACCGCCCCGCCGAGGAGGTAGGTCCAGAAGGCCGCGGCGGCGGCTCGGGGGAAGGCGACCGTGGCCGCTCCGACCTGGGCCGGCACCACGTGGATGCCGAGGCCGATGAAGAGCGGCAGCAGGAACAGGAAGGTGCCGGCGATGCCGTGGAGGCTGAGGGTCTCACCGAAGACGTCGGCGCCGAGCACGTCGCCCAGGCCGTCGGTGTCGACCTTCTCGACGCCCACCAGGGCGCCGGCCACGCCGGCGACGAGCAGGTAGGCGAAGGAGGTGAAGATCCACAGCCGCCCGATGGTGCGGTGCTCGCCCGTGCCCAGCACCGCGGCGAGGCCGGTGGCGGGGCGAGGCGGCTCCAGGGCCGGAGCGGGGGTGGTGGCCGCAGGCGGCGCTTGGGTTTCAGTCACGGTCATCGCTGCGGGTTTCTCCTCCGGCCGGGCGACGTCGCGGCGTCGCAACCGGGAACGGTCCGGGTCGGCTGCCGAATCCGAGCGGACAGTACCCAACGTCCACTTGGCGGCACGAACCAGGTCTCCGGGCGGGTTTCACGATGATCACGGACCCTCGACGTGCGGACGGGCACGGTCAGAATCCGCTGCGCACCAGCTGGTCCAGCGCCATGGCACCGAACAGGAGGCTCACGTACGTGATCGACCACCCGAAGAGGCGCATGGCCCGGGCGTAGGAGGCGTCCCGGAGCAGCCGGTACGCCTGGTAGGTGAAGATGGCGCCGAGCACGGTGGCGGCGACGACGTACAGGGCGCCCATGCCGGCAACCGGGGCGAACAGCAACGTCAGGGCCCAGGTGACCACCGTGTAGGCGATCATCTGGCGCACCGTGGAGCGGATGTCGGCGACCACCGGCATCATCGGCACGTCGGCCGCCGCGTAGTCGTCCTTGTACTTGATGGCCAGCGCCCAGAAGTGGGGCGGGGTCCAGAAGAAGATGACCCCGAACAGGATCACCGGCGCCCAGTCGAGGGAGTTGGTGACGCTGGACCAGCCGATGAGCACCGGCACGGCCCCGGCGGCACCGCCGATGACGATGTTCTGCGTGGAGGTCCGCTTCAACCAGAGCGTGTAGACGAACACGTAGAAGAGGCAGGCGGCGACGGCCAGCACGGCCGACAGCAGGTTGACCGTGGACCACAGGAGGGCGAACGCGGCGACCTCGAGGACGATGGCGAAGACCAGGGCGTTGCGAGGTTCGATGACGCCGGTGACCAGCGGGCGGTTGCGGGTGCGGGCCATCAGGGCGTCGATGTCGCGGTCGACGTACATGTTGATGGCGTGGGCACCGCCGGCGGCGAGGGTGCCGCCGACCACGGTGGTGACGATGAGCCACAGCGACGGGATGCCCCGGGCGGCCACGATCTGGACGGGCACCGTGGTCACCAGCAGCAGCTCGATGATCTGCGGCTTCGTCAGCGAGACGTAGGCGCCGACCTTGGACCGGAGCGAGGGGGTGGCGGCCACGAGCATGACCACGTGAGCCTACGTCCGGCGGGACGGGGGGGACCAAGGCGCCCCTGGCACGCGGCGCCTGGCACCGGCGGCACCGGAGCGGCCACGCTGGAGGGGTGCGTCGCCCGACGATCTCCCCCACGGCGTACCGCCGGATCACCCTGCTCGCGCTGGCGCTGCTGGGCATCATCGTGGTCACCGGCGCCGGTGTGCGCCTCACCGGGTCGGGCCTGGGCTGCTCCACCTGGCCGAGCTGCGAACCCGGCACCCTCGTCCCCCACGACGAGTCCGGCGTCCACGGCGTCATCGAGTCCACGAACCGCTACTTCACCGGGTTCGTCTCCGTCGGCGTGATCCTCGCCGTGGCCGGCTCGTTCTTCCGGGTGCCCCGCCGGCGAGACCTCACGCTGTGGTCCTGGACGCTGGTCGCCGGCGTCCTCGGCCAGATCGTGCTCGGCGGGCTCACCGTGCTGTTCCACCTGTCCCCGCCGTTCGTGATGGGCCACTTCCTGCTCTCGGCCGTGCTGGTCGGCTGCGCCGTCGTGCTGCACCACCGAGCCGGCGAGCCCGACTCGGGCGAGCGCCGTCCCGTCGCCACCCCCGAGGTCCGGCTCCTGGCCAAGGTGCTGCTGGTCGCGGCGTCCCTCGTCCTGGTCACCGGCACGGTGGTCACCGGCTCGGGACCCCACGGCGGCGACCCGGACGTCGAGCGCCTCCCCTTCTTCCTGCCCGACGTCGCGCGCGTCCACGCCGTGGCGGTCTGGATCCTGCTCGCCGCCACCCTGTGGACGCTGCGCCTCGTGCACCGGGGCGGGGCGTCCCCGTCGGTGGAGCGGGCGCTGAAGGCGCTGGTCGTGCTCGAGGTCGCACAGGGCGCCGTCGGCTACCTCCAGTACGAGCTCGGCGTGCCGGTCGGCCTCGTCGCCGTCCACATCTTCGGCTCCATGCTCGTGCTCGGCGCCACCATCGTCGTCCTGCTGCGGACGAGCGTGGTCGAGCCGAGCTCCACGCCGACCGCTCGCGCCCCCGACCCCGTCGTGACAGGGGTCTGAGCATGGTCGGCTCCCCCTGCGCCGGCGGCACGGCACCGGCCGAGATCCAGCCCGACGTCGACGAGAGCAGCGAGGTCGACACCGACACGCCCTGGGTCGCCATCGTCTGGAACGATCCGATCAACCTGATGTCCTACGTGTCCTACGTGTTCCGCAAGCTGTTCGGCTACTCCCAGGCCAAGGCGGACGAGCTCATGCTCGACGTCCACGAGAAGGGACGGGCCGTCGTCACCAACGGCCCCCGGGAGAAGGTGGAGCTCGACGTGTTCCGGCTCCACGAGCACGGCCTGTGGGCGACCATGGAGCAGCAGTAGCGGTGGGGCTGTTCTCCGCCCGACGGGTCAAGCGCATCGCGCCCGGTCGCTACCGCATCGCCCTGCCCGAGCCCGAGCGGGAGCTGCTCACGACCCTCGTGCCCCAGCTGCGCGAGCTGCTCACCACCGACGACCCGTCGCTGAACCGCCTCTTCCCCACCGCCTACGCCGACGACCCCGAGCGCGACGCCGGCTACCACGCCATGGTGCGCGACGAGCTGCTCGAGAAGCGGTTCCACTCCCTCGACGTGCTCGAGCGCACCGTCGAGGGCGGCGAGGTCGACGAGGAGACGCTGGCCTCGTGGATGCGGGCGCTCAACGACCTGCGCCTGGTGCTCGGCACCCGCCTCGACGTCTCCGAGGACGACGACCCGATGGACATCGACCCCGACGATCCGCTCGCCCCGGCCTGGTCGATCTACCACTACCTGGCTGCCCTCCAGAGCATGATCATCGACGCCCTCAGCCAGGAGCTCTGACCCGCCGCCTCGGGAGTCGACCAGCCCGACGGCACGCCGGATCGATGTCGCCCTACGCTCCGACGCCCATGCGCGCCTGCCTGCTCACCCCGCCCCACCCGGCGTTCGACGTCCTGGTGCCCGGCGCGGCCCCGGTCGCCGTCGACGACAGCCCCGATGTCGTGCTCGTGGCGGGTGACCCCGCCGCCGCCCCGGTGGAGGTGCTGGCCGACGTCACCGCCGCCGTCGAGCGCGGCGCCGTGCTGGTCTGCCTCGGGGTGCCGGAGGGCGAGGGCTGGGCGGCGATCACCGGCGTCCACCCCGGCGAGTTCGTCCCCGGCGGGGAGGTCTTCGCCACCGTCGCCGCCCGCACGCCGGCGACCGCTCGCATCACCGGGGAGTTCCCCGTGGCCGGCACGTTCCGCTGGCTGGAGCCGGCGACCGACGTCGCCACGCTGCTCACCTCGAGCATCCGCTTCGCGCACCGGCCGGCGCTGGTCCAGCGCCGCCTCGGTGCCGGTCGGGTCGTCACCTGCGGCTTCGGCGCCGACGCCGTGGTGCACGGATCGTCCGGCAACGACGAGCTCGTCCGCGTGCTGCGCCGCCTCGTCGACGGGGCCGGGGCAGCCGACCGGACCGACCTCGGCGTCGGCGTGGTCGGCTACGGCCCCTACGGCGGCATGGGCTCGCTGCACGGCACCGCCGCCGCGGACACCGACGGGCTCGCCCTGGTCTCCGTCGTGGACCCCGCCGACGAGCGCCGCAAGGCCGCCGAGGACGAGTTCCCCGGGGTCACCACCCACGAGGCCCTCGACTCGATGCTCGCCGACGACGCGGTGGACATCGTCGTGATCGCCACCCCGCCGAACAGCCACGCCGACCTCGCCCTCGCCTGCCTGCGCGCCGGCAAGCACGTGGCGGTGGAGAAGCCGCTGTGCATCACGACCGACGAGGCCGACCTGCTGCTGCGGACGGCGGCCGAGGGCGACCGCATGCTCACGGTGCACCAGAACCGGCGCTGGGACGCCGACTTCCGCGCCCTGCGCCGCGCCGTCGACACCGGGTTGCTCGGCGAGGTCTTCAACGTGGAGACCTTCGTCGGCGGCTTCGAGCACCCGTGCCGGGCCTGGCACTCCGAGCTCAGCGTCTCCGGCGGTGCCATCTACGACTGGGGCAGCCACCACCTCGACTGGATCCTGCTGCTGCTCGGTGGCGAGCCGGCCACCGTCACCACGACCCGCCACAAGCGGGTGTGGCACGACATCACAAACGACGACCAGGTACGGGTCCGGCTGGCCTGGGCCGACGGCCGCGAGGCCGAGTTCCTCCAGTCCGACATCGCCGGCGTCCGGCGCCCGAAGCTGTACGTGCAGGGCACCGAGGGCACGATCGCCGGCCACTACCGGCCCGTGGTCACCGAGACCGTCGAGCACGTCCACGGCTACCGGCGCCACGAGTCCCACCACGCCGAGGCACCCGTCGAGCTGACGTTGGCCCGCTACGAGCAGGGCTACGGGCTCACCCAGACGACGCTGCCGCCGCTGCCGGCCGAACCGTGGCCGTTCCACCGAAACCTGGCCGACCACCTCCACCTCGGCGAGGCCCTCGAGGTCGACCCGGCCGACGTCCGTCAGGTCATCGGCGTGCTCGAGGCCGCCCAGCGGTCCGGCGACGAGGGCGGGCGCACGATCGACCTCGAGCCCGCCGGGTGAGTCGGGTGAGCCGGTGACGGCCGGCCACGACGAGCGCACCTTCCGGCCCGCCACCGCCGCCGACGTGGCGGCGTCGAGCTGGGAGCCGGTGCGCTTCGGCGTCATCGGGGCATCCTCGATGGTCGCCCGAGCCGCGGTCGTGCCGGCGATCGAGGCGACGCCGAAGGCCGAGCTGGTCGCGTCGGCGTCGCTCGCCGCGGGCGACGACTACGCCGCGGTGCTGGCCGACCCCGCCGTCGAGGCCGTCTACGTGCCGCTGCCCAACGGGATGCACCGCGAGTGGGTCGAGCGCTGCGCCGAGGCCGGCAAGCACGTGCTGTGCGAGAAGCCGCTGGCGCTCACGGGCGCCGACGCCCGGGCGATCGCCGACGCCTGCGCCGCCAACGACGTGGTGCTGCTCGAGGCCTACATGACGCCCTACCACCCCCGCTCGGTGGCGCTGCGCGACCTCGTGGCGGCCGGCCGGCTCGGCCGGCTGCTGTCGGTCCGCTCGGTGTTCACGTTCCCCCACGAGGAGCCGGCCGACCACCGGTGGCACCCGCTGCTCGGCGGCGGGGCCCTCGCCGACCTCGGCGTGTACGTCCTCAGCCCGCTGTTCGACCTCGCCGCGGCCGTCGGCCAGGACGTGCCCACCTCGGTCACCAGCCACGCCGTCGTCACCGAACCCGACGAGGACCGCCGCTGCGTCGACGTCACCACGGCTGGCGAGGTGCGCTTCCCCGGCGGGCTGGTCACCACCTTCGAGTGCTCCTTCGACGCCCCGGAGGCCCAGGTCCTCGAGGTCACGGGCACCGAGGGCCGGATCCGGCTCGAGCACGCCTTCACGCCCGACCAGGGCGACGACGAGCTCGTGCTGCAGCGCCGGGACGGGACCACCGACGTGGTCCCCGGACTCGGCGGCGACTGCTACCGGGGCATGGTCGACCACTTCTGCGCCGTCGTCCGCGGCCTCGCCGACGCGAAGCGCCCACCCGAGGTGTCGGTGGCCTTCGCCGAGCTGTGCGACCGGCTGCGATCGTCGCAGGGCCAGCCATGACCGATCCGCACGTGATCGAGCACGTCCCCGTCGCCGAGGACGTGACGCTGCACGTCCGCCGCTGGGACGGCGGCGACCGCCGGCCGGTGCTGCTCGTGCACGGCCTCGCATCCAACGCCCGCCTCTGGGACGGTGTCGCCGCCAACCTGCACGCCTCGGGCCACCCCGTCGCCGCCGTGGACCAGCGGGGGCACGGGCGGTCGTCCAAGCCCGACGGCGGCTACGACATGGCCGGCGTCGTCGAGGACCTCCGCCGGCTCGTCGGGCACCTCGCCGACCAGTTCGGATGGCACCGGCCGCTGGTCGCCGGGCAGAGCTGGGGCGGCAACGTCGTGGTCGAGCTGGCCGCCACGCACCCCGGCCTGGCGGCCGGCGTGGTCGGCGTCGACGGCGGCACCATCGAGCTGGCCGAGCGCTTCGAGTCCTGGGAGGCCTGCGCCGCCGCGCTGCGGCCGCCCCCGATGGCCGGCACGCCCCTGGCCGACCTCGAGCGCATGCTGCGCTCGTCCCACCCGGACTGGCCTGAATCCGGCATCCAGGGCACGCTCGCCTGCTTCGAGGTCCGCGACGACGGCACCATCGCCCCGTGGCTCACCCTCGACCGCCACCTGCTGGTCCTGCGCGGCCTGTGGGAGCACCGGCCCTCGCAGCGGTTCGACCGGATCGCCGACCCGGTGCTGCTGCTCGGCGCCGACCCCGGACCCGCCGAGAGCGACTGGCACCGGGACAAGGTCCGCGCCCACGAGGCGGCTGCGGCCGCCCTGGGCGACGCCCGGGTCGAGTGGCTGCGCGGCGACCACGACCTCCACGCCCAGCACCCGGAGCGGGTGGCCGAGCTGCTGACCCGCTTCGCCGACGAGATCGAGAGCTGACCGTGCCCCGCATCCTCACCGTCATGGGGTCGGGCGAGACCGCCCCGACCATGATCAAGGTCCACCGCCGCGTCATGGAGGCCGTCGGTGCCGACGACCCGGCCGACGCCGTGCTCCTCGACACCCCCTACGGCTTCCAGGAGAACGCCGGCGACATCTCGACCAAGGCCCAGGAGTACTTCCGGGCCTCGGTGGGTCGCCCCATCTCGGTGGCGACCTGGCGGGGCGCCGACGACGACACGGTGACCCGGGAGCGGGCCCTGGCCGCCATCGCCGATGCCAGCTACGTCTTCGCCGGACCGGGCAGCCCGACCTACGCCCTGGCCCAGTGGGTCGGCACCCCGCTGCCCCAGCTGCTCGCCGACAAGCTCCGGCGGGGCGGGGCCGTGACGTTCGCGTCCGCCGCCGCCCTCACCCTGGGCGTGGCCACCGTCCCGGTGTACGAGGTGTACAAGGCCGGCGCCACCCCGGCGTGGGCCGAGGGGCTCGACCTGCTGGCCGAGGTCGGCCTGCGGGTCGCGCTCATCCCCCACTACGACAACGCCGAAGGCGGCCACCACGACACCCGCTTCTGCTACCTGGGCGAGCGGCGCCTGTCGATGCTGGAGCCCGACCTGCCCGAGGGCGCCTGGGTCCTCGGGGTCGACGAGCACACCGCCCTGGTCCTCGACCTCGACGCGGGCACCGCCGTGGTGGAGGGCAACGGCACCGTGACCGTGCGTCGGGAGGGCGAGTCCGCCGTGCTGACGGCCGGCACCGAGATCAGCCTGGACGAGCTGCGACCGGGCACGAGCGCAGCATCGCCGGCTCCCGCTCGGGACACGGCTCCCGTCGCCGCCGAGGCCCCGGTCACCAACGCCGGCATCGGCCTGGCCGCCACCACCGACCGCCTCACCGCCGACTTCGATGCCGCCCTCGACGCCCGCGACCCCGATGGGGCCGTGGCCGCCGTGCTCGAGCTCGAGCAGGCGATCGTGCAGTGGTCGGCCGACACCCTCCAGAGCGACGAGACCGACCAGGCCCGCACCGCCCTGCGCCGGATGGTCGTGCGCCTCGGCGAGCTGGCCGCCGTCGGCGCCCAGGACCCCCGGGACGTCGTGGCGCCCTACGTGGAGGCGGTGCTCGCCGCCCGGGTCGGTGCCCGGGAGGCCAAGCAGTACGAGCTGGCCGACCGCCTCCGCGACGCCCTGGTCGACGCCCGTGTCGAGGTCCGCGACACCCCTGAGGGCACCGAGTGGGCCCTCGCCCCCGACGACTGATCCCCCGTTCTGGCAGTGCTGGTGTCACACCCGAGCTCGGATTGCTCCCCACCCCGGAGGTGCTGTTAGGGTCACGCAGCCTCAACGGGGAGCGAGCCCCCATCGTCCAGCGGCCTAGGACGCCTGCCTTTCACGCAGGTAACACGGGTTCGAATCCCGTTGGGGGTGCAAGTCAAAGTCTGGTCCCGTGGTGCAGTTTGGAGTGCACGCCGGCCTGTCAAGCCGGAGGTCGCGGGTTCAAATCCCGTCGGGACCGCCACAAACGCCCTCGAGCCCTCGGGTTCGGGCATGCCCTGGTCGGGTAGCTCAGTTGGCAGAGCGACCGCCTGAAAAGCGGTAGGTCACCGGATCGACGCCGGTCCCGACCACCATACGAAACACCAGGTCAGCGGCCCTTTTCGGGGCTGCTGACCTGGTGTCGTTTTCGGCCGAGAACCCCCGCGTCCCGCGAAAATCCCGCGCGAGATATCCACAGGGCTCCCTGGCACGGCCCGTATCCCACGCTGCGTGGTTAACCGGGGATCAGCGATCGAGGTCGATCTCGACCCCGATCAGCTCGACGGAGTCATCGGCCATGAGCAGGCCGTAGACGGCGAACGCTCGCACGAGCTTGCCCGTGCCGATTGCCATACGGGCGTCCGGTACACCTTCGACCGCCTCGGGGAGCTCGTCGAAACGGGTCGCGAACGCCTCCACGATCGCTGGCAGCTCGAAGACGAGGAAGTCCGTCGCTGACGGCTCGCCGTTCGGGCCTCGGGTGTCGCCTAGCTGGAGGTCGAGCTGCTCGAAGAAGGCCGGACTCGTCCGGACTGTGCGCCGGCGGGTCACGCAGGCGGGAGATCGATCCCGCGCTCCGCCAGGAGCTCACGCCCGCGCCGGCGCGCTCGTGCGACGAACTCCGGATCCACATCAGCGAGATCGCTCACGATCGACTCCGCAGCGATGCGTTGCCGCTCCTCGAGCGGCAGCTTTTCGAGATCCTCCGCAAGCTGCACGGGCGACTGCTTCTCCATGTCCTGAGCGTACCGGCCAAGGCCCGACCGGTCAGGAGCGCCCGCGATCGATCGCAACGACCTCGGCTCGGTGGACGATGCCGGCCGCTTGTGCCATCTCGTCGAGGCGGTCGGCGACCGACTCCGCTTGGCCGGGGAACAGGTGGCCGTAGCGGTCGAGGGTCAGGACCGCTGAGGAGTGGCCGAGCATCCGTTGCACACCTTGATGTCGGCGCCGGCGGCGATGGCCAGCGAGGCGCAGGTGTGTCGGAGATCGTGAGGACGTAGTGGGGCCAGGCCGGCGTCCTTGACCGCCGGCGACCAGAAGCGGTTCCGGAAGTTGTCGAACCGGAGGTAGCCACCCTCGGGCGACTCGAACACGATGGCGTCGGTGGCCGGCTTGGCGTAGGTCCGCAGGTGGCAGTCGAGCTGTGCTGCGACGAGGCGGGGCAGGGCGACCGAGCGCCGTCCGGCGGCTGACTTGGGTGCGGCGACGAGGAACTCGCCGTCGAGGTACTGCACCTGCTCCACGACGGTCAGAGACCGGCGCAGGAGATCGACGTGGCGGCGGCGCAACCCGACCAGCTCGCTCGCTCGGAGCCCGGTGTACGCAGCGACGAGGACGAGCGCCCGGTAGCGCTCGTCGATCGTGTCCGCCAGCAGCCCGGCCTCCTCGTGGGTCAGGAAGCGCATCTCGTCGGCCTCCACCTTCGGCCCCTTGACGCCCTTGAGCGGGTTCCGGCCGAGGAGCTCATCGGTGACCGCAGCCTCGAGTAGCCGGTTGAGCGTCCGGTACGCCTGCGACACCGAGGCTGCCCCCTCTGAACTGGACGTACGCGCACCAGGGAACACTGGCGGACACCAGCGGATACGGCTCGAGCCAGCTGAAAAGCGGTAGGTCACCGGATCGACGCCGGTCCCGACCACCATCCGAAAGTCCAGGTCAGCGGCCCTCTTCGGGTCGCTGGCCTGGTCTCGTTCTCGGCCTCGATTCCGCTCGATCCCGCGAGATCCCACGGGCGACTCTGATGGCAAAGATTGGCAAGCCCGGCATAGTCTGGGCCCGTGTCCACGATGAACGTCTCCCTGCCCGACGAGCTCAAGACCTTCGTCGACGAGCGCGTCGAGCGAGACGGCTACGGGTCGAACAGCGAGTACGTGCGCGAGCTGATCCGCCGGGACCAGGACCGCCTCCGACTGCGTCAGCTGCTCCTCGACGGCCTCGCCTCCGAGCCCGGCCCGGTCGCCGACGACGCGTACTTCACTGCACTGCGCGACCGCGTCCGCTCAGCTGGCTGAGGTCGTGGCCGACAAGCCGATTCGGCTCCGTGCGCTCGCTGCAGCCGACCTCGAGGACGCCGCCAGCTACCACCGGCACCACGCTGGCGAAGAGACCGCGCTCGGATTCATCGACGAGGTGCAGGACGCGTTCGGATTGATCTCGTCCGGCCCCGGAATCGGGAGCCTGCGCTACAGCTACGACCTCGACATCCCCGGCCTGCGCGCGTTCCCGATCAAGCGCTTCGACCACGCGGTCTTCTACGTCGAGACCGACGACGTCGTCGACGTCTGGCGCATCCTCCACACGAGCCGCGACATCCCCGAGACTCTCGAACCACCCGAGCGATGAGCCGATCCGGTCGCGGCCCAGCGGCCGACGGCCCGAGTCGGCGAACCATGAGGTCCGGCGTGCCAACACGTGCCGGAGTCTGCGGCACGTATGGTCGGCTCTGATGGACTCGGATGAGTTTCGCCAGGCGATTACCACCTCCCTGCCGAGAACTTGGCAGTGCTCGCACGCAAACCGAGCTGATCTCCGCGACCGGGCCGCTACCGGCTCGGCAGGGCCTTGATCGTGCCGGAGACCTCGCACACCTCGGCGAGGGTGTTGAAGATGGTTCCGTGCCGCTGGATGTTGCGGTGCAGGAGGTCGACGCGGTGCGGGGGCTCGTCGGTCACGACGGTGACGACGTAACCGAGGCGCACCACCTTCGGCGGCCGATCCTGGCGCTCGGCCGTCACCTCGACCGATGCGAGGTCGAAGGCGAACGGGAGCAGCTCCCCCATGCGCTCCACGTTCTTGATGATGCAGGCCGCGAACGCCGAGGTGAGCAGATCTGCCGGTCCGGGCAGCTCATCTCCCTGCGTCGGCGACGAGTCGAAGCGGACGACCGACTGCCTCGTGTGGATCTCCCCCACGCCCGACCCGTTCGTCTCGGCGTGCGCCTCGTAGGTGCGGTCCGTGTCGGCTGGAGGCATCGGGGCTCCGATCTGGTCAGCGCCGGGGACGCCGCGACGGCGCGAGACCCACGGGCCGAGGATCTGCCCTTCGCCGAGCGGGGACCAGAGCCGAAGGTCCCGCGTGCAGGACGCGCCGGCCCGCTCCGTCAGCGGTCGGGACCCACGATCGGCTCGACGTCCATCCCGCTCGCCATGGCGGTCGCGATCGCCTCGATGTCCTGGACGATGCGCAGGTCCTGGGCCAGCACGGGCTGGAGCAGGTGCTCGCGGTACGCCATGGGCGTGGTGCCGGGCGTGTAGACCGCTCGTCCCGGCGCACCGAGGCGGTCGAAGACCCACCGGACGAAGCCCGCCCGCTCGGCTCGGGCGATCCCGTGCACGTCGAAGTAGCCGAAGCCGGCCTCGGCGGCGTTCGGGCGGTCGCGGGCCTGCCAGAGGAGCACCGCACGGAGGTTCTCGGCACCCGCGTCGGCCCCCAGGAAGGCGTTGACCAGCCGGGCGCTGGTCGGGGCACCGAGCTCGACGATGGCCACCTGCTTGCCGTGCTCGGCAGCGACCTTCGCCGCGACCTTCCAGTCGGCGGCAGCACGCCACGCCTCGCTGATGCTCCAGCTGCGGTACCCGTCGACGGACAGCACGTCGATCTCGGGCTGCGACGCGAGGTCCGACAGCGTCGGTCCGACGGCCGTGAGGTCCGAGGCGAGGTGGGTCCCCCGCTCGGTGTGCAGCGACTGCAGGTTCACCGTCGGACCCCACCACTCGGACCCCGGGGACCGCTCGTGGACCAGGGCACCGAGCGCGTTGTAGCGGGCGGCGGCGTCGTCGCCGAGGAAGGCCCGGAGGTCCGCAGCTGCGGCGGTGCCGTAGATGCCCTGCGGCACGCCGGCCGAGGAGCCGAGCACCGGGAGCGGGACGTCAGCCCAGCCTCGGTACTTCGCGGCGTGGGCGGCCCGCAGCGCCGGCAGCGTGGCGTACCGGTCCCGGAGCCACCCCTGCCAGCGGCTCCGGATCTCGTCACCGTCCGCGGCGTACCGGTACGACACGGTGCCGTCCGCCTCGGTGCGCTCGCTGGTGTCGAGCTCGGTCTCGAAGAAGGAGTACGCCATCGGGCCGTACCGGACGTCCAGGTGGGAGACGATGGCCTCCAGGTACGCCGCGGTGGACCGGTAGTGGCGATCGACCACGATCCATCCCGGTCGAAACATCCGGTCCCCGGGGTGCGGTGCCACGATGACCTCGAAGCCGTTGTCGTGCAGGTGGTCGATGGCGGCATCGAGGGCGGTGAAGTCCCACGACCCGACGGCGCCGAAGTCGCGGTCGTCGTCGTAGCGGTCGCCGTACGCGCAGGCGCCGACGTGCCAGCAGCCCACCGGGAGACGGATCGTGCCGGCACCGAGCTCCGCCAGCTGACGCAGCGCCACGTCGTCGAGCAGGAGGTCGAGCGGCGCCTGGGTGCCCCAGTCCTGGTTGAAGCCGAGGGCGATGGGTTCGGATCCGGCCGCCGGCGCGAGCGGGCTCGACGCGGTCTCGCTCCAGGCGGGGGCGGCAGCGAGGAGGCCGGTGAGGAGGCAGATCGCCACCACGGCGGCGGCGAGGCGGGTGCGCATGGCACCTCCAGTCAGGGGTGGTTCCGGGGGGTGCAGACAGTGTCCCTCGTCGCCGAGGGCGTGCAACATGGGGTGTTCGGACGGTTTGCGCGTTCAGTTCGCACTAGTCCTTTTGTCCACTTCTGTAGCAGGGCGACGTGCGCGATGTGGCGAACCATCAGACATGCGGTGGGCAGCGATGCGGAGCTCGGAGTGCGAGCACAAGGTTCTGCCGTCGGGGCCGTTCCCCTCCCCGTGCGTCCCGACAGGCCAGCCATGACCACCCGCCACGTGCGCAGGTGGGCCCGCGCGCGCGTCCGCAGGCAGCTGGCCGGCGGGCTCGCCTGGCGGCGCTGGCTGCGCCAGCGGGTGTGGGTGGCACGCGTCCGCCTCCAGGCCCGCGCGTCCGGAGCCGACCTGGACATCGGCGTCGCCGACACCGCCGTCGTGGGACCCCACGTGCAGGTCCGGTGCCGGCCCGGCACGAGCAACCGGGTCACGATCGGCGAGGGGGCCCGCGTGGACGACGACGTGCTCCTCCAGCTCGATGGCGGCACCGTCGAGATCGGGCCGGAGGCCCACCTGCGTCGGGGCGTGGTGCTGAACGTCGCGGGACGGCTCGAGCTGCACCACCGCAACATCCTCAGCTGGGGCACGACCGTGCACTGCGCCGAGCGGGTGGTGCTGGAGGCCATGGCCTCGGCCTCGGAGTACGTGACGGTCACCGACAGCCGGCACTTCCACACCGCGCCGGACGCGTTCTTCTACCACCACACCGAGTCGGATCCTGTCCGCGTCGGCCGCAACACGTGGCTCGCCAGCAAGTCCACGGTCCTGATGGGCTCCGACATCGGTGACTGCTCCGTGCTCGGGGCCCACTCGGTGTTCCAGGGCAGCGCACCGGACGACAGCCTCCTCGTGGGCACACCGGCCCGGCGCGTCCGGGCCGCCGCCCGGGATGCGGCATCCGAGGTGGTGGCCCGATGAGCACCGCCGTGGTCATCCCGGTGCACGACGGTGCCGGACAGATCACTCGCACCATCGACGCCGTGCTGGGCCAGTCGACCCCGCCGGCCGAGGTGGTCGTCGTCGACAACGGATCCACGGATGCGACCGCCGAGGTCGCACGGCGCGCCGGCGCGCGGGTCGTCCACGAAGGCCGCCGCGGGTCCTACGCCGCCCGCAACGCAGGCGTCGCCGCCACCACGTCCGACACGATCGCGTTCACCGACGCCGACTGCGTCCCCGACCCGGGGTGGGTCGCAGCGATCGAGCGGGCCTTCGCGCGCGACGTCGCGATCGACGTCGTCGGCGGTCCGGTCGTGGCGCCGATCGTGCGGACGGCCAGCGAGCGCTGGGCGGAGGCCCGACACGTCCTCGACCAGCAGCGGTCGTGGGAGGCGCCCAGCTTCCTGCCCTTCTTCGCCACCGCGAACGCGGCCTGGCGCCGTGCGGCGCTCGAGCGCATCGGCGGGTTCGACGCCGCCCTCGCCTCGGGCGGGGACGTCGACGCCTGCTGGCGTCTGCAGCGGGTCGGTGGGCACCTCGCGTTCGCACCGGACGCCGTCGTCATCCACGCCCACCGGGCGCGCGTGGGCGACCTGCTCGCCCAGCAGCACCGCTACGCCCTCGGACACGGCCGCCTCGACGGTCGCTGGTCGAGCGACCCGGCGTACGTCTCGGCGGCGGGGACCGCGGCTGCTCGGCTGCGCGCCGTGTGGCTGCTGCCCGCCCGGGTCCCGTGGCGCGCCGTCCGCCGCCGGGACCCCGCCATCGCCGTCCTCGATGCGCTCGTGCGGACCACCCACGAGGTCGGCCGCCGGCGAGGTCGCCGACAGCCGCCGCTCGACCCCATGCCCGCGGCAGGTCCGCCGCGCACACCAGCCACCACCTGAGGAGCGACACCACCGTGTCCATGTTCGAGATCACCGCCCTGCTCTGGCGCCGGCGGTACATCGTCATCACCGTCGCCTGCGGGCTCATCGTCCTGGGCGTCGCGTCGGTCGTCATCGGGCGCAGCACGACCTACACCGCGGAGAGCCGGGTGCTCGTCGACCAGCCCGCCATCGTCGGCAACACGGGTGGCGCGTCCGTCCCGGCCAAGCTGGCCTCCCTCGCGCCCACGTTCTGCCTCTTCCTCGACGGAGACGAGGCGCAGCGGGCCATCGCCGACGAGGCCGGCGTGGATGCCGCGCAGGTGTCTGCCATCGCGTCGTGCACCCCCTTGGAGGGCACCACCGCCCTCCGGGTCGCCGCCACCTCGGGGGCTGCTGAGGAGTCCCAGGCCGTCGCGGCTGCCGCCGCGTCCTACCTCGCCGAGGAGATCAGCACCCGCTACGCAGGCGACGGCGTCCCCGCCCGCGAGCACATCGAGGGCGAGGTCCTCGTGTCGGCCGAACGACCGGCTGCAGACCCCGACGACACGGCACGCAAGGTCACCCTCGTCGTCGTCTTCGCGCTCCTGGTCGCGGCCGCGTTCGCGGTGGCGGCCGAGCCGCACCGCGCCGATTCGCGGCACACCGCTCCCGACGCCCCGGCGATGAACGGCCGACGCGAGCGGACCACCGTCGGGGCGCCATGACCGCCTCCGCCCCGACCGGTCCCCCGGTCGTGTGCCTGTCCCCGATCCCGTGGTCGGGCCAGTGGACCAGCCGGCACGAGATCGCCACCGAGCTGGCCCGGCGCGGCCGGCCGGTGCTCTTCGTCGAACCGCCTCGCAACGTCCTCCGGCGACCCCCGCGCCCGGCGGCGGACCGACCCGAGCCGGCCGGCATCGCCCGCACCACGCCACCGGCGTACCTCCCCTACGGAATCCTCGGGCGGACGCCCCGGGCCGCGGCGACGGCCATCGCCCTGAACGCCCGTCGCTACGCGGACCACGTCGCACGCGCCGCCGGCGGCCACGCGCCGGGAGCCGGACGGACCCTGGTCCTCAACTCGTTCATGCCGGTGCTCGGCCACACGGTCGCGGCGCGCCTCCCCGACGCGGCCCACCTCTACCACCGCACCGACGAGCTCCGGTCGTTCCCCTCCCACCAGCCGCTCCACGAGCGCTACGAGCACCGGGTGCTGCGAGAGGCGGATGCCGTCGCCTGCTCCTCACCGACGCTGGCGGCGGCCGTGCGCCACGTCCGAGCCGACGCCGCCGTGGTCCGCAACGGCGTCGACGTCGGCCGCTTCGCGGACGCCACCCCCGACCCCCGCGTCGCCCGGATGCCCGGCCCGGTCGCCGTCCTCGTCGGCCGCGTCGACCACCGCACCGAGCCCGGCGTGCTGAACCGGATCGCCGACGCCATGACCCTGGTGGTCGCCGGCCCGGTGGCCCCGGGACATCGCATCCCGGATCGGGCCCACGGCCTCGGGCCGGTCGCGCCCGACGCGATCCCGTCGATCCTCGCCGGCGCCGACGTGGCGCTCGTGCCCTACGCCGGGTTCGAGGGCGACCCGCTCAAGGTCTACGAGTACCTCGCGGCCGGCCTGCCCACCGTCGTCGTGGCCGGGCCGTGGCTGGATGCCAGCCCGGTGCTGGACGCGCTCCACGTCGTGCCGTCACCCTCCGACCTGCCGCAGGCCGCGCTCGAGGCCGCACGGGGACGCACCCTCGCCGAGGACGAGGAGCGACGAGCCGTCGCGGCCGAGCAGTCCTGGTCCGCGCGCGTCGACGAGCTGCTCGGGTTGATCGACGTCGTCGCGGCACCGGTGGGGTCGTGACCGTCCTCGCCGTGCTGGCGCTGGCCACGGGGTGGTACGTCACCCGGTCCTTCGACACGAAGGTGCTGGTGCTCGTCGCCGTCCTGCCCTTCCTCGGCTGGCTGCAGGCGCACGCCGCCGGGGTCCCCTGGTCCCTGGCCGTGACGGGGCTCATCGCGCTGCTCCTCCTCCACGCGGTCCGGGAGCGGCCCGCCTCCACCGGCCGGGGCGCCCACGGGCTCACCGCGCTCGTCCTCGGCTACGGCGCCGTGGTCGCGGCCCAGGCGTTCAGCACCGACCTGCCCTCCGTGCTCACCGGTCTGCGAGGGGCGCGGTTGGTCGTCGAGGCGCTGGCCCTCTACTTCATCGGCGCGGAGGTGGCGCGTCGGCCCGTGCTGGTGCGCCGGCTGGTGCAGGTGGTCCTGGCCGGTGGTGCCCTCGTCGGCGCGTACGCGATCAAGCAGTGGCTCGCCGGCTTCGACGCCGCGGAGATCGCCCACTACCGGCGCACGTTCCCCATCGCCATCCGGGAGCGGCGCATCTTCTCGACTCTGCCCGGCGCCAGCGCCCTCGGGCACCACCTCGGGCTCGTCGCCCTGATGTCGGGCGCCGCGCTCCTGGTGCGTCCGAGGCGCTGGGTGGTGCCGAGCGCGCTGCTCGCCACCTCGCTGCTCGGGGTGCTGCTGACCGGGCAGCGCGGCGTGCAGCTGTCGGTGTTCGCCGCCGGCCTCGCGGTCGTCGCCGTCGCGCTGTGCCGACCCGCCTTCCGCCGAGAGGGTGCACGCGCCGGCCAGGTCGTCACCGTGCTCGCCACGGCGGTCATCGCCCTGGTGCTGCTGACACCGGTCCAGGACCGCCGCGCCGCGTCCGAGCCGGATCGGTCCGCGTTCGACAGCGCCCGGATCAAGCTCGCGCTGCTCCGTGACGGTGCCGACGAGAGCTCGGCACGGCTGCGCACCGAGCGCCTCGGCCAGACCGTCGACGCGCTGCTCGAGCGGCCCTTCGGCGCGGGCACCGGCCTCAACCTCCTGGTCGACCCGGAGCGGTCGGCGCGCAGCACCTTCCTCGGCCAGGCGGGCTTCGGTGACGAGACCTACCGACTGCCCCTCGATCCGCTGCCCGGCGAGTCGTACTACTACACGCTCGCATCGGAGACCGGCCTCCCGGGGTTGGCGGGCTGGTTGGCCATCTCCTGGTTCGGGATCGCGTCCGCCGCGGGGATCGCGCTCCGCCACCCCGACCGGACCAAGGCGGCGGTGGCGCTCGCCGCGTGCGGGTACCTGGTGATCGTCGTGGTCGACTCCTTCACCGTCGACGCCATGTCGTCGATCACGGTGTCGGGCTGGTTCTGGCTCCTCGTCGGCATGGTCGGCCGCTGGGCGCACGAGGACCGGCTCCCACGCGGCGGAGAGGTGACGGCCGCGTCGCGCCCCGACGGACTGCAGGTGACCCGATGAGGATCGGCGTCGACGCCACCTCCGTCCTCGACGAGCGCAGCGGCGTCGAGGGGCACGTGTTCGCCGCCGTGGAGGCCCTGGCCCAGGCGCCCGACGACGAGGTCGTGGCCTTCGTCCGCCGGCAGGTGCCGACACGCTGGCGCCACGGCCCCGACCGCCTGCGCACCGTCTGCCTGTCCACCGACAGCCAGGCGGCTGCCACCCAGCTGCACCTGCCCCGGGCGATCCGCCAGGTGGGGGTGGACGTGCTGTACTGCCCGGCGAAGCCACCACCCGCCCGACCCGGCGTCCCCGTCCTGGACGCCATCCACGACATCGTCCCGTGGAGCCGGCCCGAGACCATGGGTCGTGGCGCCGGGGCCTGGTACCGCACGTTCGACCGGGTCGCCGTGCAACGGGGGGCCCACATCTCGACCGGGACGCGCGCGGTGGCCGAGGAGCTCGGCACCGTCCTGCCGGTCTCCGATCGGGTCCACGTGGTCGGCGGGGCGATGCCCCCCTGGCTCGAGGCCGCCGCTCGGGCCGGCCACCACGAGCGACCGGCGGTCGCCGGCGACGGCCCGTACGTCCTGAGCATCTGCCGGATCGAGCCCCGCAAGGACCTCGGCACGCTCCTCGATGCGTGGGAGCTGCTCGGGTCCGCCCGCGGCGCCACCCGCCTGCTGCTGGTCGGGAAGGTGGGCTGGAAGGTGGACGCCGTCGTCGACCGGGCGCGGCGCACCGCCGGCGTCGAGCTGTGCGGGTGGGTCGATGAGGCCGACCTCCCCGGCCTGTACGCGCACGCCGAGGCGTTCGTCTCACCGTCGCTCGAGGAGGGGTTCGGGCTGCCCGTCCTCGAGGCCATGGCCTTCGGTGCACCCGTCGTCGCGTCCGCCATCCCGCCGCACCTCGAGGTGGGCCAGGGCGGCATCGACAGCTTCTCGCCCGGCGACCCGGCCGAGCTCGCCGAGCACCTCCTCGGCCTGCTCGGCGACGAGCGCCGGCGGCGACGCCTGACCGGTGCGGGCCGGAGGCGGGCGGCGTGCTTCTCGGGCGCCGCGCTCGGACGCCGCCTCCGGCGAGCGCTGGAGGCTGCAGCGTGAGCGCGCCGGTCGACGTCGTGGTCGTGGCGCACCGGTCCGCGGCCACCATCGACGCCTGCGTCCGGTCGGCGGTGCGCGAGCCGATGGTGGGCTCGGTCTTCGTCGTCGACAGCGGATCGCCGGACGACAGCAGCGCCATCGCGCGCCGTGCGGGTGCACGCGTCCTCCGCGCGCCGAACCGGGGCTTCGGCGCCGGCTGCAACCTGGGCGTGGGCGCCACGACCGCCGACCACGTCCTGCTCCTCAACCCCGACGCCGAGCTGCGCCCGGGGACCCTCGCCGCCCTGGTGGACCACCTCGACCGCACGCCGGGGTGCGGCCTCGTGTCGTCCGACCTCGAGCACCCCGACGGCCGTCGGGAGCCGGTCGCCCGTCGGCGCCCGTCGGTGCTCCGCTGCCCGCTGGAGCCCGGTCTGGCTGCCCGCCTGGACGCCGCCTGGTACCAGCGGCGGCTGCCCGATGGCGGTCCCGTGCAGTGGCTCTCCGGCGCAGCGCTGCTCGCTCGCCGGACGGCCTTCGACGAGGTGCACGGGTTCGACGAGCGCTACTTCCTCTACGGAGAGGACGCCGACCTGTGCCTGCGGATGCAGGCGGCCGGCTGGACCACGGAGTGGGTCCCCGGGTGCCCCACCTCGCACCGGTCCGGGACGTCGACCGCCGGGCTCGGCCCGTCGGCCAAGGAGCTGTGGGCCCAGGGGTGGCGGCGCGTGCTGGACGACCACCATCGCCACCCCTCGGCTGCTCGCCGTGCGACCCAGGTCGGGCTCGTCGGGCGGGCCGTCGTCTGGACCGCCCTCGGGCGACGGGACCGGGCCGAGACCTGGGCCCGGGCCAGCCGGGCCATGGCGACGACCCCGACGACCGAGCCACGGGGCACCGGTCGAGCGGACCGCATCGCGCTGCTCGGCACGGCCATCGACGTCGTCGACCTCGACGGGGCCGTCGAGCGGATCGCGGCGATGGCGGCGGAGGGCTCGTTCCGTCACGTCGTGACCGCCAACGTCGACTTCCTCCGCCAGGCGGACGAGTCGAGCCCGACCCGAGCGGCCCTGCGTGCGGCCGACCTGGTCGTGCCCGACGGGGTGCCGCTGCTCTGGATGGCTCGTTGGCAGCGCACGCCGCTGCGCGGGCGCGTCAACGGCACCGACCTCACGGTCCGCCTGCTCGAGCGGGCCGGCGCCACCGGCTGGACGGTCTGCTACGTCGGCGGCGAGCCCGGCGTCGCCGCCGCCGCGGCCGAGGCGGCCGCCGGTCGCTGGGGCACCCGCACCGCGGGCATCCGCTGCCCCTCGCCCGAGGAGATGGACGACCCGGTCGCCGGACGGGAGGTCGCCGAGTGGGTCCGGTCCACGGGCGCCGACCTCGTGCTGCTCGCCATCGGCGGTGGCCGCCAGGAGCGCTGGGTGCACCAGCACCGGGATGCCCTCGGCGACGGCGTGGTCATCGGCGTCGGATCGGCGCTCGACTTCGTGGCCGGCACGCGCCCTCGGGCGCCACGGTGGATGCAGCAGGCCGGTCTCGAGTGGGCCTGGCGCCTCGCGCAGGAACCCGGACGCCTGTGGCGGCGGTACCTGGTCGAGGACCCCCAGGTGCTGCTCGCGTTCGCGCGGGAGCGGGCGGCGGCACGATGACCGGCCTCGACCTCCTCGTCGCCGCCCACAACGCGCCGCCCGCCACCGGCGGCATCGAGCGCTGGGTCGACGACCTCTGCCGTCACCTCGCGCCGGGCCGCGCTGCGCTGCTGCGCCCGCCGACCGCCGACCACGACTCCCCGGCGGATGGCGCCTACCACGTCCTCACCGCACCCCTCGTGGGTACGTGCCCGCCGCGGTGGCGCCCTGCACGCCGCGCCCTGCTCGACGCGCCTGCGTCCGCCGTCACGCTGTGCGCCGAGTGGTGGCCGCACGCCCGGGCCCTGGCCGGCGCGGAGCGCCCGGGCGTCCGGGCCGTGCTCGTCCACGGAACCGAGGTCCTGCGCAGCCTCCACCACCCACGGGCCCAGCGATCGCTGGTGCGGGCCCTGGGAGGCATGGACGTCGTCGTCGCGAACAGCACCTACACCGCCGACCTGTGCGCGCGCCTCGACGTGGAGGCCGTCGTCCTGCCGCCCGGCATCGACCTCGACCGTCCCCACGGAGATCCGGTCGAGCTGGCTGCACGCCTCGACCTGGACGGACGACCCGTGGTCGCCTCCATCTCCCGCCTCGTCCCCCGCAAGGGCCACCGTGAGCTGCTCGATCGCTGGCGACGGGTCCTCGACGCGGTGCCCGACGCGATCTGGGTCGTCGCCGGCGACGGGCCCGAGCGGGCCGCCCTCGAGGCGCTCGCCCCGCCGTCGGTGCGCGTGCTCGGCGCGGTCGACGACCCGACCGTCGGCGCGCTCCTGCGCCTGGCCGATGTCCACGTCATGCCCGGGATCGCCGTCGACGGCCACGTCGAAGGCTTCGGTCTGGTCGCCGTCGAGGCCGCGGCGTGCGGCACCCCGACCGTGGCGACCGACGTCGGCGGCGTCGGCGACGCCGTCGGGGCAGGCGGGATCGTGGTCGCCGACCACGATGCGCTCGTCGACGCGGTGACCGAGCTGCTGCGCGACGGGGTCCATCGCCGGGAGCTGGGCGAGCGAGCTCGGACGCAGGCGGCTGCGCTCGCCTGGCCGGAGCTGGCGACCCGCTACCGCGAGGCGCTCCACCTGGAGGGGGTCCCGGCATGAGCGCCGTCTGCTACGTGCTGCTCGACTACCCCGTGCTCTCCCAGACCTTCGTGCACGACGAGATCCGGGCCCTGCGGGATCGTGGGGTCGACGTGCACGTCGTGAACCTCGAGGGCGCAGGCGGTGACCTGCCCCTGCGCGCCCACCGCGCCCGCAGCTGGTGGACCCTGGCGCACGTCGCTCGCCTGCTCGCCCGCCGGCCCCAGGCGATCGGGGCACTCGCGCGCGGACCCCTCACGTTCGGGTTCCGGCTCCGCCTGCTCGCCGCCGCCGAGGTGGCTCGCCGGCGCGGCGTGCGCGCCGTGCACGCCCACTTCGCCTACCGCTCCGCCGACGCCGCCGAGGTCATCGGGCGCTCGCTCGGGACCGGCCACTCCCTCACGGCGCACGCCCGGGACCTCTTCGTGCCCGAGGGCGACGTCTCGCACCGGCTCCGTGCCGCCGCCTGCGTGGTCACCGTCTGCGAGTACAACCGCCGCTGGATCGAGCAGCACCACGGCGATGCAGGCCCCGTCGTCGTCATCCCCGCCAGCACCGATCTGGGGCGACCACCGCCGCCCCCGGTCCCACGTGCCGCCCCGACCATCATCACCGTCGGCCGGTTGGTGGAGAAGAAGGGCATGGACGTGGTCCTCGCCGCGTGCGCTCGGCTCACGGGGCGCTGGAGGCTCGTCGTCGTGGGCGACGGTCCCGAGGAGGCCACCTTGCGCCGCCAGGCCGAGGCGCTCGGGATCGCCGACCGGGTGCGCTTCGCGGGTGCCCGTGACCACGAGGAGACCATCAGGGCCATCGCCGAGGCAGACGTGTTCTGCGGGGCGTACCGGGTGGCACGTGACGGTGACCGCGACTCGATGCCCGTCGTCGTGAAGGAGGCGATGGCGGCCGGGCGGCCCGTGGTGGCGACCGACGTCGTCGCCGTCGGCGAGATGGTCGACGACGGCGCCAGCGGCGTGCTCGTCCCTCCCGACGAACCGGCAGCGATGGCGGAGGCCCTGGAGCGGCTGCTCGCCGACCGCTGCCTGCGCGCGTCCATGGGGGCCCGCGGCCGCCAGATCGTGGAGGAGCGCTTCGACCTGGCCCGCCAGGCCGAGCGACTGCACCGGGAGGTGTTCGCATGCTGAGCGTCGTCGTGGCCATCCCCACCTTCGGACGCACCGAGCTGCTGTGGCGGTGCCTCGAGTCCGTCGTCGCCCTCGATCCCCGACCCCGCGAGGTGGTCGTCGTCGACGGCAACCCCGAGCCCCTCGACATCCCCGTGCCGCTGCCCTCGTGGGTGCGGGTCGTGCCCGAGCCCAACCGCGGGCCGGCGCACGCCCGCAACACCGCACACCGGGCCCTCGCGCCCCGACCGGCCGACGTCGTGTGCTTCCTCGACGACGACGCCGTCGCTCCCACCGGGTGGGTGGCCGCCCACGTCGACCGGCACGCGGCGCTGCCGGAGGCCGGCGCCATCGGCGGCAGCATCGTGAACCTCACCGCGGGGTCGCTCGCCTCCGAGCACCTGCACCGCACCTCGTTCGCCCCGCTGCGCACGGACGAGGGTCCGGTGCGGTTCGTCCCGAGCGTCAACATCTCCTACAAGCAGCGCTGCCTCGACGAGGTCGGCCTGTTCGACACCTCCCTCACGGAGGCAGCCGGCGAGGACGTCGACCACTGCGCCCGCATCATCGATGCCGGCTGGGACGTCTGGTACGCGCCCGACATCCCGGTCGGCCACCACTACCCGACGTCCGTGCGGGGCCTCCTCCGCAAGCAACGGGCGTACGGCCGCGGCTTCGCCCGGACCCGCTCGCTGCACCCCGAGCTGCCCGGTGCCGACTTCCTCGACAAGGGATGGACCCGGACGCTGGCGGGCACCGTCCCCCACGTCGTCCGGGAGGGCCTGTCCGCCGGCCGGCGGCTGGGCTGGCCGCACGGGCCCCTCGCGGCGGCCTGCCACGCCGCCTACCGAGCGGGCGCGGTGGCCGAGCGAACCAGGATCCGGCGGGCAGGGGCGGCATGATCGCCGACGCCGCCGTCGTGGTGCCGACGCACCGCAGGCCCGAGCTCCTCGCCGAGGCGCTCGACGGCATCGACGCCCTCCGGCCGGGGCCGTCCGAGGTCGTGGTCGTGGTCGACGGACCCTGCCCGCGCACCGAGGCCGTCCTGCGTGGCCGGGACGTCACCGTCCTCCGCACCCCCGGCATCGGCCCGGCAGGCGCCCGGAACGCCGGCTGGCGCGCCACCACGGCCCCGGTCGTCGCCTTCCTCGACGACGACTGCGTCCCCGACCCCGGCTGGCTCGGCGGCCTCGTCGCCGGCCTGGGCGACGACAGCATCGGCATCGTGCAGGGCACCACCGTGCCGGCCTCACCGGCCGATCCCGACGACCGCACGATCCACGTCACCGGAGAGACCGGCCTCTACGAGACCTGCAACATCGCCTACCGCCGGGAAGCGCTGGTGGTCGTGGGCGGCTTCGACGAGCACTTCGCCGAGCGCCTGTCGAGGGACGGGCGCTGGTTCGCCGAGGACACGGACCTCGCCTGGCGCGTGAGGCGGACGGGCTGGGCCACCACGTTCCGGACGGACGCGCGGGTCCGCCACCACGTGTTCCCAGGCACGCTGCGGTCGTCGATCAGGGAGGAGTGGCGGCGTTCGCTGTTCCCGGCCCTCATCCGAGCGATCCCCGAGCTGGCCGAGCGGACGCCGGCACCCCACCGCCTCCGGCCGCACTCGTTGGAGGCGCAGGCGGCGCTGGCCGGCACCGCGCTCGCCGCCCTGCGCCGCTCCCCCTGGCCGGCGCTCGCCGCGGCGCCCTACCTGCGATGGGCCCTGGCCCGTCACCGTCGCCCTGGCGCGCTCGCGCGCCAGGTCGCCCTCGACGCGGTGGGTTCCGTCGCCCTGCTGGTGGGCTCCGCCCGTCACCGGAGGTTGCTGCTGTGACGTCGATCGCCATCACGAACCCGTACGCGTGGCCGCACGTGAAGCGCGGCTCGGAGACCCTCGCGCTCGGCCTCGCCGGCTGGTTGCGCGGCCAGGGCATCGACGCCCGACTGGTCGCCGGTGGCCCGCCACCTCGCCGGTACGACGTGGACGGCGTCCCCGTGCACCTCGTGCCGGCCCCCGATCTCCGCCGGATCCACCACGACCTCGACGGGCTGCTCACCCACGTCCCGGCGATGGCCGCCGAGCTGGCTCGCCGCCGCGACGACGTGGTCCATGCGCTGCTCTACGGCGACGCGCTCGCGGCCCGCCTCGCCCGCCGCCCCTACGTGGTGCACTACGGGGGCATCGCGGTGCGGCGCGGGTTCGACGACCACCGGATCCGCTGGCGCGCCTTCGCGGCCGGCACGCGGGGCGCGGCCGCGGTGATCTCGCCGAGCCAGGCGGCCGCCGACCACCTCCGTGCCGAGTTCGGGGTCGACGCCGTCGTCATCCCCAACGCCATCGACTGCGCCCGGTTCAGCGCGTCGACGCCGACCGAACCCGGCCGCATCCTGTGCGCCGCGACGCCCGACGATGCCCGCAAGCGGGTCCCGGTCCTCGTCGCCGCGTTCGGCACCGTCGCCCGGTGCCACCCGGACGCCCGTCTGGTGCTCGCCGGCGCGGCCGGCGACGCCACCCGTCGGGAGCTCCGGACGCTCGTGGATCCCCGCACCGCCGAGCGCATCGAGTTCCTCGGCGACATCGACCAGGACGCGCTCGCGCACGAGTACGCGCGCGCCGCCACGACCTGCCTCCCGTCGCTCCGCGAGGCCTTCGGCCTCGTGCTCGTCGAGTCGCTGGCCGCCGGCACCCCCGCCGTCGGCGCGCACGACGGAGCGATCCCCGAGATCGTCGACGACAGCGTGGGCGGCACCTTCCCGCCCGACGACGTTGAGGCCTGCGCGACGGCGCTGCTGCGCTCGCTCGAGCTGGCCGAGGACCGGGCCACCGCCGGGGCGTGCGTCGCCCGGTCCATGCACTTCGACTGGGGCACGATCGGGCCCCGGTGGATCGATCTCTACCGGAGCGTCGCGTGATGCGCCGGACCCTCGAGCGCGGCCGGCGGCTCGCCAGCACCGCGACGTCGCACCCCCGCGTGCTGGATGCGCGGGCCCGGCGGCGCCTGCAGGGCGCGACCAGCGTCGGCGCGCGCCCCCGCGTGCACGGCCGGCCGCTGCTCCACCACGCCGACGTGCGCATCGGGGACGACTTCCTCTGCTGGTCCGCGCATCGCACCACCCACCTCGGCGGCTCGGGCCGCATCGACATCGGCGACCGGGTCTTCCTGAACTCCGGCGCCGTGGTGCTGGCGGAGGAGCGCGTGGTGATCGAGGACGACGTCGGCCTCGCCTCCGACGTCTACGTCGCCGACGCCGACTTCCACGCGCTCGCTGATCGCCCGCTGCGACAGGGGCCGGTGCGCATCGGGCGAGGGGCGTGGGTGGCGACGCGGGCCATCATCCTCGCCGGGGTCTCCATCGGTCCTCGAGCGGTCGTGGCCGCCGGGTCCGTGGTCACGCGCGACGTCCCCCCGGACACGCTCGTGGCCGGCGTCCCGGCCCGACCGGTCCGCCGGATCGACTACCCCGACGACCGGCCGACCGCCTGGAAGGGGCCGGCGTGAAGGTCTCCGTCTGCATCCCGACCCACCGGCGTCCGGCGCTGCTCGCCCGGTGCCTCGACGCCGTCCTCGCGCAGGAGCCGGGCAGGCACGAGATCGAGGTCGTGGTCGTCGACGACGGCTCGCCGGCGTCCGACGGCGTCGCCGAGGTCGTCGCCGCCGCGGCCGGCGGGGCGGCGCTGCCCGTCCGGTACGAGCGCCTCGCGACGAACCGGGGGGCCGCGGCCGCCCGGAACACCGCCTGGCGGCTCGCGAGCGGGGAGTGGATCGCCTTCACCGACGACGACTGCCGGCCCCGGCCGGACTGGCTGCGCCGGCTGCTGGCATCGGTGGACGACGTCGACATCATCCAGGGGTGCACCGTGCCGGACCCGGCCGGTCAGCACCTCGTCGGCCGGCCGCTCGTCCGCACCCTCGACGTGCCCGCTCCCGACGGGTTCTTCCAGACGTGCAACATCGCCTACCGGCGCGCCGTCCTCGAGCAGCTCGACGGGTTCGACGTGACGTTCGCCCGCAGCGGGGAGGACACCGACCTGGCCTGGCGCGCTCGGGCCGCCGGCGCACGCACCGCCTTCCGCGCCGACGCCGTCGTCGAGCACGCGGTGGTCGAGCTCAGCTGGCGCCAGGACCTGCGCGCTCGCCGGCGCTGGTCCGACATGCCGGCGCTGCTCGGTCGCCACCCGGGCCTCGGCGACCGCACCTGGTGGGGTCCCGTCTACCGGCGGAGCCACGCACTGCCCCTCGCGGTGGTGGCAGCCACGCCCCTGCTGGCCTCGCGCCGCGGCCGGCGCGCCGTCGCCGCGACGCTCGCCGCGGTCCTCGCCGGCGACATCGTGGCAGCCGGATCACCGGTCGCCGCCCGGGCGGCGCTCGCCACCCGCCTCGGTGACGCCGTCGAGACCGCCGTGCTCGCCGGTGCGAGCATCCGCGCCGGGACGGTGCTCCTGTGAGCGCCGGCACGCTCAGCCGCGCCACCGGACGGGGGGCGCTGGTCAACCTCGGCTTCGCCGTCGTCGTCCAGGGCCTCGCCCTGGTCCAGGGCATCCTCGTGCCCCGGCTGCTCGGACCGAGCGCCATCGGCCTGTTCGCCCTGGCCATGGGAGGCGTCGCCGTGGGCCGGGCGCTGAAGGAGTTCGGCATCCCGAAGAAGCTCGTGCAGGAGCGCGACGTCGATCTGCACACCTCGTACAACGTCGCGTTCACCCTGGAGGTCCTGCTCGCCAGCGCGTTCTTCGTGGTCGTCCTCGCCGTCGCGCCGCTCCTCGCCTGGATCTACGACCGGCCCGAGCTCTGGGTCCTCACCTCGCTGCTCGGCCTCCAGCTGTTCACCACCGCCTTCCTCGAGCTGCCCGCCGCACTGCCGTACCGCGAGATGCGCTTCGTGCGGCGCAACGTGCTCCAGGCCATCGGACCGATCACCACCTTCGCGGTGACGGTGCCCCTCGCCCTCGCGGGGATCGGCATCTGGTCCCTGGCCGCCGGAGCCCTCGCCGGCTTCGTCGCCGCGTGCGCCACCATGCTGCTCGCCAGCCCGCAGCGACCGAGGCTGACGTGGGACCGGGCGCTCGTCCGGTCCTACCTCCGGTTCGGGTGGCCCCTGTGGGTCGGGATGCTGGTCACCACGGCGGCCGGCTGGGGGGCCGTCTTCGTCGTGTCGGGCACCATCGGCGTCGTGGGCCTGGGCTTCTTCCAGCTGGCCCACGGCTGGGGGCACCGGGCGCTCGTGGTGCACGTCCTGCTGGCCGACACCCTGTTCCCGGCGCTGGTCAGCATCCGCTCCTCGGTCGACCGCCTGCGGCGCGCGTTCGTCGTGAGCAACCAGCTCGCCATGCTGTTCTCCGCCACGGCGGGCTTCGGCATGGTGGTCTTCGCCCACCCCGTCGTGGAGCTGCTGCTCGGCCCGTCGTGGTCGCCCGCGGTCGTGCTCGTGCAGGCCCAGGGCGTGGCCGTGGTGGTGGGCTCCATCGGCTTCAACTGGGACAGCTTCCTGCTGGCCGCCGGCCGGACCCGACCGCAGCTCGTCGTGAGCGTGGTCGGCAGCCTGTGGGTGGTCGTCGTCGCCCTCCCCCTGCTGGCCTGGTTCGGCATCGACGGGGGCGCCGTGGCGATCGTGATCGCCGCCCTCCTCTCGAACGTGGTCCGCCAGCACTACATCCGCTCGCTCCTCGGCGACGTGTCCTTCGTCGGGATGGTGTGGCGCCAGCTGGCGGGGATCGGCGCCGTGGCGGGGGTGGCGGCGACGGCCCAGCAGCGGTGGCCGGTCGACGAGCTCCCCGAGCTGGCCGCCCATGCCGCCGGCTTCCTCGCACTGGCGACGATCGCCGGGGTCCTCACGACGTGGGGTCCCATCGGTGAGCTGCGCGCCGCGCTCGCCCGGAAGGCGACCGCGCCGGCGGCGCCGTCGACCGCCCCGCCTCCCCCGTGGCGCCTGCACGAGCTCCCGCGAGCGCAGGCGTTCCCCCTCGGCGTCCGCATCGATGCCCGGGGCGACGTGTGGGTCACGGCCCGCGACTGGCCGGCGCTCGGCCGCTACGCACGAGCGGATGGCGAGTGGCGTTGGACGGAGCTGCCCCCGTACCCCCACCTGCCGACCCCCGACGGCAGCGGCGGCTGCCACAGCGCGCTCACCCGTGCGTCCGGTCTCGTCCACGTGGACGCCGACGGCGCCGTCCGCACCACGTCGCTGCCCAGGACGCGCGAGCTGCTCGCCACGGCGCTGGTGGGCGAGGACCTGTGGGCCGTCGATGCCGAGCACCGCTGCCTCTGGCACACCGTGGACGGGCGACCTCCCGAGCAGGTGCCGCTGCCCGAGCCCTTCCGCCGACCCGACATCGTCGTCGGCCGCGATGACGGTGCGATCCTCGTCGCCGACACGTCGGCCGCCGTGCTGGGCGTGGTCGTCGGCACCGACATCGAGGTCATCGAGCTGCCCCACCCCACCCGGTGGGTGCGACCGGACCCGGCGGGCATGTGGCTCGGCGCATCGGGTCGACCGCTGCTCACGCGCTGCGACCTCACCGGCGCCGTGGTCGCGCAGGTCGAGCTGCCGGGCGCACCCTTCGACGTCGCCGGCCTCGACGAGCGCCGGGTCGTCGTCGCCGTGAAGGACGCCGACATGCTCGCCGTGGTCGACGTGGAAGGTCGGTGCAACGGCTTCCCCATGCCCCCCGCCAGCGCCCCCATGGGCATCGACGTCGACGAGCACCACGCCTGGGTGACCCTCGCCATGGCGTCGAAGGTCGCCCAGATCGACCGAAGCGTCCTCGATGCCACCCTGCCCGCGACCCCGGCGGCCCGGGCCTCGTCCGTGGAGACGACGTGACCACGCACCCGGCCCGTCCGCTCCGCATCTCGGTCGTCGGGAGCTCGGTGGCCTACTTCGTGACGCCCCGCGTCGATCCGGACGGCGGCAACTACGGCGAGCGGCTGGAGGCGCGCCTCTACGCGCGTGGCGTGCCCGCCCTCGTGCGCAACGAGGCCGGTTGGCTCATGCGGGTGGACGAGATCGTCGCCGACGCGGAGCGACGGATCCTCGGGCACTCACCCCAGGTCGTCATCATCGACGTGGGCTGGGTCGAGTGCCAGCCCCTCGTGCTGCCGCTCCCGCTGCTGCGCTGGACGTTCAGCTGGCGAGCGAACCTTTCCCCGCGGTCCCTGCTGTTGCGCCGCGCGGTGCGCCCGGTCCTGAAGCGCGCCCACCTCCGCTGGGGGCCGGCCTGGATCCGCCGAGGCGGACCGGTCCCCGACCGGCTGCCGCTGCCGCGGTTCCGCGCCGAGCTGGAGCGGCTCATCGACCTGGTGGCCGAACGTCAGCGTGCGCTCGTCCTCCTCCTGAACGTCCCGCCGACCGCGCCGCACCTCGACGAGGTGCTCCCCGGCATCCAGGAGCGTGCTGCCCGGTACAGCAGGGCCATCGACGACCTGGTGACCGCCACGGGTTCCCCGGACGTGCGCCTCATCGACGTGCGAGCCATCGTGGACGCCGACGGGCTCGACGCCGTCCTCCCCGACGGCATCCACCTCAACGCCGCCGGCCACGAGCTGGTGGCCGAGCGCCTCGAGGCCGAGGTCGTGGCGTGGCTGCACGCGTCGAGCACGAGCGGCAGGGCAGATTCCCCCGGCGGCAGGCAGGAAGGCCAGCCCCGTGCGGCGAACTGATGGGCACGGGAGGGCGATCCCGCTGCACCATCCGAAGACGTGGGGTCGGAGGAGCGAGCAGATGAGAGACCTTCGACGAGCCCACCGCGCGCTCGAGATCCTGGTTGCCCTGGCGATGGCCGTGGTCACGCTGCCGATCCTGGCGGCCACCCTGCTGATCTCGGCGGCCGTGTACCGGGCCTGGCCGATCTTCGTGCACCAGCGCGTCGGCCGCGACGGGGTGCTGTTCCCCTTCCCGAAGGTCCGCACCCTGCCGCCGGCGACGTCGGCCTACGCCGACAAGCACGCCATCGGCGGCGAGCAGATCCCCGCGGTGATGCGCGCCATACGCCGGATCCACCTGGACGAGCTCCTCCAGCTGTGGCTGGTCGTCTCCGGACGGATGGCGCTGGTCGGCCCCCGACCGGAGATGGCGGTGCTCCACCGCCGGCTCGCGCCGATCGCTGCGGCCGAGCGCACCAGCGTGCGTCCCGGGGTCACGGGCCTCTGGCAGGTCAGCGTCCACTGCGACGGCCTCATCTGCGACCGCATCGAGTACGACCGCCTCTACGTCCAGCACCACAACCCGCTGCTCGACGGGTGGATCCTGTGGCGAACCGCGCAGAAGATGCTGCTGGGACGTCGCGTCCACCTCTTCGACGTCCCCCGCTGGGCGATCCCACCCGTCCCGTGCCGCGGCGTGCCCCTCGCCAGCAGCTCCTTCATCGACCTCACCGCGACGGAGGCATCGACGGAGCAACCGGCGGCGAAGGAGCCGGCCCTCTCCGTGGGCTGATCGCGCCGGGCAGGGGATCGGCTGCGGATCGGCGAAGAACCCGCGGAACCGGCAGCCGTGCCGGTCCGACGCCGGGGGTCACCGATGCCGAGGGAGCCGATGCTGCGCCGAGCGCTCGCAGTGGCCATCGCCGTCGTCTCGACGACCGGCATCGTGTCCGCCGGCGTGGTGGGCAACCCGGTGTGGGCCGACGCCGCCCTCGAGCGGGCCGCGGTCGTGGCCTCCCCCGACGCGACGCGGGTGATCTCCTCCGCAGCCGCGGAGGGTGCGGTGCCGTTGGTGCCTCCACCTCCGGCGCCTGCACCGGAGCCGACGCCCGCGCCGCCACCGCAGCCGACGCCGACGGCCCCCGAACCCTCACCGGAACCGGCAGCTGCCACACCGCCAGCGACCCAGCCTCCTCCCCAGGCGACCACCGCCCCGGCGCCCCCGCCCGCGCCGGCGCCGGCGACCCGGACGGGTACCCGGGACGCCGGGTGCGAGTCCTCGATGCTGCGCTGGATGAACGAGACCCGCGCCGGCGCCGGCCGGCACCTCCTGGCTTGGGACGATGCCATCCTCCACGTCGCGGTCGACTGGACCCACGAGATGGCCGCCCGCAGCCAGCTGGCCCACAACCCCGGCTACGGCGACCGGGTCTTCGCCGCCCGGGCCGAGGCCATGACCGCGGCGGAGAACGTGGGCTGGAGCACCGGCGACGCCCGCGCCGTCTACGACGAGTTCCTGCGCTCCCCGTCGCACGCCGACAAGATCCTGTCCGGCGCCCTCACCCACACCGCCGTCGGTTGCGTGCGCGACGACGCCGGCGAGCTCTGGGTCACCGTGAACTTCTGGGGCTGAGCGGCTCGCCGGCCACCCGGCGGGTCAGTCCCGGCAGACGCCCTCGGCCACGGCGGCCTCGGCGACGGCGGCCGCCACGCGGGGCGCCACCGTCGAGTCGAACACCGACGGGATGATGAAGTCGGGCCGCAGCTCCGACATCGGGATCGCATCCGCGATGGCCTCGGCCGCCGCCAGCTTCATGCCCTCGGTGATGTCGGTGGCCTTGGCGTCGAGCGCCCCCCGGAAGATGCCCGGGAAGGCGAGCACGTTGTTGATCTGGTTCGGGAAGTCGCTGCGCCCGGTGGCGATGATCTTGGCCCGGCCCTTGGCCTGCTCGGGACGGATCTCGGGGTCGGGGTTGGCGAGGGCGAACACGAACGGATCGGTGTTCATCCGGTCCAGGTCGGTGGGCTCGATGATGCCGGGGCCGGCCACGCCGATGAAGACGTCGCCGCCGGCGAGCAGCTCGCCGACCGCGCCCTTGCGGCGATCGCGGTTGGTGTGCTCGGCGAACCACTGCTTGGCCGGGTTGAGGTCGTCGCGACCCTCCCAGATGGCGCCCTTGCGGTCGGCGCCGACGATCTCGGCGACACCGGCCTCGAGGAGGATCTTGCCGCAGGCCACGCCCGCCGCACCGACGCCGGCGATGACGACGCGCAGGTCGCTCATCTTCTTGTCGGTGAGCTTGAGGGCGTTCTGCAGGGCGGCGAGCACCACGACGGCGGTGCCGTGCTGGTCGTCGTGGAACACGGGGATGTCGAGGCTGGCCTTGAGGCGCTCCTCGATCTCGAAGCACTTCGGGGCCGCGATGTCCTCGAGGTTGATGCCGCCGAAGGTCGGCGCCAGGCGCTCGACGGTGGCGATGATCTCCTCGGTGTCGGTGGTGTCGATGCACACCGGGAAGGCGTCGACGCCGGCGAAGTTCTTGAACAGCAGCGCCTTGCCCTCCATGACCGGCATGGCGGCGTGGGGGCCGATGTCGCCGAGGCCGAGCACGGCGGTGCCGTCGGAGACGATGGCGACGGTGTTCTTGCGGATGGTGAGGTCGCGGCTGCGCTCGCGGTTCTCGTGGATGGCCATGCAGACCCGGGCGACGCCGGGGGTGTACGCCATCGAGAGGTCATCGGCGTCCCGGATGGGCATCCGGGCGAGGACCTCGATCTTGCCGCCCTCGTGCATCTCGAAGGTGCGGTCCTTGCAGGTCGTGATCTCGACGCCGTCGAGGCCGCTGATCGCCGCCTTGACCTCCTCCTGGTGCTCCTCGGAGATGCAGTTCACGACGATGTCTTCATCGAGGTACTCGCCGCGCACGTCGAAGCCCTCGAGCTGGGTGATGTTCCCGCCCGCGTCGCCGATGGCCACGGCCAACCGCCCGAGCGACCCGGGGGTGTTCTCGAGGCGGACCCGCAGGTGGAGGGAGAAGGCAGCGGTTGGAGTGGCCATGGCGGCCGAGACTACGACCTCTGCTGGCCCCGGACGCAGCCGATCCGGAGGGTCAGACCTCCGACTGCGACATCTCCTCGAGGCAGGCCCGGATCTCGGATGCCTTGAAGCGGCGGTGGCCGCCGAGGGTCCGGATCGCGTTGAGCTTGCCGGCTCGTGCCCAGCGGGTGACCGTCTTGGGGTTCACCCGGAACATCGCGGCGACCTCGGACGGGGTGAGGAGGGCTTCGGGGGTGTCGAGATCTTCTTGATCTGCCATGGTGCTGTGACTTCCTCGTTCGCCGGTCCACTGGTGTGTCCGGTTCCTTCCCAAAGGTACGGAGTGGGCCGCAGAACGGCGATAGCCCACCCGGGCCATTTCCTGAGGGGGTGACGGACTAGTCCCGTTCTGTCCGCTTGCGGCCGGCGGTACGGTCCCGGCATGACCGCACCCAGCACCGTGTTCGAGACGATGGACGCGGTGGACGGCCTCCCCGACGAGGGGGACTTCGAGCAGGTCGCCTTCTGCCACCACCGCCCCTCGGGCCTGCGGGCGATCGTGGCGATCCACTCCACCGTGCTCGGACCTGCCCTCGGCGGCACGCGGTTCTGGCCCTACGACACCGAAGGCGAGGCGCTCACCGACGTCTGCCGCCTCGCCCGGGGCATGACCTACAAGCACGCAGCCGCCGGCCTCGACCAGGGCGGCGGCAAGGCCGTGATCTGGGGCGATCCGCGCACGATCCGCTCCGAGGCCCTCATCCGGGCCTACGGCCGCTTCGTGCACGGCCTCGCCGGCCGCTACCTCACCGCCGAGGACGTCGGCACCACCCAGGCCGACATGGACCTCATCCAACGCGAGACCCCCCACGTCACGGGTGTCAGCCCGTCGCTCGGCGGCTCGGGCGATCCGTCCCCCGCCACCGCCTGGGGGGTGCTGTGGGCGCTGCGCGCCGCCGCCGAGGTCCGCTGGGGGTCGCCGGACCTGGCCGACCGGCACATCACCGTCTCCGGCGTCGGCAAGGTCGGGCGAGCGCTGGTGGACCACCTCGTGGACGAGGGCGCCACCGTCACCGTCGCCGACATCCGCGACGACGCCGTCCGCGCCGTCCACGACGACCACCCCGAGGCAGCAACGCGGCTCCGCACCGTCGAGCCCGAAGCGGCCCACGCCGTCGACTGCGACGTGTTCGCACCGTGCGCCCTCGGCGCGGTCCTGGACGAGCGCACCATCCCCGAGCTGCGCTGCGAGGTCGTCGTCGGCTCGGCCAACAACCAGCTCGCCACCCCCGAGGACGACCAGCGCCTCGTGGACCGCGACGTGCTCTACGTCCCGGACTACGTCGCCAACGCCGGCGGCGTGATCAACATCGCCGAGGAGCCCGCCGGCTACGACCAGGCCCGGGCGTGGGCCCGCATCGCCGGCATCCACGACACGGTGCTGGCCGTGCTCGAGCGGGCCCGGACCCAGGGCATGCCGCCCGGCGAAGCCGCCGACCGCCACGCCGAGGACCGCATCGAGTCCGTCGCCCGGGTCGCTCGCCTGCGCACCGGGCGTCCCTGACGGGACCGTCTCCGGGAACTGGCAGCGACCTCGTCACAGATCACTGTTCTGGCGGTCACGACGGTCGGGTACGCACGCTTCGATGTTCGCGACCGCCAGCCACCGACCGAGCAGTGCACACCCCGACGAAGCCGACGCCCGACGCCGGGCCCGGATCGGGTTCGCGCTGTCCCACCCCACCGTCGTCGTCGGCCTCGCGATGGGCGCCGACGCCACCACCGGCATCGTCGGCGCGGCGATCCTCGCCCTGCACGGCCTGGTCGAGCTGCACTGGCACCTCGCCGACCGGCTCGAGCCGGCCGGGGTCCCTGCCGCCAGCCTCTACAGCGGCCCCTCGTAGTCGAAGCCCAGATCCGGCGCCGTCACCAGCGCCAGCAGGGGCAACCCCCGCTCCGCGGCCATCGCCGCCACGGTCCCGCCCCGATCCACCACGGGCATCAGCAGCACCGCCTCGGCGCCGACCTCGTCGGCGATGACGTCAGCGGCCTCAAGCATCGAGACGCCCCGGGTCACGGCATCTTCGACGATGACGACCCGGTCCCCCGGCTCGAGCGCACCGGCGACGCGCCCCCCGCCGCCGTGCTCCTTGACCTCCTTGCGGACGCTGAACGCCCGCAGCTCGCGGCCACGGGTCGCGGCGATGGCGGCCACTCCGAACGCCACCGCATCGGCGCCCATCGTGAGCCCGCCGATGGCGGTCACATCGTCGGGCAGGACGGCCAGCGCGGCGTCGGCGACGAGCAGCATCCCGTCGGGCCGGCAGGTCGTCTGCTTGGCGTCGCAGAACCAGCTCGTCGGCTTGCCGGACTTCAGCACGAAGTCGCCCTCGCGGATGGCGTGGGCCTTGAGGTGGGCCACCAGCGCGGCGTGGGCGTCGGCAGGGACGGTGCGGTGATCGGTCAACGGGCGCTCCAGATGGGATCGGATCGGGTGGCGAGGAGGTAGCAGGTGGCGGCGATGCCGATGGCAGCGATCGCGGCCAGGGCGTTCCGCAGCACCCAGCGGTCGGCGAGGGTGTCGTCGCGGTGCTGGCGCAGGACCTCGAACTGCTCGTCGGAGAGCAGCCGCTCGGTGCCTGCGTCGCCGATGAGGTCGTCCACGTAGACGAGCTGGCCGGCGGACTCCTGGACCCGGAGCTCGACCTGCTCGTCCGCACCCCGGGCGCGCACGTCGACCAGGACGCGCCAGGCGTCGACGAGGTCGCCCTCGCCGGTCTCGTGCACCATCCGCACCGGCGGCTCCACCCGCTCCACGTCCACCTCGGCGCCGCTCAGCGCGTCGAGCGCGAGGTCGGAGGCATCGTCGGCGTCGAGCCGGGGGGTGGGGGTGAACCACGACGCGCCGGCCGCTCCGAGCGCCGCGAAGAGCAGCACCCACGACACCGTCCGGACCACCGTGCGCACGGCCGGCGACCGTACAGGGACAGCGCGCGTTCTACGCGTACCGGACGAGGCCGCTGCCGGGTTCGACGGTGCCGATCTGCACGGCACGGTGGCCGGCGGTGCGCAGCACGTCGAGGGCGGCGTAGACCTCGTCAGCGGGAACGACGGCGATCATGCCGATGCCCATGTTGAACACCTTGGCCATCTCGTCGTCGCTGACCTGGCCGAGGCGCTGGATCTCGGTGAAGACCTTCGGCGGCTCCCAGGCGCCCCGGTCGACGTGGGCGTCGAGGGACTCGGTGAGCACTCGGTTCAGGTTGCCCGGGATGCCACCGCCGGTGATGTGGGCGACGGCGCGGACGTCGACCACCCGCAGCAGCGCGGCGATCGCCGGCGAGTAGATGACCGACGGCGACAGGAGCTCCTCGGCCAGCGAGTGGTGGGCGCCGTCCCAGGCCGGGTCGTGCAGGGAGCGGCCGGCGACGTCGAAGAACACCCGTCGGGCCAACGAGTACCCGTTCGAGCGCAGGTTCGGCGACGGCAGGCCGATGAGCGCGTCACCGGCGGCGATGGTGGTGCCGTCCAGGATGCGGTCCCGCTCTGCGACGCCGACGGCGAAGCCGACGAGGTCGAACTCGCCGGCCTCCATCGCGCCGGGGTGCTCGGCCATCTCGCCGCCGATGAGGGCGCAGCCCGCCTCCCGGCAGCCCTTGGCCACGCCGGCGACGAGCTGCTCGATGTGGTCGGGGTCGAGCTTGCCGACGGCGATGTAGTCGAGGAAGAACAGCGGCTCGGCGCCGGCGCAGGCGATGTCGTCGACGCACATGGCCACGAGGTCGACGCCGATGGACTCGAAGATGCCGGCGCGCTGGGCGACGACGGCCTTGGTGCCGACGCCGTCGGTGGAGGACACGAGCACCGGGTGGGTGAAGCGGTGCTGGGGGAACTGGAACAGCCCGCCGAAGCCGCCGATGTCGCCGATGACCTCGGGGCGGAAGGTGGAGCGGACCGACGCCTTGATGCGCTGGACGGCCTCCTCGCCGGCGCCGATGTCGACCCCGGCGGAGGCGTAGGTGTTCTCCTGCTGCTCGGACATCAGTCGTCGAACCCCATCTGGGAGCCGCCGACCCGGGAGGCCAGGGCGGTGGCGATGCCGCTCGGGGCCTCGGTCCGCAGCGCGGGGCTCTCGAGCACGGCCTTGGACAGCGACACGGGGATCTCCACGGGGTAGTCGCCGGTGAAGCACGCCGTGCAGAACCCGCTCGACGGGGTGCCGGTGGCGGTGATGAGCCGGTCCAGGCCCAGGTAGGCCAGCGAGTCGACGCCCAGGTAGGCCCGGATCTCCTCGATGTCGAGGTTGGAGGCGAGCAGCTCGCTGCGCACCCCGGTGTCGATGCCGTAGAAGCAGGACCACATGACCGGCGGCGACGTGATTCGCAGGTGCACCTCGACGGCGCCGGCCTCGCGCAGCATCTGGGTGAGCGTGCGCTGCGTCGTGCCGCGCACGATCGAGTCGTCGACGACGATGAGGCGCTTGCCCTGGAGGTTCTCCTTCAGGGGGTTGAGCTTCATGCGCACCGCGGCGGCCCGGGCCTCCTGGGAGGGGGCGATGAAGCTGCGGCCGATGTAGCGGTTCTTCACCAGGCCGGCGCCGACGGGGATGCCCGACTGCCGGGCGAAGCCCTCGGCGGCGGGCAGGCCGGACTCGGGCACGCCCATGACCATGTCGGCCTCGACCGGTGCCTGCTGGGCGAGCTGCTCGCCCATGCGGACCCGGGCGGAGTGGACGTTCTTGCCGTAGAGCGTGGAGTCGGGCCGGGCGAAGTAGACGAACTCGAACAGGCACAGGCTCGGGTTGACCTCGGCCTCGGGGAAGGCCCGGACCGAGCGGTAGCCGGTGGCGTCGATGATGATCATCTCGCCCGGTTCGATCTCGCGCACGAAGCTGGCGCCGACCAGGTCGAGGGCCGGGGTCTCCGAGGCCAGCACCCAGCCGGACTCCAGGCGGCCGAGGCACAGCGGTCGGAAGCCGTTGGGGTCGCGCACGCCGACCACGTGGCCCTCGTCCATGCACACGATGGAGAAGGCGCCCCGGAGCTTGGGCATGACCTCGAGCATCGCCGCCTCGAGGTGGCGGTCGTCGCTGCGGTGTCGCTCGCTGCGCTCGATGGCGCGGGCGAGCATCTCCACGACGAGGTCGCTGTCGGAGGTGACGGCACCCGAGCCGGGCAGCATGCCGAGGTCCTCGGCGAGGTCGGCGGTGTTCACGAGGTTGCCGTTGTGGCCGAGGGCGATCTGGTGACCGGCGGCCTCGCGGGTGACGGGCTGGGCGTTCTGCCACGTGCTGGCGCCGGTGGTGCTGTAGCGGTCGTGGCCGATGGCCAGGTGGCCGGGCAGGCCGTTGAGCACCCGGTCGGTGAACACCGACGAGACCAGCCCGTTGTCCTTGACCGTGATGATCTCGGTGCCGTCGGACACCGACATGCCGGCGGCCTCCTGGCCGCGGTGCTGCAGGGCGAACATGCCCAGGTAGGTCAGGTGGGCGACGGACTGGCCGGGCGCGTAGATGCCGAAGACCCCGCAGGCCTCCTTCAGCTCGTCGTCGCCTGCGCCGGTCTCGGCGTCGCGATGGGGGGCATGATCGGAAGGATCGGTCATGGGTCGGCGACACCTCCGGCGTCGGGCCCGAGGCTACCGGTCACGTGCCCCCGACCGACCAACCCAGCGGCGGACGTCAGACCTGGTCCCGGTCTGCGGCGAGCCGCGCCGCGACGGCATCGGCGATCTGGGCCAGCTGCTGGTCGTCGAGGACCTGCTCGGTCGCCTTCACCGCGATGCGGCGGCGCAGGGCCTTGAGCTCGTCGCGCAGGGCGTCGACCACCTGGTCCGAGACGGCGCCGGCGGCCCGGATCTCGTCGCGCAGCATCGCCACCGTGTCGGCGTCGAGGCTCGCGCCCCCCTCGGCCGGGGCCGGTTCGGGCTCGGGTCGGGCCGTGGCCGCCGCCACGCTGGCGGCGGTGGCCTCGGTGGCGGCGTCGATGCGGGAGGCGACGGTCTGACGCACGGTGTCGAGCTCGGAGGCGACGAAGTCCCGGAGCGCGGCGACCTGGTCGGCGACCGCCTCCACGCCGGCGCCATCGCCGGGAGCGGGCAGCTCGCCGAGCGAGCCCCGCAACCCGTCCACCTCGGACCGGAGCGCGTCCAGCGACGCGGACAGGGCGTCCGAGGGCTCGACGACGAGGCCGTCGGCCAGCTCGGTGCGCAGGACCGCGAGCTCCTCGGTGAGAGCGGACAGCTGCGGGTCGGGCTCGGCCGTGCCTGCGTCGGGTGCGGCCCCGTCGAGCTGGGCGCGCACGGCGCGCACCTCCTCCCACAGGGCGCCGACGACCTCGCCCGAGGCCACATCGGCGAGGTTGTCCTGCACCTGCTCGATCAGCGTCTGCTGCCCGTCGCCGACGAGGCGGAGCTGCAGGGACTCGAACCGGCCCAGGAGGGCGGTGACGTCGGCGCGCAGCTCGCGCAGCTCGTCGAGGGCCCGCTCGGTGGCGGCATCGCCACCGGGGCGCGGGTGGTCCTGGTCGTCGCTCATGGTGCCTCCGTCATCGGGCTGCTTGCGGTTGCCATCCTGCCCCATCACCGCCCGGCGGTCGGCCATTCGGGGGCGCGCTGGATACCCTCCCGGCATGCCGTCCCTCGCCGACGCCGGGCCTGACACCGCGCTCGGGCGCCGCCCGTGGATCGCCAAGCTCGCCAAGTACTCCGCCGCGTCCCTCGCCGGCGTCGTCACCAGCACCAGCACGCTGTTCCTGATGCTCGAGGTGTTCGACGTGGCACCGGTGCCGTCGAACATCGCTGCGGTCACCGTCGGCGCCGTCCCGAACTACCTGATCAACCGGGCGTGGACGTTCAACAAGCGGGGCGCGCACTCGTTCACCCGGGAGGTCCTGCCGTTCTGGGGCATGGCCATCCTCGGCCTCATCATCTCGACGTTCGCGGTGGCCTGGGCGGCCGGGCGCTACGACGAGAACACCCTGATCCTCATGATGGCCAACGTGGGCTCGTTCGGCCTGCTGTGGGTCGGGCGGTTCTTCATCCTCGACCGGCTCCTCTTCAAGCCCCTCGCCGACATCCTCGAGGAGCACGAGGACGCCGAGGGCCACTTCCACCTCCACGCCGACCAGGTGGACGAGCCCAGCCGCTGACGTCCCGGGCTGGTCAGCCCTGGGTCGTGCCGGCGCCGAGCGCCGAGGGCAGCCGGTCCCGCCAGGCCACGTGGGCCTCGCCGACCGACACGTCGACCAGGTCGCCGACCACGAGGCGGTCGCCGCCGGCCTCGCCGATGACCTCGGCGGGCACGCCGGCCGCGCCGGCATCGGCGAGCAGCGCGTCGAGCGAGCCCGGATCCACGGCGGCGAGCACGGCGGCGGGCGTCTCGGCGAAGAGCGCCACGTGCCCGCCCGGCGCGGGCAGCTCCACCCGCGCACCGACCTGGGTGTCCACGGCCATCTCGGCCAGTGCCGGGCCCAGGCCACCGGCGAGGTCGTGCACCGACCGCAGCCGGTCGGCGGCGACGGCGTCGCGCACGAACGCGGCGGTGGCCCGCACCCCGTCGAGGTCGACCTGGGGCGGCATGCCCTCGCGGTGCCCCTGCGACCAGGCCCACGCGCTCCCCGACAGGGTCGTGGCCGGTGCGCCGAGCACGACGAGCGTGGTGCCCTCGACCAGGCCCATGCCGGGCGGGCGGCGCTCGAGCGAGGCGATGAGGCCGACCGTGCCGATGACCGGTGACGGGTCGATGTTGACGCCGTTCGACTCGTTGTAGAGCGAGACGTTGCCGCCGATGACCGGCACCGACAGCGCCCGGCACGCCTCGGCCATGCCGTCGATGGCCTCGGACAGCTGCCACATGACCTCGGGGTGCTCGGGGTTGCCGAAGTTCAGGCAGTTCACGAGCGCCAGCGGTTCGGCGCCGACGCAGGCCAGGTTCATGACCGACTCGGCGACCACGGCAGCCATGCCGGTGCGGGGGTCGAGCCGGCACCAGCGGTGGTTGCCGTCGGTGGTGAGGCCCAGGCCCCGGCCGGTCGGCTCGCCGGTGCGGGGGTCCTTGAGGCGCAGGACGGTGGCGTCGTCACCGGGGCCGACGACGGTGTTGAGGAACAGCTGGTGGTCGTACTGGGACCAGACCCACGACGTGTCGGCGAGCAGCGCGAGCAGGTCGGCGCCGGCGTCCGCCGGAGCGGGCAGCGACTCGGCGGTGTCGGCGGCCCGCTCGGCCCGGTCGGCCGGCTCGGCGAGCGGGCGCTGGTAGAGGGGGGCGTCGTCGTCGAGGGAGCTGGCCGGGATGTCGGCGAGCAGCTCGCCGTCGAGGCGGTCGAGCACCCGGAACCGGCCGGTGCCCGTGACCGTGCCGATGACCGATGCAGCGATCTCCCACTTGGCGCAGATGGCGAGCAGCTCGTCGAGCTTGGCCGGTTCGACGATGGCCAGCATCCGCTCCTGGCTCTCGCTGATCATGATCTCGAAGGGGTCCATGCCCTCCTCGCGGACGTGCACCTGGTCCAGGTACAGGTCCATGCCGACACCGCCCTTGGACGCCGTCTCGCTGGCCGCGCCGGTGATGCCGGCTGCGCCGAGGTCCTGGATGCCGACGACGAGGCCGGCCTCGAGGATCTCCAGGCACGCCTCGATCAGGCGCTTCTCCTCGAAGGGGTCGCCGACCTGGACGCTCGGGCGCTTCGACGCCGACTCGTCGGCGTCCCCATCGGTGAAGGACGCCGAGGCGAGCACGCTGGCGCCGCCGATGCCGTCCCGGCCCGTGGCCGAGCCGAACAGCACCGTGAGGTTCCCCGGGCCCGACGCTCGGGCGAGGGCCAGGCGGTCCTGGGGCAGCACGCCGAGGCAGAACACGTTGACGAGGGGGTTGCCCTGGTAGGTGGCGTCGAAGATCGTCTCGCCGCCCACCGTCGGGACGCCGACCGAGTTGCCGTAGCCCGACACGCCCGACACGACGCCCTCGGCGATCCAGCGGCTGCGGGGGTCGTCGAGCGGCCCGAAGCGCAGCGGGTCCATGAGGGCGATGGGCCGGGCACCCATGGAGAAGACGTCGCGCAGGATGCCGCCGACCCCGGTTGCCGCGCCCTGGTACGGCTCGATCGCGGACGGGTGGTTGTGGCTCTCGATGCGGAACGCCGCCGCGATGCCGTCACCGACGTCGACCACGCCGGCGCCCTCCCCCGGGCCGACGAGCACGTGCGGCGCCTCCGACGGCAGCCGGCGCAGGTGCACGCGGGAGGACTTGTAGGAGCAGTGCTCGGACCACATGACCGAGTACATCGCCAGCTCGAGGTGGTTGGCCGGACGGCCGAGGATGCGGGCGATCTCGTCGGCCTCGTCGTCGGTGAGACCGAGGGCCCGGTGCACGCTCGGGTCCTGCTCGACGGGGTCTCGGTCGGTGCGCTCGGCCATGCCGAGCACGCTACGCGAGCCCGCACCGGCGCCCCGCACGTCCACATGGTCACCGCAGAGATGCCGGAAAGAGTCGCGCCATCGATGGCGATATGGATCCCGGAGGAACGGAGATGAATTGCCATATGCGCGCGATCTGTGGTTCCCTGCAGAGCGATGGCACCGAAGCGCGAAATGACCGACGAGCACAAGGCAGCACTCGCAGAAGGGCGCCGCCAGGGCCGCGCCGTTCGCGACTATCTCGAGGCGCTCGAGCAACACAAGCCCAAGCGCGGGCGCAAGCGCACCGCCGAATCGATGAAGGCCCAATTGGCCAAGATCGAGGAGCAGCTGGTCGACGCTGATCCGGTCAAGCGCCTGCAGCTCATCCAGGACCGCATGGACCTGCAGAACGAGCTCGAGGCCAGCGAGAACAAGGCCGACCTCGAGGGTCTCGAGAAGGATTTCGTCGAGGCCGCCAAGGGCTACAGCGAGCGCAAGGGCATCTCCTACGCCGCTTGGCGCGAGCTCGGGGTCGAGGCCGCCGTGCTGAAGAAGGCCGGCATCAGCCGAGCCAGCTGAGCCCCGTCAGACGGCGGCTTTCGCCGCGGATTCCAGCAGCGAGCGCAGCAGCGGCGCCCCGTCGCTGGAGCCGAGCAGGTCGTCACATGCCCGCTCGGGATGCGGCATGAGGCCCACCACGTTGCGGCCTTCGTTGCACACACCGGCGATGCCGTCGACCGAACCGTTGACGTTCTCCACGTAGCGCACCACGACGCGGTCCTCGGCGCGCAGCATGGCGAGCGTCTCGTCGTCGCAGGTGTAGTTGCCCTCGAAGTGGTTGACCGGGACGCGCAGCTCGGCGCCCTCGTCGGTCGCGGAGGTGAGCACCGAGTCGGTGGTCTCGACCCGCAGCGTCGCCATCCGGCACAGGAACTTCAGGCCGGCGTTCTTCTGCAGGGCACCGGGGAGCATGCCGGCCTCGGTGAGCACCTGGAAGCCGTTGCAGATGCCCACGACCGGACCGCCGTCGGCAGCGAAGGCCTGGACCGCCTGCATGACGGGCGAGAAGCGGGCGATGGCGCCGGGACGGAGGTAGTCGCCGTGGGCGAAGCCGCCGGGCACGATGACCCCGTCGACCCCCTTGAGGCTGTCGTCGCCGTGCCACAGGACCTCGGCGTCGCCGCCGAGCGTGCGGACCGCCTCGACGGCGTCGTGCTCGCAGTTGGACCCGGGGAAGAGGACGACGCCGATGCGAGCCGGCATCAGACGGTCGACGCTTCGGTCACGGTGATGGAGGAGTCCTCGATCACCGGGTTGGTGAGGAAGCGGGCGCAGACATCCTCGACCAGGGCGTGGGCGGCGGCTTCGTCGTCGGCCTCGACGTGGAAGCGGAACGACTTGCCGACCCGCACGTCCTGGATGCCCTCGAAGCCGAGGGCCGGCAGCGAGCGCTCGATGGTCGACCCCTCCGGGTCGGCGATCCCCGCTCGGGGCCTGGTCTCCACCTGGACGTCGAAGCGCATGGCGCCAATCTAGGTGCGCCCCCGTCTCGTTCTGGCATACCGATTCCCCCGCATGTGCGGCAATCCGTAGGCCAGAACGGGAGGGTTTCAGGTGCCGCCGGGCCAGTCGGCCAGCGACCGGCCGCAGATGCGCTCGTAGGCCTCGCGGTAGCGGGTCGCGGTGGCCTCGACGACCTCGTCGGGCAGCGCCGGCGGCGGCGGGGTCTTGTCCCAGCCCTCGACGGCGGCGAGCCAGTCGCGCACCGGTTGCTTGTCGAAGCTGGGCGGTGTCGTGCCCGGCTTCCAGTCCGCTGCCGGCCAGAAGCGGGACGAGTCCGGCGTGAGGACCTCGTCGCAGATGGCGAGCTCGCCCTCGATCCACCCGAGCTCGAACTTGGTGTCGGCGATGATGATCCCCCGCTCGCGAGCCCAGTCGGCGCCCTTGCGGTAGGCGGCGAGGGCGATGGCGCGGGCCTGCTCGGCGACGTCCTCGCCCAGGATCTCGACGGCGCGGGCGAAGTCGATGTTCTCGTCGTGGTCGCCCATCTCGGCCTTGGTGGACGGTGTGAAGACGGGCTCGGGGAGGCGGTCGGACTCCAGCAGGCCGTCCGGCAGCTCCTGGCCGTGCATGGTCCCGTCGGCCTGGTACTCCTTCCACGCCGAGCCGGTGAGGTAGCCGCGCACGATGCACTCGACCGGCAGCATCTCGGCCCGGCGGGTGAGCATGGTCCGCCCGGCGAGGGACGGATCGTGGGCGCCGTCGGGGAAGTCGGCCAGGTCGGTGGACACCAGGTGGTTCGGCGCGACGTCGGCCAGCAGCTCGAACCAGAAGGCCGACATGGCGGTGAGCACCCGACCCTTGTCGGGGATGGTCTCGGCCATCACCACGTCGAAGGCGGAGATGCGGTCCGATGCGACCATCAGCAGGTGGTCGGGGCCGGCGTCGTAGATGGCGCGGACCTTGCCGGTGTTCAGGAGCGGGAGGTCCACCTTCACGCTGCCGATGATGCCACCGGGAGGACCCGATCGACCGGACTTGCGCGCCGGCCCCACCGGATGGCGACCCTGGGGGAGACGACGTCGACCGCAGAGGAGCTCGCATGCCCCGCCGCCCGTCCATCCGCCGTCCGATGCTGGGAGGGCTCGCTGCGGCTGCACTGCTGCTGGCCTCCTGCGGCGACGACGACACCGCCGAGACGGCGACCGACGACACCGCCGCGCCCGTGGTCGACGAGACCTCCGAACCCGGGGAGGAGACCGAGTCCGACGCTGCGACCACCGGCGCCTGCGAGCTCCTCCCGGAGGCCGAGGTCGTCGACGCCTTCGGCGAGCCGGCGGAGGTCGTCCACGAGGAGGGCTCCGGCGCGTCGCTGGAGATGTGCGAGTGGCGCTTCGCCACGGACGAGGACGGCATGGGCCTCCCGCCGACCCTGCAGCTCGTGCTGATGGGTCCGGACGACTACGAGTCCCGCACCCGCGGAGGCGAGGGCCTCTACGAAGAGGTCCCGGACCTCGGTGACGACGCGCGGTGGGCGTACTCCGGGTCGGAGCAGACCGGCTTCATGGCCCAGCTGCTCGTGCTGGACGGTGACCGGGCCATGCACCTGAACGCCGCGGCGCTCGACCTCCCGGACGAAGCCGCGGCCCGTGATCGGTTCGTGTCCCTCGCGGAGGGTGCGCTGGCGGGCGGCTGAACCCGCCGCTACAGGATGTCGCCCGGGGCGTACGACGCCGCCTCGGGGTACCGGTCCACGATCGCTCCGACCTGCGCGGCGAAGGCAGCCACCTGGGCCTGGGCCCGACCGGCGACCGCCATCGGGTCGGCCAGCGCCGCGGCGAGGCCGTCGCGGTCGATGGGGAGGCGGGGGTCGGCGCCGAGCCGGTCGAGCAGGTCGTTGTCGGGCTGGCCCTCCTCGCGCATGGCGAGGGCCACGGCGACGGCGTGCTCCTTGATCGCCTCGTGGGCCTCCTCCCGGCCGGCGCCGGCGCGCACCGCGGCCATCAGCACCTTGGTGGTGGCGAGGAAGGGCAGGTAGCGGTCGAGCTCGGCCTCGATCACGGCCGGGTAGGCCCCGAAGCCCCGCAGCACGGTGAGGAAGGTCTCGAACAGGCCATCGGCGGCGAGGAAGGCGTCGGGCAGGGCCACGCGCCGCACGACCGAGCAGCTCACGTCGCCCTCGTTCCACTGGTCGCCGGCGAGGCTCGTGACCATGGCCTGGTGGCCGGCGAGGATGTGCTTCAGGCCGTTCACCCGCTCGCAGGACCGGCTGTTCATCTTGTGCGGCATGGCCGAGGAGCCGACCTGGCCGGGCAGGAACCCCTCGGTGGCCAGCTCGTGGCCGGCCATCAGGCGGATGGTGGTGGCCAGGCTCGACGGGCCGGACGCCAGCTGCACCAGCGCGCCCACGACCTCCATGTCGAGGCTGCGCGGGTACACCTGCCCGACGTTGGTGAAGGTGCGGGCGAACCCGAGGTGGCGGGCGACGGCGGACTCGACCGCGTCGACGGCCTCGTCGGAGCCGAGCAGGTCGAGCTGGTCGGTCTGGGTCCCGACCGGTCCCTTGATGCCCCGCAGCGGGTAGCGCTCGAGCAGCGACTCCAGCCGCTCGAACGCGACCAGCAGCTCCTCGCCGGCGACGGCGAAGCGCTTGCCGAGCGTGGTGACCTGGGCGGCGACGTTGTGGCTGCGGGCCGCCATGGGTGTGTCGGCGTGCTCGACGGCGAGCCGGGCGAGCTCGGCGAGCGTGGCGACGACGCGATCCCGGATCAGCACCATGGCGTCGCGCACCTGGAGCTGCTCCACGTTCTCGGTCAGATCCCGCGACGTCATGCCCGCGTGGATGAGCTGGTGGCCGGCGAGGTCGGAGAACTCCTCGATCCGTGCCTTCACGTCGTGCTTCGTCACGCGCTCGCGGGCCTCGATCGAGTCGAGGTCCACGTCGCCGATCACCTTGCGGTAGTCCTCGATGGCGCCGTCGGGCACGTCGAGGCCGACCTCGGCCTGGGCCTCCAGCACGGCGAGCCACAGCTTGCGCTCGAGCACCACCTTGGTCTCCGGTGACCACAGCGAGGCCATGTCGGCGCTGGCGTAGCGGCTGGCGAGGACGTTGGGCAGGGTTCCGCTCACCGACCCAGTCTCGCAGACCGCTCCGGCCGTCCTCGTGGCCGACGGTGCGCGCGACACCGCTGGTTAGGGTGGCGACGTGGAGCAGCCAGCCGACCGTGACTTCCCCGTGGTCGGGATCATCGGCGGCGGTCAGCTGGCGAGGATGTGCCAGCCGCCGGCGGTGGCGATGTCCATCACGCTCTCGGTGCTCGCCGCGTCGGAAGGGGACTCGGCGGCCCTCGTCATCCCCGATGCCCTCGTCGGCGCGCACGACGACCTCGATGCCGTCCGTCGCCTGGCCAAGCGGTGCGACGTCGTCACCTTCGACCACGAGCACGTCCCGCCCGACGTCCTCGCCGCCCTGGCCGACGACGGGATCCCGCTGCACCCGACCCCCGCGGCGCTCCGCTTCGCCCAGGACAAGGTCGCGATGCGCCGGCGGCTCAGCGACCTCGGGTTCCCGTGCCCGCGCTGGACGGTGGCCCGCACCGCGGACGAGGTCGCTGCGTTCGGTGCCGACGTCGGCTGGCCGATCATCGCCAAGACGCCCCGGGGCGGCTACGACGGCAAGGGCGTGCGCCGCGTGGACGAGGCCGACGAGCTCGGCGATTGGCTCGCCGTCGTCGGCGAGGCCGGTCCGCTGGTCGACGGCGTGCTGCTCGAGGAGTCCGTCCCCTTCGACCGCGAGGTGGCGGCGCTCGTCGCTCGCAACCCGAGCGGATCCACGGCGGCGTGGCCGCTCGTCGAGACCGTCCAGGAGGACGGCATCTGCACCGAGGTGCTTGCGCCGGCGCCCGGGCTCGAGCCGGCCGCGGCCCGCGCCGCCAGCGACCTGGCCGTGCGCATCGCCGACGCGCTCGGCGTCACCGGTGTGCTCGCCGTCGAGCTGTTCGAGGTCGCCGACGCGATTGGGCAGCCGACGTTCCTCGTGAACGAGCTGGCCATGCGCCCCCACAACAGCGGCCACTGGACCATCGACGGGGCCGTGACCAGCCAGTTCGAGCAGCACCTCCGCGCCGTCCTCGACCTGCCGCTCGGGGACACCGCTCCTCGGTCGCGCTGGACCGTGATGGCGAACGTGCTCGGGGGATCCCGGGAGGACCTGTACCCGGAGGTCGGCCGGATCCTCGGTCAGGACCCATCGCTGCGAGTCCACCTGTACGGCAAGCAGGTCCGCCCCGGTCGCAAGATCGGCCACGTCACCGTCTGCGGCGAGGACCTCCGCGACCTCCGGCTCCGGGCGCGCCGAGCCGCCGACCAGCTTCGAGGAGCACCAGGACGATGACCGACACCCCGAGCTCGCCCGTCGTCGGCATCGTCATGGGCAGCGACAGCGACTGGCCCGTCATGGAGCAGGCGGCGCTGGCGCTCGAGGAGCTCGGCATCGGCTACGAGGCCGACGTGGTCTCGGCCCACCGGATGCCCGACGACATGATCCAGTACGGCCGGTCGGCAGCAGATCGCGGGCTGCGTGTGGTCATCGCCGGCGCCGGCGGCGCCGCCCACCTCCCGGGCATGCTCGCCTCGGTCACCGTCCTGCCCGTCATCGGCGTGCCCGTCCCGCTGAAGCACCTGGACGGCATGGACTCGCTGCTGTCCATCGTGCAGATGCCCGCCGGGATCCCGGTCGCCACCGTCTCGATCGCCGGGGCCCGCAACGCCGGGCTGCTCGCGGCCAGGATCCTCGCCTCCGGCACCGACCCGGCCGCGGAGGAGCTGCGCGGCCGGCTCGCCGCGTTCGCCGACGACCTGCGAGACCTGGCCGTCGAGAAGGGCCGCCGCCTGCGCGAGCGGGACGCCTGACCGCACCGCACCACACCCACCTGCGGGGAACTGGCAGCGACCACGGAACGCGCCGCCGGACGCGCTCGCTGCTCAGGTCGGGTTGGCGGCGATGTCGCTGCGGTGGTGCATGCCTGGCCAGCTGATGCGGGCGACGCCCTGGTAGGCGAGGGCGCGGGCCCCTTCGATGTCCGGCGCCGTCCCGCACACGTACAGGACCCGGCCACCGGCGGTGACCAGCGTCCCCGGCTCGTCGCCGGCGGCGACCCCGGCGAAGAGCACCTCGACGCCATCGAGGTCGTCGAGGCGGTCGAGGCCCTCGATCACGTCGCCGGTGCGGGTGCTGGTGGGGTAGCCCTCGGCCGCGCAGGCGACCGCGACGCAGGCGTCGTCGGTGTAGGTCGGTTCGCTGCGCAGCTCGCCGGCCGCGGCCTCAGCCAGCAGCTGGGCCAGGTCGCTGGTGAGGCGGGGCAGGATCACCTGGGTCTCCGGGTCGCCGAAGCGGACGTTGTACTCGACCAGCTTCGGGCCCTCTGCGGTGAGCATGAGTCCGGCGTAGAGCACACCGCGGTAGTCGATGCCGCGCCGCCGCAGCTCGGCCAGGGTGGGGGTGACGAAGTCGTCGAGCACGGCCTGCACGACTGCGGCGTCCGCCGCCGGCACCGGGCTGTAGCAGCCCATGCCGCCGGTGTTGGGGCCGGCGTCGCCATCGCCGACCCGCTTGTAGTCCTGCGAGGGGGCGAGCGCGACGGCGCGCTGGCCGTCGCAGACGGCGAGCACGGTCAGCTCGGGGCCGATCATGCGCTCCTCGATGACGACGCGGCGTCCGGCGTCGCCGAAGCTCTCGCCGGCGAGCTTCTCGCGGATGTCGGCCTCGGCCTCGGCCCGGTCGGTGGTGACGAGCACGCCCTTGCCGGCGGCGAGGCCGTCGGTCTTGATGACGTAGCCACCCTCCGGCCCGTCGGGGAGCGTGTCGAGGAAGGCGATCGCCTCGTCGGGGTCGTCGAAGGCGGCGTAGCGGGCGGTCGGGACGCCGGCGGCGGCCACGACCTCCTTCATGAAGGCCTTGGACCCCTCGAGCTCGGCGCCGTCGGCGCCGGGACCGAACACGAGCTTGCCGGCATCGCGGAGCCGGTCGGCGAGGCCGTCGACGAGGGGCTGCTCGGGGCCGATGACGTACAGGTCGGCGTCGATGTCCTCGGGCGGGGTGTCGACCGAACCGGGGATGCCGGGGTTGCCCGGCGTGACGACGACGTCGGCCGTCCGAGCCAGCACGACCGCCAGCGCGTGCTCTCGACCACCGGAACCCACGACGCAGACCTTCACGGGCGGCGACGTTAGACGCCCCTCGGAGCGACCCCCGAAGGCCGCGCGCGGAAGGAGCCGGCGGAGTGGGTGGACCTCCGTCGGCTCCTCGAGCCAGCTGCGCTCCGTCCGGCGGTCAGCCGGTCGACTGGCGCCGCATCTCCTGGCCGCCCCGGGCGACGAGGGCGCTGCCGAGCAGCACCATCACCACGCCGGCGACACCGAGCACCAGCGTCCCGGAACCGGTGCGGGGCAGCGACCGGACAACGGTGTCACCGAGCACGGTCGGGGCCGCCTCGGCCTCGGGCTCGGGCACCGGGGTGGGTTCGGGTTCGGGCACCGGGGTGGGGACGACCACCTCACCTTCGACCTCCGTCGTCGGGGTCTCCGGCGGTTCGGTGGCCGGCGGCTCGGTGACCGGCGGCTCCGTCACCGGCGGCTCCGTGACCGGCGGCTCCGTGACCGGCGGCTCGGTGACCGGCGGCTCCGTGACCGGCGGCTCCGTGACCGGCGGCTCCGTGACCGGCGGCTCCGTGACCGGCGGTTCGGTGACCGGCGGCTCCGTCGTGGGCACGGTGCCGGTGCAGAAGCTGACGTGGCTGAACTCCCCGTCAGGCACGTAGATCGAACCGGTCAGCGTGCCGGCTGGGAACACGGCGCTCCGGCTCAGGCCCTGCTTGTCAGCTGCCTGCTTGACGAAGGCGCCGTACACGAGGTCCTCCGAGGAGAACGTCACCACGTAGGCCTCAGGAGCGCCATCGGGAGCAGCAACGAAGCGGTACGTGACCACGAAGTCGCCGTTCACGGCGACGCCCTCGTACGGGGCGGTCCGCTGCACGTCGTCCTTGGCCATCAGCACGTCGGTGAGCCCGAGGTCGCCGATCACGGCCTCGCACGTGAGGTTCCCGGAGGACTCCTCACCAGCACCAGCTGGGGCCACCACCACGGTGGAGGCTCCGAGCAGCACCAGCACCAACCCTGTCCACACCTTCCTCTTGATGTTGCGATGCGTTGTCATCGCTCCTCGATTCCACGCTTCCTGTTGTCACTGAAAGTGGAACAGGAACCACGCAGAGCGAGTAGAGGAGCCGGTCACCAGGAGTGACCGAAAAGTCCTGACAGGTAGGGGAATACCTACGCAGCGTGCACCAAGGGGTCAGCTGGCGAGCTGGACGTACTGGTCCCGGGACGGACCGACGCCGAGGAGGCTGATCGGGACGCCGCACTGCTCGGCGAGGAACTCGACGTAGGCGCGAGCGTTGGCCGGCAGGTGGTGGGGCTCGGTGGAGGCCGACACGTCGGTCTTCCAGCCGGGCAGCTCCTCGTAGATCGGGGTGCACTTGTGGATCACCGACTGGTTGTCGGGCATCCGCTCGATGCGCTCGCCGTCGAGCTCGTAGGCGACGCAGACCTTGATCGTGTCGAAGCTGTCCAGCACGTCGAGCTTGGTGATCGCCAGCTCCGACAGGGAGTTGAGCCGCACGGCGTGGCGCATCATCACCGCGTCGAACCAACCCGGCCGCCGGCGGCGCTTGGTGTTCACGCCGTACTCGTGGCCGATGTCGACGATGCGGTCGCCGAGGTCGTCGAACAGCTCCGTCGGGAACGGGCCCGACCCGACGCGGGTGAGGTACGCCTTGCCGACGCCCACGACCCGGTCGACGTGGCGGGGGCCGATGCCGGATCCGACCGTGGCGCCACCGGCGACCGGGTTCGACGAGGTCACGTAGGGGTACGTGCCGTGGTCGAGGTCGAGGAACGTGGCCTGGGCACCCTCGAACAGGACGTGCTCGCCGGCCTCGAGGGACTCGTGCACCAGGTTCACCGTGTCGGTGACGTAGGGGGCGATGGCATCGCGGTAGGTGCCGAGGTAGGCCTCGACGATCTCGTCCTCGTCCACCGGCAGCTGGTTGTAGACCTTGGCCAGCACGGCGTTGGTCTCGCGCAGGACGATGCGGAGCTTCTCGACGAAGATCTTCTCGTCGTAGAGGTCCTGCACCCGGATGCCGACGCGGGCGGCCTTGTCGGCGTAGGCCGGGCCGATGCCGCGCTTGGTGGTCCCCAGCTTGTTGCGGCCCAGCCAGCGCTCGGTCATGCGGTCGAGCAGCTGGTGGTACGGGAAGATGAGGTGGGCGTTCCCGGACAGGCGCAGCTTGTCGCAGTTGACGCCCCGGGACTCGAGCATGGCGATCTCGGCCAGCATCACCTTGGGGTCGACGACGACGCCGTTGCCGATGACCGGGGTGATGTGGGGGTAGAGGATGCCGCTCGGGATGAGCTGCAGGGCGAAGGACTCGCCGTCGACCACGATGGTGTGGCCGGCGTTGTGGCCGCCCTGGTAGCGCACCACCATCGACATCTCCTTGGAGAACAGGTCGACGAATCGCCCCTTGCCCTCGTCACCCCACTGGGTGCCCACGACGATGGTGGCCGGCATGGCGCGGCCCTCTCTTTCCTTGGTGGTCTGCACGGCTCGTGCGGCCCGAAAACGACGGACCGGCCCCCCTTCGGAGAGCCGTTGACCCATGGTACGCGGCCGCCGCGGCAGGCCACGAATGTGAGACGCGCCTGGGCCCGACCGTCCGGGGACGGTCGGGCCCAGGTTCGACTGATCGGTGTCAGCGTTGGCTCTCCATGCGCCGGTTGCCGCGCGCCAGGAGGACCGCACCAGCGGCGAGGAGGGCCGAGCCCAGGATCGCCAGGTTGCGGGTGCCGTCACCCGTGTAGGGCAGCTGCCGGAGGACCACGTCGCCCTGCACCTCGGCGGTGGGCGGGGTGGTGGCCGGCACCGGCGGGGTGGTCTCGGGAACCGGCTCGGTGGTCGGCGGCGGGATCACCTCGTCCTCGGGGAGCACCTCGGGAACCGGCGGGTAGGTGTTGGTGAACGTGCACGTCACGTCGTCACCCTCGTCGAGCGACACCGTGGCGGTGTACCCGTCAACTGCGACCTCCATCGCCTCGGCGCCCTCGAGGCAGACGACGCCGGCCAGGGTCGACCGGTCACCGTCCTCCTGGACCTCAGTGATGGTGTAGGTGCCCTCGTCCAGGTCGTCGAACGTGGCTTGGAGGGCGGTCTCGTCGAGCACGAACTCCTCTTCGACGTCTGGGCCCTGCGCCTCGAAGCCGAAGTCCCACGTCGTGGGGAGGTCCTCTCCCGTCAGCACCTTGACCACCGTCAACGACGAGGGCTCGACCTCATCGGTGGGCGGAGGTGGCGGCGGCGGAGGAGGTGGTGGCGGCGGCGGCGGCGGCGGCGGCGGGATCTCACCGAAGGTGTTGGTCACCACCACTGCTGTCGTGCCACTGCCGATGGTCACCTGGGTCGCGGTTCCCGGAACCGGCGTGCCGCCGTTCACCGAGATCGACGTGGTCGCACCGTGCCTGTCACCGGTCTCGCTCACCCAGCACTCCGAGCCGACGGGCAGGTCCGTGAACACCCGGGGCTCCTGCGCACCGGTCAGGGTGAACGTCGCCGGGTCGACGGCGACGATGTCGTCGTCGAGCGTGCACTCCACGCTGAAGCCGAACGCCAGCCCGGCAGTCACCTCAGGATCGCCACCGATCACCACCTTGTCGACGCTCAGAGCGCCGGTATCGGGGGGCGGGGGCGGCGGGGCCTTGTCGTAGCCGCAGAGGCTGACATGGCTGAAGTCGCCGTCACCGTTGAGGTTCGTGAACTGGTGGGTGCCCGACGTGACCCCGTTGTAGCTCTGGACGTACAGCGGGTCGGTCGCCTGCTTCACCACCAGCGCGTAGACCGGATCGCTCGCTCCGGTGAACGTGAACAGGGTGCCGTCACCCGACGGGGCCCAGCCCATCAGTGCGGTGAAGCCGCCGAGCGATGAGGTCGGTGCGATCGGGGCCGTGGAGTCCTGCCCCTCTCGCTTCTCCCACTTCGCTCCGTAGACGTCTGCGTCGTCCGGCAGGTCCAGCGCAACCCGGCACTGCGCGGCGAACGCTCCGTTCTGTCCTTCTTGCTGACTCGCCCCGGCACCTGTCGGAACGAGCATCGCCAACGCCCCGAGGAGCATGACCAGCACGCCCATCACGGAGCCGAACTTCTGTCGCCTTGTCGCCCTCATCGCGGAACCAACCTTCGCTTCCTGCGATCGGCTCGGTCACCGACCGCTCATGGCCGCATCGACGAGGTCGGAAGATCTCTGGCCGCTCGGTGCGCCCTACCTCCCAGGGGACTCCACCTCGCCGCGCGCGAACAGTGACCAAGGTCCGCGCGCTCTGGAGTATCTGTCCGGTTTGGCGCGCCTTCGCGCCACGCACCGCGTTCGCAGCACGCAGCGGATGCTCATGCGCTCATCGCGTATCGCCTGGACCCGGACGCGCCGGAGCCCAGCCACCCGGGTGGATGGCTGGGCTCCGATCAGTGCAAGCCGCTCAGCGGCCGGCCGTCAGCCTCAGCGGCTGGCGAGCTGGCGCTTGCTGCCCAGCACCATCGCCGCACCGAGCGCCAGCATGAAGGCACCCAGGCCGGCGAGGTTGCGGGTCTCGTCACCGGTGCGGGGCAGGGTCCGGGTGATCACGTCACCCTGCACCTCGGTGTCGGCCTGAGCCGGCGCCGGGAACACGTTGGTGAACGTGCAGGTCACGTCCTCGCCTTCGCTGACGTCGACGGTCACCGTGCGACCGTTGGAGACGGCGTCGGGGTCGTCGCACACGATGCTCCCGAGCGTCGTGACCGAGTTGTCGTGCTCGACGATCGTGTACTGACCGGCCTCCACCGAGTTGAAGGTCTCGTCAGCGTCAGCGTTGGTCAGGATGACCTGGCCGAGGCCGTCGCTGACGTCGAAGCCGAAGGCCCATCCTTCCGGCGGGACCGGACCCTGGACCGCCTTGACGATCGTGATGGAGCCCGGCTCCTCCTCCTCGGGGAGGACCTGCTCCTCGGGGTAGAAGTTCGTGAAGGTGCACGTGACGTCGTCGTCATCCACGAGGGTGACCTCCACGGCGTCGCCGTCCTCTTCCCAGAGCTCAGTGCCCTCGCAGTCGATGTCCACGAGCTCGGAGTCGCTCGAGGCCAACTCCCGAACCCGGACGGTCCCCGGAGTGATGTCGAGGAACGCCTCGGTCTCGTTGCCTTCGGAGAGCTGGAACAGGGTGAGCTCGTTGCCGGGGACGCCTCGGAACGAGGCGCTCCAGTCGTCGGGGACATCGCCGGTCACGGCCTTCACGATCCGGAGATCGGCCTCAGGCGTGGGGACGGGTGGGGGGATCGTGGTCGGAGTGTCCTCTTCGGGGGTGTTGGTGACGATGCAGTCCACATCGACGTTGCTCACGGTGACCACGAAGTCGCCCGCCTCGTTGGTCGAGGTCACGGCATCACCACAGGTGATCTGCGGATCGTCCCAACCCGTCTCGGGCAAGGTCTCGGTGATCACGTACTCACCCGAAGCGTCGTCGATCTCGATGAACTCATCGTCGCCGAGCGTGTCGGAATCGCCGTTCGTGCCCGCCACATCGATGAAGAACGTCTCGGCCAGTGCCGTCGAGTCCTCCGACGCGATGTTCTTCGTCACCGTCAGCGACGGCGGCGTCGTCGGGGTCTCGGGGGTGTTGGTGACGATGCAGTCCACATCGACGTTGCTCACGGTGACCACGAAGTCGCCCGCCTCGTTGGTCGAGGTCACGGCATCGCCGCACGTAATCTGCGGATCCTCCCAATCCGTCTCGGGCAAGGTCTCGGTGATCACGTACTCACCCGAAGCGTCGTCGATCTCGATGAACTCATCATCACCGAGCGTGTCGGAATCGCCGTTCGTGCCCTCGACATCGATGAAGAACGTCTGCGCCAGCGCCGTCGAATCCTCCGACGCGATGTTCTTCGTCACCGTCAGCGACGGCGACTTACCGCACACGCGGATGTTGCTGACAGCGGTCGTCGGATAACCCACAGATCCCGTCTCACCCACGACGAGTGCCGGGCTGAACTCCTCGTAGGCGGTGAAGCCGTTGGAGTTCTCGTTGCCGGCGTTCCCGGTCTTGACGATGACTGCGTACACGGCGCGGGAACCTTCGAGGACCGTGATCTCCATCTCGTTGTCCGCGTCGCCTGCAGCGTTCAGCAGCAACTCGAAGCTCACAGCAAAGCCGCTACCGGAGATCGTCCCTGAGGTCGCTCCCGCCTCGTTCTTGGCGGAGGCGGTGTACGCCGGATCGAGGGACTCGCAGAGGAGATTCCCGCCTTCTTCGAGCCGGGGGTCGTCTGGCTCGACCAGGACGGCGCCGGCACCCGGCGCCAGCACCATGAGGGCGCCGATGAGCATGGTCACCAGACCTGCTCCCGCACCCAGCTTGAACCGCTGTCGTGAATTCATCTCGCCTGCCTTCGTTTCGCACCCGGGTCGGCACGTTGCCGCCCGCATTTGCCCTGGGATCGCTCGATCCTCGAAGCGCCCCGTGGGCGCCACCGGTGTCATCGAACTGCGCAGCGTGCTGGCGTACCAGGGGCAGACCCGCACAAATCGGCAGTTCCGGGCCCTTCTGCCGCTCGCGTGTCACGAGAGCTGGAAAAACCTCACGCAGCGTGTGTACAAGCAGACGTTTCGCGCCTCGATTGCCGCGCTCTGCGTTCGTCCGGACAGGTTGCTGGCACGGCGCGTGCCAGCAACGGCGTCAGGTCGACGTCCCTACGCCCGGCGCCACGAGGGGCCAGGGCCGCTCCCGCTCGGCGGCGAGGGCAACGTCGAACAGCAGCGCATCCTCGTGGTGGCGGCCCAGCACCTGGATCCCGACGGGCAGGTCATCGACGGTGCCGGCGGGGATCGAGACGGCCGGGTTGCCGTAGATGTTCGAGATGATCGTCAGCGCACCCATGTTGATGAGGTCGGGGAATGCCTTGCCCACCCGGTCGAGCAGCTGATCGGGCAGGCCGGGGGCGAAGGCGCTGGCCACCCGCACCCCGCCGAGGACGCCTCGAAAGGCCCACTTCGCCGCTGCGTTCGTCTGGGCCCACTCGAGGAACGAGTCGCTCGGACTGCTCGTGGTCGACTCGGCAGGGAACGCGGGACCGGGGTTGGTGGTGGCGATGAAGAAGTCGACCTCACCGAAGGCCCGGGCCATCTCCTCGTTGGCCGCCACCCGCATGCGCTCGGCGGCGGCCGCGGTGTGCAAGTTGTACATGGAGGTGGCGAGCCGCAGGCCGATGGCCACCTCCTCGGTGAGCTCCGGCGCGCACGCCGGCCAGCGATCGCCGAGGTCGGCCAGCAAGGTGGCCAGGTTGCCCATCATCCACTGGGCGGCCAGGTTCGGTGGACGGACGTCGAGATCGACGCGCACCATGCCGGTCGCCGCGATGAGGGCGTCGGCCTCGGCGCGGATGCGCTCCTCGACGCCGGGTTCCAGCGTGACCCCGCCCAGCGCCGGGATGACGGCCACCCGCTTGCCGGCGAGGTCGTGGCTGCCGAGGCCGTCCTCGAACGAGGGGTGCTTGGGCAGGCTCGTCGGGTCGGCCGGATGGTGGCCGGTGACGACGTCGTAGTAGCGGGCGGCGTCTCGGACGGAGCGGGCCAGGTTGCCGAGCACCACGGTGTGGGGTCGCATGTAGGCGCCGGGGCTGCGAGGCGTGCGGCCGAAGGTGCCCTTGAAGCCGAGGAGCCCGGTGTAGCCCGCGGGGATGCGGATCGACCCGCCGCCGTCGCCGCCGCTGGCCAGGCTGACGAGCCCGCCGGCGACCGCGGCCGCCGACCCGCTCGAGGAGCCGCCGACCGTGCGGCCGTGGCGCCACGGGTTGTGGGTGACCCCGTTCATCTTGGTGACGCTCACGTTGAGGCCACCGAACTCGCTGGCCGTCGTCAGCCCGACCGGCACCGCGCCGCCCTGCTCCAGGAGCCGCTCGATGACCGTCCCGGTCTGGGTCGCGATGCGGTCCCGGAAGACGAGCGAGCTCTCGGTGTAGGGCCAGCCCGCCACCGGGTCCAGCTCCTTGATGCCGGTCGGCACGCCGCCAAAGGGTTGGGAGACATCGGCTGCCGCGGCGGCGGCCCGGGCCCGGTCTGGGTCCACGTGGGAGAAGGCGTTGAGGTCGCTGGCCTCGATGGCGGCGAGCGTCGCCTCCAGCTCCTCCTTCGGTGCGCGCTCACCTGCCCGGAAGGCGTCGACGAGCGAGCAGGCATCCCCGGTCCAGGGCGAATCCGCCATGCCCCCATTGTTCGCCTTCCCCGACGCGCGTTCCTCGGAGAAGATCGGGGTGTAGGACTTCGGCGCGGCCGGACGATGGAGGGGATGGTGAGCGAGCTGCCTGCGACCCCGGACCAGCGCCACGCCCTCGTCGACCTCTACGACCGGGCGTTGCCCGAGGTGTACGGATACCTCGCGGCGCGCTGCGGGTCGGCGTCGGTGGCCGAGGACCTCACGTCGGAGACGTTCCTGGCCGCGGTCGATGCCGTGCGGCGTGGGGCGGTGCCGCACCTGAGCGTGGCCTGGCTTATCGGCGTCGCCCGCCACAAGCTGGTCGACCACTGGCGGCGCAGCGAGCGGGACCAGCGCCTCACCACCGAGCTCGACCGACCACCGACCTCGGACGACGAGTGGGACGTGCACCTCGACGTGCTCGCCGCGCACGAGACGCTGGCGGCGCTCGGCGGCCACCATCGCAGCGCGCTGGCGCTCCGCTACCTCGACGGCCTGCCCGTGCGCGAGGTGGCGGCGTGCCTCGGCCGGACCGAGGGCGCCACCGAGGTGCTGCTGGTCCGCGCCAGGGCCGCGTTCCGGGCCAGCTACGAGAACGGGAGGCCGGCTCGATGACCGACCCCTTCGACGCCCTCGCGTCACCGACCGGGCCCCAGCAGCCCCGCCCGAGCTTCACCCGCGCCCTGCGCGCCCGGCTGCTCGACGCCCTCGACCTCGACCCGGCCGACACCGCACCACCGATCGCCCTTCCACGGAGGAAGCCCATGCCCACCACCGCGACCGCGACCGCGGTCATCCCCTACCTCACGGCGAGCGACGCCGTCGGTGCCCTCACCTGGTACACGCAGGCGTTCGGCGCCGAGGAGCAGTTCCGGGTCGTCGGACCCGACGGGCTGCTGGGCCACGCCGAGTTCCGCATCGGCGACGCCGTCTTCTACCTCTCCGACGAGCACCCGGCGATGGACGTGGTGTCCCCGACGACGCTCGGCGGCACGCCCTACGCCATGCACCTCACGGTGACCGACGTGGACGCGATGTTCGCCCGGGCCGTCGCTGCGGGCGCCACCCCGCAGCGCGAGCCCGAGGACCAGCCCCACGGCGCGCGCCACGGCACCCTCCTCGATCCCTACGGCCACCGCTGGATGCTGTCCCAGCCGATCGAGGACGTCTCCCTCGACGAGTACGCCGCCCGGTCCGAGGGCAGCCCGTACCGGGTCGACGTCGCCGCCGGAGCGAGCCGCGACGGCCAGCCCTACGTGGACGGCATCTGGGGATCGATGACGTACACGGACCCGGAGGTCGGGATCCGCTTCGTCACCCAGGTGCTCGGCTTCGAGGAGCTCGTGCTGGTGCGTGACGAGGAGGGCGGGATCGTGCACAGCGAGTACCGCTGGCCCGAGGGCGGCATCGTCGGCATCTCCGCTGCCGACGAGGGCAACCCGTTCCTCCCCCCGCCCGGGCGCAACGGCCTCTACGTCGTCACCGCCGACCCGCACGCCGTGTGGGAGCGCTGCCGAGCAGCCGGCGTCGACGTCATCCGCGAGCCGGAGGAACCGCACTACGACCCCGGCGGCATGGGCTTCTCCGTGCGCGACCCCGAGGGCAACGCCTGGAGCTTCGGGACCTACGCCGGCGGCGCCACCGACTGAAACTGGCAGCGGCCACGGAACGCACGGGCTTCGTGTTCCGTGGCCGCTGCCAGTTTTCCTACGGCGGTTCCGCAGTCGCTGCCGGTCCCGGAGGTGTTCAGACGGGTTGGGTGGTCTCGAGGCTGAGCTCGTCGCCGGAGACGTCGAGGGTGGCGACGTCGCCGTCGACGAGGCGGCCCTCGAGGATGGCGCCGGCGATGCGGTCGGCGACCTCCCGCTGGATGACCCGCTTGAGCGGGCGGGCCCCGTAGGCCGGGTCGTAGCCGAGCGCCGCCAGCTTCTCCTTGGCCGCGTCGGTCACCTCGAGGGTGATGCGGCGGTCGGCGAGGCGCTGGTGCAGGTGACCGAGCTGGATCTCGACGATCGGAGCCAGGTCGGCCTCGGTGAGCTCACGGAACCGGACGATGTCGTCGATGCGGTTGATGAACTCGGGGCGCAGGTGGTCCCGGGGGTCGCCCGGCATGTTCGACGTCATGATCAGCACGGTGTTGGCGAAGTCGACCGTGCGGCCCTGGCTGTCGGTGAGGCGCCCGTCGTCGAGCACCTGCAGCAGGATGTTGAAGACGTCGGGGTGGGCCTTCTCGAGCTCGTCCAGCAGGACGACGGAGTAGGGCCGGCGCCGGACGAGCTCGGTGAGCTGGCCGCCCTCCTCGTGGCCGACGTAGCCGGGGGGCGCACCGACCAGGCGGGACACGGAGTGCTTCTCCATGTACTCGCTCATGTCGATGCGGACCATGGCCCGCTCGTCGTCGAAGAGGAAGTCGGCGAGCGTGCGGGCGAGCTCGGTCTTGCCGACACCGGTCGGGCCGAGGAACAGGAACGAACCGATCGGGCGGTGCGGGTCGGAGAGGCCGGCCCGGCTGCGGCGGATGGCCTTGGCCACGGCCTCGACGGCTTCGTCCTGACCGATGACCCGCTCGTGGAGGACCTCCTCCATGCGGACGAGCTTGGCCATCTCGCCCTCCATGAGGCGCGACACGGGCACGCCGGTCCAGCGGGAGACGATCTCGGCGACGTCCTCCTCGTCGACCTCCTCCTTGAGCATGCGCGACTCGGACTGCAGCTCGGTGAGGCGCTTGGTGGCGTCGTCGACCTGGCGCTCCAGCTCGGGGATGCGGCCGTAGCGGATCTCGGCGGCCTTCTCGAGGTCCTGCTCGCGCTCGAGGCGCTCGCGCAGGGTCTCCATCTCCTCCTTGAGGGCGCGGATCTCGCCGATGGCGTGCTTCTCGCGGTCCCAGTGGGCGAGCATGCCGTCGCGCTCCTCGCGCAGGTTGGCGAGCTCCTGGTCGAGGTCCTCGAGGCGGGCCACGGAGGGCGCGTCGGTCTCCTTGGCCAGGGCGACCCGCTCGATCTCGAGCTGGCGGATGCGTCGCTCGACCACGTCGATCTCGGTGGGCAGCGAGTCGATCTCGATGCGCAGCTTGGAGGCGGCCTCGTCGATGAGGTCGATGGCCTTGTCGGGCAGGAAGCGCCCGGTGAGGTAGCGGTCCGACAGGGCGGCAGCGGCGACGAGGGCAGCGTCCTGGATGCGCACGCCGTGGTGCACCTCGTAGCGCTCCTTCAGACCGCGAAGGATGGCGACGGAGTCCTCGACCGAGGGCTCGCCGACGAACACCTGCTGGAAGCGGCGCTCGAGGGCCGGGTCCTTCTCCACGTACTTGCGGAACTCGTCCAGCGTGGTGGCGCCGATCATGCGCAGCTCGCCGCGGGCCAGCATCGGCTTGAGCATGTCGCCCGCACCGGTGGAGCCCTCGGACGCGCCGGCCCCGACGACGGTGTGCATCTCGTCGATGAAGGTGATGACCTGACCTTCGGAGTCGGTGATCTCCTTGAGGACGGCCTTGAGCCGCTCCTCGAACTCGCCGCGGTACTTGGCGCCCGCGACCATGGACGACACGTCGAGGCTGACGACCTTCTTGTCCTTCAGGGTCTCGGGCACGTCGCCCTCGACCACGCGACGAGCGAGGCCCTCGACGATGGCGGTCTTGCCGACGCCGGGCTCGCCGATGAGCACCGGGTTGTTCTTGGTGCGACGCGACAGCACCTGGATGACCCGGCGGATCTCCTCATCTCGACCGATGACCGGGTCGAGCTTGCCGGCGCGGGCCGCGGCGGTGAGGTCGCGCCCGTACTTCTCCAGCGCCTGGTACTGGTCCTCGGGGTTCTGGCTGGTGACCCGGTGCGAGCCGCGCACCTCGCGCATGCCCGACAGCAGGTCGTCCTTGGTGACGCCGAGCTTCTCGGTGAGGCCGAGCAGCAGGTGCTCGACGGAGAGGTACTCGTCACCGAGCTCGGTCTTGGCCGCCTCGGCGGTGGTCATCACCGTCGACAGCTCCCGTGACAGGCGGGGCTCGGAGCCCCCGTAGGCCTTGGGCAGCTTGGCGATGGCCTCGTCGGCGGCGTTGCGCACCGAGCGGTGGTCGACACCGACCTTCTCCAGGATCGGAAGGGCGATCCCGCCGTCGGTCTGGCGCAGGAGCGCAGCCAGGAGGTGGTCGGCGGTGACCTCGGGGTTGTTGAGCGACTTGGCCTGCTCGACCGCAGCGGAGAACGCCTCCTGGGTCTTCAGGGTCCACTTGTTCGGGTCCAGCGGCATGGCTCCAGGCTACTCTCACTCAGGAAACCTGACAACGCCCCACTCAAGTTTCGATCAGCGCTCCGGCAGGTTGATCCGGCCGAACACGGCGACCTCCTGGCGGAGCGGCACGAGGTCTCGTCGGTAGTGGCGGTGGGTGGACTCGACGGCCTCGCCGACGGCCCGGCGGGCGTCGGCAAGCTCGGCGCGCAGGTCCTCCAGCTCGGCCTCGAGGGCGAGCACCTTCTTCACGCCGGCGAGGTTGAGGCCCTCGTCGGTGAGCTCGGAGATGCGACGGAGCTGTTCGATGTCGGCGTCGGAGTAGCGGCGGCTGCCGCCGCTGGTGCGGGCCGGGTCGACCAGGCCCTTGCGCTCGTAGATGCGCAGGGTCTGGGGGTGGACGCCGGCGAGCTCGGCCGCGACGGAGATGACGTAGACGGCCCGGGCGTGGAAGCGACCCTCGGGCCTCGATGGTTCGGTCGTCATGGTCGTCCTCCCCTTCAGACGCCCAGGTGCTTGCGGGGCGATTCGGTCTCGAGCGAGGCGAGCGCCTCGATCGCCTTGCGCTCGTCCCGGGAGAGCTTGGCGGGCACCGCCACCTCGATGGTCACGAGCAGCGAGCCGGTCTTGCCGTTGCGGGACACCCCCTTGCCACCCACGCGGAACACCTTGCCCGACTTCGTGCCGGCGGGCACGCGGATCTTCACCGGCTCGTCCAGGGTCGGCACCTCGATGTCGGCGCCGAGGGCGGCCTCGGCGAAGGTGACCGGCACGGTGAGGGTGAGGTCGTCGCCGGAGCGCCCGAACAGGCGGTGGGGCCCGACGTGCACGATGACGTGCAGGTCGCCGGGCGGCCCGCCGTTGCGACCGGGGCCACCGCGGCCCTTGAGCCGGATGCGCTGGCCGTCCTGGACGCCGGCGGGCACCCGCACCTTGACCTCGCGGGGTCGGTGCTCGATGCCGCTGCCCCGGCAGTTGGTGCACGGGGTCTCCACGATGGTGCCCCGGCCCTGGCAGGTGGGGCAGGGCTGGGAGAAGGAGAAGAACCCCTGGTTGTCGTCGAGCACACCGCGCCCGCCGCAGTTGGTGCAGACGAGCGGGGTGGTGCCGGGTTCGGCGCCGTTGCCGGAGCAGCGCGAGCACGCCGCCTCGGAGGTGAGGTGCACGGCCGTGGTGACGCCCGAGACCGCATCCTCGAAGGTGAGGTGCAGCTCGGACTGCAGGTCGGCGCCGCGCTGGGGGCCGGTGCCGCGCCGGGTGCGACCGCCGCCGCCTCCCCCGCCGCGTCCGCGGTTGAAGAGGCCACCGAACAGGTCGCCGAGGTCGCTGGCGTCTTCGAAGCGGAACCCGCCGGGCTGACCGCCTCCGCCGCGTCCGCCGCCCATGCCCCCGAGGGGCCCCATGCGGCGGACCTCGTCGTACTCCTTGCGCTTGGCGTCGTCGCCGAGCACGTCGTAGGCCGCGGAGATCTCCTTGAAGCGGTCCTCGGCGGCGGTGTCGCCGGGGTGCTGGTCGGGATGGCTCTCTCGCGCCAGCTTCCGGTACGCCTTGGTGATCTCGGCCTTGGTGGCGGAGTCGGACACCCCGAGCACCTTGTAGTAGTCCTTCTCGAACCATTCACGCTGGGGTGCCACGACTCACCTCCTCAGATGCGGACTCATTCGAACACGTTCAGCCGGCGACCTTGACCATGGCGGCGCGGATGACACGCCCGTTCCACAGGTAGCCGGTGCGGAGGACCTCGACGACGGTGGGTTCGCCGTCGCCTTCCTCGTGCATGACGGCCTCGGCCAAGTTGGGGTCGAAGGGCTCGCCGGCAGGGGCGACCCGCTCGAGGCCCTCCTTCTCGAGGAACCCGAACAGCGACTTGGACACCGCTTCGACACCGGCCTCGCCGTCGCCGGCGTGGGCCTGCGCCGCCTCGATGGCGTCGAGCACGGGGAGCATGCGCTCCACGAAGCTGCCCTGGCTGCGGGCCACCTCGTCGGTGATCCGCTTCTGGACCTGCTTGCGGTAGTTGTCGAAGTCGGCCGCCGTGCGCCGGTACGCGTCGAGGAACTCGTCGCGCTCGGCCACCAGGGCGTCGAGCTGCTCGGGGGTGAAGTCGAGCGGGTCGTCAGCCAGGTGGTGGTCGGCATCAGCGTGGGCGTCGACCGACTCGGCCACCGCCTCCGCGTCCGAGGCGAGTGCCTCGGACACGTGGGCGGGGTCGTCGACGTCGTCGGTTGGGGTGAGGTCGTCGTCGGCCACGTCGATCACTCGTCGACGATCTCGGCGTCGACGACCTCGTCGTCATCAGCCGACGTGGCACCGGTGCCACCGGCCGCGCCGCCGGGGGCGCCGCCCTCGGACTGGGCCGCCGACTCGTAGAGCTTCTGGGTGAACTCCTGCGACGCCGTCATGAGGGCCTCGGTGGCCTCCTTGATGGCGGACACGTCGTCGCCGGCGAGCGCGGTCTTCAGGGAGGCGAGGGCGTCCTCGACCTTCTGCTTCTCGTCGCCCGACAGCTTCTCGCCCTGCTCCTTGAGCAGCTTCTCGGTCTGGTACACGAGGGTGTCGCCCTGGTTGCGGGCATCTGCCTCCTCGCGGCGCTTGGCGTCCTCCTCGGCGTGGGCCTCGGCGTCCTTCACCATGCGATCGATGTCGTCCTTGGCCAGCGAGCTCTGCCCGGTGATGGTCATCGACTGGGTCTTGTCGGTGGCCCGGTCCTTGGCCGACACGTGGACGATGCCGTTGGCGTCGATGTCGAAGGTGACCTCGATCTGGGGCACGCCACGGGGGGCGGGGGGCAGGTCGACGAGCTGGAACTTGCCGAGCGTCTTGTTGAACGACGCCATCTCGCGCTCGCCCTGCAGGACGTGGATCTCCACCGACGGCTGCATGTCCTCGGCGGTGGTGAACACCTCGGTGCGCTTGGTGGGGATGGTGGTGTTGCGCTCGATGAGGCGGGTCATCACGCCGCCCTTGGTCTCGATGCCGAGCGACAGCGGGGTGACGTCGAGCAGGAGCACGTCCTTGACGTCGCCCTTGAGCACGCCGGCCTGGACGGCAGCGCCGATGGCCACGACCTCGTCGGGGTTGACCGACTTGTTCGGGTCCTTGCCGGTGAACTCCTTGACCAGGTCGGTCACGGCCGGCATGCGGGTGGAGCCGCCCACGAGGATGACGTGGTCGATGTCGCCCTTGGACAGGCCGGCATCGCTGATGGCCTGCTCGAAGGGGCTGCGGCAGCGGTCGAGCAGGTCCTGGGTGAGCTCCTGGAACTTGGCCCGGGTGAGCTGCTCGTCGAGGTGGAGCGGACCGTCCTGCGTGGCGGTGATGAAGGGCAGGTTGATCTGGGTCTGCTGGACCTGGGAGAGTTCGATCTTGGCCTTCTCCGCCGCCTCCTTGAGGCGCTGCACGGCCATGTTGTCCTTGCTCAGGTCGACGCCGTGGGCAGACTTGAACTGCTCGACCAGCCAGTCCATGACCCGCTGGTCCCAGTCGTCGCCACCGAGGTTGGTGTCGCCGTGGGTGGACTTGACCTCGAACACGCCGTCGCCGATCTCGAGGACCGACACGTCGAAGGTGCCGCCACCGAGGTCGAAGACGAGCACGGTCTGGTCGGCGTCGCCCTCCTTGTCGAGCCCGTAGGCCAGGGCGGCCGCGGTGGGCTCGTTGATGATGCGCAGCACCTCGAGGCCGGCGATCTGGCCGGCTTCCTTGGTGGCGGTGCGCTGGGCGTCATCGAAGTAGGCCGGCACCGTGATGACGGCCTGGGTGACGGTGTCGCCCAGGTAGGCCTCGGCGTCGCGCTTGAGCTTCATGAGCGTGCGAGCCGAGATCTCCTGGGACGTGTAGTCCTTGTCGTCGATCTTGATGCTCCAGTTCGTGCCGATGTGGCGCTTGACGGAGCGGATCGTGCGATCGGGGTTGGTGATCGCCTGGCGCTTGGCCACCTCGCCCACCAGGACCTCGCCGCCCTTGGAGAAGGCGACGACGGACGGGGTGGTGCGGGCGCCCTCGCTGTTGGGGATGACGACGGGGTCGCCGGCCTCGAGGACCGAGACGACGGAGTTGGTGGTGCCGAGATCGATGCCGACGGCCTTGGGCATGGGGTTCCTCCAAGTGGAACGGGACTTCGGATGGGGTCAGGGAAGTGGCGCCGACCCTCGGTTCCAGGCCGGTTGCGCTGTGCCAGCATAAAACTTGAGTGTGGAGTTGACAACTTCGACATTCCCGCTCGATCCGTGACCTCTACCGCACGATCCGCGGTCCGCCAGGCCGCTGGACCCCGATCGGCGTGCGTCCTCCGCTGCGACTGCCGAGAAGGCCGGATCTCCGCTGACACCTAGGCCGTATGGCCCAGTACTCTCCGCCCTGGGAATGTGCGTGCGCGCGAGCGCGACGGGGCGAGGCGAGCCATGGCAAGACCAATGAAACGGCGTGACGGAGGGGCCTCTCTCGTCGAGTTCGCCTTGCTGCTACCGGTCTTCGCGATGCTCCTATTCGGAGGGATCACAGCCGGGCTGGCGTTGAACGAGAAGCAGCAGATGACGCACGCCACTCGCGAGGGCGCTCGCTATGCCGCGGCGGTAGCACCCGATCAAGAGTTCGCCGGCCGCACGTGGGCGGAAGCCGTACGTGAACTCATCGTGGAGAGATCAACTGGCTCGTTGGTCGAAGGCGATGTCTGCGTCTCGCTCGTGATCGGCAGCGAAGGTGGCTTGGAGGTCGTGTCACCGGACACCGAGTACTCGACCGACGACGACAACGACCCTTGCATCCAGGGACAGGAGTACATCGTCACTGCGGTCGATGAAGGGTTGCGCGTGCAGGTCACCGCGAGGAAGCCCGCCAAGATCGATCTCGTGTTGTTCGGAAGCTACGAGGTCACCCTCGAGAGCGAAGCCACTGCCCGCTCGGAGGGCGACTTGTGATGAGTTCCCGTGTCCGTCGTGGCGAACGTGGAGCCTTCCTCCTCATCTTCGCTCTCAGCCTCACGGTCATCTTGATCATCGTGGCGATGACGGTGGATTTGGGCCAAGCCCGGTCATCCAAGCGCGACGAGCAGCAGCTCGCTGACCTCGCGTCGCTCTCGGCGGGGCGAGAGATGGCCGGATATGGCGCCACTTCGGGAGGGACCGTGGTCTCGAGGCCACAGGATGCCTGTAAGGCCGCCATGGCGTCCATCCGGACGAACGCGACCGGATTCAACCCGACGAACGCTCAGATCGACGCAGCGTGTAGCACATTCCCCATGACGATCGCTGGCTGCACCGCGACGACGCCGCTCCCATCAAACGCCACGGTTATCGACGACCCGTATGCGGTCACGGTGCGCTGGCCGATCCCCCCTGAGGAGATCGAGGATCCGCGTTTCTCCGGCGATGGCCTCAACGACGGTACCGACCAGTGCCAACGCATGCGCATCGCCGTTCAGCGCGTCGACGACACGGCGTTCGCCGGGGTGATCGGCGTCGGCTCGCTGACGACGTCCGCTAACGCGGTCATCCGGTCCACGCTCGACAACGACAACAAGATCATCCCAGCCTTCCTGATCCTGGAGCGTTCGGACTGTGACGCTCTGGGCACCAGCGCGAACGGCGCAGACGTGGGCGGTATCCAGATCCTTGGCATCCCCTCCACCGATCAGCCGGGCACGATCCACGTCGACACGACCGCAAACAGCGGCTGCAACGGGAACGCCGCCAACTCCGTGGCCGTCTACGGCAAGCCACTGTCGAGCGGTGGCCCCAGCATCCACCTCCATCCGTCACCGTCCACTGGCGTCGAAGGACTGCTCTACGTCGTGGCGACGTCGAACGCCGCCAAGGAGGTCCCGGGCGGTGTGAACGCCACCCCCCAGCCCGGGGACGTCGTGTCACGGGTGCCGGTCGACGAGGAGTTCAACTCGACGGCCAACCCGGCAGTGACGGACCTGCACAGCCGGGCAAGAGCGGCCGCGAGCATTACCGTGAGCTCGGACACCGTCGGGGACGGCTGGAAGCGGCTCGACTGCGATCTCAACGCGTTCGATGACGCCGACACCGACGCCGCCAACTGGTACATCCGGTGTGACACCTACGACGATACGACTGGTCGGATCGACGACGTGGCCTCGGTGCTCGGCACACCTAACAGGATCGTCTTCGACGGCGACGTCAAGGTGCCGAACGGACAGTCGCTCAGCTTCACCACCGCGGCAATCGGCGACGTGGCTGAAGTGACGATCAGAGGAAAGCTGAGCGTGGCCGGAGGCATCGATTTCGGTACGCGAGTGGAGCGCATCTACGTCGGCGGCATCGATGGGTACGACAACAGTATGAAGAACTCGTCCAGCTTCACGGTCGCCAACACCGGAAGCGTTCGGATCCGCAGCAACTCGCTTCCCACCCTGGCAGTGGGCGGATCGGTCAACACGGTGTGCCCCACGGGCGCGCAGAGCGGCTGGGCAGAACTGGCGATCTTCGGAGACGATGGGCCGAACCTGGACTCCGCCGGGAACATGGCCATGTGCAACACCATGGTCTACACCGCCGGCGACACGCTCTCGAGTGGGTACCAGGTGCAGCAGACGATCAACGGAGGCAACTGCTCGACGGACGAGCCCTGCCCGAAGAAGACAGGGAATATCGCTGATGCCGGCCGCCTCGAGTTCAACGGCGTCGTCGACTGGACTGCGCCGAACACCACGTCTGGCGTCCCGCCGTCACCACGGGGCCTGGAGGACTTGCTCTTCTGGAGCGAGGGCAGCGGCACAACCGACCTCAAGGCTGGGGCGAAGGTAGTCACACAAGGCATCTTCTTCGGCCCGAGCATGAACGTCGAGTTCCGAAGCCCAGCGGTGAGTTCGCCGCGAAACGCTCAGTTCATCGCACGGCGCCTTCGACAGAACCAGGGCACGCTCTACATGCTGCCGAACCCCAACGACAGCACGCCGATCCCAGCTCCGGGCAGCTTCTCCATCATCCGTTGAGAGGAGCGGGCACGAGCACGGTTTGCGTCTGAGAGACTGCTGCCGATGGCGGCGTTGCTCGAGGTCGACGACCTCACGAAGACCTACGACGGCACCGTCCGAGCGCTCGACTCGCTGGCCGTGACGTTGGAGCCGGGGGTCATCGGCCTCGTCGGCGCCAACGGTGCCGGCAAGTCGACGTTCTTCCGGATCCTGCTCGGGCTGACCCGGCCCGACTCCGGGACCGTCATCGTTGACGGGATCGACGTCGGGTTGGATCCCATCGGCGTCCGGACCCGGCTCGGGTACATGCCGGAGCACGACTGCCTGCCGACCGATCAGTCGGCGGCGGACGTCGTGTCCATGCTCGGGGAGATCGCCGGCCTCCCAGCCCGGGCGGCGCGCCAGCGGGCGAGCGACGTGCTCGACCTGGTGGGGCTGGATGAGGCGCGGTTCCGGCCGATCGAGGGGTTCTCCACCGGCATGCGCCAGCGGGCGAAGCTGGCCCAGGCGCTGGTGGCCGATCCGAAGCTGGTGCTGCTCGACGAGCCGACCGCCGGGCTCGACCCGCAGGGCCGCCACGAGATGCTCGACCTGGTGCGCCGGCTCGGCACGTTCGGGATCTCGGTGATCATGGCCACCCACCTGCTCGATGACGTGCAGACGACGTGCGACCAGGTCGTCATGATCGACGCCGGCCGGCTCGTCGCATCGGGCCGCACCGAGGAGCTGCTGCACACGACCGGGGTCGTGCGGGTCGACACCGCCGGGCGGGGCACGGATCTGCTCGCCGCGCTCGCCGGTCGGGAGGCGACCCTCCTGGCTGACGGCACCGTCGAGGTGCCGGTCACCGGTGACGACGACCTCGACGCCATCGTCGCGGCGGTCGCCGACGCCGGCCTGCCGCTGCACGGCCTGACCAGCCAGCGCTCCAGCCTCGACGACGTCTTCCTCGCCGACCACGCCGCGGGCCTCACATGACGGCGACCAACCCAACCGGGCGCGTCTACGACCGCGGCTACCGCCCCTACGACGGCGAGCTCGGCGGTCGCTCGGCCGCACGCCTCGCCCTGTTCAAGGCCTCGGTCCGCCGGGCGCTCGGCATCCGCAGGTCCTGGCGCCAGAAGCTGTTCCCCTGGGTGCTGCTCGCCATCGCCACGGTGCCGGCCATCGTCAACGTCGGCGTGGCCTACATCACCCGCGGTCGGTTCGAGGACACGATCGAGATCATCACGTACCAGGAGTACGTCGGCGTCTCCACCGCGCTGCTCGTGTTCGTCGGCCTCACCGCACCCGACGTCATCTGCCCGGATCGACGCAACCGCGTGCTGCCGCTGCTGTTCGCCCGGCCGCTGACCGGCAGCGACTACGTGGCGGCCAAGGTCGGTGCCGTGGCGGCCATCGTCTTCGCCTTCGGGTTCCTGCCCCAGGTCGTGCTCTTCGTCGGCCAGATGCTGGTGAGCGACGCCGCCCTCGACTATCTGACCGACAACGCTGCGGTGCTCTGGCAGGTGCCCCTCGCCGTGGCCGTCCTCGCCCTCTACTACGCCTCGCTCGCCGTGGCCATCTCCTCCTTCGCCACCCGGCGCATCGTGGCCGCCGCTGCCCTGCTCATCGTGCTGCTGGTGACGTCGGTGACCGCGGCGATCCTCACCGAGGGCGGATCCGGGAGCACCGCCTGGGCGGCGGTGAACCTGCTCAACAACCCGCTGCAGGTCCGTGACCTGATCTTCGACGGGCAGATCTCCCCCGATGCCGACCTCGCCGGGGTGACCGGCGGCGGTGCCCTCGCGGTGGGCGTGTACCTGGCCGTCGTCGGCGGGTCGCTGGCCACCCTGCTGTGGCGCTACCGCTGGGTGGAGACATGACCACCACCGAGGGCCTCGACCCCGCCTTCGTCGACGACGCCACCGTCGTGGTCGACGACGTGTCGGTCTGGTTCGGCCAGAAGGTCGCGCTGTCGGAGCTGTCGTGCTCGTTCGGACCGGGCGTCACCGGCCTGCTCGGCCCCAACGGCGCCGGCAAGACCACCCTCATGCGGGCCATGTGCGGCCTCATCCCGCCCCGCCGCGGCCACGTCACGGTGCTCGGCCACGATCCCCGCGGCCACCGCGACGTCCAGGCCCGCGTCGCCCTCGTGCCGGAGGAGGACGCCGTCCCCGAGGCGCTCACCGCCCGCCAGCTCGTCCGCTACCAGGCGACGCTGAACGGCGTCACCGACCGCGATGCTGTCGAGCGCTCCCTGGCCGAGGTCTCCCTCACCGACGTGGCCGACCGTCGCCTGGGCGGGTTCTCCAAGGGCATGCGCCAGCGGGCCAAGGTCGCCGCCGCCCTCGTCACCGACCCCGAGGTGCTCGTCCTCGACGAGCCCCTGAACGGCGCCGACCCGGTCCAGCGGGTCGCCCTCATCGAGCTGTTCCAGGCCCTCGGCGCGGCCGGGCGCACCGTCGTCGTCAGCAGCCACGTCCTCCACGAGGTCGAGCGCCTGGCGGCGCGGGTCATCGTCGTCGTGCACGGGCGCCTCGCCGCCGCCGGCAGCCACCGCGCCATCCGCGACGCCATGGCCGACCGGCCCCGACGGGTGCTGCTGCGCTCCGACGACGACCGTCGCCTCGCCACCGGCCTGCTCGGCCTCGACCAGGTCGTCGCCGTCGAGCTCGCCGACGCCGGCGTCACCATCTCCACCGGCAACGCCGGCGAGCTCGCCCTCGCCCTGCCCGGCCTGTCCCGCCAGCTCGACGTCCGCCTGCGCGAGGTCCGGGCCCTCGACGCATCCCTCGACAGCGTCTTCGCCGACCTGACCAGCCGATGACCTCCCCCACCGCCCTCCGTCCCACCGGGTCGCCGCTGCGCCGGCTGCCCGCCCTGGTCGCCTACGTGCCGAGGGCGTGCCTGCCCGCTCGCCGCCTCGCCGTGCTCGCCCTGCCGTGCGCCACGATCCTCGCCAGCGGCCTGCTGTCCCTCGCGCTCGACGACACCGCGGACGCGGCGTTCACCGACGTCGCTGCCCTCGGCATCTTCGGCCTGGCCATGCCGCTCGGCACCCTCGTCATCGGCGATGCGGTCCTCGGGGCCGAGGTCCGCTCCGGCACCCTCGGCTTCACCTGGCTCACCCCCGTGCGCTTCTGGGAGCTCGCCCTCGCCCGCTGGCTGGGCGGCTGGCTCATCGCCCTGCTCACCCTCGTCCCGTGCGCCGCCGTCGCCGCGGTCCTCGCCGGTGCCAGCAGCCTCGTCGGACCCGTCGTGGTGGCCACTGCGGCCGGCGCCGCCGCCCACATCGCCCTCTTCGTGCTCATCGGCGCCATCACCCGTCGGGCCGCGGTGTGGTCGCTGGCCATCGTGTTCGTGATCGAGCGACTGCTCGGCGCCGTGCTGTCCGGCATCGCCCAGCTGTCCCCGACGTGGCAGGGCCAGGCCACCTTCACCGGCCTCGGCGACGTGGCCGGGGCACCGACGCGCAGCGGCATCCCCGAGGGATGGGACGCCGTCGTCCGCCTCGGCCTCATCACCATCGTCTGCCTGGCGCTCGCCACGGTGGGCCTCCGCCGCCTGCAGCTCACCGGCGCTCGCGACTGACGCCCGCTCGACGGACCGGGCCGCTCCCCACGCCTCCGGGGCGTGCACCGCGGCCCGGAACGGATCGGGCTACAGGACGGCGGGGTTGTGGGTGAGGTTCCAGATCACCGACGTGAGGATCTGCTCGCGCAGCTCGTCGTCGCCGCCGGTGAACGCCACCCCGTAGTGGTGCAGCGTGGTGCCGCCGGGCGTGCGGCCGTACATCGACACGGTGCGCACCTCGGCCCGCTGCTCGATGGGCACCTCCCCGTCCGGGCCGGGCAGGGCGCAGCGCACCGTGAGCACGGCCCCCTCGGTCAGCTCCTCCTCGCAGATGAGGCCGACCCCGCCGGCGGAGAGATCGACGACCTTGGCCAGACCGCTCAGCCCGCCGTCGACCTCGAAGTGGGCGTCGAGGACCAGCGGCACCCGGGCGTCGTTGCGACGGGCGCGCCGGTCGATGGTGACCGGCATCGCCAGGCCGAACGGGGCGCGGTCGTCGGGGCGCAGGTCGGTGACGACGGTGTCGAAGGAGTAGACGGCGTCGCCGGGGCGGTCGAAGCGCACCGACACGAGCTGGCCGACCTCCAGGTCGAGCATCGCGTCGCGCCGGATCGGCAGGTCGATCCAGATCGTGCGGCCGTCGGCCTCCACGATCGAGCACGCGAACCCGCCGAGCACGTCACGGAGCACGGCGAGCCGCAACGGCACCCCCGGCTCCAGGTATCGCAGCCGGACCGCGGTGGCGTTGTGATCTGTTGCCTCGTCGATGTCGAGCATGTCTGAGCCCCCCTCTCCCCTGCCGGCAAGCGTACGCCCGGTCGTGCGGCTGATGTGGCGCCGGACGGGTGCCCGCCAGAGACCGGTCCCGCTACGGTCCGGACCATGTCGCACACGCTCGTCCTGCTCCGCCACGGGCAGTCGGTCTGGAACCTCGAGAACCTGTTCACCGGCTGGTACGACGCCCCGCTCACCGAGCTGGGCGAGCACGAGGCCCGCACCGGCGGCGAGCTGCTGCTCGAGAAGGGCGTGCTCCCCGACACGGTGCACACCTCCCTGCAGACCCGGGCGATCCGCACCGCCGAGCTCGCCCTCGCCGCCTGCGACCGCTCGTGGATCCCGGTGCGCCGGCACTGGCGCCTGAACGAGCGCCACTACGGCGACCTCACCGGCCGGGACAAGGCCGAGACCGCCGAGAAGTACGGGGACGACCAGGTCCACATCTGGCGGCGCAGCTACGACACGCCCCCGCCGGCGATCGAGGCCGACAACCGCTTCAACCCCAACGACGACCCTCGCTACGCCCACGTGCCGCCGGAGCTGCGCCCGGCCAGCGAGTGCCTGAAGGACGTGGTCGAGCGGATGCTTCCCTACTGGTTCGACGCCATCGTCCCCGACCTCGCCGACGGCCACACCGTGCTCGTCGCCGCCCACGGCAACTCGCTGCGGGCCCTGGTCAAGCACCTCGACCACATCAGCGACGACGAGATCCCTGGCCTCAACATCCCGACCGGCCAGCCCCTCGTCTACGAGCTGGACGACGACTTCCACCCGGTCGAGGACAAGCCGGTGTCGGAGCGCTACCTGGCCGACCCCGACGAGGTCGCCGCCGCAGCCGCGGCAGTCGAGGCCCAGGCCAAGGGCTGAACCCGGACGCGCCGCACCCCCGGCAGGGGGAAGCCGGGGGTGCAGGCCCGCCGAAGGGCGGTGATGTGGGGACGACTCCTAGACGGCGTCGGGTCCCATCTCACCGGTGCGGATCCGGGCGAGGCGTTCGACCGCCGTCATCCAGATCTTGCCGTCACCGATCTTGCCGGTCTGGGCCGACGAGGCGATGGCGTCGGCGACCTTCTCGGCGTCCTCGGTCCCGCACACGATCTCGATCTTCACCTTGGGGACGAAGTCGATCGTGTACTCAGCGCCTCGGTAGGTCTCGGTGTGGCCGCCCTGGCGGCCGAACCCCTTGACCTCGGAGACGGTCATGCCCTGGACGCCGACCCCCTTGAGGGCCTCCTTGACGTCGTCGAGCTTGTGCGGCTTGATCACCGCGGTCACGAGATGCAACACGTTTGCTCCTTGGTTCGCTCAGACTGAGACGGGCTTGTTGGACGAGCTGGTGCCGAGCGAGCTCGACCCGCCGGAATCGGGGGCGTAGCCCACGTGGCCGTGCTCCTCGACGTCGAGGCCGGCGAGCTCCTCCTCCTCGGTGACCCGCAGGCCGACCGTGGCCTTGATCACCTGGAAGAGCAGGAACGCAGCGCCGAAGACGAAGACGAAGTGCACGCCGACGAACAGGGCCTGCGTGGAGAGCTGGTCGATCCCACCACCGTAGAAGAGGCCGGCATCCTCACGTCCGAGGAACGCGTCGTCGTACTTGGCGAACAGGGCGATGGAGAGCGTGCCCCAGGTGCCGGCCACGCCGTGCACCGTGATCGCACCGACCGGGTCGTCCACCTTCATCCGATCGAAGAAGCTGATGGAGAACACGGCGATGAAGCCGCCGACGGCGCCGATCAGGATCGCGGCCCAGGTCTCGACCGCGCCGACCGGGGCCGTGATGGAGACCAGGCCGGCGAGCAGGCCGTTGGCGGCCATGGTCACGTCCGGCTTCCCGTCCCGCAGCCAGTTCACGATCATCGAGACGAGTGCACCCGCACACGCAGCGAGGAGGGTCTTGACCGCGAGCTGCGGCACCAGGTTGTCGGCGCCGAGCTCGGAGCCGGGGTTGAAGCCGAACCAGCCGATGAAGAGGATGATGGCGCCGAGCACGACGTAGGGGACGTTGTGGCCGGGGATCGCCCGGGCCTTGCCATCCTTGCCGTACTTGCCGAGGCGGGGTCCGAGGACGAGGGCGCCGGCGAGGGCGGCCCAGCCGCCCGTGGCGTGGACGATGGTGGAGCCGGCGAAGTCCGAGAACGGGATGTCGAGCTGGGCCAGCCAGCCGCCACCCCACGTCCAGCGCAGCACCGTCGGGTACACCACGGCGGTGATGACCAGGCTGTAGATGAAGTAGCTCTTGAACTTCGTGCGCTCCGCCATGGCGCCCGACACGATCGTGGCGGCCGCGGCGGCGAAGGCGGCCTGGAAGAAGAAGAACGTGGCCGGAGAGAGGTTGAGCACCTGGGCGGCTGCCGGATCCTCGATGCCGGCGATGCCGAACCCGAAGCCGAACCAGCCGCCGAGCAGCTCGCTCCCGCCGAACCCGATGCCGTAGCCCACGAGCGCGAACGCGAGGACGCCGGCGGACATGTCCATCAGGTTCTTCATCATGATGTTGGAGACGTTCTTGGCCCGGGTGAGGCCCGCCTCGACCAGCGCGAAGCCGGCCTGCATGAAGAAGACCAGGATCCCGCAGACGAAGACGAAGATGTTGTCGAGCACGACCTGCGTGGCCGGATCGGCGACTTCCTCGGCCTCCTGGGCGGCAGCAGGGTTGGCCAGCAGCAGCAGTGCCGCTCCGACCAGTCCTGCTCCGATGAGCAACTTGCGCTTCACAGCTGTCTCCTTCGATTCGTTGGGTGGGGGTGATGGGGGCGTGTCTGGCTGACAGCGATCTGACCCGGAACTGACGGTAAGGACCGCCCGTTGCACGTCGGTCTCGTGGTCGTTGCGCCGCTGGCAACGCTGTGTGACCGGCGTGTTTCGTGGATCAGGTCAGTGGCCGGCCGCCGACGGCTCGAGCAGGTAGCCGCGCGACCGGACCGTCCGGATCGCCAGGCGCACGGGTTCCAGGCGTCGGCGCAGGCGGAGCACGTGGACGTCGAGGGCGTTGCGGCCCGGCGTGCCGCCGGGCCACCCGGCGGCGACGAGCTCGTCGCGGCTGACCACGGCGCCGAAGCGCCGGACGAGCACGGTCGTGAGGCGGGCCTCGACGGGGGGCAACGGCGCCCAGCGGTCACCGAAGCGGATGACGCCGTCGGTGTCGAGCTCGGGCACCAGCTCCAACGTCCGCTCGAGGCGGAGGCGCAGGCCCTCGAGCCGGGCACGCACGTCCAGCTCACCGCAGGGGGTGCGGACCCAGTCCTCGAGCGGATCGGAGGCGATCGGCGGCGCCGCTTCGGTGTCGACCATCAAGAGCCGGGCGCGGCCGCTCTTGGCCAGCTCCTCCCGGAGGGTCCGCTCGTCGGGCCAGCGGACGATGGTCACGTCCTTCATCGCTTCCGGACGGTACGGACGCTCCGTTTCTCCCGTGTTTCCCACAAGTCACCGCTCCGGCACATCTTCCCGGCACGATCCGCAGGGGTTCCGTATGCTCCGCCCATGTCGAAGAAGAACGCGTCCGATCACCTGTCCCAGGTGCCGCTGTTCACCGCCTGCTCCAAGAAGGAGCTGGGCATGATCGCCAAGGCGACCACCGAGCTGTCGTTTCCCGACGGGACCGAGCTGATGAAGCAGGACCAGTCGGCACGGGAGGCCTTCGTCCTCACCGAGGGCACCGTCGTCGTCAAGCGCAACGGGCGCAAGGTGGCCGAGCTCGGTCCCGGCGCGTTCCTCGGGGAGCTCGGGCTGCTGGACAAGGGCCCGCGCACCGCGACCGTCATCGCTCAGGGCCCGGTCGAGGCCCTCGTGCTCGGCCCGGGGGAGTTCGCCGGCCTGCTCGACGAGGTGCCGTCCATCTCGCACAAGCTGCTCAAGGCCCTCGCCGCCCGCATCCGGGAGCTCGACGCCAAGGCCTACGGCTGAGCTGAACCAGCCCGCCACGGTGGCCACCACCGCGGACGACTGGGCGGCGCCGCCCCGCGAACCCGTCCTCCCCGACGCACCGGCGGTCACCGTCGACCTGGACGACCTCGACGAGCTGTACCCCGACATCGACGGCCTCGACGCCGAGGGCCTCGTGCTGTCGCTGCCCGAGGCCCGCACGCTCGACCTGCTCCGCAGCCGGCTGCGCGGCTGCGCGATCGACGTGCCCGAAGGGTGCAGCATCGAGGCCGGCGACAGCGTGCTCGACGGCCTGGACCTGGTCGGTCGTCGCATCACCGGCCTCGTGCGCACCCACCTGGTGCGGTGCCGGCTCAGCGGCGCCGACCTGGCCGAAGCCACCCTCGAGGACGTCACGTTCGAGGACTGCGCGCTCGACCTCGCCTCGTGGCGCCTCGCTCGGATCCGGCGGGTGGCCGTCCACGGCGGCCGCATCGAGGGCCTGGACGCCACCGCCGCGCAGCTGGAGGACCTCACCATCACCGGCGTCGGCCTCGAGGACGTGCTGCTCGAACGGGCCCGGTGCGAACGGGTCGATCTGACCGGCGCAGATCTCACCTCGGTGACCGCGGTCGCCACCCTGGCGGGCGCCACCATCAGCCCCGCCCAGGCCGTCGCGCTGGCCGCCCGGATGGCCCGCAGCATCGGGGTCCGGGTGCTCGACCCGGAGGACCCGGCGAGGGCTTTCCCACCCCTGCGTGACCGCAAGTAGCCTCCCTCCCGCTATGGAACCCACGGTCGAGTCCTCACGTCGGATCAAGCCCCACCAGCTGGCCCTCGGGCTCGGTGTGCTGATCGCGGCGGTCACCGTCGTCTCCGGCATCGCCGCCACGTACTTCCAGTTCCACGGCGAGTCCGAGATCACGCGCGAGGTGTTCGGGAACATCCCGTCGCCGATCAAGGCCGCGTTCTACATGATCGTGCCGATCACCCTGCTCTACGGCGCCGTGGCCTTCAGCCAGCGCATGAAGAACTGGGAGCGGGGTGCGCCGGAGAACCGTCGCACCACCAAGAAGAACGTCGGTCAGCGCCTCAAGGACTTCCGCGCCGGCGTGTACATGCAGACGCTGCTGCGCGACCCCGCTGCCGGCGTCATGCACAGCCTGATGTACTTCCCGTTCCTGGTGCTGCTCGCCGTCACCACGGTGCTCGAGGTCAACCACCAGCTGCCGGACGAGGCCAAGTTCCTCCACGGCGACGTCTACCGCGCCTACGCCTTCGTGGGCGACGCCGCCGGCGTGCTGTTCCTCATCGGCGTGGGCTGGGCCATCGTGCGTCGCTACGTCCAGCGCCCCTATCGCATCCGGATGAAGACCAAGGCCGAGTACGCGGTCATCCTCGGCACGCTGTTCGCCATCGGCGTCACCGGCTTCCTGGCCGAGATGTTCCGCATCGCCGTCGACGGCCGCCCCGACTTCGAGAAGTGGAGCTTCGTCGGCTACCCGCTGTCCGGGTTGGTCGAGAACCTCGACACCGTCGCCGGTTGGCACCAGGCGATGTGGATCCTCCACGTCATCTCGTTCCTCGTGTTCCTGGTGATCCTCCCGGTCACGATGCTGCGCCACATGTTCACGAGCCCGATCAACATGTACCTGCGAGATCGGGAGCGCCCCAAGGGCGCGATGAAGGCCATGCCGAACCTGATGGAGACCGAGCTCGAGAGCTTCGGCGCCTCCACGGTCGAGGACTTCACCTGGAAGCAGCTCGTCGACCTCGACGCCTGCACCATGTGCGGCCGCTGCACCAGCGTCTGCCCCGCCCACGCCACCGGCAAGCCACTGGACCCCCGCGAGATCGTGCTCAAGTCCGGCGAGGTCATGGCCGCCACCGGCACACCGCAGGTGAGCCCGCCCCTCGGCACCGTCCCCGACATCACCGTGTCGGCCAACTCCTTCTTCGAGCGCATCACGCCCGAGGAGGTGTGGGCCTGCACCACCTGCAAGGCCTGCGACGAGATCTGCCCGGTGAACATCGAGATCATGGACAAGATCCTCGACATGCGCCGCTACCTGTCGCTCATGGAGTCGAACTTCCCGACCGAGCTCGGCGGCGCCTACATGAACATGGAGAACCAGGGGAACCCCTGGGGCATGTCGAACGCCACCCGCGGCGACTGGTCCAAGAAGGTCGAGGGCATCGACATCGTCGAGCCCGGCGACGTCTTCGACCACGAGTACCTGTACTGGGTCGGCTGCGCCGGGTCCTTCGACGACAAGAACCAGAAGGTCTCCGAGGCGATGGCCAAGCTCATGCGCCGCGCCGGGCTCGACTTCGCCATCCTCGGCGCCAACGAGATGTGCACCGGCGACCCGGCCCGCCGCTCGGGGAACGAGTACATCTACCAGATGCTGGCGATGCAGAACATCGAGACGCTCAACACCATGGGCGTCAAGAAGATCGTCACCCAGTGCCCGCACTGCTTCAACACGCTCGGCAACGAGTACCCGCAGCTCGACGGCCACTACGAGGTCATCCACCACACCCAGCTGCTGGAGAACCTCATCGCCGAGGGCAAGCTCGACATGAGCCGGGCCCGCCTCGACGAGCGCATCGTGTACCACGACTCCTGCTACCTGGGTCGCCACAACGACATCTACATGTCGCCCCGCAAGGTCATCGGCTCCCTCGGCGGCGTCGAGATCGTCGAGGCCCCCCGCAACGGCACCAAGGGAATGTGCTGCGGCGCCGGCGGCGCCCGCATGTGGATGGAGGAGTCCATCGGCACCAAGGTCAACGACGAGCGCTCCCGCGAGCTCGTGGCCACTGGCGCCGACCGCATCGCCACCGCCTGCCCGTTCTGCTACGTGATGATGGACGACGGTGTGAAGGCGGCGAGCACCGAGGACGACGGCATCAAGGTGGCCGACATCTCGATGCACGTCCTCGAGGCGATCGAGGCCGGCGAGGCTCGCGACGCGACCTCGCCCCTCACCATGACTGATTGAGCGTGGGGACGATCGATCGGCGCCAGCCACCGGTCGTCCTCATCGTCGGCGACGAACCGGGAGCGGTGGAGATCATGTCCCGGCTCGTCGTCCGCCACGGGCTGCGGTCCGTGAAGGCCAGCGAGGTGACGCCGGCGCTGGAGACGTCGTCGAGCACGCTCCCCCGCTGCATCATCGTCGACCTGCCCCGCGCCGGGCTCGGTTCGGCCCTGCAGCTGCTCGACCTGGTGCGCAGCCACGACGACGACCGGGTGTCCTCGTGCCGGGTGGTCGTCGTCGAGGGGCCCGGCAACCGCGGCGTGCTCCTCGCCTCGGGTGCCGACGCGCACCTGGAGCGTCCGGTGCACGCCCGGGACCTTCTGGCCGCGATCGACGAGCAGCTCGCCTCGTCGCGCTGAGCTACTGCTCGAAGTTCTTCCAGTACTGGCTGGGCGTGGGGCCGTCCTGGCCGTGGTACTTCGACTTCAGGGCGCCGGTGCCGTAGGGGACGTCGGCGGCGGTGGTCATGCGCAGGAAGCTGACCTGGCCGATCTTCATCTTCGGGTAGAGCGTGATCGGCAGGTTGTGCACGTTCGACAGCTCGAGGGTGATCTGGCCGTAGAAGCCCGGGTCGATGAAGCCGGCGGTGGAGTGGATCAGCAGACCGAGCCGGCCGAGGCTGGACTTGCCGTCGAGGCGGGCGACGAGATCGTCCGGAACGCCGATGCGCTCGAGGGTGGCGCCGAGCACGAACTCGCCGGGGTGGAGGACGAAGGGCTGGTCGTCCTCGACCGTGATCATCTCGGTCAGGTCGCTCGCGTCCTCCTTCACGTCGATCATCCCGCGGGTGTGGTTGCGGAACACGAGGAACCGGGGGTCGAGGGTGAGGTCGACCGACGACGGCTGGATGAAGGACTCGTCCAGCGGGTCGATGACGATGCGACCGTTGGCCAGCTCTTCGCGGATCGTGTGGTCGGAGAGGATCACGGCGGGCAGGTTAGGTGGCCGCCGTCCAGGGTCAGGACTGGCGGGAGCGGGCCGCGACCCAGCGGTACTTCTGGTGCGCGGCCTGGGTGGAGACGCCGAGGGTGTCGCCGATGTCGGACCAGGTGGCGCCCTTCTTGCGGGCCTCGGCCACCAGCTCGGCGACGAGGGCCTCAGCGGCGTGGCGGAGTCGTTGCGCGGCCTCGAGGCGCTGGTTGACGTCGCCCCGGGTGAGCTCGGCCACGGCCTCGCGCATGGCGGAGTCCGCCGCCAGGTCGATCTCGATGTCGCCCCGCCCGACTCGGGCGGTGACGGTGCCCTCTCGGCGCTGTTCCACGCCCCAACGGTATGCCAGGCGATCGACCGTGGTGGGGATGCCCCGAACCGCCCATTCGGTGCCGTCAGGATGACCCGGCCGCGCCCGCCGTGCCTAGGATGGGCGGCCTCAGACGGGGCCCCGGCGCCGTCCTGCGGGTGTAGTTCAATGGCAGAACGTCAGCTTCCCAAGCTGAGAACGCGGGTTCGATTCCCGTCACCCGCTCCACCCACTCCACCTTCACCGTCCGCTCGCGTCGCTCCCCACGATCGGCATCGAGGTGCCGGCCCAGCGACGGAGCAGCTTGCGGCCGGTCGAGCGGCTGCAGCGCAGCACCGTGTTCGATGCCATCCCGCGTGCGTTCAGGTGTGCGATGAAGCCGCGCATCATCCTCGAGGACGTGAGCACGAGGCCGTCGAGGTCCAGGATCACCGTCGCACCCGCCGAGGTGTGCGGTTCGATGGCATCCGCCAGCCGCCACAGCGCCTCCATCGCCGGCGTCCCGTGGACCTCGACGGTCACCGAGCCAAGGTCGACCGGGGTGGGTCGGAACGCCCAGTGCATCGCCTCCCGAGCGGTCGGCACCTCCGTTCCCTGCATGGGGACAGCGGACCATCCACACGTCGCCGGCGGACGACGAGCGCACGCCGATGCGGTGAACGACCGCTGAAGATTCGACAGTCGTCGGTTGAGCTCAGGAGCGGGCCGATCCTTCGGCGTCGGCGCCCGTCCGGTCCTCGACAGCGAGGCGCCGGCGTGCGGCCACGCTCGCCGCGGCCGCGCCGAGCAGGACCAGGGTGGCGCCTGACGCTCCTCCGCCCCCGGTCGCCGGCAGGGTCGCCACGGCGCCCGGGCTGGGCTCCGGCTCCTCAGCACCCAGTCCGGCGAGGGTCGTCGTGGGTGCGGCCGGGGCCGTGGTGGTGGTCGTGGACGGAGCCGCGCGAGTCGTGTTGAACGGACCGGTGATCTCGTAGGTGATGCCATCGGCCGAGAAGTCACCGGAGGTGCCCCGCATCGAGGAGAAGTAGAGGCGGGTGCCGCTGGGGTCGAAGGCCGGCCCGGCGATCTCCGATCCGTCCTGGCCCACGATGCGCAGGAACGGCGCGACCACCCGGTCGGGGGTGATCAGCACCAGCTCCATGTTGCCGCCGTCCTCGGCGACGTACAGCTCACCGGCCTCGTTGAACACGATGTTGTCGACGCCGGTCAGCGGCGCCGCGTCCGCACCGCCGGGGAAGTCGGCGGCTCGGTACACGATGTCCATCGTCGAGCTGATCGGGTCGTACACCCAGACCGTGTTGTCGCCCTTGGTGGTGAAGTACACCAGGCCGGTGTCGATCCAGATGCCCTCGGCACCGACATAGGAGTGGGCTCCCTTCGCGGCGGCGTCCGGGGCGGTGAGGACCGGGTCGACCTCGACCCAGCTGATCGTCCCGGTGCCGTCGGCTTCCGAGGCGACTGCCGCCTCCAGCACCCCGGCCGACAGGTCGGGGTAGGTCGTCGGAGTGAAGCGGTAGAACCGGCCGTCGGAGTTGGCGTCCTCCGTCAGGTAGACGCACTGCTGGTCCGGCCGATCGTCGACGAACGCGGCCTCGTGGAAGAACGCTCCCATGGCCGGGCGGGCCACCGCCTCGTCGACCCCGAACGGGTCGCACTCCCACACGAGCCCGGTCGGGTGCTCCTCGCAGGACAGCCAGGTCCCCCACGGGGTCGGGCCGCCGGCGCAGTTCGTGTAGGTCCCATCCAAGATCCGGTATGCATCGATGACCTCGCCGTCGGCGTCGAAGCGGATCGCCCCCACGCCTCCGCCGGTCAGGTCGAAGCGCTCCTCCTGGTTCGAGACGTAGATCCAGCCGCCATCGTCACCGGTGGGGAACACCGCGCCGCCGTCGGGGTCGGAGTGCCAGGCGTAGCCGGATTCGCCCGGGAGGACCTCACCCGCCCGGGCCACGACCCTCGAGGTGAAGCCATCGGGGAGGATGATCCCGTTCTCGTCCGGCGATCGGCCGGCGATCGAGCCGTAGGGCCCGTCGCCGGGTACGGCATCGGCCGCGTAGGCCCGGTGCCAGAAGCCGGGGCCGAACGATGCGGCCGTACCGGTGGCGGCGAGTCCGAGGGCGAGGAAGCGACGACGATCGAGCTGTCCCATGATGAGCGGCTCCAGGAGCAGGTGGCGGGCTGATGCTCACCCACACTTCGCCTGCCACGGCCACCAGCCCTTCGTGAACGAGATCACGAGCAGGTGAACCTTCGGTGAACCGGCTCCGGCCCCTTCCCGCAGCCGGGTTGGCCGGCAGATCAGCATTCGGTGGAGTGACCTTCGCCCCTTCCGCCGACCCTGGTGATCACGGATGCTCGGCATGAGGGTCATCGGCGATGACGCCACCGAGAGGAGCGGGTGCGATGAGTTACGACACGGTCGTCGTCGGGTACGACGGCTCCAGCGACGCCGATCGGGCGGTCGAGGTCGCAGCCGATCAGGTCGCGCCGGACGGGACGGTGCACGTGGTGACTGCGTTCCACCCCGAGTCGACCACCCGGCTCATGCAGCAGGTGAAGGAGCTACCGGAGGAGTTCCGGTACACCTACGACCCAGCTGCCGCAGAGAAGGAACGGCAACACCCTGCGCTGGAGCGCCTCCGGGGCCGCGGCACGCGCTGCGAGGGACACATCGTCGCCGATGATCCCGCCGCGGCGATCATCGACGTCTCCGAGCGCGAGGGCGCCACCCTCGTCGTGGTCGGCAGCCGAGGCCTCGGCAGGGTGCAGCGGTTCCTCCGGGGCAGCGTCTCGGCCCGGGTCGCCGCGCATGCTCCGATGAGCGTGCTGATCGTTCACGATCCCAGCGACACCTGACGTCACCGCACCATCAGCGTTCGTGCGCGAGGTGACGGATGCGGTTCAGCGCCGCCTGCTGGAGCGCAACGTGGGTGTGGACGCCGCCCTCTGCTTCACCCAGCTCGCGCCGCCAGCGGCCGTCGCCGTCCAGGGACCAGGCCAGCTGGTCGTCAGCGAGGTTGACGTCGAGGATCTCGTCGAGCCGCTCCTGGAGCTCGGGCGCCTCGACCGGCGTGAGCGCCTCCACCCGGCGGTTGATGTTGCGGGTCATGAGGTCGGCGGAGCCGATGAGGTGCAGCGGTCGCCCCGTCCCGGCGCCGTTCGCGAAGCGGTAGATGCGGCTGTGCTCGAGGTAGCGGCCGACGATGGACCGCACGCGGATGTTCTCGGACAGCCCCGGCACCCCTGGCCGGAGGCAGCAGATGCCCCGCACGATGAGGTCGACCTCCACGCCAGCGGCCGCGGCGGCGTAGAGCGCGTCGATCATCGCCGGATCGGAGAGGCTGTTCATCTTCGCCACGATGCGCCCACCGCTGCCGTGCTGGGCCTCGCCGGCGATCAGCCCCTCGAACCGTCGGCGGAGGTGATCCGGGGCGACGACGAGCTTCTCGTAGTCCACGGCGCTGCTGAACCCGGTGAGGTAGTTGAACAGCTGGGACAGGTCGGTGCCGATGGCGGGGTCGGTGGTGAAGAGGCCGAGGTCCTCGTAGATCGTCGCCGTCTTCGGGTTGTAGTTGCCCGTCCCGATGTGGCAGTAGCGGCGGAGACCGTCGCGCTCCTCGCGCACCACGAGCAGCGTCTTGGTGTGGGTCTTGAGGCCGACGATCCCGTAGACGACGTGGACGCCGACCTCCTCGAGCGCCTTGGCCCACTCGATGTTGCGGGCCTCGTCGAAGCGGGCCTTCAGCTCGACCAGCACCGCCACCTGCTTGCCCGACTCCGCGGCCCGCACCAGGGACCGGATGATCGAACTGTCACCGGAGGTCCGGTACAGCGTCATCTTGATGGCCACCACGCCAGGGTCCTTGGAGGCCTGTCGGAGGAACGCCTCCACCGTGTTGTGGAAGCTCGAGTACGGGTGGTGGACGAGGATGTCGCCACGTCGGATCTCAGCGAAGAAGTCGGCAGGGACGCCGTCGCCGGCGGCGTGCCATGGGGTGGTGCCGGCCCAGTGCTTGTCCTTCAGGTCTGGTCGTTCCAAGGCGTGGATCGACCAGAGCGATGTCAGGTCCAGGAGTCCCTGCACGACGTAGACGTCTTCCGGAGCCAGGTCCAGCTCTCGCACGAGCACGTCGCGCAGCGCGTCGCTCATGTCGGCGCCGATCTCGACCCGCACGGCACGACCGAACCGTCGCCGTCGCAGCTCCATCTCCACCGCTTCGAGCAGGTCGTCGGCCTCGTTGTCCTCGACGGTGAGGTCGGCGTTGCGGGTGACCCGGAACAGCGACCACTCGAGGACATCCATGCTGGGGAACAGCCGGTCGAGGCGATCGGCGATGAGCTCCTCGAGCGGGACGAGGGAGGCGGTGCCCGGCACCCGGAGGAAGCGGTCGAGGTTCGAGGGAACCTTCACCCGGGCGAACCGCCGCTCACCGGTCTCGGGGTCGGCCACCAGGACCGCCAGGTTGAGCGACAGGTTGGAGATGTAGGGGAAGGGGTGCCCCGGGTCCACCGCCAACGGCGTGAGCACCGGGAACACGTGCTCGTCGAAGACCCGGTCGATCGCCTCCCGTTCGGGCTCCGGGAGCCGCGCCAGGTGCGTGAGCCGGATGCCCTCCCGCTCGAGCTGCGCGACGACCACGCCGGTGAAGACCTGCTGGTGGTCGCGGCACAGGTCGAGCACGACGTCGCGGATCGCCGCCAGCTGCTCGGCGGGTGCGCGCCCGTCGTGGGATGGCCGGCGCACACCGGCGAACAGCTGGTCCTTCAGGCCGGCGACCCGCACCTGGAAGAACTCATCGAGGTTGGACGAGAAGATCGCCAGGAACTTGGCCCGCTCCAGCAGCGGCACCTGGTCGTCGGTGGCGAGGGCGAGCACGCGCGCGTTGAACTCGAGCCACGACAGCTCGCGGTTGAAGAAGCGCTCCGGACGTTGCCGGAGATCGAGCCCGGCGGCGTCCTCGACCGTGGAACCGACCCCGGTCGGCGCTGCGGCATGGTCGGGCCGGCGTCTCGATCGGGTGAACCATCGGATGAAGCGCCGCCAGCGGCCTGGGTGGTCTTCGTGCACGGTCTGCTTGATCGAGTCGGGAACGGGGGTCAGCGCCTCCTCCACGCTGGCATCCCCCCTCGTGCCGATCTGCACCCCGGGGACGTCGTTCGGGCTCGGTCCACCGAGCGTTCAGGCGCCATGAGGTGTCCCGTCACCTCCGCGACACCTCGCGTCGGCCCGTCGCATCGGCCGGGGGATGCCGTCCCCTCCCCCGGCAGGCGGGCGGCGACTTCACGCATCGTTCATGCCCCGTGCCCCCGTGGTATCCGTCGCGGAGAGGTCGGGATGGTGTCCTACGACCATGACCGCATCGGAGCACGCTGCACGCGAGGCCGAGGCGCTGCCCGAGGTGGTCGGTCGGCCTGCCGTGTTCGACCTGGATCGCACGTTGCTGGCCGGGTCGAGCCTTGTGGCGCTGGCCCGCGTGATGGCCAGACGCCGCATGGTCTCCGGTCAGCAGCTGCTCTCGGGGCTGGCGATGGACCAGGTGTTCCGGCGCCGCGGGGCCACCGATGACGACGTCGACCGCATCCGCACCATCGCGCTCCGCCACATCGCCGGCGCCGACGTCGCGCAGCTGCGAGCGCTGACCGACGAGGTCGGTCGTGCGCTCAGCCGCCAGGTGCTGCCCGGCGCACGGATGCTGCTGCGTCGCCACCAGGAGGCCGGCGACTTCATCGTGATCCTGTCCGCGAGCCCCCAGGAGCTGGTCGAGGCCATCGCGTCCCGCCTCGGTGCGCAACGGGCCGTGGGCACCCGCGCCGAGGTCGACGGGAGCCGCTACACGGGCGGTCTCGATGGCCCGTTCTGCTACGGCATCGGCAAGGTGCAGCGGCTGGAGCACGACCTCGGACCCGGCTCCTTGGATGCGGCCACCGCATATGCCGACTCCACCTCGGACCTCCCGGTGCTCGAGGCCTGCCGCGAGCCGGTGGCGGTCAACCCGGACCGTCCGCTGCGCCGGGTGGCGAAGGCACGGGGGTGGCCAGTCGTGCGGTTCGCGTGAGCGGCCTGACGGTGCCCGGCGATCACCGCTCATCGGATCGGCGGGTCAGGAGCGTTCCGATGAGGATCGAGATCTCGTAGAAGAGGTACATCGGGATCGAGAGGATGCCGAGCGTGTAGGGGTCACCCGATGGGGTGATGACGGCGACGACGACGACGATCCCGACCACGGCGTAGCGCCGGGCGCTCCGCAGGCTCGAGGCGGTGATGACGCCTGCCAGCTGGAGGAAGACGAGGACGATGGGGAACTCGAAGCCGACACCGAAGGCCAGCATCATGTAGGTGATGAGCTCGAAGTAGGGGGCGGGGCGAAACTGCTGCTGCAGGCCCTCGCCGCCGACCTCGGTGAGGAACTCGAGCGCGGGGGTGAGGGTGTGGAACGCCAGGGTGGCGCCGAGCACGAACAGCACGAGCGCCGATCCCACGAACGGGTACGCCCACCGCTTCTCGTTCGCGTGGAGCCCGGGGACGACGAACCGCCAGACCTGCCACAGCAGGACCGGCATGGCGAGCGCGACGCCCCCGTAGCCGGCGATCTTGAGGCGGATGGAGAACGCCTCCAGGGGCTCGGTCTGCAGGAGCCGGCAATCGTCGACCGCGGCACCCTGCAGGCTGCAGTAGGGGTCGACCAGGACATCGAAGATCCACGGGTAGAGGAACCAGCAGACCACGGCACCCACGGTGACGGCCGCTGCCGACTTGATGATCCGGTCCCGCAGCTCGGACAGGTGGTCGAGCACCGACAGGTCTGCCGGCCCGGGCGCCTCCGTGGTCCGGCGTCCACCGCCCGATCTCCTGCGAACCGCGACCATGGCTGCTCAGTCGACCCGCAGGTCGGCGCCGGGTCGCTCGGCCGCGTCGTCGGTGAGCGCGGCGGTCACATCGATGCGGAAGGCGTCGGACATGCGCCGCAGCTGTCCGAGCGCCGAGCCCGCCTGGCGGAGGGCGGCCGGCAGCTTGTCCGGACCGAGCACGACGAGGGCGACGAGGGCGATCGCCAGGAGCTCGAGGCCTCCCACGTTGAACACGAGGACGCTCCGCCGACGGTCAGGCCGACGGCGCCGGGTCGGTGTCGTCGGTCCTCGTCGCCGTGCCCTCGCTGAGACCCTGCTTGAACTCGGTCTGGGCCCGTCCCAGCGAACGGGCGAGCTTGGGGAGCTTCGCCCCGCCGAACAGCAGGATGATGACGAACAGGACGATGAGGAGCTCTGGGCCTTGGGGCATGCGGCGAAGGTAGGAGGCGCCGGTTTCCCGGCCGTGGCCCCGGGGTGTGCTGCTCGTGAACGGCGACGGAAGTCGCGGCGACGGGTCAGGCGCTCGACGTGGCGTACTTGTAGCCCAGCCCCCGGATGGTCACGATGCGCTGGGGGTTGGCGGGATCCATCTCGACCTTGGCCCGCAGTCGCTTCACGTGCACGTCGAGGGTCTTGGTGTCGCCGACGTAGTCGAAGCCCCACACGAGGTCGATGAGATCGCCACGAGTCATGACGCGGTCGACGTTGGCGAGGAGCACGTGGAGCAGCTCGAACTCCTTCAGCGGCATCGGGGTCAGCTCGCCCCGGATGCGGACCTCGTGCCGCTCCGGATCGAGCGCGACGTCGGCGACCTGCACGGCCTCGGCGGGGAGCGCGTGGTCGGTGCCGACCTGGCGTCGCATGACGGCGCGCATGCGGGCGATCAGCTCACGGATGCGGTACGGCTTGGTGACGTAGTCATCGGCGCCGACCTCGAGGCCCACGACGGCATCGATCTCCGACCCCTTCGCCGTGACCATGATGATGGGCACGCGGGACCGCTTCCGCAGCTCCCGGCACACGTCGATCCCCGACACCTTGGGCAGGAGCACGTCCAGGAGCAGCACGTCGGGCTGGATCGCGTCGAACATGGCGAGGGCGGCAGCGCCGTCCCGGGCGACCTGCACCCGGAAGCCCTCCCGCGCCAGGCCGATGGTGAGCGCCTCGATGAAGGACTCCTCGTCCTCCACCACCAGCACGGTCGGGTGGTGCACGGGGGCGTGGGCCTTCCGCAGCACCGGAGCGGTCGGCTGGTCGACGGACATCAGCGGACCTCCGCCGTGAGGTGGTCGGGGTCTCCGGTGAGCATGTAGCGCAGGCGGGCACCGATGATGGCGGAGTGGTCGGCGATGCGCTCCAGGGAACGGCCGGCGATGAGCGTGGACGTGGCGATCCGCACGGCATCGGGACCGACCAGCCGGAGCAGCTCGGCCATCAGGTGCTCGTAGTGCATGTCCATCGCCTGGACCCGGGTGGCGAGGTCGGTGGCGAGGTGGAGGTCCTGGGCCGACCAGGCCCGCAGCGCGTCCCGGTACGCCGCCACGGCCGTGTCGTCCATCGACACGAGGATGTCGAACGTCGCTCGGTGCCCGGCCCAAAGCCCACGCTCGGGGTTCAGCTTCACGACGCGCAGGGCGAGGTCGCCGATCCGCTCCAGCTCGGACAGGATCCGCAGCACGGACACGACGAAGCGGAGGTCGGAGGCCACCGGGTTCTCCCGGGCGAGCAGGTCGTAGCAGCGCTCCGTGAGGCTCACGTTCATCGCGTCGATCTCGTCGTCGCACGCGACGGCTGCGGCGGCGGCGCCGGGGTCGCCATCGAGCAGCACGCGACGGGTGCGCTCCAGGTTGTGGTCCACCTTGACGCCCATGAGCTCGACCTGCAGCCGCAGCTGGTCCAGCTCGTCGTGGAAGGACTTGCGCAACCGTCGACCCCCTTGCCCGTCCCCCGTGCCCAGTGGCTCGTGCGCTGGGTGCATCAGCCGAAGCGACCCGTCACGTAGTTCTCGGTGCGTTCGTCATCCGGTGTGGTGAAGATCTTGTCGGTGTCGGCGTACTCGACGAGCAGGCCGGTGCGGCGGTCGCTCTCCTCGTTCACCTCGGTCGTGAAGAACGCCGTCCGGTCCGACACCCGAGCCGCCTGCTGCATGTTGTGGGTCACGATGATGATCGTGTAGCGCTCCTTGATCTCCACCATGAGGTCCTCGATGCGTCCGGTGGCGATCGGGTCCAGCGCCGAGCACGGCTCATCCATCAACAGCACCTCCGGATCCGTCGCGATCGCCCGCGCGATGCAGAGCCGCTGCTGCTGGCCACCCGACAGGCTCATCCCCGACTCCTTCAGCCGGTCCTTCACCTCGTCCCACAGCGCCGCACCCTGCAGCGCCTCTTCCACGACGTCATCGAGGTTGCCCTTGGCACCCGCCACCTTCGGACCGTAGGCCACGTTGTCGTAGATCGACTTCGGGAACGGGTTCGGCTTCTGGAACACCATCCCGATCCGACGACGCACCTCCACCGGGTTCACCGCGGGGTCGTACAGGTCGACCCCGTGGTAGCTGATGTCACCCTCCACCCGAGCCGTGTCGATCAGATCGTTCATCCGGTTGAAGCACCGCAGCATCGTCGACTTCCCACACCCCGACGGACCGATGAACGCCGTGATCTCGTGCTGGCGCACGTCCAGGGAGACGTCGCGCACGGCGCGGAAGTCCCCGTAGTACACGGCCACGCCGGAGACGTCGAACACCGCCTGCTGCGGGACCCCGGGCGGCGCTGGCTCCGTCCGGGGCACGGGGGATCCGTTCTCGGCCATGAGGCGGACCTCTCGGGTCAGGTTGTCGGGCATGTCAGCCCCTCTTCTTCTCGTAGCGGTTGCGCAGGAGGATGGCGATGGCGTTGGCGAGCAGGACCACGGCGAGCAGCACGACGATGGCCGCGGCGGTGGCCTGCTCCCAGTCGGCCCCGGGCCGGCCGGCCCAGGTGGTGATCACGATCGGCATCGCCGTGAAGCGCTCGTCGAGGCTGTCGAGCGACATGCCGGTCCCACCGGAGAGGAAGCCCGTCACCGCGCCGACGAGGATGAGCGGCGCGGCCTCGCCGAGCGCTCGGGCGAGGGCCAGGACCGTGCCGGTGAGGATCCCGGGGGCGGCGTAGGGGATCACGTGGTGCTTGGTGACCTCCCACGTGGTGGCGCCCACCCCGTAGGCGGCCTCCCGCAGCTCGGCGGGCACGGCGCGCAGGGCCTCGGCGCTGGTGATGATCACGATGGGCAGCACCAGGATCGCCAGCGTGAGGCCGGCGGAGATGACCGAGCGACCCTGGGCGTCGGGGCCGGTGAAGCTCCCGAGCGCCTTGACGAAGATGGCCAGGCCGAGGATGCCGTAGACCACCGAGGGCACCCCGGCCAGGTTGCGGATGCTCACGTCGATGAACCGGGTGAGCCGGGTCGATCGCGCGTACTCCTCGAGGTAGATCGCCGAGGCGATGCCGACGGGGAAGGCCACCACGACGGTGAACACGCCGATGAAGAAGGTGCCCCGCAGCCCCTGCAGGATCCCGGAGGCCTCGGCCTGCGAGCGCAGGCTCCCCTGGAGGAAGTCGCCGAGCCGCCCGGTGAGCGTGCCGCTGCCGGTCTGGGCCACGTCGTAGACCAGGACGCCGAGGATCACGATGGAGGTGGCCAGCGCGGCGATCAGGATCGCCTGGAACGCCTTGCCGGAGACGTCGCTCCGGTTGCCGGTGAGCTGGCGCCGGACCTGCTCGGCGGCGATGCCGCCTCCGAGGCTCGCTGGGGTCGTGAGTGCCATCGTCGGCTCCTAGTAGGCCTGGCGCACGCGGCGGACGAACCGGCTGGCGAGCACGTTGAGGACGAGCGTGACGAGGAAGAGCAGCATCCCGACGAAGAACAGGCTCTGGAAGGTGAGCCCGGCGCCGCGCACCTGGTCGGTGCCGGCTGCCTGGGACGCCATCGCCGCAGTCATCGTCTGACCCGGCCTGAAGATGTCGGTGCTGAACAGGGACCCGCCGGTGGCGCCGGCCGCGATGAACACGACCATGGTCTCCCCGATCGCCCGGGACACCGCCACGATGAACGCCGCGACCAGACCCGACACCGCGGCCGGGATCACGACCCGGATCGTCGTGGTGATCTTCCGGGCACCGAGCCCGTAGGAGGCCTCGCGCAGCGCCATCGGCACCGAGCGCATCGCGTCCTCGGAGATCGACGCGACCAGCGGGATCGTGAGGATGCCGACGCCGATGCCGGCCGCCGCGATGTTGAACTGGGTCGCCTCGTCGTTCAGTCGCTGGACGATCACCGGGGACAGGAAGGTCAGGGCGAAGAAGCCCAGCACCACCGACGGGATGCCGGCCAGGATCTCGAGCGCCGGCTTGACCACCTTGCGGACGGTGGCTGGTGCGTACTCGGAGAGGTAGACGGCGGCGCCGAGGCCGAGCGGGCCGGCCACCGCCATCGCGATGACGGTGACGATGAGGCTGCCGCTGACGAGGGTCTTGACGTCGTACATGCCGCGCCGCGGGAACCACCCGTCGGTCCAGAGGGCGGCGAGCTCGACCTGGCTGACGAAGGTCCAGGCCTCGCCGATCAGCGACGCCACGATGGCGACCGAGATCACGATGGAGGTGGATGCGGCCGTGAACAGGACCGCTCGCACGATCCGCTCCTTGCGCATCCGGGAGCGGGAGCCGTGGAAGTCCTCGAGCGAGTAGCTCGTCGGGTTGCTCGCCAGGGAGGTCATGGGGCGCCTGTCGGGGGTGGAGCGTGCGGCGGTCGTGGGTGCGAACTGGCCGGCCCGGAGGGGGAGATTCCGGGCCGGCCGATCCGCCCCTGTGAGGTGAAGGGGTGTGCCTGGCGGGTCAGGCGGCGCCGGTGGTGCGGGCGTCCCAGCGCTCGACGGTGCTGGACAGCGTGTCGTCGGCCAGGTCGACGTAGCCGACCTCGGAGACCGAGTCGATGGCGTCGTTCAGATAGAAGTCCACGAACGCGGTCAGCGCGGGGTTCTCCTCGGCCTTGGCCGGGTTCACGTAGATGAACAGCGGCCGGGACACCGGGTAGGAGTTGTCGGCGATGGTCTCGTCGGTGGGGGCGATGCAGCCGTCGCCACCGTCGACCTCGAGGACCTTCACGCCCTCGGCCTCACGGGCGAAGGCGAAGCCGACCCAGCCGAAGCTGGTGTCGGAGCCCTGGATGCCCTGGATGATGACGTTGTCATCGGCCGAGGCCTGGTAGTCCGGGCGAGTCTCCGCGTTCTGGTCGCGGTCCTCGTTGAACTCCTCGATCACCAGCTCCACGAAGGAGGCGTAGGTGCCGGACTCCTCACCGGGGCCGGTGACGTCGAGGGGGGCGTCGGGCATCTCGGTGTCCGAGCCGAGCTCGGTGGCCAGGTCCTGGGCGTCGCTCCAGTTGCCGAAGCCCTGGGACTCGGGGCCGACGAGGGCGTAGATGTCGGCCAGGGTGAGGCAGCTCACGGCGTCGTTGGCCGTGTTGGTCATCATCGCGATGCCGTCGTTGCCGATCTGGAGCTCGACGAACTCGACGCCGTTCTCCTCGCACTGGGCGATCTGCTCGTCCTTGACCTTGGACGAGGCGTCGTTGATGTCGGTCTCGCCCTGGCAGAACAGCTCGAAGCCGTCGCCGGTACCGGGGCCGTCGACGGAGATGTCCACGCCCGGGTTCGCTTCGGCGAAGCGCTCGGCCACGGCGATGGAGATCGGCTCCACCGTGGACGAACCGCTCACCACGATCGTCCCGGACAGGTCACCACCTTCATCGGTGTCGGTGTCGGTGTCGGTGTCGGCGGCGTCGCCGTCAGCCGCCGTGTCGTCTGTGGCGGTAGCGGTGTCGTCGTCATCGCCGCATGCAGCAGCGAAGAGTGCGAAGGGAAGCAGCAGGGCGAGCATCGATGCCCAGCGTCGGTTGCGGATCAAGGGGATTTCCTCCATGCGAGGGGAACGGGGTCTCTTGGGTTGTCGGCGACCGTACGAAGCCGACCTTGACGCCAGACCGAGCCCAGGTGGACCGGAGGTGAACTCATCGGAGCGCCTGGGCAAACGACCCGCCGATCGGGCTCCCGACCCCTCACATCAGCCGTAACGTATGTGCATGACCATTGATGTGATCCCGGATGTCCGGGCTGACGTGCTGAAGGCGCTGGCCGAGCCACGCCGGTGGCGCATCGTCGAGCTGCTGTCGTGCGAGGAGCTGTGCGTGTGCCACCTCGCCGAGGAGATCGGCATCGCCCAGCCCCTCGCCTCCCACCACCTGAAGGTCCTGCGGGACGCCGGGCTGGTCGAGTCCGAGAAGCACCGGCAGTGGACCTACTACCGGCTCCGTCCCGGTGCCCTCGAGGACCTGGCGGGTGCGATCGGGGCGATCACGTCGTGCTGCCCCACCCCGGGCGAGCGACGGAGGCCGTGCACATGACCGTGGTCACCGAAACCCAGCCCGAAGACGCCCCGGTCATCGAGAAGCTGTCCACGCTCGACCGGTTCCTCCCGCTGTGGATCGGCGCTGCGATGGCTCTCGGCATCGGGCTCGGCCGCCTCTTCCCCGGCCTCGACGACACCCTCGACCGGGTCAAGATCGACACCGTCTCCCTGCCGATCGCGCTCGGCCTGCTGCTGATGATGTACCCGGTGCTGGCCAAGGTCCGGTACTCCCGCCTCGGCGAGGTCACCGCCGATCGGCGCATGCTCGGCCTGTCCCTGGTCCTGAACTGGGTGATCGGCCCCGCGCTGATGTTCGCCCTCGCCTGGCTCATGCTGCCGGACCTGCCCGAGTACCGGACCGGGCTCATCATCGTCGGCCTGGCCCGCTGCATCGCCATGGTCCTGATCTGGAACGACCTGGCCTGCGGCAACCGGGAGGCGGCCACGTTCCTGGTCGCGGTGAACTCGCTGTTCCAGATCGTGGCCTACTCGCTGCTCGGCTACTTCTACCTGGAGCTGCTCCCCCAGTGGCTCGGCCTCGACCAGGCCGCCCTCGACGTGTCCATCTGGGAGATCGCCAAGTCGGTGCTCATCTTCCTCGGCGTCCCGCTTCTGGCCGGCTACCTCACCCGCCGCATCGGGGAGGGTCGCAAGGGCACCGACTGGTACGAGAACACCTTCCTGCCCCGCATCGGCCCGGTGGCGCTCTACGGCCTGCTCTTCACGATCGTGGTCCTCTTCGCCCTCCAGGGCGAGGCGATCACCTCCGAGCCCTTCGACGTCGCCCGCATCGCCCTCCCGCTGCTCGTGTACTTCGCGCTGATGTGGGGCTCGTCGTTCGCCATCGGCCTGAAGATGGGCCTGCCCTACGACCGCAACACCACCGTCGCCTTCACCGCCGCCGGCAACAACTTCGAGCTCGCCATCGCCGTGGCCATCGGCGTCTTCGGCGTCACATCCGGCCAGGCCCTCGCCGGCGTCGTCGGCCCGCTCATCGAAGTCCCCGTCCTCGTCGGCCTCGTCTACGTCGCCCTCTGGGCCCGACGCCGCTACTACCCGGAGACCACCACCCCATGAGCTACGACCACGACCTCAGCGTGCTCAGCCGCAAAGCTGCCGGACTGGCGGCCCGCTTCGACGGCATGTTCGGCGTCGAGACCGTCGAGCGGCTCCTGCACGAGTCCTACGACCTGCTCGCCGCCACGTCGAAGGTGAACCAGTACCTGCCGCTGCTGGCCGAGCGGTTCGCCGCTGACCGTCTCCGATCGCTCGCCAAGACCCAAGGAGTCCCCGTGACCACCACCCCCGAGATCCTCGTCGTGTGCACCCACAACGCCGGCCGCTCCGTCGCCGCCCGGATCCTGCTCGACCACCACGGCCGGGGTCGCGTGACGGTCCGGTCCGCCGGCTCCGCCCCGGGGGACGACATCAACCCCGCGGTCGCCGAGATCCTCACCGAACGGGGCCACGACGTCAGCAAGGAGTTCCCCAAGCCCCTCACCGACGAGGCCGCCCGGGCCGCCGACGTGATCATCACCATGGGCTGCGGCGACGCCTGCCCGATCTTCCCCGGCAAGCGCTACCTCGACTGGGATCTCACCGACCCGGCCGGCAAGCCCGTGGAGGAGGTCCGCCCCATCGTCGACGACATCGACCGGCGCGCCCAGGCCCTCCTGGCCGAGCTCCTCGACGCGCCGGGCGTCTCGTCAGCCGAGGCGCCGTAGCCGCCGGATCACGCATCCGCGGACGCAGCTGAGGAAGACGGAGTGGGAACAACGGATGATCCCACGGGGTTCAAGTGGTCGTGACCTCGCGCGTGCAGAACCCGGCGCAGGCCGAGGTCGAAAGACCGCGCCAGCGCCTGGAGCGGATCACCACCTACCTGTCCTCCATCGTGGACAACCTGGTGGACGGCGTGCTGCTCGTCGACGACGTCTCGTTCCGCATCTCCGTCGTGAACGACGCGTTCCTCCGCCTGGTCGACAGCCCGGCGACACCGACCGAGCTCGTCGGACGCAACATCGACGACCTCCGGTCCCCGATCCGGGGAAGGGTGGAGGATCCGGAGGCGTTCTCGACGCGGATCGACGCGCTGTACGAGGGTGACCTGCCCGCCACCGACCTCGTCCGCTTCGTCGACGGACGGGTCCTCGAGCGCGACTACGTACCCGTCCCGGTCGGACCCACCAGGCGCGCCCACCTGTGGTTGTTCCGAGACGTCACCGAACGGGAGCAGACCGAGGAGCTGCGCCGACGGATGCTCGAGCGGGAGTCGGCAGCACGCACGGCGGCCGAGGAGACGAGCGCGTCGCTCCGTGAGCTCGCCCGCCTGAAGACCGAGCTGGTGGCGAGCGTGTCCCACGAGCTGCGCACGCCGCTGACCTCGCTGCGCACCTTCGTCGAGCTCCTGGCTGCGGACGCACCGCAGCTCTCCGAGGAGCACTGCGGCTTCGTCGATGCCATCGACCGGAACACCGACCGACTGCTGACGTTGGTCGAGGACCTCCTGCTGCTGGCCCAGCTCGAGTCGCAGGCGCTGTCGTTCCGACCCGTCCTGCACGACGTCGCCTCCCTCGTGCGAACCTCGGTCGAGTCGATCGCACCGCTCGCCCAGGCCGCAGGGGTGACGATCGACCTCGAGCCCGGCAGCTGTCCGGTCGCGCTCCTCGACCCGGTCCGCATCGACCAGCTGCTGACCAACCTGCTCTCGAACGCGCTGAAGTTCACCCCCGCCGGAGGGCACGTGCAGGTCACCACCCACGCGTCCGAAGACGGGTGCCGTCTCGAGATCGCCGACACGGGGCTCGGCATCCCGGCGACGGAGACCGACCGGGTGCTGGACCGCTTCTACCGGGCCAGCAACGCGGGCGCGACACCGGGCACCGGCCTGGGCCTCAGCATCAGCGCGGCGATCGTGGAGATGCACGGCGGGTCCATGGAGATCCGTCGTGGAGATCCGGGCGGGACCGTCGTGGTCGTGCACCTGCCGGCGTCGGGACAGCTGGGTGGGTGAGCGGGAGCTCCTGCTCCTGGTCGAGGACGACGACGACATCCGACAGGGGCTCGCCGCTGTCTTCAGCCGCGCCGGCTACCGCGTCGACCAGGCCGGGGACGGCCGGGCGGCGCTGCGGCGGTTCCACGAGGCGAGGCCCCACCTCGTAGTCCTCGACGTGGGCCTTCCCGGGCTCGACGGGTGGGAGGTCCTGTCGAGGCTCCGCGACATGAGCGACGTGCCCGTGCTCATGCTGACCGCTCGTGGTCTCGAGGCCGAGAAGGTGCGTGGGCTCCAGGGCGGCGCCGACGACTACGTCGCCAAGCCGGTGGGGAACCAGGAGATCGTGGCACGGGTCGGGGCCCTGCTCCGGCGAGCGGGGCGCGGCTCGGAGCCGGTGGAGCGCTACGACGACGGCACCGTCGCCGTCGACCCCTCGTCCCACGAGGTCTGGGTGCACGGCCGTCCCGTGCACGTCACCCCGACCGAACTGCGCTTGCTCGACACCCTCGTGCGCCACCGGGGACAGGTGCTCAGCGCCGAGCAGCTGCTGGGACAGGCCTGGCGGGACCCGAGCGGCATCGGGACCGACCGGGTCAAGTACGCGGTCTCGCGCCTCCGCCGGAAGCTCGACTGGTCCGAGGACGGACCGATCGAGGCGGTTCGGGGCGTCGGCTACCGCTACCGCCCGCCGGCCTGAGACCGGTCGTCCGCGACCGGACTGCCACCGTCGAGCAACCCGGAGCGCGTTCCAAGTCAGGACGCGTCGACGATCTCGGGTCCGGGTCGGCCGACGAGGTGACCCTGGATTAGGTCGCAGCCCAGCTCCCGCAGGCGCTGCCGTTGGGCGTCGGACTCGACGCCCTCGGCGACGGTGACGGCCCCGAAGGTGTGGGCGATGTCGATGGCCGAGCGGACGAGGGCCAACCGGCGGGCGTCGGTGAGCATCCCATCGATGAACACCCGGTCGATCTTGACGAACTCGGGTGAGAAGCGGTCGAGGTACGACAGCGACGCGTAGCCGGTGCCGAAGTCGTCCACCGCGAACGCAACCCCGTGGTCGCGCAGCTCCCCGACGATGCGGACGGCCGAGTCGGGGTCCGAGGCCAGCGACGACTCGGTGAGCTCGAGGCACAGCGCCTCGGGGGGCACGTCGTGGTGCTGGAGGGTGTCCATGACGCGCCCGACGAAACCGGAGGCGAGCAGCTCGGCCGCCGCCACGTTCACGCTCACCCAGCAGTCGGTGAACAGCCCCCGAGCACGGGCGCGGGCGAGGGCGGCGACCGCCCGCTCCCGCATCAGATCCCCCAGCTCGTGGATCGCACCGATCTCCTCGACCACGTGGAGGAACTCCCACGGGAGGAGCAGGCCCTCCTCCGGGTGCGCCCAGCGGCAGAGGGCTTCGGCCCCGACCGGTGCGCCGGTGTGCACATCGACCTCGACCTGGAAGTGGGCGACGAACTCGTTGCGCTCGAAGGCCTCGTGCAGCTCCGCCTCCCGGCGGTAGCGGACGAGCACCTCGTGGCGCAGGTCCCGATCGAAGATCTCGAAGCGACCCCGTCCGACCTGCTTGGCCCGGTAGAGCGCAGCATCGGCCTCGCTCAGCACGTCGCGGTCGCCGAGGTCCTCGTCCACGACCACGATCCCGCCGCTCATCCCGACGCGCACGAGGTTGGCCCCCACGGCCACCGGTTCGCGGAGCGCGTCGGCGAAGCGCTGCACGATCTCGACGACGTCGGCGTCGTCCTCCAGGTCCTCGAGCACCAGCACGAACTCGTCGCCGCCGAAGCGGGCGACGGTGTCGTGCGTGCGGGCGACGCTGGCCAGGCGGTCGGCGACGCTGCGGAGCACGACGTCGCCGGCGCTGTGGCCGAGGCCGTCGTTGAGCACCTTGAACTTGTCCAGGTCGGTGAACACCACGGCGTAGCGCTTGCCCGTCTGGCGGCGGCGCGACTCGGCCAGCCGCAGCCGGCGGGCGAGCAGCACGCGGTTCGGTCGACCGGTCAGCGGATCGTGCGTGGCCTGCATCTCGAGCTCGGCCCGGGCCCGGTTCCGCTCGGTGAGGTCGCGGGCGACCACCTGGGCGGCCGGACGTCCCAGCCACTCGATCGGCACGCCGGCCGCCTCGACGTCCACGAGCGAGCCGTCGACCCGCCGCAGCTGCTCCTCGACCAGCCCCGCTTCCTCACCCTCGAGGACCATCGCCATCCGCGCGCCGATCATCGCCGCGACGTGCTCGGGCACGAAGTCGCCCACCGGTCGGTCGACGAGGTCCTCCGGGTCGTCCGCCCCGAGCAGCCGGGCGGCCGCCGCGTTGGCGTAGACGATCACGCCGTCCTGGTGGATCGCCGTGGCCTGGGGGGAGGTGTCGAGCGCCTGCCGGTAGCGGGCGGCGGCGCGCTCGTGGCGCGTCTCGGCCTCGACCCGGTCGGTCACGTCTCGGAGGCTGACCATGAACCCGCCCACGGCCTCGTGGTCGAGGAGGTTGACGCCCGATGCCTCGACGTGGCGCCACGTCCCGTCCCGATGTCGCATCCGGAACGTGATCGGCACCCCGGGCGAGGTCGAGTCGACCGAGGCCGCGAAGTCCTCCATCACGCGCGCTCGGTCGGCCTCGTGGACGAGGGCGAACACGTCCCTGGCCGCCCGCCACGGGTCGTCGTAGCCGAGCACGGACCGGACCGCACCGTTCACGTAGCGCAACCGGCCGTCGTGGGCCATCACCACCACGATGTCCCGCGAGCTCTCGACCACCTCTCGGAAGAACGCATCCGGACGGCTCACGAGCAGGTCCTCGGACTCGGCGGCGGTCGACCTTGTCTACCAGACACCACCCGGCCCGCTGCCGCAGCCGAAGGAATACCCCTGGGGGTACCTTGGTTGGAAGGTGGGAAGCCACCGAAGAGGAGAGAACCCCGTGTCCACCGTCGCTCTGACCGAAGCCGACTTCGAGTCCACCATCACCGACAACGACATCGTGCTCGTCGATTGGTGGGCGTCGTGGTGCGGCCCCTGCCGCGCCTTCGCCCCCGTCTACGAGAAGGCCGCCGGCGTGCACCAGGACATCGTGTTCGCCAAGGTCGACACCGAGGCCGCCCCCCACCTGTCGGCCGCCGCCGGGATCCAGTCGATCCCCACGCTCATGGCCTTCCGCGAGGGCGTCCTCGTCTTCGCTCAGCCCGGGGCACTCCCCGCCGCCGCGCTGGAGGACGTGATCGCCCAGGTGCGGGCCCTCGACATGGAAGAGGTGCACCGCGCTGTCGCCGAGCGCGCCGATGTCGCATGATCGGGTCGTGACCCAGGCCATCGACGACGCCGTCACCACCGCCCCGCGCCAGCTCGAGCGACGTGGGCGGTGGTGGCTGGCCGTCTCCTTCCTGTTCTGCCCCTGCCACCTGCCCCTCACCCTCGGGCTGCTCGCGTCCGTGCTCGGCGGCACCGCCCTCGGCGGCCTGCTCCGGGACCACGGGTGGGTCGCGGCGATCGTGATCGCGGCCACCTGGCTGGCCGGCACCGCCCGCGGGCTCATCTGGATCCGCCGGGCAGAACGGGGCGAGCTCACCTGCGCGGTGCGCCAGCCCGGCTGACGCGTCGAGGTCCTGGCACTCGCCGTGACCGGAGTCGCGGCGGCCTGGGTATGCAGGGCCGGTGAGCTACTACATCTTCCTGCTCGTGCTGGGCGTGGGTGTGATCGGCGCGGTCACCCTGCCTCGCCACGTGAACCGGCGAGCGGTGTCGCTCCCGGCCCTCCAGGTGCTCGCCGGCGCCGCGCTGTTCGGGCTCGTCCCGACGCTGCCGGACGTCGACCCCGTCAGGCAGCCCATCGTCACCGAGCGCCTGAGCGAGCTGGTCGTCATCGTGTCGCTCACCGGTGCCGGCCTGATGATCGACCGCGCCCCCAGCTGGCGTCGGTGGGGCCCCACGTGGCGACTCCTCGCCATCTGCATGCCGCTCACCATCGCCGCCACCGCCCTGCTCGGCTGGGCCGCCATCGGCCTGGCCCCGGCCGCCGCGGTGCTGCTCGGTGGCGTCATCGCACCGACCGACCCCGTGCTGGCCTCCGACGTGCAGGTCGCCGGCCCGAACGAGGGCGACGTCGGCGAGGTGCCCATCGCCCTGACGGGTGAGGCCGGGCTCAACGACGCCCTCGCGTTCCCCTTCGTCAACGCCGGGATCGCCATGCTCGCCGGCGGCGCCTGGTTCGGCGGCTGGCTGCTCGACGACGTGGTCGTGAAGCTCTCCGTCGGGACGCTCGCCGGCTGGCTCTGCGGTCGCTTCTTCGCCTGGCTCATCTTCGTCCGGTTCGAGGGGAGCTGGCTCAAGAGCCGCAGCGAGGCGATCGCCACCATCGGCGCCACCCTCGCGGTCTACGGCCTCACCGAGGTCGTGCACGGCTACGGGTTCCTCGCCGTGTTCGTCGCCGCCGTCACGCTGCGCCACCGCGAGCCGGAGCACGAGCACCACGAGGCCCTGCACGCCGCCGCCGAGGCGGTCGAGAACCTGGGCAGCGCGCTGGTGCTCCTGCTCGTCGGCGGGGCCATCGCCAGCGGCGCCCTCTCACCGCTGGGCTGGAAGGAGGTGCTGGTCGGCATCGCCATCGTCGCCCTCGTCCGACCGGTCACCGGCCTGCTCAGTCTGCTCGGCTCGGACCTGGACCGCCGCCAGCGGTGGATCGCCGCGTCCTTCGGCATCCGCGGGGTCGGCTCCGTCTACTACCTCGCCCACGCGGCCGCCGTCGGTGACTTCGCCGACATCGAGCGCCTGTGGGCGATCACCATCTTCGTGATCTGCCTGTCGCTCGTCGTCCACGGCTCACTCGCCGGCCGGGCGGTGGCGTACGCCGGCGGGGCCGATCGGCCGCAGCTCCAGCTCGAGGGCATGCCTCCCGAGGAGGGGTGACCCCCGGCCGGGCGGCCGCGCCCGCGGGGGTACCTTCGCCGGCGTGCACCCCGCCGACGCGCTCGACGCCCGCATCGCACGGACCGGTTCCATCGCCTGCGTGGGCCTCGACCCCCGGCCCGACCTGCTGCCGGCGGCGCTCGCCGCCCCCCACCGCGCCGCGTCCCTCGGGACCGACGCGGTCGCGACCGCCTTCATCGAGGCCAACCAGCGGGTCATCGACGCGGTGGCGGATCGGTGCGCCGCGGTGAAGCCCCAAGCCGCCTGCTACGAGGCCTACGGCCTGGCCGGATGGGCTGCGCTGGAGGCCACGGTCCGGCACGCGACCGAGGCGGGGATCCCGGTCATCCTCGACGCCAAGCGCGGCGACATCGGATCCACCGCAGCGCACTACGGGCAGATGGCCTTCGGCGGCGCGCCGGACCTCGACGGCGAGGCGTGCCCGGGCATGGGGGCCGACTGGCTGACCGTGAACGGCTACCTCGGCGCCGACGGCGTCGAGCCCGTGCTGGCCGCCGGCGGTGGCGCCTTCGTGCTGGTGAAGACGTCGAACCCCGGCAGCGGCGAGCTGCAGGACCTCGAGCTCGCCGACGGCGGCACCGTGGCCGACCGCATGGCCGACCGCGTCGCCGCGTGGGGCGCCGACCGCATCGGTGACTGCGGGCTGAGCGACGTCGGTGCAGTGGTCGGGGCGACGTACCCGGACCACGCCGTCGCCCTGCGCCAGCGCATGCCCGACACCATCTTCCTGGTGCCCGGCTACGGCGCCCAGGGCGGGTCGGCACGCGATGCCGTCGCCGGGCTGCGAGCCGACGGACGGGGCGTGATCGTGTCGTCCAGCCGGGGCATCACCGGCGCCTGGCGGGGCGCGGGCACCGACGACATCGGCGCCGCCGCACGGGCCGCCCTGGACGCCATGAACACGGACCTCGACGCGGCCCGCTGAGCGCCGTTCCGTAGCCGCTGCCAGAACGGTCGCGTGGCCGCCGCCAGAACGGTTCCGGCCGGGAGCGGGCGGGACGACCGGCCGTACACTCGCCCCCATGACCCCCGCCGCGCCGGACGCTCCCGCCACCGCCTGGGCCGTGGAGCCCTCCGGGCCGCTGCGGGGCGAGGTCCGCGTCGCCGGCTCGAAGAACGCCATCACCAAGCACATGGTCGCTGCGGTGATGGGCAGCTCGCCCTCCACGATCCACAACGTCCCCGACGTCGGCGACGTCGGCATCACCACCGAGGTGCTGCAGTCCCTCGGAGTCGGCGTCGACCTCGACGGGGACACGATCACGATCACCCCGGGCGACGAGATCGTCCCCGAGGTGCCCCTGCGCTACTCGGGGCTCAACCGCATCCCGATCCTGCTGCTCGGCCCGCTGCTGCACCTCCACCAGGAGGCCTTCGTGCCGGTGGTGGGCGGCGACCGCATCGGCGCCCGTCCGGTCGACTTCCACGTCGACGCGCTGCGCGCCTTCGGCGCCGAGGTCACCGAGACCGAGGACGGCGTGCGGGCCAAGGTCGCCGGGCGGCTGGTCGGCACCCAGATCACCCTCCCGTACCCGTCGGTCGGCGCCACCGAGACCGTGCTCCTCACCGCCGCGCTGGCCGAGGGTCGCACCGTGCTCAACAACGCCGCGACCGAGCCCGAGATCATCGAGCTGGCCCTGTTCCTGCAGCGCATGGGCGCCCGCATCGAGCTCTCCCCCGGCCGCAAGTTCGTCATCGACGGCGTCGAGAAGCTGCACGGCGCCACCACCCGGCTGGAGGGCGACCGCCTCGAGGCCTTCTCCTACCTGGTGGCCGGCCTCGTCACCGGCGGGCAGGTGCGCGTCGGCGGGTGCGCCCAGGAGCGCATGGTCACCGCCATCTCCACGCTGCAGCGCATGGGCGCCGAGCTCGACATCAACGACGACTGGATCAGCGCCAACGCGCCCGACGGCCTGCGCGCCATCGCCATCCACACCGACACCCACCCCGGGTTCATGACCGACTGGCAGTCGCCGCTGTTCGTGCTCATGACCCAGGCCGAGGGCATGTCGGTGCTGCACGAGACCGTGTTCGAGGACCGCATCCGCTACCCGGCCATGGTGGTGCAGGCGATGGGCGGCGAGATCGAGCTGTTCGAGACCTGCCTCGGCGGCCCGGCCTGTCGCTTCCACGACAGCAACGCCGTGCACTCGGCGGTGGTCCGCGGCGTGTCGGAGCTGCGCGGCGCCCACGTGGAGATCCCCGACCTGCGTGCCGGCTTCTCCGGCGTCATCGCCGCCGCCGTGGCCACCGGCTCGTCGGTGATCGAGGGGGTGCACCACCTGGAGCGGGGCTACAACAAGCCGCTCGAGACGTTGCAGTCCCTCGGGCTCCGGGTGGCTCGGACCGCCTCCGACCCGGCCACCGCCACCAGCACCCGGCCCGGCGCGTAGGGCAGCCTCAGCCGGAGAGCAGGCTGGCCAGCGCCCAGATCGCGCCGATGGCGCCGACCACGGCGAAGACGACGCTGCGGGCCACCGGAGCCGCCGGCAGATCGCCGTCCTTCACCTGCTCGGGCGGGCGGACGATGGCCAGGATCGACCCCACGGCCATGGCCCCGCCGATGGCGAGGACGAGGTAGGCGAGCAGATCCTCTCCGAGGAACATGGCGCCACGCTACGTCCGCCGCGCTCGGGACCTGCCGTCGACCGTTGTGGAACACTGCCACCGCACGTTTCCACTCCGGAGGGGATCCGCGATGGGCTACCACCACCTGGCCTTCGCCTCGCGCGACATGCAGGCCACCCACCACTTCTACGCCGACGTCCTCGGCTTCGAGCTGGTCAAGGCGGTCGCCGCCCCCACCGACCGGCCCGGCGGCTGGGCCAAGCACCTCTTCTACGCCATCGGCGACCACGACGGCAGCGAGAACGCCGGCGCGCTCATCGCGTTCTGGGAGCTCCACGACGAGCGGATGACCGACAACGACACCGCCATCTCCACCGGGCTCGGCTTCGAGGCCTGGGTCAACCACGTCGCGTTCGCGGCCGACGACCTCGACGACATCGCCCGGCGGCGCACGCAGTGGCTCGAGGCCGGGGTCGACGTCATGGAGATCGATCACGGGTTCTGCACCAGCATCTACACGATGGACCCAAACGGGATCCTCGTGGAGTTCTGCACCGACACGGCCCCGTACACCCAGGCCGACAAGGACCGGGCCGAGCAGATCCTGCGCAGCGACGACCCGGGGCTGGAGTCGCCGCCGACGCCGGTCTTCCACTCGGCGGCCGAGCACCGTTCGACGGCGTCCCCGCCGGTGACCGCCGCCGCCGGCACGCCCACGACCTGATCGTGGGGAGCCCGCAGCCGACCGACCCGCGCACGCTCATCGGCTGGCGGGAGTGGATCCACCTGCCCGACCTGCTCGACGGCGGCTGGATCAAGGCCAAGGTCGACACCGGGGCGCGGACGTCAGCCCTCCATGCGTGGGACGTCGAACGCATCGACCGCAGCGGGGCGACGTGGGTCCGGTTCTCGCTGCACCCCCGCCAGCACGACGACGACCACGTCGTGCAGGCCGAAGCGCTGCTCCTCGAGGAGCGCGAGGTCCGCTCCTCCAACGGCGAGGTGGAGGTCCGCCCGGTCGTGGAGACCACCCTCGCCCTCGGTGGCGAGCGCTACGCGATCGAGCTGACGCTGACCAAGCGGGACCAGATGGGCTTCCGGATGCTGCTCGGTCGCACGGGCATGGCCCGGCACCTGCTGGTGGATCCCGGCAGCTCCTACCTCCTCGGCGGCGACCGGCACCGCCCGCCCAGGTAGCGTCGGCCGTTCTATGAAGATCGGACTCCTGTCCCGCAACGCCAACCTCTACTCCACGAACCGCCTCAAGGAGGCCGCCGAGGAGCGGGGCCACGACGTGCGGGTCATCGACTACCTGCGCTGCGTGATGGACATCACCTCGCACAAGCCCGCGATCCGCTACGGCGGGCAGGAGCTGAGCCCCCTCGACGCGGTCATCCCCCGCATCGGCGCGACGCACACGTTCTACGGCACGGCGGTCGTGCGCCAGTTCGAGATGATGAACGTGTTCCCGACCAACGAGAGCCAGGGCATCTCCCGGTCCCGGGACAAGCTCCGCTCCCTGCAGCTGCTGTCCCGCAACGGCATCGGCCTGCCCGTCACGGGCATCGCCCACTCGACCAAGGACATCGACGGCCTGATCGAGCTGGTCGGCGGCGCACCCCTGATCGTGAAGCTGATCGAGGGCACCCAGGGCGTCGGCGTGGTGCTGGCCGAGACCAAGAAGGCGGCCGAGTCCGTCATCGCCGCGTTCCGCCAGCTCGATGCGAACATCCTCGTGCAGGAGTTCATCAAGGAGGCCAAGGGCGCCGACATCCGGGCCTTCGTGATCGGCGGCCGGGTCGTGGCCTCCATGCGCCGGCAGGGCGCGCCGGGCGAGTTCCGCTCGAACCTGCACCAGGGCGGCCACGCCGAGAAGATCAAGCTCACGCCCGAGGAGCGCTCCACCGCGGTGCGGGCCGCCAAGACGATGGGCCTCAACGTCTGCGGCGTCGACCTGCTCCGCTCCAACCACGGCCCGGTGGTGATGGAGGTCAACTCCTCCCCCGGCCTCGAGGGCATCGAGGACACCACCGGCATCGACGTGGCCGGCAAGGTCATCGAGTTCATCGAGAAGAACGCCCGGCCCGGCAACACCCGGACCTCGGCTCGGGGCTGACGTGACGGGAACCGTCCACGTCGAGGCGGTCGGGACGACCACGGTCGTCACCATCGATCGGCCCGACGTGCGCAACGCCGTCGACGGGCCGACCGCTCTGGCGCTGCACGACGCGTTCTCGGCCTTCGACGCCGACGACGACCAGGTCGTGGCGATCCTCACGGGTGCCGGCGGCACCTTCTGCGCCGGCGCCGACCTGAAGGCGGTGTCGACCGGCGACGGCAACCGGGTCGAGGCCATGACCGCCGGTGCCCCGGACCCCGAGGCCCTCGGGCCGATGGGCCCCACCCGGCTGCGCCTGACCAAGCCGGTGATCGCCGCCGTCGAGGGCCACGCCGTGGCCGGCGGGCTCGAGCTGGCGCTGTGGTGCGACCTGCGCGTCGCTGCCCGCGATGCGATCTTCGGCGTCTACTGCCGGCGGTGGGGCGTGCCCCTGATCGACGGCGGCACCGTCCGCCTCCCCCGCCTCATCGGGCAGAGCCGGGCCATGGACATGATCCTGTCGGGCCGTCCGGTCGAAGGCCCCGAGGCCGAGGCGTGGGGCCTGGCCAACCGGCTCACCGAACCGGGCGGCGCGCTCGACGGCGCGCTGGCGCTGGCCGAGCAGCTCGCCGCCTTCCCGCAGCGCTGCCTGCGCTCGGACCGCACCTCCGTGCTCGACCAGTGGTCCTTGTCCGAGTGGGACGCGCTCGCCAACGAGACCGACCTCGGCCTGGCCACGATCCGCTCCGGGGAGACCCAGGAGGGGGCGAGCCGCTTCGCCGCCGGCGAGGGCCGCCACGGCGCCTTCTGAACCCATTCTGGTATGCGGATCCCCCCACATGCGGGGGAATCGGTAGGCCAGAACGGATGGGCGCTACCCGCCGGTCGTGCTCCAGTGCCAGGGCTCGCTCGGCAGGTTGAACAGCCCGTAGGACGCGGCGTTGGCGGCGAGCCACTGGAAGCCCTGGTTGGACCGGCTGGTGATGAGGCGACCCTCGAAGGTGAGGTCGAGCGCCCGGCCCTGCTCGTGCAGCGAGCGGCCTGGCACCGCGGTGGGCGGTGAGCACGTGCTCGCCGGGCGGTACCAGATGTCGTACTCGGTGGGCCCGCAGTTGGCGACGCGCAGCTGGATCTGTCGCTCGGTGCTCCGGTAGGCGCTGCCCCCGAAGGTGATGCCGTCGGCGCGGGCGGCCGTGAGCATGGCGTCGACGTCGTCGGCGATGCCGGCGTGCACGGTGAAGCCCTGGACGGTGGCGAGCGGCGGCGTCGGCGTGGACGGGCGGGTGGTGGTCGGGGGCCGGGTGGTCGTGGTGGTGGCCGGCGGGCGGGTCGTGGTCGGGGACGGGCTGCCCGAGCCGGGCGCGGCCGTGGTGGGCGGCGCCGTGGTCGGGGGCGCCGTGGTGGTGGGAGGCGCGACCACCTCCGGCTCCGGGGGCGGCGGCGGTGGCAGACGGGCGATGAGGGCGGCCTGCTCGGCCACGATCTGGGCGGAGAGGTCGGCGTCGAGGTCGGCGAGGGCGGCGGCCTCGGCGAGGGCGCCGTCGATGCGGCTCTGCAGGTCGGCGGCGAAGCGGGCCTGCTGCTGGCGCTCCTCGTCGAGGCGGATCAGCTCGGCGTCGGCGGCTTCGACCGCCTCGTTGGCCGTGACCACGGCGGCGGCGACCTCGGCGGCCTTGGCCTCGGCGCGCGCCTCGGCCTCCTCGAGCAGGTCGAGCAGGTCGAGGTCCCGCTGGGCCCGGGCGTCGAGGTAGATCTGCTGGATGAGGGCGTCGGAGAGCGACTGGGCCTGGAGGCTCTGCACGAGGTCGGCGGTGGGCGGGTGCACGTAGGACGCCACCGCCATCTCGACGATGGCCTGCTCGAGGATGACGACGTCGCGCTCGGCGGTGCGCAGCTCGGCCTCGGCCTCGCGCTGGGCGGCGGCGGCCGCGTCGGCCACGGCGAGGCTCTCCTTCAGCACCGCCTCCTGGGCGGCGAGAGCAGCGTCGAGCTCGTCCAGGGCCGCATCGATCTGCGCGTCGCTGGCACCCAGCACGTCGAGGCGCTCGGCGATGCGGTCCTGCTGGTCGCGCACGGCGTCCCGCTCCGCCTGGGCCTCGGCCAGGGGATCCGAGGTGTCGGTCTGCGCAGCAGCCGGGAGCCCGAAGCCGAACGCGAGGAAGACGACGAGGCCGGCACCGACAGCGGTGCGGATCGGGTTGTCGTGTCGTCGCAGCCCCATGGGCAGACCTCAAGCGTCGAACCGCCGCCCGATCGGCGTCGTCACCGTACCGCAACGAGACCACGCTGGGTCGTACCCCGCTCCGCTGGGTGGGGACGGCCGACCGTGGCCTGCGACGATGGAGGCGTGCCCGACGGCCATCCCCGCATCCGCACCTTCCACGCCCGCCACGGCCGGGTCACCGACGTCATGCGCAGCGCCCTCGCCGACATCGGCCCCCGCCACGACGTGGCCCGCCGCGATCCCGACCGCCCGCTGGTGCTCGAGATCGGGTGCGGGAGCGGTGAGGCTGCGCTGGCGTTCGCCGACACCCACCCGGAGGTGGACGTGCTGGCCGCCGACGTGCACACGCCGGGCATCGCCCACCTGCTGCTCGCGCTGGATGCCGACCCTCGCCCCAACGTGTGGGTCGCCCGGGCCGACGCCCTCGACCTGCTCGACCACGACCTGGGTCCGGGGTCGCTCGCCGGCGTGCACGTGTTCTTCCCCGACCCGTGGCCCAAGGCCCGGCACCGCAAGCGCCGCTTCATCCGGGCCGACGTCCTCGACCTGCTCGCCGACCGGATCGCCCCCGGCGGGCACCTCCTCGTGGCCACCGACGTGGAGGACTACGCCCGCCACGCCCGGGCCGAGCTCGACGCGCACCCGGACTTCGTCGGGGGGCCGGGCGAGCGTCCGGGCTGGAGGCCGGCTGAGGGTTACGAGGCCAAGGGCACGGCGGCCGGGCGGACGATCGTGGAGCTGGCCTACCGCCGGCGCTGAGCTCCGCCGCATCGGCACTGCCGGTCCGAAGACGGGGGGTACCGTCGCCCCCCATGGGGCTCCTCGACCGATTCAAGAAGGCACCCGGCCCGGATGCGATGACCTGGGAGGCCGTGGCCCGGCTGCGGGTCGTGCCCGGCGTGGTGGGCGCCGAACCGGTGGACGCCGACACGGTGCAGATCGCCTGGGCCGACAACCCCTACCCCTCGACCCTGTCGCTCGCCGCAGCGCGGGAGGGCTGGACCAAGGCCAACGGCTTCGATCGCATCGAGATCATGGACGGCATCATCAACGCCGTCGCCCCGCCCACCGGTCCCCCCGAGGGCAAGGAGGAGCCGGGCGTCGACCCGACCCCGCCCGACGTCGCCCCGGACGTGCAGGTCGCCGACGCGGACGTGGAGGAGGCGCCTGCAGCACCAGGTGCGGAGAGCACCGGATGGGAGGCCGCCCGCGACCGGCTGCGCGTGGTGGTCGGCCGAGCCGGTGAGCACCCCGATGCCATCACCTGGCCGATCGCCGGCGTGCTCGAGGCCCGCATCGTCCTCGAAGGCCCCGGCGCGCTGCCGGTGGACGCCGGCGATGCCGCGTCCTGGGAGGTGGGCGTGGACGACGTCCGGGCCGCTGCGCTGGCCAACCTGGCCGCGTCCGACCCCGGCCTCGACCCGGTCGGACCGGGCCAGCCAGCGTGGGTGCCGACGAGCCCCGCCGACCACCCGCCGGCGTGGCTCGCCGCACCCGACCGGCTCCTCGCCGCCTGCGGGCTCGACCAGGCCGTGGTGCTCGCCCCCATGCCCACCGAGCTCGTGGTCGTCGACCCGACCGCCCACGACCTGCTCGGCTCGATCCTGACCAGCACCAAGTCCATCGTCGACGGCGAGAGCCGCCTGCTGTGGCCGGCACCGCTGCTGGCGACGCCGGCCGGGCTCGTGCCGTGGGAGCCCGCCGCCGATCACCCCTGCGCCGGGCTCGCCGCCGAGCTGCGCGGGGCCGGATAGCGCCCCTCCCCTGCCGAGCCGGCCGCTTCGCCGGCCGAGGCACGGGCTGCCATCCTGCAGGCACCGTCGCCCACCAGGAAGCGAGCCCCCATGGACGTCACCGAAGCCGTGCAGCGCCGCACGTCGATCCGCGCCTTCCTCGACACGCCCGTCGACGAGGCCACGATCGCGGAGCTGCTCGAGCTGGCCGCCCGCGCCCCCTCGGGGGGCAACGTGCAGCCGTGGCGGATCTACGTGATCGGCGCCGACACGATGCCGGAGTTCCTGGCCTTCCTCGAGGGTCGCCAGATGGAGTCGCCCGGCTACGACATCTACCCGCCCGGGCTGTGGGAGCCGTACCGCACGAACCGGTTCCAGCTGGGCGAGCAGATGTACGAGACGCTCGGGATCCCCCGCGAGGACAAGGCGGGTCGCTTCGGCCACCTGGCCCGCAACTACCGCTTCTTCGACGCGCCGGTCGGCCTGTTCTGCTTCATCGACCGCCGCATGGGCCCGCCGCAGTGGTCCGACCTCGGCATGTTCCTGCAGACCTTCATGCTGCTGTGCACCGAGCGGGGCATCGACACCTGCCCGCAGGAGGCCTGGGCGGTGTGGTCCGAGACAGTCGCCGAGTTCGTGGGCGCCCCGGACGACGAGATGCTCTTCTGCGGCGTTGCCATCGGCCACGCCGACCCCGACGCGCCGGTGAACTCGCTGCGCAGCGAGCGCATGCCCCTCGAGGAGTGGGCCACCTTCGTCCGGCGCTGATCACGCCACGCTGCTCCGACGATGTCCGGAATGTGACGGATCACCACGTGACGCGCGCCTCGCGCCTGCGTTACGGTTCGTGACCTACCCGGAGTAACCCAGCGGAGGAGCACCCACGTGAGCACCGAGCACCTCGACGTCCTCGTCGTCGGCGCAGGCCTGTCCGGCATCGGCGCCGGCCACTACCTGCAGGCGGAGTGCCCGTGGGCCAGCTACGCCATCTTCGAGGCGCGCGACGCCATCGGCGGCACGTGGGACCTGTTCCGCTACCCCGGCATCCGCTCCGACTCCGACATGTACACCCTCGGCTACTCGTTCCGGCCCTGGACCGGTGAGAAGTCCATCGCCGACGGCGCGTCGATCCTCGAGTACATCCGGGAGACGGCCCGCGTCGAGGGCATCGACCGCAAGATCCGCTTCAACCACCGGGTCGTCACCGCGAACTGGTCGACCGAGGATGCCCGCTGGGAGATCACCGCCGAGCGCACCGACCCCGACCGGCCCGACGCCGCCCCGGAGCGCGTCGAGCTCACCGCCGGGTTCGTGTTCTCCTGCAGCGGCTACTACCGCTACGACCACGGCTACCAGCCCGACTTCCCCGGCATGGACGACTTCGCCGGCGAGATCGTCCACCCCCAGCACTGGCCCGCGGATCTCGACTACGCCGGCAAGCAGGTCGTCGTCATCGGCAGCGGCGCCACGGCGGTGACCCTCGTCCCGTCGATGGCAGATCCCGGTGACGGATCCGGCGCCGAGCACGTCACCATGCTCCAGCGCTCGCCTTCGTACGTGGTGTCGATGCCGGCCAAGAACCCGCTGGCCCGCCTGCTGCAGCGGCTGCTCCCGACCCGGCTGTCCGGCCCGATCGTGAAGTGGATGAACGCCCTCGGCTCCCAGGGGTTCTTCCAGCTGAGCCAGCGCTTCCCCGGCGTCGTGAAGAAGCTGCTGCGCAGGCGCCTCGAGGGCCTGCTGCCCGAGGGCTACGACATCGACACCCACTTCACGCCGAGCTACGACCCGTGGGACCAGCGGGTGTGCCTCGTGCCCGACGGGGACCTGTTCCGGGCCATCCGCGACGGCAGCGTCTCGGTGGTCACCGACCACATCGACACCTTCACCGAGACCGGCATCCGCCTGCGGTCCGGGCGGGAGCTCGCCGCCGACATCGTCGTCACCGCCACCGGTCTGGAGCTGCTGTTCATCGGCGGCATCGAGGCGAGCGTCGACGGCGAGCCGGTCGACATCGCCAGCAAGCTCACGTACAAGGGCATGATGCTCGAGGGCGTGCCCAACCTGGCACTGGCCATCGGCTACACGAACGCGTCGTGGACCCTGAAGTGCGACCTGACCTGCGACTACGTCACCCGGATGCTCAACCACATGCACGACACCGGGCTGCGCCAGGCCACGCCGGTGAACGCCGATTCCTCGGTCACGCCCGCGCCCCTGCTCGGCCTGTCGTCGGGCTACATCCAGCGCGCCGCCGACCGCTTCCCGAAGCAGGGGTCCCGCATGCCGTGGCAGGTGCACCAGAGCTACCTGCGCGACTACCGGGCGCTCAAGCGCAGCGAGGTCACCGACGGCGTGATGGTCTTCTCGAACCCGACGTCACCGGCGGTCGAGGCCGAGCCGGCCACGGTCGCCAGCTGAGGTCGGCTCCCCTGCTGGCTCAGCCGACGCTGGCCAGCGCCGCCTCGCACAGCACCACCAGCTCGTCGCGCTCGGACTCGTCCAGCGCGGCGTAGGCGGGGGCGATCCGCCGGTTCGTCTCGGCTTCGGCCTCGTCGTGGCGTGCCCGGGTGCCCTCGTTGACCTCGGGCAGGTCCGACCAGCCGAACATGGGGGCCATGGCCGGCGACTTCACGACGACCGCCTCGACCGGGGCCAGGCCGGCGTCGCGCACGGCGCCGACGTGGATCTCGTTGCGCAGCTCGCGCAGCACGTGGAACCGGTGCAGCGCGAGGACCTTGTCGCCCCGGTCGTCCGGCTCCGGTGCGGACCGCCAGGCGGCGAACAGCGGCAGCCCGGTGTCGTCGGCGGCCGCGCTCACCCGGCCGAGCAGGTCGGCGAGGCGGGTCCAGTCGACGTCGTCGCCGAGGTGCTCGTCGGCCCACGCGTAGCCGCAGGCCATGAAGGTGGCTGCGGTCTGGGCGGGCGGTGCGACGGCGCGGGCCTGCTCGAGCCACTCGCGCACGGTGCCCGGCTCCATGAAGCCGAAGCACCCGGCCACCTGGTCGGCGTCGGCGTCACCCAGCACACCGGCCCGGCCGCCGGCGTAGAAGTCGAGGCCGGCATATCCCAGCTCGGCACCGGCCTTGTACGTGTTGCCGTCGAGCATGAAGTAGCTGGCCATGCCGCTGACGGCGGGGGTGGTCTTCGCTGCGCAGTCCTCGGGGGTCATGCCGCCGCAACGTAGCGCCGAGGGCCGGGCGCGACAGGAGCAATGCCAGCTCGGGTGGGGTGCCGCTCAGGAGGGCGGGGCGAACAGCTCGAGCGGCAGGCCGTCGGGATCCCGGAAGGCCAGACCTGATCCGTACGGGGCATCCACGATGCCGCCGTGGTCGATGTCCAGCTCGTCGAGTCGAGAAGCCCAGTGCTCCAGCTCGGCCCGATCGCCACAGGCGAAGGCGAGGTGGTCGAGGCCCGGGCGGCGCTCGTCGAAGTCCACGTCTCCGACGCCATCGGGGAACTCGTGCAGACCGACGAGTGTGTCCCCGAGGGACCAGACGACGTGGCGGAACGGGCCGGTGTCCTCGTCGAGCACCGGTTCCGCATCGAACAGCGTCCGGTACCACGGGACGCTGCGATCGAGATCGCTCACGGTGAGGGCGACGTGCGTGATGGAAGGGAATGCCATGCCGTACCTCCAGCTGGGTTGCGCGTCGCGTCCACGGTGGACCCGGTCCGGATCGGGCGTCAAGGGTCGCGCCGCGTCAGGCGAACCAGCCCGACGGTGAGACGTCGTCGCCAAAGCGGGGCAGGTACTGGTCGAAGAACACGCGGGCGATCAGCTCGCGGCGGCTCCGCACGTCAGCCTTCTCGAAGATCGACTTCAGGTGGTCCTGCACGGTGTGGACCGAGATGTGCAGCGTGGCGGCCACCTCCTTGCTCGGGACCCCCTGGAGGACGAGCTGGGTGACGTCGCGCTCTCTGGGCGTGAGCGCGAAGGCGGCGACGACGAGCGGCACGATCTCCGGCGGCCGGGCCTGCTCGATGGTGATGACGATGTCGCCGCCGGCACCGGCCGGGCCCGACAGGGGCGAACCGTTGAGCACCAGCCAGGTGCCCGTGGGCACCCGCACTCGGCAGCGGGGCAGGGTGTCGGCCTCGCCCCGCGCGTAGCGGCGAGCACCGTCGATCAGGGCAGCGAGGGTGTGCACCGGCGCTTCGCTGTTGTCGCACCGGCCCAGCTCGGCGAGCCAGTGGGCCGCCGCCGGGTTGACCTGGGCGAAGCTCCCATCGCGGTCGACGATGATCACCGCCGGGCCCTCGATCACCGTGGCGGCCGACTCCGCGCACCGGGCCAGCACGCCGGCACGGATGCCGGTGGCGAGGTGGCCCGAGAGCGATGCCATCAGTGCGATCTCGGCGTCGTCGAACGGGCTGACCGCGTCGGCTCGCATCATGGCCAGCGCCGCCCAGTCGCGGTCGTCGACGCGAGCGACGGTGCGCAGCTCGTCGGTGAAGCCGAAGTGGTGGCGCATGAAGTCGCGCATCCGCACCGAGCGCCCGACGTCCCCGCCCGTCTCGTGGTGCATGCCCACCGCGGTGACCCCGCGCTCGGTCAGCGCTCGGAAGCTGGTGGCGTCGGCGCCCCCGAACTCGACCTCGCACCAGTGCAGGTCGTGGGACTCCCGCCCCGAGATCCCGCCGAACTTGAACGTGGCGGTGGCCATCGACGTGGCCGGATCCTGCAGCGCCACGCACATGGCCTCGTAGGGGACGGCCCGGCCCAGGGAGGCGTCCACCTCGGCGAGGAACGTCGACACGTCGAGGCCCGCCCGCGCCAGCACCTCGACATCGGAACGAACCCGCTCGATCGCCAACGCCTTCCCCACCCGTCGATCATGCCTGGACCGGGCTCGATCCGCCATCCCAACAACCTGGGGTGCCCAGGTTCCCGAACGATGGGGATCGTGCGCTCGGGACGCGAGCCCGATGATCGGACCGATGACCGACACCACACCGACCGCACGCGGCGCTCGTGGCGTGAACGCGACGGACTGGTCGCGGCGACTCGGCCACGACCAGGCCCAGCGCCGCGACGGGGTCAGCGCCATCCTCACGATCGGCGGTCAGCGCCCGGTCGATGCCGAGGGTCGGCTCATGCACGAGGGCGACGCCATCGCCCAGGTGGCCCTCGCGCTCGACAACCTCACCGCCGTCGTCGCCGAGTCCGGGATGACCCTGGCCGACCTGGCCCACCTGCGCATCCACGCCACGAGCCGGGCCGCGCTGCTCGACGCGCAGTTCGTGATCCGCGAGCACCTCGTCGAGCACGCCGTCACCACGCCGATCACCGCGGTCGAGGTGGGCGGCCTCGCCCTCGCCGGCATGGAGGTCGAGATCGACGGACTCGCCGTGCGCACCGAGAACCGAACCGAAGGGAACCAGACATGACCAACGCACACCGCCATCCGATCGGCCGCTCCTCGGCCGTGCTCGCCGCACTCGCCCTGGCCACGTCCGTCCTCGCCGCGTGCGGCGACGATGACGACGCGACCGGCGCGGGCAGCGACGAGCCCACCGCCGAGGCGGCATCAGCGCCCGACGAGGGGTCCACCGACGCCGAGTTCTGCGAGGGCTTCCTCGGCCTCGAGGCCGCCTTCGCCGAAGCCCCGGAGGACGAAGCGGAGATCCCGGCCTTCGTCCAGCAGCGCATCGACCCCAACCTCGCCCTCATCGAGGGCAACGAGCCCGCCGCCATCGCCGAGGACGTGCAGACCATGACGGCCGCGGTGACGGAGGTGACCTCCACCGGCGACTTCTCGGCGTTCGAGACGCCCGAGTTCCTGGCCGCCTCCGAGTCGGTCTACGGCAGCCTCGACGACACCTGCGACGTGGAGGTCGTCGAGTTCCGCGCGATCGACTACGGCTACGAGGGGCTCCCGGCGACGCTGCCGGCCGGCGCCACGTCGTTCGTCATGTCGAACGAGAGCGAGGCCGGGGAGGCCCACGAGTTCGTCCTCGTGAAGCTCAGCGATGACACCGACCTGTCGATCCAGGAGCTCCTCGAGATGCCCGAGGCCGAAGCCGAGCAGCACATCGACACCTTCGCCGGCGGGACCTTCGCGCCGGCCGGCGCGACCGCCGGCACCGTCACCGAGCTCAGCCCCGGACGCTGGGCCTACGTCTGCTTCATCCCCGTCGGCAGCGTCGGCGACACCGAGGGCAGCGGCCCGCCCCACTTCGTCGAGGGCATGGCCGGCGAGCTCACCGTCGACTGAGGAAGGACCCCGACATCCTCGGCATTGCATAGGGTCCGGCGGTCGACGTCCCGTCGCATTCGGGAGGCCGACGGTCCTGGACCCGTCGCTGACCCGGGAGAGCTCGTCGATGTCGCAGGTGACCCGAGAATGGGTGGCGGCACCGTCGCCCACCGCCGGGCGGGCCGGGCACGGCAGCCACCCCTGCCAGGGGCTGTACCACCGCCCGGTCGGCACGAACCCACGGTGCGCATTCATCGCCACGCACTACAACGTGGACTTCTCGGAGCACTACCTGGCGGCGCACCTGGCCGAGCGGGGGTTCGGGTTCCTCGGCTGGAACACCCGCTACCGGGGCAACGAGGCCCACTTCCTCCTCGAGCACGCGCTGATCGACATCGGGGCCGGCGTCCGGTGGCTGCGCGACGTCGCCGGCGTCGAGACCGTCGTCGTCCTCGGCAACTCGGGCGGTGGATCGCTCATGGCGGCGTACCAGTCGCAGGCGAGCGACCCGATCATCGAGCCGGCGCGGGATCTGCCGCTCCCCGACGCGGTCCTCGACCTGCCTGCAGCCGACCTCTACGTCTCGCTCAACGCCCACCCCGGACGGCCCGACGTGCTCACCGCATGGCTCGACCCCTCCGTCACCGACGAGGCCGACCCCCTGTCCGTCGACTCGGACCTCGACATGTACGACGACCGCAACGGCCCGCCCTACACGGCCGACTTCGTCGCCCGGTACCGATCGGCGCAGGAGGCGCGCAACCACCGCATCACCGACTGGGCCATGGCCGAGCTCGAGCGGCTGCGGGCCGCCGGCGCATGGGACCGCCTCTTCGACGTGCACCGGGTGTGGGCCGACCTCCGCTTCACCGACCTGGCGCTGGACCCGTCCGACCGCCGCGCCGGCTGCTACGCCGGCGACCCGAAGCGAGCCAACCTCGGGCCGTACGGCATCGGCCGGACGAACACGCTCCGGTCCTGGCTGTCGATGTGGAGCCTGCGCGAGTCCCAGTGCGTCGGCGCACCGCACCTGGCCCAGATCCGGGTGCCGTCGCTGGTGGTGCAGTCCACCGCCGACCGGGGCGTGTTCCCCTCCGACGCTCACGCGATCCACGAGGCGCTCGCCGCAGAGGACCGGTCATTGGAGCTCGTGCCCGGGGAGCACTACTTCGAGGACGGCGGTCGCGCCGACGTCGCCGACCTCATCGCGGGCTGGGTGGAGGACCGCCGTCCCTGACGGCGTCGGGCGGCGCAGCAGCCAACCCGGTGCTCTCGCTTCCGGCCTCGGGGACCGACCCGCTGGGGATGCGGTGGAACTCGATGGCGAAGGTGGCGGGCTCGTCGAGCTCGAGGTGGTGCTGGCGTGCCGGTGGGATCGCGACGGTTTCGCCGGCACCGGCGGTGATGGGGTGGGCGGGGTCGTCGTCGAAGACGAAGGTGACGGAGCCGGTGTGGACGACGAGGTTCCCCCAGACGCTGTCCGCGACCCGGTGGGCACGCAGGAGACCGGCCGGCACCGTGGCGGTGTCGAAGGTGTCCGTGGTGCGGACGTGCTCGAGCCCGTCGGGCAGCTGCGGTCGGCTCATCGGGTGGCTCCTTCGGGGTGGACAGGCACGGTCGGCGCGTCGACGGCCGGGTCCGGGTCTGGTTCCGGGTCGGCTTCGAGGTCGAGGCTGGGCAGGATGCGGTCGAGCCAGCGTGGCAGCCACCAGTTGGCGTCGCCGACGAGAGCCATGGTGGACGGGACGAGCACCATGCGCACGATGGTGGCGTCGACGGCGACGGCGGTGGCGAGCCCGACGCCCATCATCTTGACGACGGGATCGTCGCTGGCGACGAAGCCGAGGAAGACGCTGATCATGATGAGCGCGGCGGCCGTGATGACCTTGGCGGTGGCACCGAGCCCCTCGACGACGCTGTCGATGTTGCTGTGGCCCCGGTGGTACTCCTCACGGATGCGGGAGAGGATGAACACCTCGTAGTCCATGGACAGGCCGAACAGGATGGCGAACATCATCATCGGGACGAACGAGGCGATCGGCACCGCCTCGTCGAGGCCGATGAGCGATCGGCCCCAGCCCCACTGGAACACGGCAACCACGACGCCGTAGGCGGCACCGATGGCCAGCAGGTTCAGCAGCGCAGCCTTGAGCGGGACCAGGATCGAGCGGAACACGGTCATCAGCAGCAGGAACGACAGCGACACCACGGCCGCGATGAACCACGGGAGCCGGTCGGCGATCTTGTCGGACTGATCGATGAACCCGGCCGTCGGTCCGCCCACCAGCGCGTCCGCACCGGTGTCGGCCGTCGCAGCGGGCAGCACCGTGTCACGCAGGCGGTGGACCAGGTCACTGGTGGCCCCGTCCTGTGGCTTGCTGGTGGGGATCGCCGTGACGAGCCCGGTGTCGCCGGCAGCGTTGAGCTCCGGCGGCGAGACCGCCCGGACCCCGGGGTCGGCCGCCACCGCGGCAACGATCGGATCGAGCGCGGCCGGGTCGGGCTCGTCCCCGAGGTCGACGGCGATCAGCAGGGGCCCGTTGAACCCGTCACCGAACCCGGCGGCCAACAGGTCGTAGGCGCGACGGTGGGTGGTGGACGTGGGGTCGGTGCCGGCGTCGGCCTGGCCGAGTCGCATGTCGAGGACCGGGACCGCCAGCGTCAGGAGCACCACGGTTGCGGCGATGGCACTGCGCCAGGGGTGATGGGCCACCCAGTGCGCCCAGCGCACCCAGCCGCTGTGCCCCGCGCCCTCGACGGGCGGGGCGCTGCGGGTGGCTCGCGGGAGCACCCGGTGGCCGGCGAACCCGAGCAGCGCCGGCAGGAGGGTGATCGCGACCAGCACGGCCACCGCGACGACGATCGAGGCCGAGTAGCCCAGCGCGGCGACGAAGGGGATGCCGGCGAGCTGGAGGCCGAGGATGGCGACCACGACGGTGCCGCCGGCGACCACCACCGCCTGTCCTGCCGTGGCGTTCGTCCGACCGATCGACTCGGTGACGTCCATGCCCTCGGCGAGCTGATCGCGATGTCGGCTCAGGACGAAGAGCGCGTAGTCGATGCCGACCCCGAGGCCGATCATGGTCCCGAGCCGTGGCGCCACCGAGGGGATGGCGATCCACGCGCCCAGCAGCCCCACGATCGAGAGGCCCACCGCGAGCCCGGCGATGGCGACGCCGAGCGGCATCAGCGTGGCGAGCACCGCCCGGAACGTCACGAACAGGATGACCAGCGCGGCGATGATCCCGATCATCTCGGCCGGCCCGGTGTGGCGCTCCTTCAGCACGGTCGGGAGCTCACCGCCGAACTCGACGTGCACGCCGGCGGCCTCGGCCGGTTCGGCGGTGTCGAGCAGCGCGTCCAGCGTCGACCGTCCGAGCTCGGCGGTCGGCGCGTCGAACTGCACGGCGGCGAACGCCGTGGTGCCGTCGGGCGAGACCGATCGTGGGCTCCCCAGCGGGTCGGTCACGCCGACGACGCCATCGAGCGCTCGGACCTCCTCGACCGTCGCGGCGATCGCGTCCGTGGCCCCGCCTGCGGTGATCCCGCCATCGGGCACGTGGAACACGACCATCGCCGTCGCGCCCGAACGCTCGGGGAACCGGTCCTCCAGCAGGTCGATCGCCTCCTGCGACTCGACGCCGGGGACCTCGAAGTCGTCGACCGTCCCACCGCCGCCGACCCGGTCCGCCACCCCCAGGCCGACGACCACGGCCAACCACACCACGAGCACGAGGCGCCGATGCACGGCGACCCAACGACCCAACCGGAACAACCCGTTCGACATGATCGACCTCCGGTTCCCACCATAATTGCAGCCACTGCAATCTTGCAACCACCGCATCTTTTACTGGCTACGATGCGGACATGTCGGAGACCATCGGCCTGCGGGAGCGCAAGAAGCGCGACCGCCGCCGCCAGATCGAGGACGTCGCCGTCGAGCTGTTCGAGCAGCAGGGGTTCGACGCGACCACGATCGAGCAGATCGCCGCCGCCGCCGAGATCGCACCGAGGACGTTCTTCTCCTACTTCGAGACCAAGGACGACGTGGTCATCGCCGACTACGCCGACCGCCTCGGCCGCATCCTCGAGGAGCTCGACCAGCGACCGGCGGACGAGCCGACGTGGCGCGCGCTGCGAGCAGCCTTCGCTGCGGTCGCGTCCGACTACGCGACGGAGGTCGACCGCCTCGCCCGGCGCTTCGGCATCATGGCGACCACCCCGTCAGTCCAGGCCCGGAGCCTCCAGCTCCAGGCGGGCTGGGAGCACACCCTCGCTGCGCACCTCGCCACCCGGATGGGCGCCGCCGCCAGCGACCCGACACCCCGCCTGCTCGCGGCCACCGCCGTGGCGGTCATGCGCGCCTCGCTCCAGCACTGGCTCACCGCCCCGCAGGCGGTGGAGCTGCCGACGCTCGTGCAGGACGCCTTCGATCGGCTCGGCGCTGGGCTCGCTCGGTGATGACGCAGGGAACCGGACCGCAGCTCCTTCAGCGGATCTCGTGCAGGGCGAGGCCGAGCGGATGGCAACTGGGCAGCGGCGCACGCCTCTGATGCGCGTACCGCGGCCCAGAAGGTTCAGCCGTGCAGACGGAGCTTGGCGTTGTCCCAGCTCAGGAGTCGACCGACAGGATCGAGCCGGATCACGACCTGACCTTGGTAGTGCTTCGTGGTGGCCTTGGGCATCCGGGATGGCGCGGGTCGAAAGGCTGCGTACTTGTCAGCGAACAGCGCTCCGGCGCGATCGGCCTCGGCGCCGGGTTCCAGGATCGTCGCCCTGACGGGCAACTCGACTGCGGCGAGCTCAGCCCACTGCTGGCCCTGCTCCACCACGAGGCAGGCTCGGTCGTCGTTGCGGATGCGCGACACCTTCTTGCTGCGCTCTGGCGTGGCGACGTAGATCGCACGGTCCTCGACGACGTACCAGAGTGGGAGCGAGACCGGCCAGCCATCGCGCCGCAATGTCGTCAGGATCGCAGTGTGGCCGCGCTCGAGGAACGCCCACGCCTCGTCCTGGTCCATGCGGACGCTCATCAGATACCCAAGCGGACGGGAACGTGCTTGGCGCCGCCGACGAAGTGCGACTTCGTCCACTCGGTCGGCCCGGTCAGCTCGATCGAGGTGAACTCGCGGCGAAGACCGTCGAGGACGGCGGAGACCTCCATGTGGGCCAGCCTGGACCCGAGGCAGAAGTGCGCTCCGTGGCCCCAGCCGACCTGGCGGCTGGCGTTCGATCGGTTGACGTCGAGCGAGTGCGGGTCGTCGAACAGGCCCGGGTCGCGGTTGGCGCCCGGATACGACAGGAGAACTCGGTCGCCGGGAGCGAAGACGTGACCTGCCACCTCGGCATCGGTCTGGGCATGTCGAAGGAAGTGGCGGACCGGCGAGGTGAGCCGAACGACTTCGTACGCCGCGTTCTGGACCAGGTCTGGCTTCGAGCGCAGGCGATCGAACTGGTCCGGGAACCGCGCCAGCGCGTCGACGCCGCCAGCCATTGCGAACGACGTCGTGTCGTGACCGGCGGTGGCGATGATCACGTACAAGCCGATCGCCGACATGGTCTCGAGCGGCGTGCCGTCGACCACGCCGTTGGCGATGGCCGAGGACAGGTCGTCGGTGGGGTTGGCCTGCCGATCCTGCATCAGTTCGGTGAAGTAGCCGGCGACCTCCATCATCGCCGCGAACGGGTCACCCTGCCCGAGCTCGTCGTCCTCCGAGCTGAACATCTCCTGGGTCAGCTTCAGCAGGACCGGCTCGTCCTCCCGGGGCACGCCCATCATCGACATGATCACCCGCAGGGGCAGCGGGAGCGCCACCTCGGACGAGAAGTCGCACTCGCCTCCGATCTCGCGCAACCGCGTCATCGACTCGGCGACCAGCTCGTCCACGGCGGGCTTCAGGACGCGAAGGGTGGAGTTCTTGAACCACTCGACGACCAGCTTGCGGTGCGCGAGGTGGTCCGGCCCGTCCTGGTTGATCAGCATCTTGAGCTGGGCACCGACCTCGTTGATGTCCGGACCGTCGGCTCCCAGCTTCGGGGGGAGCAGCGGCACCGTCGTGTTGGCGAACTCCCCCGGGCGGCGGGACACCTCGAGGAGCACCTCGAGGTCGACCGTGGCCCAGATCGTCCCGTGGACGTCGTCGTCGAAGCGGACGAACGGCCCCTGACCGCGCAGCTCGTCGACGGCACGGTGCCAGCGCTCGACGTCGAGGAAGGTGGCGCCGTCGGTGAACAGCGGACCGGGATCGGTGCGGGTTGTGGTCTCATCGGTGGTGCTCATGGAAGACTCCTGTGGAGCGGGCGCCGGGGGCGGAACCGCTGGGTTAAACTGTACGAATGTCCAATAAATTGCCTGAGAGGCGGCTCGGTCGACCGCCAGGGGCCGATGCCGACAAGACGAAGGCGGCGCTGCTCGACGCGGCGCTCCGTGCCTTCGCCGAGCGTGGCTTCGAAGGGGCGTCGATCCGCGAGATCACCGGTGCGGTCGGCGTGGGCCACAACCTGGTGCGCCACTACTTCGGTTCGAAGGAGGACCTGTGGCGAGCCGCGGTCCGCCACGGTCTGGAGCCGGCGGCGGCGCGCATCGTGGAGATGTTCGACGTCGGCGAGGCCCGGCCGCTGCGTCCGACGCTTCGCGCCGGGTTGGAGCTGCTCATGGTGGAGGCCGCGTCGCACCCGGACGCGTTCCGCCTCTTCCTGGCAGAGGCGCTGCGGGGTGGCCCCCGGTTCGACCAGATCTACGACGACGTCATCGAACCGATCTCGCAAGCGATCTTCGAGTACGCGGACGTGACCCGCGAGATCCCCTCGACGGTCGACCTCCGCGTGCTCGGCGTCTTCGTGTTCGGCGCTGCGTTCAGCCCGTTCACCTTCGAGGGCCTCGCGTCGCGCCTCGGGTTCGCGCCGCCACGCACAGGTGAGCCGCTGAACCCGCAGGTCGAGCAGCTGATCGACATGATCGTCGCCGGCATGACCCACATGGAGGATTGACCGTCCAGGCCGGCGTCCCCGGCGGCCCTCAGGTTCGTCGATCGCGGAGCTCGTCACGTCGCCACCTCGATCTCCTCGAGCAGGCGGCGCTTGAGGAGCTTGCCGCTCTCGAGGCGTGGGAGCTCGTCGACGAAGACCAGCTCGCGGGGACACTTGTAGTGGGCGAGCTCGTCGCGGCAGTGCTCGATGAGCTCGGCCGCGAGGCGATCGGGATCATCCGGGGCGTTCACCGCGACGACGAAGGCCTTCACGCGCTCGCCCATCTCGGGATCGGGCACCCCGAGGACCGCGACGTCGTGGACGTCCGGGTGGACGGTCAGGACGTTCTCGGCTTCCTGGGGGTAGATGTTGACCCCGCCCGAGATGATCATGTTCGAGGCCCGGTCCGTCAGATGCAGGTAGCCGTCGTCGTCGACGTGGCCGATGTCGCCGTAGGTGGCCCATCCCCGTGGATCGGTTGCCCTGCGGGTCTTGGCCGGGTCGTTGTGGTACTCGAACCGCCCGGCGGCCTCGAACCAGACCTGCCCGGTCTCGCCCGGACCGACGTCGGTGCCGTCCTCGCCGACGATGTGGACGGCGCCGAGCATGGAACGGCCCACCGAGCCCGGATGCTCGAGCCACTCGTGGGCGGTGATGTTGCAGAAGCCGAAGCCCTCGGAGCCGCCGTAGTACTCGTCCACGATCGGCCCGACCCAGTCGATCATCTGCTGCTTGACGGGGACCGGGCAGGGGGCGGCGGCGTGGATGACCTTCTGGAGCGACGACAGGTCCGCCCGTGACCGCACCTCCTCGGGCAGCCGCAGCATGCGTACGAAGTGGGTCGGCACGAACTGCGCGTGGGTGACCCGGTGCCGTTCGATGGCATCGAGCGCCTCGGCGCCATCGAAGCGCTCCATGATCACCACGGTCGCGCCGAGACGATGGGCGGCGATCGTCCACCCCAGCGGGGCGGCGTGGTACATCGGTGCTGGACTCAGGTACACGGAGGAGGCGTCCATGCCGTAGAGGCCCCTGGCCACCGGCGTGATGCCACCCTTCGCCTGGCCGAACGGCGACCTCGGGAGCGGTGGGAGGATGCCCTTGGGTCGGCCCGTCGTGCCCGACGAGTAGAGCATCAGCTGACCTTCCCGTTCCCCCTCGCGGGGCGTCGGGTCGCTGGCCGACAGGGCCTCCTCGAAATCGGCGAAGCCGTCGATGCCGGCGCCGACCGAGAGCCGGATGTCGAGTCGCCGGAGGTGCTGCGACCACCCGTCGACGACCTCGGCCATGTCCGCAGCGGTCACCAGGGCCGTGGCCCCGCAGTCCTCGACGATGTAGCCGGCCTCGTCAGGTCCGAGGTGCCAGTTGATCGGCGTGAGGTACAAGCCGGCCCGGAGGGAAGCCCAGATGACGTCGACGTACTCGAGCTGGTTCCGCAGGAGCACGGCGACGTGGTCGCCCGGCGCGAGCCCGGCCCGATCGAAGTGGCGAGCCAACCGGGTCGAGCGTTCGTCGAGCTCGGCATAGGTCCGCGTCTCGCCGGAACCGGACAGCACGGCGGCCAGCCGGTCGCCGTGCCGGCGGAGCACGTCCTCGGCTCCCTCATGGTGGGTCTCGGGCATCGAGAGGTATCGCTCAGGCCGAGGCGAGGGTGCGCACGCCGGTGAGCTCTGCGGCGTTGTCGTGGACGATCCTGCGCTGATCGGCCTCCGCCAGATGGCCGATCTCGTCGAAGATCTGGGCCGGGAACTCGAGGCCCTCCATGTGGGGGAAGTCCGAGCCGAACAGCACGCGGTCGGTACCCATGAACTCGACGACGTCGTCGATGTCGTCCTCCCAGAACGGGTTGATCCACACGTGCTGCTTGAAGGTCTCGACCGGGTCGTCCTGGAACCAGTTCTGGTACTTCTCCCGGACGGCCGCCAGCTGGCGGAAGACGTCGTGGAGGTAGACGGCACCGTTCTCGACCGAGGCGACCCGCACGCCGGGGAACCGTTCGAAGACCCGGTCGAAGACGAGAGCGGACAGCCAGTCGCAGATCGCCCGTTCCATCTTCCACACCGCGTTGGTGGGCTTGCGCCCACCGCCCAGGGCCGCCTCGGCTCCGCCCGACGCCGGGTAGCCGTTGGCGCCGTAGCCCGAGTTGCCGACGTGGGCCACGACGACGATGCCGGCGTCGCTCACCCGTTGCCAGAACCCGTCGAACACCTCATCGCCCGGCGAGCGCTGTCCGTCCTTGGTGGTGATCGGTGCCGGTCGCATGACGACGACCCGCGCGCCCTGATCGGTGACGTAGTCGAGCTCGGCGCATGCCTCGTCGGGATCGGCCAGCGTCATGTACGGAGCGGCGAAGATCCGGTTCTGGTTGGCGAAGCCCCAGTCCTCCTCCAGCCAGCGGTTGAACGCCCGGTGCACTGCGACGTTGGCCTCGATGTCGTGCTTGAGCACCTCCTCGTAGTGGACGGCGGTCGTGGGGAAGAGCCACGCCGCGTCGACCCCCTGTTCGTCCATCAGCGCGAGACGCGCCGCGCTGTCCTGGTAGGCCGCAGGGAGCGGCTCGAGGTTGGAGCGGATGAGCTCGGCGAAGCTCTTGTTGTTCGGGTTGCCCTTGTAGTACTCGCGCAGCACGCCGGGCTTGGAGATCGGGTCGTAGGTCGGGTTGGGGACCTGCCAGTCGACCTTGCCACGGATCATCTGGCGCTGGTGGCCGTTCTCGAGCGTCACCCAGACGGGCCCTCGGTTCTTGAACTCTCGAGGCAGGTGCCGGGTGAACGCGTCCCGAGCCTCGTAGTAGTGGTTGTCGGCATCGAACATGGGCATCGGCGGGGTGGTCATCGGGTGCTCCGATCGTTTCGGTCAGTGGCCGGACGAGGTCTGGTCTGGAAGACCTTAACGGATGAACTGGACACTTGTACATTAACTCGTGACGCGGGCTACTCGTCCTCGATGCTGATCGCCTGCCATCTCAGTCATCGCTTTCGTGGTAGCGGTTGCCGAACGTCTCTTCCCGCCACGCCATCGCCGCCTTGAGGCCGTCGCGCTCGGCACGCTTCATGAACTCGTCTCCGGATTCGCCCGTCTTCTCGTCGCGCTTGGCGTAGAGGCCCTGCTCACGGAAGCTGGCGACGGCGAGCAGGTCGACACTCGCCGCGATGCCGGTGCGGAAGCCCATGATCTCGAACTGGCGGTTGATGCTCCGCTTGGTGAGCATGATGAGATCGGTGGGCGTGAGCGCGATCTGGGCCGCCAGCTCCTCGGTCCGTGCTTCGAGCTCATCGGCAGGCACCGATTCGGAGGCCCACTGGCACTCGGCCGCCTCCTTGCCGCTCATCGGCTCGCAGGTGAACATGTAGTACTTGGCCTTGGTCATGCCCACGAGCCACGGCATGTACTGGAGGTTGCCCGGCGACCAGTTGCGTCCGACGGGCCAGCCGATCTTGGCGTCGTCGGCGACGACGCGCAGGTCGCAGAACCCGGCCAGCTCGGTTCCGCCGGCGAGGCAGTGGCCGTGGATCTGGGCGATGACCGGCTTCTGGAGGTCGAACAGCGTGAAGTACACGCGGGCGTGCTCGAGGTCGTAGGACTGCCACAGCCGGTCCCGCTCGGGGTGGATGTAGCCGCCCCCGGGCATGTTCCGCTGCCGCTCGCCCTTCTTGGCCGGCGCCATGTCGTAGCCGGCGCAGAACGAAGGTCCCTCGCCCTTGATGATGATCACTCGGATCTCCTCGTCGAGCTCGAGGAGCTTGGCCGCCATCTCGATCTGGAGCAGGCGCTCGTAGCCGAGCGGGTTCCGCTTCTCCGGACTGTTGAGCACGATGCGCCCGATCGGTCCGTCGCGCTCGATGTCGATGAGGTCGAACTCGGGGAGCTCGACGTTCTCCTTGCGGTACGGGGGTGACCACTTCACCATGCGGTGCGAGGCGCCGGGGCGGGTGGTCTGCATCTCGTTGTCTTCGGTCATCGGTGGGCTCTCTCCGTCGCTGTGGGGTCGGGTTGGCGCAGGGTGTGGGCGATGGCGGTCCAGGCGTTCACTGCCGGTCCGGCGTTCGGTCGCTCGTAGCTGGTCACTCGGTTGGCGATGTCGCCGTAGCGTCGGTGGAGCTCGGGACCGATGTCTTCGGGGCGACCGACCACGGCGAACGTCTCGAGGATCTCGTCGGTGATGAGCGCGCCCATGCGCTCCCACGCGCCGTCCTTGGACATGGCGTGCAGCTCGGCCTGGAGGTCTCCCCAACCGTGGAGCTCGAGCACGGGTCGGTAGGCGGGGGTGGACCCGTAGAACGCCATCTGACGTCGCGTTGCCCGCTTCGCCCTCTCGATGGCCTCGTCGTCGACACCGGTCACCACGAAGCCCGGTGCCACGATCTCGAGGTCGTCCACGCTCCGGCCGGCGCGCTCGCACCCCCGCGCGAGGGCGGGCAGCGTCCGCTCCCGGAGGTAGCGCTCGGACGAGAAGCCGTGGCAGATGAACCCGTCGGCCACCTCACCTGCGACCTCGGTCATCCGGGGGCCGACGCCGGCGAGGAACACCTTGGGCGCCCCGTGCCCATGGGCGCGGGGCGTGAACATCGGGGGCATGAGCGTGTGCCGGTAGAACTCGCCCTCGAACTCGAGCGGGGTGCCGTGCTCCCACGTGTCCCAGATGGCGCGCAGCGCCTGGATGAACTCGCGCATCCGTCGGGCCGGGTGCGACCAGGGCATGGAGTAGCGCTTCTCGATGTGGGGTCGGATCTGGCTGCCGAGGCCGAGCACGAACCGCCCGCCGCTCAGCTCCTGCAGGTCATGGGCCGTGTTGGCCAGGGTCATCGGCGATCTGGCGAAGGCGATCGCGATCGCGGTGCCGATCTCGATCGACTCGGTCGACGCCGCGGCCAGCGCACAGGACAGGAACGGGTCGTGGTTCGTCTCCGCTGCCCACAGCGCGTCGAACCCCGCTGCCTCGGTCCTCCGGGCCAGATCTGCCGCCTGAGCCGGGCGGACGGTGGCACCGAGGTCGACCTTCACGTCTTGGCTCCGTAGGACGCGAGGCGAGCCCGGAACGCCGGATCGTCACGCTGGACCTCGAGCTGGATGGCCAGCTCCGTCTGGATGACCTCCGTCAGGTCGTCGAAGGTGAAGGCTCGGTTGAGCATCTCCTTGGTTCGCCGCAGCCCGAGGGCGGACTTCCCGCACAGCTCTTCGGCGAGGGCGGTGGCTGCGGATTCGAGGTCGTCATCGGCAACCACCTCGGACACCAGTCCGAGGCGCTCGGCGCGCCAGGCGTCGATGGCACGTCCGGTGAGCATGAGCTCCGACGCCAGCGAGAGCCCGACCAGGCGGGGGAGGAAGTAGGTGATCCCGACGTCGCAACCGCTGAGGCCGAGGTTGATGAACGTCTCGTCCATGCGTGCGCTCTCCCCGGCGATGCGGATGTCGCTGGCCAGGCCCATGACGAAGCCGCCACCTTTGACCGCACCGTGGAGCAGCGCGATCACCGGCTGCGGACAGGCCCGCATGAGGGGCATCAGCTCGACGATCCGTTGCGTCTCCTTGCCGCCGCTCGCCAGGTGCGCAGCGAGGTCGAGTCCAGCGCAGAAGGACGGGCCGTTGCCGCGCACGACGACCACGCGCACGTCGTCACGGTCGGCGACCGCCGCGAAGTAGTCGCACAGTCCGCCGATGAGGGCCGGGTCGAGCGCGTTGTGCTTCCGCGGACGGTTGAGCGTGAGCCAGTCCACGCCGTCGCGGTGCTCGATCGTGAGCACGCGGCTCGCATCGCTCATGCGAACGCGCCGCGGACCGGGACGTGCTTGGCGCCGCCGACGAAGTGCGCCTTGGTCCACGCCGCCGGACCGGTCGCCTCGATCGAGGTGACTTCGCGGGCCAGTCCGTTGAGGATGGCGGCCACCTCCATCTGGGCGAGACGCGCGCCCAGGCAGAAGTGCGGGCCGTGACCCCATCCGATCTGGCGGTTGGCGTTGGATCGGCCGACGTCGAGGCGGTGGGGGTCGTCGAAGACCGCAGGATCTCGGTTCGCCGCCGGATATGACAGGAGGATTCGATCGCCCGGGGCAAAGGCTTGGCCAGCGACCTCGGCGTCGGCCTGGGTGTGGCGGAGGAAGTGCCGCACCGGGGAGGTGAGCCGGACGACTTCGTGAGCAGCGTTGTCCACGAGCGACGGGTCCGCACGCAGCCGCTGGAACTCATCGGGGAAGCGGCACAGCGCTTCAACACCGCCCGACATGGCGAACGACGTGGTGTCGTGGCCCGCAGTCGCGATGATCACGTGCAGGCCGAGCGCAGCCATGGTCTCGATCGACGTGCCGTCCACCACGCCGTGGACGATCGCCGAGCAGAGGTCGTCGGTGGGGTTGTCCTTCCGGTCCCTCATCATGTCCATGAGGTAGCCAGCGACCTCGTGGATGGCGGCGAGCGGGTCACTGCTCCCCAGCTCATCGTCATCGGCGCTGAACATCTCCTGGGTGAGCTTGAGCATCACCGGCTCGTCCTCGCGGGGGACGCCCAGCATGGACATGATCACCCGGAGAGGGAGCGGGAGGGCGATCTCCGTCGCGAAATCGCACTCCCCGTCCAGATCGCGCAAGCGCGCCATCGACTCGGTCACCAGGTCCTCGACGGCCGGCTTCAGGACTCGCAACGTGGAGTTCTTGAACCAGTCGACGACGACCTTGCGGTGCGCCTGGTGATCCGGCCCATCCATGTTGACCAGCATCTTGAGCTGGCCCCACACCTCGTCCTTGTCATCACCAGCGAGGCCTGCCGTGGCGAGCAGCGCCGGCTCCTCGGTGTTGGCGAACTCGGCGGGGCGTCGCGACACGTCGAGGAGGACGTGCAGGTCCGTGACGATCCACAGGGGCCCGTAGACGTGGTCATCCACGGGCAGGAACGGCTCGGGGCTGCGCAGTTCGTCGACGCTGCGATGCCAGCCCTCGGGGTCGAGGAAGGACGAGCCACGAAGGAAGAGTCGTGCAGCGTTCGCTGGGGCTTCGGATGCTTGGGGTGCCGTCATGGGTACTGCTCCTGTCGTGGGTGGCGGCTGTCTCTCAACGGGGCACCTGGTTCCACGGCAAGGTGTCGTCCGTGCGTGGTTCGCCGGGGAGGCCGAGCACCCGCTCGGCGACGATGTTGCGGTTCACCTCGTCGGTACCTCCGCCGAGGCGCATGCCGGGCGACCACAGGAACTTCGCCACCCAACGGGCGTCCTCGCCCTCGTCCAGGAGGCCAGCGGGCCCGAGCAGCTGCATGCCGAGCTCTGCGGACTCGACCTTGAGCTTGGTGAGCCCCAGCTTGGCGACGGATCCACCGGGACCGGGCTGTCGCCCCTGGAGGGCAGCGGTGAGCGTGCGCATGCCGAGGAAGCGCAGGAGCTCGCCCTGGATGTGCACGTCGACGATCCGCTGACGCGTGACGTCGTTCATCGTCCCGCGACGACGGGCGAGCTCCGCCATCCGCGCGGGCAGCGTGCTCCGCTTCGATCCACCGCTGCCTCCGATCGACGTCCGCTCGTTCATGAGCGTCGTCACGGCGACGTGCCATCCGTCGTCGACGCCGCCGATGACGTTCTGGCGCGGAACACGGACGTCCTCGAGGAAGATCTCGTTGAAGTCGGCCGTTCCGGTCATCTGCTTCAGGGGTCGGACGGTGACGCCAGGTGTCCGGAGGTCGAGGATGAACGCGGTGATCCCCTGGTGCTTGGGAGCGTCCGGGTTCGTCCGGCACAGCACCTCGCCGTAGTCGGCGAAGTGGGCGTGCGAGGTCCACACCTTCTGCCCGTTCAGGACCCACTCGTCGCCGTCGCGCACCGCTCGCGTCGCCAAGCCCGCCGAATCCGATCCGGCGTTGGGCTCCGAGAACATCTGGCACCACACCGTGTCCCCCCGGAGCAGCGGGCGGAGGTACTGCTCCTTCTGCTCCGGCGTGCCGTGGACCCGGAGCGTCGGACCGACGAAGTTGAGCCCGATCGTGAAGAGATCGGCCGGCGTCTTCCGAGCAGCCTCCTCCTGCCCGAAGATGATCTGCTCCATGGGCGTCCCGTTGCGGCCACCGAGCTCGGGCTCCCAGGTGATCTTGGCCAACCCGGCATCGAACTTGGCCGCCTGCCACGCCTTGGCCCGCGCGATCGGATCATCACCGTCGAGCCGGTCCAGCGCGTCATCGATCCAGGTGCGGAACTCCTCCCGCAGGACCGACTGTTCCGGTGTGTCTTCGAAGTCCACGCCGGGCACCATAGGGCGGTACTGTACGTTCGTCCAGTTCTTCTCCTCCGGGCAGTCGCACGGAACGTGATGAACTGGACGAATGTACAGTTGATGGGTACCGTGCCGGCCATGGATCAGCGCCATGAGTGACCGGGTGTGGCTGTTCGTGGTCGTCCCGTCGGTGACGGCGTTCATCGGCTACGTGACGAACTGGGCCGCGGTGCGGATGATGTTCCATCCGGCGGAGCCGCGGGGCATCGGACCCCTGCGGTGGCACGGGATCGTGTACCGCATGGGGCCGAAGTTCGCTCGGGAGATCGCCAGCACGACCGGCCAAGTGCTCACGCCGGCCGACATCGCCGAGCGCGTCGACATCGACGGCCTCGTCGAACGGCTCCACCGGGATCACGAGCACCTGCTCGACGACGTGGTCGGCGAGGGCCTCGACGTGCTCGCACCGGGCATCTGGGACACGATGGACCCCCAGGCTCGAGCGCAGCTGCGGACGGTGCTGCTGGCGCAGGCCACCGGGTCCGTCGACGGCCTCATCGGGGCGCTTGGCGACAGGTTGCCCGAGGTCCTCGATCTCGACGAGCTCCTCGTCGCGGAGCTGACCGGCGAGAACGCCGACCGTCTGGCCCGGGTCGCCGGGCAGATCGCCGGCCGCGAGCTGCGCTTCATCGAGATCTACGGCGCGGTGTTCGGGTTCGGCATCGGGCTGGTGCAGGCTGCGCTGTTCGGGGTGTTCGGGATCTGGTGGACCATGCCGATCGTTGGTGGGATCGTCGGCCTCGGCACCAACTGGCTCGCCATCCAGATGATCTTCCGCCCCCTCGAGCCGACCCGCTTCCTCGGGTTGGTCACGTACCAGGGGATGTTCCCCAAGCGGCAGCGGGAGATCGCAGCCGACTACGGCAAGATCACCGCGAGCGAGATCTTCACGCCCGAGAAGCTGGTGTCTGCCGTGGTGGAAGGGCCGGGAATGTCGGCGTCGGACGCCGAGCTCCGATCGCTGGCCGCCATGCGCCTCGCGGAGTTCCGCCCGATGCTCGCCCTGGTGACGGGAGGCGTCGATCCGTCCGACGACGAGCTGAGCAAGGTGGTGGACGTCCTCTTCGACCGACTCCTCGCCCTCGAGCCGACGCTGCGACCAACCGTCGTGGCGCACCTGACCGAGAGCCTGCGGCTCGACGAGCTGATCGAGGATCGGCTCGGATCGCTGGACAAGGCCCGGTTCGAACGGATGCTGCGCGGGATCTTCGAGGAGGACGAGTGGATCCTGATCGTGGTGGGCGGCGCCCTCGGCGGTCTCATCGGCGTGGCCCAGGGGCTGCTGGTCCGGTCGTTCGACCTGTGATGTCGGGTCAGGAACGGATCCGACATATTTCCCACCCCTGCAAACTTGCATCATCCTCGCAAAAGCGATTAACAAGACATTTCTTGCCGTTCGAGGGGGATCGTCGAGATGGCCCAGCAGCCACGTCTTCTTGGATTGCCCGGTGCGTTCCTCGACGCGCTGGGCGGCATGTCGGCGCTCGCACTCGAGGGCGGCCGGCGCACCTGGGATGTCCGCCGCTGGTGGCGTGAGTTCCTCGATCAGTGCGACTTCCTGGCCAGCGTCACGATCCTGCCGGTCATGCTGGTCGCCATTCCCTTCGGTGCGGTGATCTCGCTGCAGCTGGGACAGCTCGTCGCCCAGCTCGGGGCCCAGTCGCTGACCGGGGCCGCCGCGGTCACCGGCATGATCCAACAGGTCGCGCCCATCGTCACCGCACTCCTCATCGCCGGTGCCGGCGGTTCAGCGATGGCAGCGGACATGGGCGCCCGGAACGTCCGCGACGAACTGGCCGCGATGGAGGTCATGTCGGTCAATCCGACGCACCGGTTGGTCACCCCGCGCCTGTGGGCCTCGACCATCGTTGCCGTGTTCCTCATCTCCCTTGTCGTCGTTGCCGGCACCGCGGGCGCCTTCTTCTTCAACGTGGTGGTGCAGGGCGTGTCTCCTGGCGCCTTCTTCAACGGGGCGACCACGCTCGTCAGCCTCCCCGATCTGTTGGTCGGCTTGTTCAAGGCGGGCGTCTTCGGATTCGTGGCGGCCTCGATCGCCTGCTACCGGGGGATGACGTGCGATCGGGGTCCCGTCGGTGTCGGGAAGGGCGTGACCGACGCCGTGGTGCAGACGTTCATCGCCGTCTTCGTCCTCAACTACGTGATCACCGTCCTGTACCTCGCGATCTTCCCTCCGTCGATCTGATGGCCACCGTCGCGGCACCCTCCAACCCGTTCGCCCGCACCGCCCGCACGCTCCGTCGGTGGCCGAGATCCGTCTCCGGATCGATCACCCAGGTCGGCGACTTCGTCCTGTTCTCGGGCAGAGCCATCGCGTCGGTGTTCAGCGAGCTGCTCCTGCGCAGACGCTTCCTCCGGGAGGTCGCCCGGCAGGTCTCCGACGTCGTGTCCGGTGCGGGCGCGTTCGTCGTGGGCGGGGGCATGGTGTTCGTCGTGGCGGCGATGTCGCTCGCCACCGGTGGCACACTCGGCGTCCAGGCCTACGAAGGCTTGCGCACGATCGGCGCCGAGTCGTTGACCGGCATCGTCACCAGCCTCGGGAACGTCCGCGAGATCACCCCGATGATCGCCGGCATCGCGCTCGCTGCCCAGGTCGGTTCGAGCTTCACCGCCGAGCTCGGAGCGAAGCGGATCAGCGAAGAGATCGACGCGCTGTCGGTCATGAGCATCCCGCCCATCGCCTATCTCGTGTCCACCCGGATCCTCGCCGCCCTCATCGCCATCATCCCCCTCTACCTCGTCTCGCTCTTCGCTTCCTTCGCCGCCTCCGAGCTCGTCACCGTTCGTGTCCTCGGGCTCGCCCAAGGCGTCTACGACTACTACTTCAACCTGTTCCTGCCCCCGATCGACCTTCTGTACAGCCTCATCAAGATCGTCGTCTTCGCCATGCTGGTCGTCCTCATCCACTGCTGGTACGGCTACAACGCCTCCGGCGGACCGGCAGGTGTGGGCGTGGCGGTCGGGCGGGCCATCCGGACCTCGATGATGACGATCGTCGTGGTCAACCTCCTCCTGTCGTTCCTCTTCTGGGGAACGACCACGACGGCCTCACTCACGGGTTGATCCGATGGTCCTCGACGCCGACCGCACACGCCTCGCCGTCGGACTGATCGCCCTCGTGGTGACCGGCGCCATCGCATCGCTGATGGTCCTCGCTGCGAACGGCGCCTACGCCGACGACTACCAGCTCACCGCGCGCACGACCCGGACCGGCTTCGGCCTCGACGACACGTCCGAGATCAAGCTCCGGGGCGTCAAGATCGGCACGGTCGAGCGGGTCGAGCTCCTCCACGACGGTGCCGTCGAGCTGGTCCTGAACATCGCCAAGGACGTCCGGATCCCGGTTGACGCCACCGCCACCATCGAACCTCTCTCCGTCTTCGGCCCGAAGTTCGTCGACGTCCGTCCCGGCGTCAACGAGGTGGACGGCCCGTTCCTCGATCCCGGAACCTCGATGGGCGCCGTCGTGGAGCCCAGCGAGCTCGCAGAGACCCTCGACGGCGTCGCCACGCTGCTGGCGACGATCGACACCGACGACGTGTCGACGATCGTCTCCGAGCTGGCCCGCGGCCTCGATGGCCTCGGCGAGGACCTGGGCGCCTCCATCGACGCCGCCAACGACGTCGCAGCACGGATCGACACGAAGCAGCCAGAGATCGACGCCCTGCTGGCCCATGCCCGTGCGCTCTCGGCCACGCTGTCGAGCCGCTCGGACAGCCTGAGCACGCTCGCCAACGACGGCCAGGAGCTCCTCCGAACGATCGACGAGCAAGGCGACGCCTTCGGCGAGCTCCTCGTGGGCGTCAGCGAGCTGGCGATCCGAGGTGACGACCTGCTCACCGAGGTCGGAGACGACCTCGACCCCACCCTCATCGCCCTCGAGCGCGGTGTCGGCGTGCTTCGCGAGCAGCTCCGGTTCCTCCCCGACTTCGTGGACGGCCTCGACGCGGTCAGTGCGTTGCTCGGGACGGGACTGCTCCAGTGGGACCGCGGCAACGGGCAGTGGGGCGGCATCGGGCACGGCGTCCTCGACTTCGCGCCATGCGGGCTGATCGCTGACGCCAACTGCCCGCCGCGCCCGGGGTACCACGGCTGATGTTCCGCTACACGCGCCTCGTCCTGTTCATCGCGATCAGCGGAGCGCTCACCTTCTGGATCGGCAGCGAGATCGTCGGCTTCGAAGGACGAGTCGACCGCTACGAGCTCGAAGCCACCTTCGCCGATGCCACCGACCTCGGTCCAGGCGATCCGGTGAAGCTCGCCGGTGTCCGCGTCGGGACGGTGGACTCGGTCGAGCTGGTCGCCGGCGAGGCAGCCGTCACCTTCGGCGTCGACCGAGAGGTCGACCTCCCCGTCGACTCCACGGTGTCCGTGCAGGCGCAAGATCTCCTCGGACGCCGGCTGCTCCGGCTCGATCCGGGCAGCTCGCCGGACCTTCTCAGCGACGGAGACGCCGTCACGGAAACCTCCTCGGCGGTGCACCTGGGAGACCTGATCAACGAGCTCGGCCCCCTCCTCGAAGCCGTCCGACCGGAGCAGGTCAACTCCCTCGTCTCGGCCCTGAACGACGCGGTCAGCGGGAACCGGGAGACGATCGCAGGCCTCACCACCGATCTCGCCACCGTGCTCGACACCGCAGCGGCGCGCAGTGAGACGATCGCCTCGCTGACCGACGACTACGCGCTCCTCGTCGGCGAGGTGGCCCGACGGGACCGCAGCATCCAGCGTTTGCTCGACAACCTCGTGCTGCTGACCGAGACGTTCCAGGCATCGGAGGACGTCCTGATCGACGCGCTCGACACCCTCCCCACCACGACTGCGGCACTCCGGGCGTTGCTCGCGGACAACGCGGAGAACGTGGATTCGATCCTGTCCGATCTCGCAGCGGTCACCCAGTCGCTACGCCCCGCGCTGGACGAGGTCGACGTCATCGCTGCCGGGCTGCCCACCGTGCTCGAGAAGGTGTGGTCGCTGGTCGACGACGGTCGCTACGTCAAGATCAACTTCGCGTGCGTGTCGCCGTCCCCGCCGCCTTGTGCGCACCCGGTGGTCGGCCAGACCGACACCGACGAGGACGCGGGCTTGGCCGAGACGTTGCTGGGGGTGCTCGGCCTGTGAGGCTGCTCGACTTCTCCTTCCGTGACATCCCAGTTCGCATCGTCGGTGTCGTCACCCTCATCGCTGCCATCGCCGCCGCAGTCGGGGCGTACAGCATCGGAAGCACCGGCCTGCTGGCCGACACCTACGCTGTGAGCGCCGTGCTCGAGGAGACCGGCGGTCTCCGCGCCGGCGACCGGGTCCGGGTCGCCGGCATCGAGGTCGGGCGCGTGACGTCGGTCGAGCCCGACTTCGACGAAGGCCTCGTCGTGGTGACCTTCGAGGTCGACGCCGGCGTCGAGCTCGGCCCCGACACGACCCTCGAAGTGGCACTGGCCACGCTGCTCGGTGGCCGCTACGTCCGTCTGGCTGGGCCAGTGGAGGAGCCGTACCTCGAGGATCTTCCCGCCGAGCAGCGCCGGATCCCCGTCGATCGGACCCGCCTCCCCCTGGGCGTCATCGACGCACTCGGCCAGCTCACCACGACCGCCGAAGACCTCGACGCCGGCGCCATCGATCGGCTGCTCGGTGAGGCGGCGGTGCTCGCCCGGGACAACGCCGGTCAGGTGGGAGGCATCCTCGATGACGTCGTCGCCCTCTCCGGCCTGCTCAACGCACGACGGCAGCAGATCGACGAGATGATCGACGACACCGCCCAGGTCACCGACGCGCTCGCCGACCGCGACGACGCGATCGTGCAGCTGATCGACGCCTCGGAGGCGTTGCTGGGCGAGATCGCCGCCCGCGAGGAGCAGGTACGGCTCCTCCTCGGCTCGGGAAGCGACGCGGCCACGACCCTGGCCGGCCTCGTCGAGCGCAACCGCGACGAGCTGGCCACCATCCTCGAGAACCTCGACGCCACCACCGACGTGATCGACGAGCGCATCCCCGAGCTCAACACCGCTCTGGCGACGGCCGGCCCCACCGTCGGTGCGCTGGCCGACATCGGCAAGACCGGGCCGTGGCTCGATGTCGTCCTCACCGGGCTGTCGATCGTGCAGCTGCGCAACGTGCTCCTGGAGTCGCTCCGATGAACCGGATTGCACGACGGGTGGCGGTAGCTCTCACCGGCACGCTGTGCCTGGCCAGCTGCGGGATCTCGGGGCCAGATACCTATGAGATCTCGGCCCGGTTCACCCGAGCGGTGGCGGTGTACGAGCAGAGCGACGTCAAGGTCATGGGCGCCACGGTGGGCGAGGTGTCAGGCATCGAGATCGACGGGGACGAGATCGTCCTCACCCTCGCGATCCGAGACGACGTCCCCCTTCCTGCTGACGCCACCGTCGCCATCGCTCCGTCCTCCTTGATCGGGGAGCGTGATGTGGTGCTGCCGCCGTGGAAGCCCGGCGGCGATCGGTTGGAACCCGGCGCCGTGATCGGAGCGGATCGCACCATCATCCCGGTGGAGCCCGACGAAGCCCTGCAGGCCGTCACCGACCTCGTGGCCGCGCTCGACCCGGACTCGGTCAACGACCTCCTCACCGCATCGTCGCAGGCGCTCGACGGCAACGGTGCCACCATCAACCGGGCGCTGTTCGAGCTGTCCCGGCTGATCCCCACGCTGGCTGAGCAGGATGAGGAGCTGCTGGCCATCGCCGCCGACGTCGATCGCCTCGCGGCGGTCGTCCGGGCTCGCGAAGCCGAGATCGCACGTCTGCTCCAGGACTTCGCCACGGTTGCCGGCGTGGTGGACCAGGAGCGTCAGGAGATCATCGACTTCGTCGACGCCATGGTTCGGTTGACCCGCGAAGGCAAGGCGCTGCTCACCGCGTACGAGGTGACCCTGCCCGAAGACCTCGAGACGATCGGAACGCTCGCCCTGACCATCAAGGTCAACGCGGACTCGGTGCAGGGCCTGGTCGACAACCTGTTCTCCCTGAACGTCGAGTTCATCGACTCCTTCGACGGCCAGCACTCCGCCATCCGCGGCCGGGGGCCGGTGGAGCGATCCGTGCTCGAGCAGCTCCTCCCCATCCTCGATGAGCTCGGCGCCGACGTTCCGTGCCTGCCGACCGTCGCGGTGACGTGCTCATGAGCCGATCGATCCGGACCGCCGGACCGATCCTGGCTGCGGCGCTCCTCGTCTCGGCGTGCACGCTCGAGACCACCGGCGCGGTCAAGGGGGACGCTCGATTCACCAGCCGGTTCGATGACGCCCAGGAGCTCGTCGTCGGCCACACGGTCCGCATCTCCGACGTCAACGTGGGCACCGTCCTCGGCATCGAGCTCGACGGCTACGAGGCCCTCGTCGAGTTCACCATCGAAGACGGACGGCACCTGCCGAAGGGGACGACGGCCTCGATCCAGATGACATCGCTGCTCGGCGAGAACTACGTCGCGCTGCAGCTCCCCGAGAACCCGGAGGATGCCCCGCCGCTGGAGTCGGGGGCGACGCTTCCCTCAGGCGGCTCGACGGCAACGGTCGAAGAGCTCGCCATCGAGCTCCTGGCCCTGACCCGGGCGGTGCAGGGCCGAGACCTCGCGGCCATCGTCGAAACGGGCGCGGTCGGCCTGGGTCCACGTGGCGCCGAGCTGAACGAGCTGATCGGCACGGTCGGTTCGGTCACCAACAGCTTCGCGGGACAGGCACAGGTGTTCGACGCGCTGCTCACCGATCTCGATGGCCTCTTGTCGACGCTCGCCTCCGACGCCGACGACATCGGCCAGACGATCGAGCTCGCCGCCGACGCCACCGGATCGCTGGCACGCCAGCGGAAGCGTCTGGTCACGGTGGTCGGCGACCTGACCGCGCTCGCCGTCACACTCGACGCCGAGGTTCTCGCACCCCACCGCGAACGGCTCACCCGGATCGTCGGGGACCTCGCACCGGTCGCCTCCTTGGTCGCCGGCGAGCGCGAGTGGCTGATCCGCATCATCGACCAGCTGGTCATCGTCACCGAACGGCTCCCGACGGCGATCCACGAAGGCGCCGTCATCGCCTACGCCTGGCTCGACGACTTCAACTTCGATGGTGTCCAGCTCCGGACCACGGACCTCGGCACTGCGCTCGGTGAGCTCCTGCTCGGGGTGCAGCCATGACGCGCATCTACGTGAACATCGGCACGTTCCTCGTGCTGACCGTCGCGACGATCGCCTGGTCGATCGTCAACTTCCTCCACCTGGACATCGTGGAGCGCCCCGCGCTCGTGACTGCGGAGTTCGAGGAATCACCCGGCTTGCGGTCCGGCTACGAGGTCACCTACCTCGGTCACGCGATCGGGCGCATCCGAGGTGTCCAGCTCGTCCCAGGGATGAGCGAGGTGCAGCTTGCGATCGACCGCGACGCGGAGCTCCCCGCCGATGTCGTCGCCGCGGCGCGGCGACGCTCCGCCATCGGCGAGCCGTACGTGGATCTCGCGCCCGCGCCGGGCACCGATCCCGACGCTGGCCGTCGACTGGCCGACGGCGACCGGATCGAGCTGTCCAAGACCTCCAGTCCCCTGCAGTACGGCGACCTCTTCCGGTCCCTGGACACCCTGGTCGACACGATCGACGCCGATGCGCTCGGAACGGTGACGCACGAGCTCGCCGCCGCGTTGGACGGTCGAGGTGACGACATCCGCCGCATCGTGACCGGTACCCGCGACCTGACCACCACCTTCTCCCAGAACGGAGACGAGATCGAAGGCCTCATCGACGACGTCGCCGACCTCACCGGCGTCCTCGCCGACAACCGCGACGCGCTGGGATCGGGAATCGACAGCCTGGCCGGCATGACCGAGGCGCTGGAGGAGGCGCGACCATCGGTCGAGACGTTCCTGGACGAAGGCCCGTCGACGATCGCGCTCATGAACGCGATCATCGACGCGGCCGACCACGCCATCATCTGCACCGTCGATGGAACCGCGGTCCTCGACGCCGTGCTCGATGCGGAGACGTTGCGGTCCCTCAGCGGCCTGCTCGAGCGCTCAGCGCCGTTCGCCGACGTGATCCGTCTCGTCCAGGATCCCCGCGATGGGATCTTCCGACTCTTCGTCTCCCCGAGCGGCGGGAACCCCCCGACCGTCGAGTTCGCCGAATCCAAGCCCTTCCCCGACGCACCCGCGGTGGCGACCTGCCCGGAGCGAGATCTCGCCGTGTCGTCGATCGATGTCGCCGACGAGGCGGGAGAAGGTGCAGGTGGTCGACGTCCGCCCGGTGACGGCCCGAGCCGCGACCCCTCCGGACGCCCGGACACGGTCCCGGGTGAGCTCGCCAGCGGAACGAGTGAGGCAGAACCGGGACGCTCCCTGATCGCTCGCGGCGCTGCCTCGCTCTGGCCTTGGGCTCCCCTGCTCACCGTCGCCACCGCCGCCGGGTGGTACGCCTACGTGCTGGCCCGCAGGCGAGGATGGAACGCATGAACGCGACCGCCGACACAGGCGTTCCCGACGAGGACGGCGATGCCGGTGAGGAGCGCAGGATGCGCCGGTGGCCGATCGTGGTTCTCGGAGCGGCGCTCCTGGCGCTGGCGGCCGGTGCCGTGCTCTGGGGTGTGAACGAGCGCAGCGATACTGACGAGGCCAGGTCGCAGCTCGGCCGCCAACGCGACGCGGTCCTCGCCGCAACCGGTTTCGTCGAAGCGCTCATGAGCTACGACCACGATGACCTGGATGCCCAGCAGGCCGCAGTCGAACGTTTCGCGTCGGACCAGTTCCGCGCCGACTTCACCGACGCCTTCACCAGCGAGGTCCGAGACCAGATCGTCGAGGAGCAAGCGACCTCGGTCGTCACCGTCGAGGACGTCTGGCTCACCGTCGAGGACGGCGACGGCGAGGAGGTCAGTGCCATCGTGCATGCCCTCTCGACGGTTTCGAGCGATGGCGGAGCCACCGCCGACCTCGAGTCCTACCTGCGAGTGCGGCTCGTGCGACTCGACGGTCGGTGGCTGGTAGACGACCTGACCTCGCTCGGAAGCCGCGATCTCAGCGCGCCGCTCGCGCCGCCCGACTCGACCGCGGAGGACCGGTCCGATGGATGAGCGAACCGACGCGCGGGGGGAGATGTCGTGACGGGACTACGAGAGCGAAACAAGATCAAGCGCAGGGAGGCGATCCTCGACGCCACCGTGTCCTTGCTCCGCGAGAAGGAGTTCGGCGACGTGACGATCGAGGCCGTCGCACAACTGGCCGAGGTGTCGCCACACACCGTGTACAACCTCGTCGGAACCCGTGACGAGCTCGCCTACGCCCTCATGGGCCGCGTCGTTCGGCACATGGCCAGGACCGCACCCCTACCCGACGGCGTCCCCGAGGACCCCTCCGAGGGACTCCGCGCCATCACGGACCACGCCCTCGACGCGCTCACCGCCGAGCCGGCTGCGTACCGCTCGATCGTCCGGGCCGTGTCGTCGCTGCCGCACTGGCCGACGGACCAACGCGAGCCGTTCATCGTGTACGAGAAGGCGGCGCGCCTCCTCGATCAGGGTGGGGTGCTCCGGACCGGTGTGTCCCATCGGGTGGTGTCGAGGCACACCATCCTCGGCATGTTCGGTTCGATGATGGCCTGGGCGCGCGGGCAGAGCGATGAGCGATTCCGCGACGATGCACGCCTCAACCTCGCCCTCGTGCTCGCATCGACGACGACCGGCGACGTGCACGAACGGGCCGTCCTCGATGTCGAACGCCTCGCGCCGACGGTGTCCCCGCAGCTCAGGTGATCTGTCGTCGACGACTAGAGCTGGGCCATGTTGTCGAAGCGGGTGAGGTGGTTGCGGAAGGCGAGGTTGATCTTGCCGGTCGGGCCGTTGCGGTGCTTGGAGACGAGGATCTCGGCCATGCCCCGGTCGGGTGAGTCCGGGTTGTAGACCTCGTCGCGGTACAGGAACATCACGACGTCGGCGTCCTGCTCGAGCGAGCCGGACTCACGCAGGTCCGACAGCATCGGCCGCTTGTCCTGGCGGGACTCGAGCGTGCGGGACAGCTGGGACAGGGCGATGACCGGGCACTCGAGCTCGCGGGCGAGGATCTTGAGACCACGGGACATCTCCGAGACCTCGATCTGGCGGGACTCGGCCCGGCCCCGGCCTTGCATGAGCTGCAGGTAGTCGATGACCACGAGGCCGAGGTCGCCGAGCTGGGACTTGAGGCGACGGGCCTTGGCCCGGATCTCCATCACCGACACGTTCGGGTTGTCGTCCAGGTACAGGCGAGCCTCGGCCAGGCGGGACACGCCGAGGGCGATGCGATCCCACTCGGCGTCCTGGAGGCGGCCGTCGCGCACCTTGGTGGAGTCGATCTGGGCCTCGGCGCACAGCAGGCGCTGGGTGAGCTCGAGGTTGCCCATCTCCAGGCTGAAGAACAGCACGGGCCGGCGGGACTGGAACGCGGCGTTGGCCGTGAGGTTCAGGGCGAACGACGTCTTGCCCATGGCGGGACGGGCGCCGACGATGATCAGGGCGTTGGGCTGCAGGCCCGACAGCAGGCGGTCGAGGTCCACGAAGCCGGTGGGCAGCCCCGTGATGGCGTCGCCCCGCTCGACCAGGGCCTCGAGGCGGTCGAGGGTGTCACCGAGGAGGGACTCGATGGGGACCATCGAGTCGCTGACCCGGCGCTGGCCCAGCTCGTACACGAGGGACTCGGCCTGGTCGACCGCCCGCTCGACGTCGTCGGGCACGTCGTAGCCGAGCTCGGCGATCTCGCCGCCGACGCCGATGAGCTTGCGGAGCACGGCGTGGTCGCTGATGATCCGGGCGTAGCGGGCCGCGTTGGACACCGCCGGGGCGGTGGAGACGATCTCGGCCAGCAGGCCGCGCCCGCCGATGGCCTCGAGGACGCCGGCCCGGGCCAGCTCGTCGGCCACCGTGACCGGGTCGGCCGGCTCGCCGGCGGAGTCCAGGCTGAGGATGGCATCGAAGATGTGGGCGTGGGCGGGCTTGTAGAAGTCGGCGGGCCGCAGCATCGTCGACGTCGCCGAGATGGCGTCCTTGGACAGCATCATCGCCCCGAGCAGGTTCTGCTCGGCCACCAGGTCGCTCGGGGGGACCCGTCCCGCACCGCCGGGCCGAGGAGCACCGCCGTTGCCGCGGCCCGAGGCCTGGCCCCTCGAGGGGGCATCGCTGCGAGTGGTCGTGTCGGTCAAGCGGGGGACCTTCCGTGGCTGAGGTGGGCGGCGTTCACCGTCGCGCCATCTCCCTGTGGGTTGCTAGTGGTGTCCGCTGGGGAAAGGCCTGTGGATTCTGTGGAGAAGCCCTGGTCAACGGGCGCGTCGAAGCAGAGGTGTTCGGGGTGCGGCCCCCCGGCCGCACCCCGGACGGCGCTAGAGCGCCTCGACCTCGATCGTGATCGGGAACTGCACCTCTTGGTGCAGCTTGGCCATCACGTAGTGCGTGCCGACGGTCTTGATCGGCTCATCGATGATGATGATCTTCTTGTCGAGCTCGATCTCGGTCTGGGCCTTGACGGCCGTGGCGATCTCGGACTCGTGGACAGCGCCGAACAGGTGGCCGGTCTCGGCCGCCTTGGCGGAGATGTGGATGGTCTGGGGCACGAGCGCGGTGGCGACCGCTTGCGCGGCGTCGATGGCCTTGGTGTCGCGCACCTCGCGCGCCTTGCGCATCTGCTCGGCCTGGAGCTCGGCGTCGGCCGTGGCCCGCATGGCCAGGCCCTTGGGGATGAGGTGGTTGCGGGCGTGGCCGTCGCTGACGTCGACCAGGTCGCCGCGCTTGCCGACCATGTCGACGTCGGTGCGCAGGATCACCCTCATGCCTCGACCTCCTGGTCCTCGCTGACCTCGTCGGTCGTCTCGGCCGACTCGGGAGCCTCGGTGGACTCGTCCACGTCGTCGCTGAACTCGTCGTCCGAGCGCTCGTCGCGGCGCGGGCCACGACGGTCGTCGCCACGGCCCCGACCGCCACCGCGCTGCTGGGTGACGCGGCTGGTGTAGGGCAGCAGCGCCATCTCGCGGGCGTTCTTGACGGCGGCAGCGATGTCGGCCTGCTGCTGGGTGTCGTTGCCGGTGACGCGACGGGCCCGGATCTTGGCCCGGTCGGACTGGAACCGGCGGAGCAGGTTCACGTCCTTGTAGTCGACGTAGGAGACCTTCTCCTGGACGAGGATGCTCACGCGCTTCTTGGAGCGGCGCGAGTTGTCCTTGTTCTTGGTGGTGCGGGGGCGGGCCATGGCTAGAAGGGCTCCTCGGCGTCGTCGTAGGACTTGGGTTCGTCGCGGGGCGGCTCGTAGTTGCCGCCGCCGCCACCGCCACCGGTGCTGCCGCCGGCAGGGCCGTCGCGGCGGATCTTCTCGATGCGGGCGGTGGCCCAGCGCAGCGAGGGGCCGACCTCGTCGGCCACGATCTCGACCTTCGAGCGCTTGTCGCCGTCCTGGGTCTCCCAGGAACGCTGCTCGAGGCGGCCGGTGACGATGATGCGGTCACCCTTGGAGATGGACTCCGACACGTTGTCGGCGAGGTCGCGCCAGCAGACGACGTCGAAGAAGGAGGTCTCCTCCTGCCACTCGTTGTTCTGCATGTAGCGGCGGTTCACGGCCACGCCCAGCTGGGCGAGGGCGGTGCCGCTGGTGAGGTAGCGCAGCTCGGGATCTCGGGTGACGTTCCCGATGATGGTGATGGTGTTTCCGTTGGCCATTGGTGCCTCCTACTGGTCTGCTGCCGCGGACCCCATGAGGCCGCGGCGCTCGGCCTCGGCATCGGGGAGGCGGAGCAGCTTGTGGCGGACGATCTCGTCCGCGAGTCGCAGGGATCGCTCCACGCCGTCGAGCGCACCCGGCTCGGCGAGGATCTCGTACACCACGTAGGACCCTTCGGTCCGGTGGTCGATCTCGTACGCGAACGTACGACGACCCCAGAAGTCGGTGGAGGCGACCATGCCTGCTTCGTTGCAACGGCCTTCGATCGACTCGACCTGGCTCTTGGCCTGGTCTTCGTCGAGATCGCCGTTGATGATGACCATCAATTCATAGGCGCGCATGCCTACGGACACCTTCCTGTGGATCCGGCGGGGCCGGAGCCCCCGCGGCGCGGGAGCAGGACGGACAAGGGAACTGCACATCGTATCGATGGAGCTGGTCGTGGGCACATCCACGTCCCCCAGCATCCACGTGGGGGGTGACAGGAACGCGCGGGATGGCTCGGTCGGGGTGCCTCAGGCCGGGACGGCGCAGGCCTCCGTGCCCACCTGCAGGCGGGCGCCGGGCTCGAAGCGGGCGGCGAGGGGATCGCCCTGCACCACCTCGATCGCGAACCGGAACGGGCCGGCGGCCGGGTACCGCTCGCAGGCGGCCTCGTCCTCGGATTCGCAGGGCACCATGTCGGCCCGGGAGACGAAGGCGCCCTCCGCGTCCCACCACCCGATGGTGAGCGGCAGCAGGGTCCGGTACATGTAGAAGGCCCCCTGGCGGGGCTCCTCCATGCTGAACAGCATCCCGTCGTGGCCTTCGAGGTCGGTGACCTGCATCAGCCCCGTTGCCCGCTCCTCGGCGGTGTCGGCGTGCAGCAGGCACAGCTCCAGCACCTCCCCGGACGCGGCGACGAGCTGGGCGACCACGGTGCCGAAGCGCGCAGCGAGGCCGTCGGTCGGTGCGGTGCCGGTGGGCGCGGTGGGCTCGGACGCGACCGGGCCGAGCTGGGGGTCGGCGGGCGAGTTGGCACCCTCCGTCACGCAGGCGGCCACGCCGGCGACGAAGACCGCCGTCACCAGCCAGCGCAGCAGGCGCGCGCCCCGGACGTCGTCGACCGTGGGCAGCCAGGCCGGCGCCCACGACGGCGGGTCGAGGAGGGGGTCGCGCACGCGCTCATCGTGCCCCACGCGCCCGCCGTTCCGTGACCGCTGCCAGAACCCTGGGGAGTCAGCTGCCCGAGGGGCTCCCGTAGAGGCCCAGCGTCTCGGCGGCCTCGGCGGAGAGGTGGTAGCTCTCGTCGTCGTTCGGGAACGCACCGGAGCGGACGTCGGCGGCGAAGGCGGACAGCGCGTCGACCGAGGCCGAGCCGATCTCGGCGTAGCGACGCACGAACTTGGGGGCCATGCGGTCCTCGATGCCGAGGACGTCGTGGAACACGAGCACCTGGCCGTCGCAGTCGCGGCCGGCGCCGATGCCGATGGTGGGCACGTCGACCGCGTCGGTGACCATGCGGGCGACGGCGTCGGGCACGCCCTCGAGCACGATGGCGAAGCAGCCGGCGGCGGCGAGCGCCTTGGCGTCGGACACCAGCTCCATGGCGGCGTCGTGGTGCTTGCCCTGGACCTTGAACCCGCCCATGGCGTGCACGGACTGGGGGGTGAGGCCGAGGTGGCCCATCACCGGGATCTCGGCATCCAGGATCGCCTCGATGACGGGGAGGCGCTTGCGCCCGCCCTCGAGCTTCACCGAGTGGGCACCGGCGCGCACGAGGGCGGCGGCGTTGCGGACGGCCTCGTGGGTGTCGGTGTGGTAGCTCATCCACGGCAGGTCGGCGACGACCATGGGCAGGCGGCCCTCGGCGGTGGAGGCCTTCAGACCCCGGGCGACGGCGCCGGTGTGGTGGGCGATGTCGTCGACGGTGACCGAGAGGGTGTCGTCGTGGCCGAGCACGACCATGGCCACGGAGTCGCCGACCAGGATCAGGTCGACGCCGGCGGCGTGGGCCATCTTGGCGCCCGGGGCGTCGTAGGCGGTGACCATCACCAGCGGCTGGGCCGACGAGCCGTCCGTCGTCTTGACGGCGCGGATCGCAGGCGCGTTCCAGGACGTGCGCATGTGGATCTCCTCTGCTCCCGTCCAGCGGCTGGGTACCTGCCGGCGGTGGTCCGAGCGTACCCCCGTCCGGCTCCCGGGGCCACCCCCCGTCGGCACCGTCTCCGGGTGCCGGTAGCGTCGCCGCCATGGCCATCGGGACATGCGACAGCTGCGGCAGCGAAGAGGACGTCACCGAGGTCCGCCGGGTGTACGTCACCCCGGAGGACTGGGACACCGAGGGCAAGGCCGAGCCCCAACCCGGCACCGAGCAGTGGTGCTACGCCTGCCGGGCGCACTATCCCCACCAGGAGATCTGAGGCCCCACCAGGAGATCTGAGACCCCGCCGGGAGGTCTGAGGCCCGCTACCCGTCGATGATCCCGCCACCCGGACGGGTGGTGGTGGTCGTCGACGGGGCCGTGGTGGTCGTGGTGGTGGTGGTCGTCGTCGTTGACGGGGCCGTGGTGGTCGTCGTGGTGGTGCGGGGCCGGCTGGTCGTGGTCGTGCCGTCCTCGCCGTCGTCGTCGTCACCCTCGTCGTCCTCGTCGGGTTCGGTCGTGGTCGGATCGGGGTCCGTGGTGGTCGTGGCCCGGGTGGTGGGCGGCGGCTCGGTGGTCGTGGTGAGGTCCGGGTTCAGCGCCTCGCCGGTGAAGGTCGGCTTCGGGAAGTCGCCGTGGTCCGCACCGCCGACGGCCGCCTCCATGAAGGTGCGCCAGATCTGGGCGGGGAAGGACCCGCCGGTGACGTCGCGGCCGCGCACGTCGCGCATGAACCGGGGTTGGCCCGCCTCGTCGACGTCGGGGTACCCCATCCACACCGCGGTGGTGAGCTGCGGGGTGAAGCCGACGAACCACGCGTCGCGGTAGTCCTGGGTCGTGCCGGTCTTGCCCGCCACCGGCACGCTGATGCTCGCCCCGGTGCCGGTGCCGCGGAGCACGTTCTGGCGCAGCGTCCACGCGACCTGGGCGGCGGTGGACGCCGAGATGGCCTGCTCCGGCTCGGCGGTGTTGGTGGACAGGACCCGGACCTCACCGTCGACGACCTGCTCGACCTTGGTGATCATGATCGGCTCGATGGCCTGGCCCTCTCGGACGAAGGTCGAGTAGGCGCTGGCCATGTCGAGCACGGACACCTCGCCGGACCCGAGCACGAGGGAGTTCACCGCCGGCAGCTCCGACGTGACGCCGAGCTCGCGGGCGACGTCCACCGCGTTGGCGGGACCGACCTCGATCATCAGGTCGGCGAAGACGGTGTTCGACGACACCGTGGTCGCCTCGACCAGGTCGATGATGTCCTCCCGGCCGCGGGCGTAGTTGGTGACCTCCCAGTCCTCGCCGGCGTTGGCCTCGGGGAAGGTGCGCTCGTAGACGTTGCGGAACCGGGAGTTCAGCGAGATGCCCTGCTCGAGGGCGGTGGCGAGCACGATCGGCTTGAACGACGAGCCGGGCTGGCGGCCGGACCCGCCGGCCGCGGCGCCGAGCGCGAGGTTGACCTCGGAGGCGTCGAAGTCGCGCCCGCCGACCATGGCCACGACCCGCCCGACGTCGTCGACCGAGACGAGCGCGCCGGCGGGGTCGTCGGGCTCGTTCAGCGTGTCCCACACGGCGCGGTGCGCCTCGCCCTGCAGGCCGAGATCGAGCGCGGTGTACACCCGCAGGCCGCCACCGTTCACCACCTCGGCGCCGTACTCCTCGTAGAGGAGCCGGCGGACGTACTCGACGTAGTAGGTGGCCCCGACGTCGGCACCCTTGATCATCGAGACGCCGTCGCGGGGCGTGCGGGGCTGGACCATCTCCTGGATCGGCACGGCCGCCGCTTCGTCCTGCTCGGCCTGGGTGATGGCGCCGGTCACGACCATGCCGGCCAGCACCGAGTCACGGCGGAACGTGGCCCGCTCCGGCTCGCTGGTGGCGTCCGCGCTCTCCGGAGCCCGGACCAGGCCGGCCAGGTAGGCGGCCTGGGGCAGGTTCACGTTGCGGATCGAGATGCCGAAGTAGGCCCGGGCCGCGGCCTCCGCGCCGTAGGCGCCCCGCCCGAAGTACACGGTGTTGAGGTAGCGCTCGAGGATCTCCTCCTTGGGGAGCTCCCGCTCGAGCTTCACTGCGAGCACGGCCTCCTTGAGCTTCCGGGTGATCGTGCGCTCGGAGGAGAGGAACGCGTTCTTGGCGTACTGCTGGGTGATCGTGGAGCCGCCCTGCTGCACGCCGTCGCCCTTGAAGTCGCGGTAGATGGCACGGGCGATGCCGAGCGGGTCGATGCCGGAGTGGGAGAAGAACTGGCGGTCCTCGGCGGCGAGGATCGCGTCGATGAAGATCTGCGGCGTCTCCTCGAGCGGCACCGAGACCCGGTCCTCCTCGCCCGAGAGCTTGGCCATGGCGTTGTCGGCGCTGCAGCCGTCGGCGACGTCGGCGGCGCACACGAACGTCGACTGCAGCAACGGGTCGGTCCGCGGGACCTCGACCTGGGCGAGCACGAAGCCGGCGCCGGCGATGCTGGCCACGAACAGGAGCGCGCCGAGGAACAGGCTGCGGCGGAACCGCCAGAGGACGCTACGGCGCTTGGGCGCCGGCTTGGCCTTGGGCTTCCGGGACGGGCTCGGGGGGGCGGGCGGTGCCATGGGACAAGCCCGGGGTCGGGCGGCCACCGATGGTACCGCCGGGTGCGCGTCGTTCCCTCCACGCGGGGGTGCCCAGCACGAGGACCGGTAGGGCGACCGCCACCGCCACGGCGAGGCCGGTGCGGTATCCGTCGAGGTCGACGCCAGCCCATCCCCAGACCGGGAGGACGGCGAAGGCGAGGGCCACCGACGTCACGGGACCCGGGCGGGCCGGGCCACCGACCGGGGCCATGATCCCGGTCGAGGCGACGGCCACGACCGCGACGATCGCGGCGCCGACCGCGGCGTGGGCCGGCTGGTCCGCGAGTCCGATCACGTCGATCGCGGCCACCGTGCCGGGCAGGAGGGCGAGGAGGGCCAGCGGATGGCGGCCGGCCAGGGCCAGCACCGCACCCGCCCCGAGGACCGCGCCGGCGCTGCGCAGCTCGGCGACGTCGCCGGCGAGGAGGGCCCCGGCCACGACCGTGGCTGCCAGCGGCAGGCGCTCGGTGAGCGGCCGGGACCGCACGGCGCGCAGCACCACCGCAGCGACGACCACCAGCGCGGCGACCACGACGAGGGCCCAGTCGGTGCCGTCCACGGCCTCCCGCAGGGGTGCGGCCCGGGACACGGCGAGCAGGCCGGCGGGCAGCAGGAGGCGTCCGGGCGCACCCCACACGGCGGCGGCGACCACGGCGACGGTGGTGCCGGCGACGGCGAGGGCGAGCGCCTCGGTGGGGTCGTCGCCGACGAGGCCGCTGGCGATGACGACGCCGGCGAGCACGGCGAGCACCTGGCCCGACCGGGGCGCGCGCTCGGTCCACAGGCGCACGGCGGCGAGCACCGCCACGAGCACCACGCCGGCGGCGAGGCGGCGGTCGGGCAGGCGGACCGGGTCGAGTGCGGCGGCGGCCGGCAGGACCGTGAGCACCAGCAAGGCGGCGCCGGCGGCCGTGGCCGAGTGCGGGCGGGTCGCCACGACGAGGAGCGCGGTGCCGGCGGCTGCGGCGGCGAGGAGGGGATCGGTGACCAGGTCTCCCCAGACCACCGGGACGTCCTGTGCCGCGAGGACGGCCCAGCCGACCGCGACGCCCGCGGCGATCGACCGGCAGGCGAGCGTGGCGTGGTGGGGCACCACGAAGGCGATGGCCGCACCGACGACCGGCGCGGCGAGCAGCACGAGCAGCAGGCCGGTCACGACGGCCACCCGGCGAGCACGACCGCGACCAGTCCCGCCACCAGGGCCGCCCACGGGCGGACCCGCGCCACCGCGGGGCGGACGTCGGCGACCGTCACCCCGAAGGCCAGCACCACCCCGACCACCGACGCCAGCGCGCGCACGGTGAGGTCGCTCGGCCCGGGCCCGGCCACGAGCGCGGCCGCGAACAGGCCGCACGCCAGCGCGGGGGCGGCGGCGCGCAGCCGGACGAGGAGGCTGGTGGCCGCGCGGGTGGACGGCTCGGCCACCGAGCGGGCAGCGAGGAGGACCGCTGCGGCCGCGAGCCACGCCGACGCCGCTGCAGTTGCGGGCCCGACCGTGCCGGCCAGCCCGAGGACGCTCTGGATGCCGGCGAGGTCGTCGAAGGTGGCGGTGCGGAACCGGATCGAGGTGGCGGCCACGGCCAGCAGGGCGGCGCCGGCGGTGCGGCGGTCGCGGGCGGCGACGCCGACGAGCAGCGCGGCCAGCACCATCGCCCCGGTGGAGGTGACCGCCAGAGAAGCGGCGGCCAGGGCTGCGGCCGTCGCCACCGCGGTGCTCGTGGGCTGCAGGGTCGTCGGCGGGCTCGCGGGGGCGAGCCCGGTCCCGGCGGTGCTCACGTGCCCCGGAAGCCCTCGACCGGAAAGGTCTGCAGCAGGTGGTTCCAGCCGCAGCCGACGCACACCTCGATCACGTAGCAGGTGCACTCGGTGGTGGTGCGGCGGACCTTGTCCATGTCGGCCCGGTCCTCGATCGCGTAGCCGGACTTGGGCAGGTGCGGACCGAACGCGTAGGTCACCAGCACGAGGAAGCGGTCCTCGCAGATCGGGCAGATTTCGGTGGTCTTGCGGCTGATGTGCTCGGCGGCGCGGCGCAGCTCGGGGTGGGCGTCGCACACCTCGTGCTTGGCCAGGCGGCCCCGCTGGTACTCGGCGACGAGCGCGTTCCGGGCGATGCGGTGGTCGACGACGCCGGCAGGGCGAGCGACGCCGGCTCCCGTCGTCAGGGCTCCCGGGTTGAACGGCACCCGCAGGAGGGTAGCGACGCCCGCGGCGGCGCCGTCGGCCGTGCGCCTCAGATGCCTTCCTTGCGCGCCCGCAGGATCAAGGTGGCGGGGACCTTCTCCATGGCCGGGCTCCAGAAGGGTCCGCGACCCGAGCCCGTGGGGGCCGGCTCCAGGACGTGGTCGACCCGGAAGCCGGCCCGGGTCAGCTCGGTGAACAGCGCCCCGATCGAGCGGGCGTGGGTGCCGTGGCGGGGGTCGTCGTGGGCGTAGGGCTGCTCGTCGAAGGCGGAGCGGCGGACCTGGAGGGGATCGGGGCCGGCCGGGTCGAGCAGGGCGAAGGTCGGGTGCGGGACGGACACGACGAAGCTGTGCTCGGGGCGCAGCACGCGGTGGATCTGGCGGAAGACCCGCCCCACGTCGGCGACCTGGACCAGGGAGTGCACCGAGATGGCCGCGTCGATCGTGTCGGCGCGCAGGAAGGCGAGCTCGGCCAGGGGGGCGTGGTGCAGCTCCACCTTCATGTCCGCAGCGTCGATGGCGCGGCGGGCGGCACCGATCTGGTCGGCGTCCTCGTCCACGGCGATCACTCGTGCGCCGGCACGCGCCATGGCGATGGCGTTGCGGCCCGCGCCGCAGCCGAGGTCCAGCACCCGCTTGCCGGTCAGGTCGCCGAGCAGGCGCAGGGTCGGCTCCGCGGGGATCTCGGGTCCGTACAGGACGGCATCGTCGGGGAGGTCGGCGCCGGTGGGCGCAGCCACGGTGAACGGGGTCCAGGCCATGGTCCGAGTCTCCTACGGGCGGGCGGTCGGGGCGAGGATCCCCGCGCGACGCCGGTACTGCCAGTTCTAGGAGGGGCGCTCGGCCCACCAGGCCAGGACGCGGCGCCGGGCCTCCTCCTCGTCGAGGGGACCCTCCTCCATCCGGGCCTCGAGCAGCATCCGGAGCGCCTGGCCGACCACCGGACCGGGCGGCACGTCGAGCAGGTCCATGACCTGCTGGCCGTCGAGGTCGGGGCGGATGGCGTCGATGGCCTCCTGCTCGCGCAGGTGCTCGATGCGCTCCTCGAGCGCGTCCATCCGCCGGGCCAGCATCTCGGCCTTGCGCCGGTTGCGGGTGGTGCAGTCGCAGCGGGTGAGCTCGTTGAGCTTGTCGAGCAGCGGGCCGGCGTCGCGCACGTAGCGGCGCACGGCGGCGTCGGTCCACGCGTCGTCGCCGTAGCCGTGGAAGCGCAGGTGCAGGAACACCAGCTGGGACACGTCGTCGCGGATCTCGTTGGGGTACTTCAGCTCCTTCATGCGCTTGCGCGTCATGCGGGCGCCGACCACCTCGTGGTGGTGGAAGGTCACGCCCTTGGGGCCGAAGTCGCGGGTGTCGGGCTTGCCGATGTCGTGGAACAGGGCGGCGAGGCGCAGCACCAGATCGGGGGAGGTCTTGCGGACCACCGCGATGGTGTGGGCGAGCACGTCCTTGTGGTGGTGGATCGGGTCCTGCTCGAGGCGCATGGCGCTGAGCTCGGGCAGGAAGTGCTCGGACAGGCCGGTGTCGGCCAGGAACCACAGGCCGGGCGAGGGGTCGTCGAGGACGACGAGCCGGTTCAGCTCGTCGCGGATCCGCTCGGGGGAGACGATGGCGATCCGGTCCCCCATCTGCTCGACCGCCTCGACGAGCTCGTCGTCGGGCTTCAGGTCGTGGCGGGTCAGGAACCGGGCGGCGCGCAGCATGCGCAGCGGGTCGTCGCTGAAGGACACCGACGCGGACAGCGGCGTGCGCAGCACCTTGGCGGCCAGGTCGGCGGTGCCGCCGAAGGGGTCGACCAGGCGGGCGTCGGGCAGCGACAGCGCCATGGCGTTGATGGTGAAGTCCCGACGGGACAGGTCGGCCTCGATGTCGGTGGCGAAGCTGACCTCGGGCTTGCGGGAGTCGGGCACGTAGGCCTCGGCCCGGTGGGTGGTGATCTCGTGGTCGACGACGCGCGAGTCGTCGCCCTCCCCCACCCGCACCTTGGCGCCGATGGTGCCGAAGCGCTTGCCCTGGGTCCACAGGGCCTCGGTGCCCTCGAAGGACCCGAGGATCTCCTCGATGCGGTCGGGCGGGGCGTCGGTGGTGAAGTCGTAGTCCACCGGCCGGTCGTCGCCGAGCAGCAGGTCCCGCACGACGCCGCCCACCAGGTAGAGGCGGTGGCCGGCCGCGTCGAACGCCCGCGCCAGGGGCGCGACGTCGGCGAGCACGGGCGCGAATCGCTCAGGGATCACCCCACAACCCTACGAGGGCCCCCTCGCTGACATGAATCGAGGTGTGAAGGTGTGCGAGGGAGGCGCCAGCCGACCGGTCACCGGGTGGGCGTTCGCCGACTCCGTGTACGTGGGGCTGCGCGCAGCGAGTCCCGAGCGAGCACAGCCCAATCAACCGAAGTGGATGGCGACCTCTTCCTTGAAGCGGTCGAGGATGTCGGTGCGCTGGGTGCCCGTGCCGATGGTGAAGTCCGGGACGATGAGCTCGTCCACGCCGGCGTCGCGGTAGGCGCCGACCACGTCGACCAGCTCCGAGGGGGTGCCGATGAGGGTGGGCATCGGCATGTCCATGCCGCGCATGCGGTCGAGGAACGCCTGGTCGTCGGACAGGAACAGCAGCGCCTGGGTGGACCGGTGGATCTCCGACGGGTCGCGGCCCAGGTCCTGGCAGTGGCCGTCGAGGACGCCGGACTTGTGGGCGAAGATCTCCGGGGTGCTCCACACGTTCCACTCCTGGGCGTGCTCGGCCGCGACGCGCAGGGTGCGCTTCTCGCCGCCGCCGCCCACGAGGAGGGGGAACGGGCCAACCGGCTTGGGCTCCATCGGGGCGTCGGTGAGCTGGTAGTGCTCGCCGTGGAACGTGGTGCGCTCCTGGGTGGACAGGCTGCGCACGATGGCGCAGGCCTCGGCGAAGCGGTCGAGGCGCTCCCCCACCGAGTACAGCTCGATGCCGTACTTGTCGTGCTCGTTCTGCTGCCAGCCGGCGCCGAGGCCGAGGATGACCCGGCCGCCGGAGATCACGTCGGCGGCGGCGGCCTGGTTGGCCAGGATCGCCGGGTGGCGGTACGTGTTGCCGCACACGAGGGTGCCGATGCCGACCCGGGGAACGGCCGCGGCGAGGGCGGTGACGACGGCCCAGCACTCGAGCATCGGGCCCGCGGCCTCGTCGTCGTTGCTCATGAAGTGGTCGGCTACGTAGACGCGGTCCCACCCCGTGAGCTCGGCGTGCCGCGCCACCTCGAGGATGTCGGCCCAGGACTGCTGCGTGCCTGGCCACACGGCGAATTGCATGCATGTGACCCTACGCCCTCCCGGGGGCCCCTCTCCGGCATGGTTCCGGGGTTTTCGACCGTGTTCTACGAGCGCAGCAGCTCGATCCGCAGCTCCTCGGGGTCGGTGGCCGCGGCGAGGGCCGTGCCCTCGCTGATCCGCCCGGCGCGCACCTGGTCCCGGAGCGACTGGTCGAGGGTCTGCATGCCGTGGAACACGCCGTCGGCCAGGAGCGCGTCGAGCTCCCCCATCCGGGCCTCCTCGGCCAGGACCTCCTGGATCTTGGCCGTGCCGACCAGCACCTCGGCCACGGGCAGGAGGCGCCCGTCGGTCCCGGTGAGCAGGCGCTGGACCACCACGCCGGACAGGGACCGGGCCAACGTCTGGCGCACGTTCGGGCGCTCCTCGAAGGAGAACAGCTCGAGGAACCCGTCGACCACGGCGCGGACGGTGTTGCCGCCGATGCCGGCGAGCACGAGGCGGCCCCGCGCCACGGCGTCGAGGGCGGCCAGCGCGACGTCTCGGCCGGCGATGTCGGAGATGGCGACCACATCGGCGTCGAGGCGGGACGCAGCCCGCACGCCGTCGGCCAGGCCGGCCACGTCGGTGGGCACCTCGAGCTGGCTGATCAGGCTGCGATCGTCGCGGTGGAGGACCTCGGCGGGGTCCTCCACGGTCACGACGTGGCAGGCCCGCGTGCGGTTCACGTGGTCGACCATGGCGGCGAGCGTCGTCGTGGCGCCGTTGCCGACCGGGCTCGCCACCAGCACCAGCCCGCGCTGGCCGGAGGCGAGGGTGGACACCGAGTCCGGGAGGCCGAGCTCCTCCAGGTGCTGCACCTGCTGGGGAACGGCGTGGACGACCACGGCGACCGAGCCGCGCTGGCGGTACACGGCCACGCGGAACCGCCCGACCTCGGGGATGGCGTGGGTGGCGACCACCGACCCGTCCTGGAGGAGGGTCTGCTGCTGGTCGGTGGTGAGCAGGGTCTGGGCCAGCATCGCCACCGCCGGTGCGGTGAGCCGCTGGCCGAGGACCGGGTCGTCCGGTTCCCGCACGAGGGCGCCGCCGACCCGCAGCGCAGGCGGGCTGCCCGGCTTGCAGTGCAGATCGGACCCGCCGCGCTCGAGCAGGGCGCGCAGCAGGGCGACGTGGTCGACGGGCTGGTCGCTGTGCTCGCTGGTCTCGGTCATCACGGGCCTCCCCCGGGCGGGACGCTACGCCAGGTGGTGGATCAGGCGCGCGGCACCGACCGCCTGGTGGCCGGGCTCGTCGGCTGCGCCGCTGGTCACCGGCTCCGGCCGGTGCTCGACGCCGGCGAGGGCGGCGAGCGTGGCGGCGGTGGAGGTGGTGATGGCGTCGAGGTCGTAGCCGCCCTCGAGGAACGCCAGGCGCCGCCCGGCCGGCGCCAGCGCCAGGATCCGCGTGGTGAGGTCGTAGTAGTCGCCGCTGCTCAGGCCGAGGTCGGTGAGCGGATCGTTCCGGTGGGCGTCGAACCCGGTGGAGAGCAGCACCCAGGTGGCGGCCATGCGCTCGGCCACCGGGACGATGACGTCGTCGACCAGGCGCCGGTACACGTCGCCGGACGTGGCCGACGGCACCGGCACGTTGACGGTGGTGCCGGGGGCGTTGGGTCCGCCGGTCTCGCGCACCATGCCCGTGCCGGGGTACATCGGGTGCTCGTGCACGGAGAGGTACGTGACGCGGGGATCGTCCCAGAACGCGTCCTGGGTGCCGTTGCCGTGGTGGGCGTCGATGTCCACCACCAGCACCCGCTCGCCGGCGTGGGCGAGTGAGGCCGCGGCCACGGCCACGTTGTTCAGCAGGCAGAAGCCCATCGCCCGCGACGGGGTGGCGTGGTGCCCGGGAGGGCGGACGGCGAGGAAGGCGGCGTCGGCCTCGCCGGCGGTGAGGCGGTCGATGGCGTCGAGGCCGGCGCCGGCGGCCAGGCGGGCGACGTCCCAGGAACGGGCCGCGGCCACGGTGTCCGGGTCGAGGTGGCCGCCGCCGCTGGCGCAGAAGCGCTCGAGCGCATCGAGGTAGGAGCGGTCGTGGACCAGCGCCAGCTCGTCCACCGTCGCCTCGCGGGGCGTGAGGTGCACGAGGTCCTCGGCGACCACCGACGCCGCCACGCCACGCCCGACGGCGTCCATGCGCTCCGGTCGCTCGGGGTGGCCGGCCGTGGTGTCGTGATCGACGAAGCGCGGATCGGTGTAGAGCAGCGTGGCCATCGCCACAGTCTGCCCAGATCGATGCCGATCCCCGGTGCCCGGCGGCGATCCCCCGTGCTCCCCCCGCTCGGGTCCCGGCCGTAACGTGGAACGGTGACCGCCACCGACACCGTCACCGCCCGGGGGGTGCGCATGCGGGTGCGACCGTGGCGGGGCCGCTCCGACACGGCCGAGCTGTCGTCGGTACCGGCCGGGGCGATGGTGCCGCCGGGTCTGGTCGCCCTGGCCGTCGAGCGCGCCCGCACCCGCGGGTACGCGACGGTCGTCACGCCCGCGCTCCCGGTCGGCGAGTGGCGCGCCTACATCGACGCCGGGTTCTCGGTGCGCGAGGAGCTGCACCTGCTCGGCCACGACCTGCTCGACCTCCCCGACCGGCGGGCGCCCGAGCGGCGGGTCCGCACGCGACGCGTCCATCGGCGCGACCGCGACAGCGTCCTGGCCATCGACCGGACCGCGTTCGACCCGTTCTGGCGCCTCGATGCCGACGCCCTCGAGGACGCGGTGCGCGCCACCCCGTCCACCCGGTTCCGGCTCGACCGCGACGGGCACGGCTACGCCCTCACCGGCCGGGCCGGCGACCGCGGCTACCTCCAGCGCCTGGCGGTCGATCCCGGGGCGCAGGGCTCGGGCCTCGGGTCCGCCCTGGTCGTCGACGGCCTCTGGTGGCTGCGCCGGTGGCGGGTGCGCGAGGCCCTGGTGAACACCCAGACCAGCAACGAGCGCGCCGTGGCGCTGTACGAGCGGCTCGGGTTCCGGCGCCGCAGCGAAGGCCTCGCCGTGCTCGAGCTGGACGTCGCCTCCCACCCCGCGCCCCCGACCCCCGACCCCGGACCGGTGCCGTGATCCGCAGGCACCGCCTCCTGCTCGCCATCGCCGCCGTCGCCACCGCACTGGTGGCCGCGGCATCGCCGACCCCCGCGCAGACCGATCCGCCGCCCCCGCCCACGATCCAGCTGGCCGACCGCTCGCCCTGGATCGGACCCGAGGGGGAGGCCACGTTCCTGCTCGACACGTCCGGCGACCTCACCGGCGCGACCATCCAGGTCGAGGTGTTCTCGGCGCTGGACTCGGTGGAGGAGCTCGAGGAGTCAGCCGACGAAGACGTCGGCGTGCGCCTCGCCCTCGCGCCGCCGCGCAGCGTCGACCTCCTCGCGCCCGGACCCGACGGCACCCGGATCGTCGGCCTGCGCGCGTCGGCCGACCCGACCGACGACCAGACGGTGCAGCTCGTCGCCCCCGGCGTGCACCCCGTCGTCATCACCCTGCTCGGTGCCGACGGCGCCGTCCTCGACGAGATCCGCACCCCGCTCGTCCGCCTCGGCGACGAGACCGCCGGGTGGGAGGCGCCGGACCTGGCCGTCCTCCTCGACGTGGCCGCGACCCCGACCCTGCAGCCCGCCGGCACCCGGGCCATCGAACCCGGCGAGCTCCGACGCCTCGCCCGGGTGGGCGACCTGCTCGCCGCCCACCCCGGCCTCGACCTGTCGGTGGCCGCCGTGCCCGACACCGTCGACGCCCTCGGCACGCTCCCCGACCCGGCCGCGGCCACGCTCCTCGAACAGCTCACCGGGCGGGACCTGCTGGCGATGCCCTACCTCCCCCTGCCGGTGGCGGCGCTGATGGACGCCGGGCTCGGCGGGATGGTCGCGCCGCTCGTCGAGCGCGGCGACGCCCTCCTGGCCGATCGGCTCGGCGCGGAACCGGACCGCGACGTCTGGGTGGGCACGACGGCAGCCGGCCGGGACGGCGCGCGCCTGCTCGACGAGCTCGGCTTCGAGGCGGTCGTCGTCGACGCCGCCGAGGCGGACGACGAGGACGAGCCCGCGCCGCTGGCCGCCGCCGGACCGTTCCCGTCACCGACCACCGCGCCCCTCCTCGGCATCGTGACCGACCAGGCGCTGTCGGCCGAGCTCGCCCGCCCCCTCGACGAGCGCGCCGACGCCTCCCACCTCGCCCTGGCCCGGCTGCTGCTGCGCCCGGTCGACGACGGTGGGGGCGATGACGAGTCCCCCTCGGTCCTGGTCCGACCGGGGGAGCTGGCTTCGGTGTCCGTGCTCGACGGGTTGCTCGGGCTCCTCGACGACCCCGAGGCACCGGTGCGCGTGGGTGGGCTCGGCCTCCTCGACGCCGTCCCCGACGACGACGCCGACCCGGTCGTCCGCCGCGAGGCGCCGAGCCCGGATCTGGGCGACATCGCCCGCCGGGTCCTCACCGCGGCCGGACCGCTCGACACGTTCCAGACCCTGACCGGGCTGCAGTCCTCGCGCGCCGACGACCTCCGCCTCCAGGTGGCCACCGCCGTCGCGTCCACCACGCCGCCGGACCGGCGGGACGCGGCGATGGACGCGGTCGAGGAGGTGCTCGGCACCGCGTTCGGCAGCATCCGCCTGTCCGGCCAGACCGACCTCAACCTCACCTCCCGGCGCGGGACGCTCCCGGTCACCATCGAGAACGCCAACCCCTTCCCCGTCGACCTCGTCGTGCGCACCCGCAGCGACCGCCTCGCCTTCCCCGACGGCGGGGAGACGCCCGTGACGGTCGAGGCCGAGGACGTGCTCCGGATCGACGTGACGGTGGAGGCCCTCGCCACCGGCTCGGTGCCGGTGTTCGTGGAGCTGTGGACGCCGGACGGGACCGTCCGCCTCGACGGCCGCCAGCTCAACGTCCGGTCCACGGCGATCAGCGGTGTCGGGCTCGTGCTGTCCCTCGGCGCCCTCGCCGTCCTGGTCGTCTGGTGGGTGCGCCACTGGCGGCGGACCCGGCGCGAGCGAGCCCTCGGCGAGGCCACGGGGTCAGGGACGGCCCCCGAGCCGATGGGCTAGACACTCCCGCACCGGGGGGTCTGGCGCCCCGCGGCGTCCCGACCGACCGAGCACCACCGGAGAGCACCATGGCTGGCGTCCGCATCGTCACCGACAGCGCCTGCGACCTGACCGACGACGAGGCCACGTCCCTCGGCATCGAGGTCGTGCCGCTGTCGATCCGCTTCGGCAGCGACGAGTTCGAGGACCGCTCCGAGCTGTCGGCCGAGGCCTTCTACGAGAAGATGGACCAGCGCAGCGAGCTGCCGGAGACCGCGGCGCCCTCGCCCGGGAAGTTCGAGGCCGCGTTCCGGCGCCAGGCCGAGGCCGGGGCCGACGCCGTCGTCTGCATCAACCTGTCGTCGGACCTGTCCGCCACGATGGCGGCGGCCGAGAACGCCGCCCGCGCCATCGGTGACGATCTCGACGTGCGGGTCGTGGACTCCAAGTCCATCACCGCCGGCCTCGGCACCCAGGTGCTGCTGGCGGCCCAGCGCGCCGCCGACGGCGCGTCGGCCGACGAGGTCGTGGCCCTGGTCGAGGATCTCCGGGCCCGCACCCACGTCATCGGCTGCCTCGACACCCTCGACAACCTCAAGAAGGGCGGCCGCATCGGCGGTGCCCAGGCGATGCTCGGCTCGCTGCTGTCGATCAAGCCGATGATCGACATCTCCACCGGCGTCGTCGAGGAGGCCGGCAAGCACCGGACCCGCAAGAAGTCGCTGGAGGCGCTGCGCGAGAAGGTGCGCTCGTCCGGGAAGGTCGAGCACCTGGCGATCATGCACGGCATGGCCCCCGACGTCGACGTGATGACCAAACTGCTCGACGAGGACGGCTACGACTACCGCGTCGGCCACATCGGCGCGGTCATCGGCTCCCACGGCGGGCCGCGCGTCGTGGGCGCCTGCTGGGTCGATCCGGCCTGACGGGTAGCGTCGGAGGGGTGTCGGAGCACCCCACGCGGCCGACGACCGTGACCCCGAGCCGCAGTCCCCTCGAGCAGGGCACCACCATCGGCGGCCGCTACCGGCTCGAAGCCCCCATCGCCTCCGGTGGCATGGCCACCGTGTGGCGGGCCACCGACACCGTGCTGACCCGCCCGGTCGCGGTGAAGGTGCTGCACGCCCACCTGGCCGCCGACCCCGAGTTCGTGGCCCGCTTCCGGCGGGAGGCCGTCGCCGCCGCCCGCCTCGCCCACCCCTCGATCGTGGCCATCTACGACACCTCCGACGACCCGGAGGCGATCGTGATGGAGCTGGTCGACGGGCGCACGCTGCGCGACGAGCTCGACGCCCGCAGCTTCCTGCCCGCAGCCGAGGCCGTGGCCATCGCATCGGCGATCTGCCAGGCGCTCGAGGCGGCCCACAAGGCCGGCATCGTCCACCGCGACGTGAAGCCGGCCAACGTGCTGCTGTCCGCCGGCGGCCAGCTCAAGGTCGCCGACTTCGGCATCGCGAAGGCGGCCCGCACGTCGGGCGAGGACGACCTGCCCGACCTCACCGCCATCGGCCGGATGGTCGGCACCGCCAAGTACCTCGCGCCCGAGCAGGTCTCCGGCGGCGAGATCGACGCCCGCACCGACGTCTACGCCGTCGGCGCCGTCCTCTACGAGATGCTCTGCGGCCGGGCCCCCTTCACCGGCGACAACGACCTCGCCGTCGCCACCGCCCGCCTGCACGGCCCACCGGAGCGACCGCGCGCCGTGCTGCGCACCGTGCCGCCCCGCCTCGACGACATCGTCATGAAGGCCCTGGCCACCGATCCGGACCAGCGGCACCACTCGGCCTCCGCGCTGTGGGCCGACCTCCAGTCCTGCCCGGTGGACGACCAGCCGCTCGCCCCGGTGGTGGCCACCGACGCCACCGTGGTCGGCGACCAGCCGTCCTTCACCCGGACCGAGCGATCGTGGTTGGTGCCCGCCCTGCTCGTGAGCCTGGTGGCCGTCGCCCTCGGCCTGGCCTGGGTGCTCATCGGCGGCAGCGAGGCGCGGCGTGACCTGATCGACCTCGTCGACCGCGTCCGGCCGGGCGGGGAGCCCGCCGCGCTGGACGGTCCGGTCGATGTCCTCGCCGTCGTCGCCGCGTCGGACTTCGACCCCCAGGGCGATCAGGGCGAGCACCCCGACGAGGTGCCGTTCGCCCTCGATGGCGATCCGGCCACCGCCTGGACGAGCGAGACCTACGACTCCCGTCAGGACTTCCTCGGGCTCAAGGACGGGGTCGGCCTCGTCCTCGACCTGGGCGACGCCTCCGACGTGACCGAGGTCGTGCTCACCACACCCAACGAGGGGTGGTCCGCCGCCATCCACGTCGCCGACAGCCCCGGCGCCGGCATCGCCGACTGGGGTGAGCCCGTGGCCATCGTCGAGGGCTCCGGTCCGGGCGAGACCACCGTCGACCTCGAGGCCGAGGGACGCTACGTCCTGGTCTGGATCACCGACCTCGGCGCCCGCAGCTTCGAGCTCCAGGAAGCCGTGGTCCGCGGCCGCTGATCCCAGCGCTCGGTACGCTCCCGCCATCGCTGGCGACACCCGGACCGACGAGGCGCTGGTGGCCGCCGCCCAGGGCGGTGACCGGGCGGCGATGGACGCCCTGCTGCGTCGCCACCACGAGCGGATCTGGGCCGTGTGCCGTCGCCTCGCCGGCAACGACGCGGATGCCGCCGACGCCACCCAGGAGGCGATGCTGCTCATCGTCCGGCGCATCGGCACCTTCGACGGCCGCTCCCGGTTCACGACCTGGGCCCACCGGGTGGCCACCAACGCCTGCCTCGACGAGCTCCGTCGCCGCAAGCGCCGCCCCGCCGACCACCTGCCCGACGACGACCCCGAGCACGGGCACGCGACACCGGACCGGAGCGAGCCCGTCGACCAGGCGGTGAGCGAGCGCATGGCCATCGACGAGGCCCTCGCCGCCCTTCCCGAGGAGTTCCGGGCGCCGATCGTGCTGCGCGACCTGGGCGGGCACGACTACGCCGAGATCGCCGCCATCCTGGACATCCCCGCCGGCACCGTCCGCTCCCGCATCGCCCGGGGCCGGTCCCGACTGGCCGAGCTGCTCGGCCCGGGGAACCAGTCGCCCGCCACCGACCGTCCAAGCACCCGACCATGACCGACTCCCCCACCCCCGCCGAGCCCGGCCCCGTCGATCCCGCCGTCGAGCTGGCCAGCGCCCACCTCGACGGCGAGGCGGGCGCGGACGAGCGCGCCCGGGTCGGGGATCCGGCGGTGGAGGCGCACCGGGCGGCCTTCGCCGAGGTGGCCGACGCGGTGCGCGAGGTGCCCCCTCCCCCGCCCGGCCTGCTCGACGACCACGTGGCCGCGGCGATGGACGCGTTCGACGGCGACGCCCGCGTGGTCCCCCTCGGCCGGTCGCGGACGGCGCAGCCGTGGTGGCAGCGGATCCCGCTCGGCGCGGTGGCCGCCGGACTGGTGATCGTGGCCCTGATCGGCGCGATCGGGCTGGCCTCCACGATCGAGGGGGACGACGACGACACCGCCACCGCCTCGTTGGACGCAGCCGACGACAGCGGCGAGAGCGCCGAGGCCACCGACGGCGCTGATGGCGACGCCTCCGCCGGCGCCACCATGGAGGACAGCGCGGCACTCGACGCCGACGAGGGCAGCCAGCCCGAGGCCAGCGGCGGCCCGATCGCGTATGGCAGCGCCGACGACCTCGTCGACGACGTTCGCGCCCGGCTGGCCGACGACCCCGACGAAGCGGAAGCGCCCACCGAGGAGCGCGACCTGTCCACGACGACGCCGGCCGAGCCAGACGGGGACGACGGCGACGACGAGCGCGTCGAGGATCCCTGCGACGCCGTCGCACAGCTGGGCATCGACCCCGCTGACGTGGTGCTCGCCTTCCCGGCCGTGCTCACCGGCGACGAGGTCACCGTCGTCGTCCACGACGCCGACGGGCGACGCATCACGGTGGTCGACGACGCCACCTGCACCGTCACCCTCGACCGCCCCCTCTAGGGACCACCTCTCCGAACTGGCAGTGCTCCTGTCGCGGCGAGCGCCTCAGGTGCCGGGCTGGGCGACCCGGTCGCGGGTCCGTCGTCCCCACGGGGCCGTCCGCAGGGCCGCGGCGCCGGCACCGAGCGCGGCGCTGAGGTAGGCCCCGGCCTTCACCGGCTCGACGTCGCCGGCGTCGAGGTGGCCGGCGAGCACGATGGAGACCCCGACGAGCACGGCGAGGATGCCGGCCATCGTCCAGGACCGGTGGTGGCCGAGCGACACCACGATCTCGGCCACGACCAGCCCGAGGAGGGCGCCGGCGGCGATCGGGAGGGCCTCGTCGAACTCGTACTCGCCGAGGAACACCGCCCCGAGGGCGGCGACGACAGCACCGACGGCCATGGCCACGAGGACGCGGATGGTCACCACGACGGACACGGTAGGTCCCCGCACGACCCTGGGTAGGGTGCTCGCATGGCCACGACCTCACCGGCGTCACCGACGCCCACACCGGCCGCCGCCGACCAACCCGACTGGCCTGCCCAGGCCGCCGACGCCATCGTCGAGCAGGTCGGCAAGGTCCGGGATCGCACCACCGGCCCCGCCATCAAGATCTCGGGCTACGTCGTCTTCGGGGCCTTCGCGACGCTGCTCGGGTCCGTGGCCTTCGTGCTGCTGCTCATCGGCGCGTTCCGCCTGCTCGACGCCTACCTGCCCGACGCCGTCTTCGGCGAGGAGCACACCTGGGCCGCGCACTCCATCCTCGGGGCCGTGCTCGTCCTCGCAGGCCTGTTCACCAGCCGCAAGATGAAGGGCGACAGCGCATGAGCGACGTTCGTGACGTGATCATCATCGGTTCGGGGCCCGCCGGCCTCACCGCAGCCATCTACACCGCCCGGGCCAGCCTGGACCCGCTCGTCATCGAGGGCGAGCCGTCCTCCACCAGCGACCAGCCCGGCGGCCAGCTCATGCTCACCACCGAGGTCGAGAACTTCCCCGGCTTCCCCGAGGGCGTCATGGGCCCCGAGCTCATGTCCAGCATGCGGGAGCAGGCCCTCCGCTTCGGTGCCGACATCCGCACGGAGAAGGTCACCAAGGTCGACCTCTCCGCCCGCCCGTTCAGCGTCTGGATCGGCGACCCGGAGGCGGCCGAGCCCACCTACCAGGCCAAGACGGTCATCGTCTCCACCGGCGCCCAGTCGCTGATGCTGAACCTGCCCCGGGAGAACGAGCTGATCGGCCACGGCCTGTCGACCTGCGCCACCTGCGACGGCTTCTTCTTCCGCGACCAGGAGATCGTGGTCGTCGGCGGCGGCGACTCCGCCATCGAGGAGGCCACGTTCCTCACGAAGTTCGCCTCCAAGGTCACGATCGTGCACCGCCGCGACGAGCTCCGCGCCTCCAAGATCATGCAGGACCGGGCGTTCAAGAACGACAAGATCGAGTTCCTCTGGGACACCACCGTCGAGGAGTACCTCTTCGACGAAGGTCCCCTCGGCGCCAAGCTCCGCGGCCTGCGGGTCCACAACGTCAAGACCGGCGAGGACTCCGAGCTGCTGGCCGGCGGCGTGTTCATCGCCATCGGGCACCGGCCCAACACCGACCTGTTCAAGGGCCAGCTGGCCATGGAGGACAACGGGTACCTCATCACCGGCGCCGCCGGCACCGAGATGGAGTCGGCCACCGACGTCGACGGCGTGTTCGCCTGCGGCGACGTGCAGGACCACACCTACCGCCAGGCCATCACGGCCGCCGGCTCCGGCTGCATGGCCGCCATCGACGCCGAGCGCTGGCTCGAGGCCCACGACGACATCGACCAGGTCCGCACCGAGACCACCTGGTAGCCCTCGGCTCGACCGGGGATGGAATGCCAACGGCTCCCCCTCGGTTCAACACAGCTGCATCCCCCGATCCACGAAGGAAGTTCTGCACCATGGCTGCAACCACCGTCACCGACGCCACGTTCGACGAGGTCATCGGCTCCGCCGACGAGGCCGTCATCGTCGACTTCTGGGCCGAGTGGTGCGGTCCGTGCAAGATGATCGCCCCCGTCCTCGACGAGATCGCGGCCGAGCAGGCCGGCAAGGTCAAGGTCGTCAAGCTCAACGTCGACGAGAACCAGGACACCGCCCGCCGCTTCGACGTCATGTCGATCCCCACCCTCATCGTCTTCAAGGACGGTCAACCGGCCAAGAAGATGATCGGCGCCAAGGGCAAGGGCGCCCTGCTCGAGGACCTCGCCGAGTTCCTGTAGGCCGCGAACGCCCTGGTCACAGGGCTAGTGCCTATGGATGTGCCAGTACATAGCGCGAATGGACCATCGATGTCCGCGTGACATTGGTCACTCTGGACCAGAGGTTATCCACAGGCGCTCCACAACTGGGGACACCGCTCCAGTTCGACCTGAGGGTCGGCCTCGACCCCCGGTCAAGCCTCAACCACCCACCATGCGGCGGTAGATGCGCTCCAGGTCGCCCACGTCGGCGAACTCGATCGTGAGCCGGCCCTTGCCGCTGCCCCCGCCGGCGATGGCGACCCGGGTGTCCAGGTGGTCCCCGAGGAGCGACTCGAGCTCCAAGAAGGCGGGATCCGTGGTGGGGCGCGGGCGCTGGGTGGGCTTCTGCGGCGAATCCGGCTCGGGTGTGGGCGCCGGGTCCGGCGTCCCCCCCGAACGCAGCCTGACGGCTTCCTCGGCCTCTCGCACGGAGAGCCCGTCGCGCACGATCCGCTGGGCCAGCGCCGTCTGGTAGGCGCGGTCCGGGGTGCCGAGCAGCGCGCGGGCGTGGCCGGCGGTGAGCTGGTTCTCGGCCACCAAGGCCTGGATCGCCGGCGGCAGCTGAAACAGCCGCAGCGTGTTGCTGACGGCTGCTCGGCTCTTGCCGACGCGCTTGGCCACGGCGTCCTGGGTGAGCCCGAAGTCCTCGACCAGCTGCTGGTAGGCGGCCGCTTCCTCCATGGCGTTGAGGTCGGCGCGATGGAGGTTCTCGACCAGGGCCTGCTCGAGCGACGACGCATCGGTGTCGGCGTCGCGGACCACCACCGGGATGGACTGGAGCCCAGCCCGCTTGGACGCCCGCCACCGGCGCTCGCCAGCGATCAGCTCGAACTGGCCCTCCCCCACCTCGCGCACCAGCACCGGCTGCAGCACCCCGATCTCGGCGATGGAGGCAGTGAGGCCGGCGAGGGACTCCTCGTCGAAGTGCGACCGCGGCTGGTTCGGGTTGGGCCGCACGGCGGCGACCGGCACCTCGAACGCGCCTCGCATCGTGTCGTTCGACGCGGCCTCGCTGTACTCCGCCGGGATCAAGGCCCCCAGGCCCCGTCCCAGACCCGACTTGCGGTTCATCGATCCCCCTGGTTGCTGCTGGGCGTTCATGCGGTGTCCGTCGTCTCGAGCGGGCCGCCGCTGACCTCTCGGGCCAGCTCGCGGTAGGCGATCGCCCCGCGAGATCGCGGGTCGAAGGCCAAGATCGGCTGACCGTACGACGGGGCCTCGGACAGGCGGACCGTGCGCGGGATGACGATGCGGCAGACCTTGTCCCCGAAGTGATCCCGGACCTCGGTGACGACCTGGTCGGCGAGCTTGGTGCGGGCGTCGTACATCACGCAGACGAACGTCGACACGACCAGGGACTGGTTGAGGTTGCGCTGCACCAGCGACACGTTGCGCAGCAGCTGACCCAGGCCCTCGAGGGCGTAGTACTCGCACTGGATGGGCACGAGCACCTCGGCCGCCGCGGCCAGGCCGTTCACCGTCAGCAGCCCGAGCGATGGCGGGCAGTCGATCAGCATGTAGTCGTAGTCGTCGGCCACCGACTGCAGCGCGTGGCGGAGCCGGAGCTCCCGGGAGAAGGCCGGGACCAGCTCGATCTCCGCACCGGCCAGGTCCAGGCTCGATGGGGCGACGAAGAGGTTCTTCATGGCCGTGGCCTCGATGGTGTCATCGATCGGGGCCTCGTGGATGATGACGTCGTACATCGACAGCTGCAGGTCGCGGATGTTGATCCCGAGGCCGGTGCTGGCGTTGCCCTGGGGGTCGAGGTCGACCACCAGGGTCCGGTAGCCGGCCTCGGCGAGCGCCGCCGCGAGGTTCACGGTGGTCGTGGTCTTGCCGACCCCGCCCTTCTGGTTCGCCACCGCCATGATCCGAGGCAGGGCGTTCCCAGCCGCATCCCGACGCTGCGCCGGGGCGTCGCGTTCCGGGGCGGGACCCTCGGGCAGGTCGGGCAGCGCGTCGCGACCGGGTAGGCCGCCGACCTCGAGACGAGCATCGTCGGGCATCTGGACCGGTCGGGGCGCCGGTGGGGCTGGTGCGGGGGCAGCCTCCGCCTCATCGGCGGGCGGCGTCACGGCCTCTCCGTCGCTGTGCTCGGCCGCCGCATCCGCCGCGGCGGCCTCATGGGCGTCCTGCTCGTCGGCGGCGGCACGCAGCCGTTCGAAGATGCCATCGCTGCGGGACGGGACCGGATCGGCATCAGACACCGGCCCATGGTGCTTGCCAGCGCGAGGGCGGGTCAAGGACCGTCGACGCGTTTCACGTGGAACGGTCGAGGGTCGGGGGGCCGCCTCGGCGTTTCACGTGGAACACCCGTGCTCGAGCAGCGGGGGTTTCACGTGGAACATCAACGCGTGGCGCACCCCACCGTTCCACGTGGAACATCCACCCCCGACGACTCAGCGCCGGCCGGCCAGGAGGGATTCGACCCGGGAGGTCACCAGGTCCACCCCGACCACGTTCTCCACGCCCCGGGGCACGATGACGTCGGCCCATCGCTTGGACGGCTCGACGAACTCGAGGTGCATGGGTTGCACCGTGCGCTCGTACTGGGCGAGGACGTCCTCGACCGTGCGGCCACGCTCCAGCACATCGCGGCGAATGCGCCGCAGGAGCCGTAGGTCGGCATCCGCGTCGACGTAGACCTTGACGTCGATCAGCTCCCGGATGCTCGCCGATGCGAACAGCAGGATCCCTTCGACGAGGATCACCGGGCGGGGTTCGACCCGATCCCGCCCGTCCGACCGGGTGAAGGTGGCGTAGTCGTACCGGGGGCTGTCGACCGCCTCGCCCCGGACGAGGGCCTGCACGTGCTCGACGAACAGCTCGTCGTCGAAGGAGGACGGATGGTCGACGTTGACCGCGAGCCGATCCTCGGCCGGGAGGTGGCGCAGATCGTGGTAGTAGCGGTCGTGGCGCAGGACCGCGACCCGTTCGGCCCCGACCTGGTCGATGATGCGGTCCACCACGCTGGTCTTGCCCGACCCGGACCCGCCCGCCACCCCCAGCACGACGTTCGGCGGGGGAGCAGCGCTGGTCTCGTCGGGAGCGGTGCGGTCAGCGGTGGTTGCCACGCCGGCCATTGCACCACACGGGGTCAGCGAGGCGGGAAGGGCGGGGCCAGGAACGCCAGCAGCGTGACCGGGGCATCTCCGCCGTTGGCGACCCGGAGCTCGTCCTCACCGTCGAAGCGGGCCAGGGTGCCGGCCGGGAAGGGGACGGTGCCGTCGTCGGTGTCGAGCACGGCGTCGCCCTCCACCGCGTAGAGCATCAGCTCGGAGGGCGCGTGGGTGTGGGGCGGCAGGGCCTGGCCGGCGCTCAGCCGGATCACCCGGACGTTGGTCAGGGTCCCCTCGAGGAGCGGGACGGCGACGAAGCGCTCGGGATCGTGGGCCGGCGCATCGGACAGGGAGATGAGTTCCATGCTCCGAGTATGCGCTCGCGGCGGCGCGCTCTGCGCCGACGGGGTCAGAACAGCGGTCGCCGGACCGGCACGCCCGGCTTGCGGGGGAAGCGCGCCTCCGGTGGCCCGACGGCTCGGAAGCGCTGGAGCCCGGGAGCGGGATCCAGGGGTTCCAGCCCCAGCGGCACGAGCGCCGCGGCCGGCCAGCGACCGGATGCCGGATCCGGCGGCTCGGTGACAGCCAGGACCCCGCCGACCCGCAGCAGGGGTGCGCCGCACTCCGCCGCTGCGGCGGGCGGCCCGAACAGACGGGCGGTCACCAGGTCGTGGTGCCCTCGGTGCGCCGGGTCCCGCCCCAGGTCTTCGGCGCGGCCGTGGACGACGAGCACCCGATCGTCCCAGCCCAGCCGCTCGACGGCGCGCTCCAGCAGCCGTGTCCGGCGCTGGGCGGCATCGAGCAGGACCCAGCGACTGGTCGGCCACAGCCCGGCCAGGGCGAGGCCGGGGATGCCGGCACCGCTGCCCAGGTCCACCGCCGTCGTCGGCGGCTCGAGCAGCTCGGCCAGGCGCTCGGCGTGATCGAGGTGCACCGTGACGTCGCCGGGTCCCACCGCCGAGAGGTGCTGCCCCTCGATCCAGATCTCCTGCAGCACCTGCCGCCAGGGCGCAGCGACCGGGCTGCTCATGACCCGAACCCGTGCCTGCCTGGGCCCAGGACGACCACTGGCCGACCACCCGGGTGGGGCAGTCGGCCAGCGAGGTCGAACATCAGTTCGTGATCAGTCCGGGAGGATGACGACGTGACGACGGCGATCCTCGCCCTCGCTGCTCGTGTGGACGCCGTCGATCTCGTTCACGGCGTCGTGGACGATCTTGCGGTCCGGAGGCGACATCGGCTCGAGGGCCACCGGGGTACCGGTGTCCTTGACCCGGTCGGCCTGCTGGGCCGCGAAGCGCTCGAGCGCCTCCTTGCGGCGGGCCCGGTAGCCGGCGACATCGACCCGCAGGCGCCCCTGCAGGCGGCCCGAGTGCTGCTGGGCCACGGCGGTGCGGGTCAGCTCCTGGATGGCGTTCAGGGTGGCGCCCCGGGGCCCGACCAGCAGGCCGAGGTCGTCACCCGTCACGGCGATCTCCAGGTGCTCGTCGTCCTCGCTGGTGGCCTGGACGTCGGCGTCGACGCCGAAGGCGTCCACGAGGCCCTGCACGAAGCCGAGGGCGCTCGGCTCCTGCTCGTCGAGGGTGATGTCGCTCATGGTGTCTCCTGTCGTCCCCGTACGGGGCTCACTGTCGTCGGTCTGTGGGGGCTCGGGGCGGCGGCGGCCGCGGCCCCGGGCGGGGGAGCGCTGGGGGGCGGGGTCCGGGGGCGCCGCAGCCTCATCGGCCGGGGCCGGCTCGGCGGGCGGCTCCGGGGCCGGTTCGGACGTCGCCTTGGACTTGGCCTTGGGTGCGGCGTCCTGGTCCTTCTTCGACCGCCGACGCCGGCCCCCGCCGTTGGCGCCCTTGCGGCGGTTCCGGCGGTCCAGCTTGGGGCGCGGGCGGGTCGGACGGACCCGGGCGCGCACGCGGGCGTCGGTGCGCCGCAGCCCGAACAGCGACGAGCCGGGCTCGTCGAGCACCTCGAGCTCGAGGTCGCCCGCGTCGATGCCGAGGGCATCGAGGGCGCGTTCTCGCGCCTCGTCCACCGTCCGGCCAGTGGTGACCACCCACTGCACCTGCCCGCTACCTCTTCTTCCGCTTCTTCTTCTTGGATGCCGGCTGGTACCGGCCGGCCTCGGGTCGCCCGTTTCCGGACCCACCCTCGCCGCTGCTCGAGGACTTCGGGGCCGAGGACTTCGGCGCCGAGGACTTCGGGGCCGCAGCCTTGCCGCCGCCGGTGCCCTTCTCCTTCTCCTTCATGGCCCGGGCCTCGTCGGCCGCCTTGCGGGCCTGGGCACCGAGTGAGTCCTCGCCGCCGTAGAGGGACTTGGTGATGTAGCCCTGCAGGCCGATGCGGTAGATGCTCGAGGTCACCCAGTACACGACGAGCGCAGCGGGGAAGCCGATCGAGATCACGCCGAAGAAGGCCGGCATGATCTTGAGCAGCATCTGCTGCTGGGGCATGGCCGCTGCGCTGCTGCCGCGGGCCGACACCTGCTTCTGCTGCAGGTACTGGGCCCCGATCATGACCAGGATCAGCGCCAGGTAGGGCAGGCCGTGGATGATCGACTGGCCGAGCGCGTCTGTGGTCGACTCCGACAGGTCGAGGCCGAAGCTGATCATCTCGGTCCGGCCGTCGAGGGACTGGTAGAGGTCGCTGCCCGAATCGAGGTACTTCGGGTCGAACGTGCCGTCCGCACCCCGCCGGGTGAGGCCCTGGATGAGGCGGAACAGCAGGAGGAAGACCGGGGCCTGGACCAGGAGCGGGAAGCACCCGCCGAGCGGGTTCAGCTCGTTCTCCTGGTAGAAGGCCATCAACTCCTGGTTCATCTCGTTGCGGTCGCCACCCTTGTGCTTCTGCTGGATCTTCTTCAGCTCCGGCTGCAGGAGCTGCATCTTGATCATCGAGCGGGTGCCCTTGAGGGTGAGCGGCGTGGTGATGAGCATCACCAGCAGCGTCAGCATGATGATGGCGGCCGCGTAGTTCGGGACCAGGCCGTAGAAGAAGTTCAGGATCTGGGCGCTGAACTCGAAGATTCCGTCGAACATCTCGGCGTCCTTATCGGGGGTGGTGGGAGGCGGGCTCGGGCACGCCTGGCACGGGGTCGTAGCCGTGGCCGCCCCAGGGGGCGCAGCGGACGATGCGGCGCAACGTCAACCAGGAGCCTCGGCCGGCGCCGTGGTGGGCGACGGCCTCGCGGGCGTAGGTGGAGCAGGAGGGCACGTACCGGCAGGGCGAGACCCGGCCCTCGGTGGCCTTCTGGTAGAGCCAGACCAGGCGGTCGAGCGCTCGGGCGATCACGTGCGGACCCCGGTGCTCGAGCGGACGGCGCCGGCCAGGTGCCGGCGCAGCTCGGCGGCGGTCAGACCGACCACGTCGGGGCGCACGCCGATCAGGTACCCGCCGGGCGAAAGGGCGCCGGCGGCGTCGAGGTCGTCCATCACCGGGCGCATCCGGCGGCGGACGCGGTTGCGGACGACGGCGGACCCGACCTTCTTGGACACGGCGTAGGCGACCCGGGCACCGGGGTGCTCGGGGTCAGCAGCGGGCGCGTGGACAACCCAGATCGGGCCGGAGGACCCGCGAGCACGGGACCGCGACAGGGCGGCGAAGTCCTCGCGAGAGCGCACCGGCGCGACCACACCGGTCAGGCCGAGAGCTTGGCGCGGCCCTTCTGGCGCCGGTTGCGCACGACGGCGCGACCGGCGCGGGTCGCCATGCGGTGACGGAAGCCGTGGCGGCGGGCACGCCGCTGCTTCTTGGGCTGGTAGGTGCGCTTCACTGGGTTCCTCCTCGACTGCGACCGCCGGCGCCGCGGGTGACCGGCCCGAAGGGGACGGCTGCGCGGTGGATGTTCGCCAGGCGGTGGGCGCGACGGCGCGCCGGACCAACCCGCCACGCTACCGAGGGGCCGCTGGCGGGACCAACCGGGCGGTCGGACCCACCCGTCCGGGCCGGAGACATCCGTCACATCGGGTCACTCGCGAGATCCTCACCGCAGCCCTTGCACCCGGCGTTCTGGTTGCTGCTACGTTGCGAAACCACGGCGGGAACGGCTCCTCCAGGCCTCGGCCTGGCACTGCAACCCGCCCGCACTGCCGGACGCCGCCCGGACTCCCGGTCGTCGTCTTTTTCTTTTCCACATCATGTGGACCGAGTTGTGGATTCTTGGTATCGGACAGCGGGAGGCGGTTCGTCCATGAGCGACGCCGAGACCGTATGGAAGGGCTGCGCCGCCCTCCTCCGCGAACAGGTTTCCGGCGTGGTGTGGAGCTCGTCGTTCCAGAACGTCGAGCCGCTGAGCTACGACGGATCCACCCTGGTCCTCGGCTTCCCCTCCACCGTGGTGCGAGACCGCGTCCAGGAGCGCTACCTGTCGCTGCTGCGGGCCAACTTGTCCGAGATGGGCCTCGACGTGGCCGTCACCCTCGAAGCGAGGGCGGCCACGCCCCAGGCCGTGCCGCTGTTCGACGAGCTCGCCGACATCCGGGGCGACGCGGTCGAGTCACCGTCGGCCACCAACGGCCAGCGGGCCCCGAGCGGCATCGCGCCCTACTCCCCGGACTCCTCCGAGGGCCGCTCGACCCTGAACGACAAGTACACCTTCGACGCGTTCGTCACCGGCAACTCCAACCGGTTCGCCCACGCCGCGTCGCTGCGGGTGGCCGAGACGCCGGCGCGGTCCTACAACCCGCTGTTCATCTACGGCGACGCCGGCCTGGGCAAGACCCACCTCCTCCAGGCCATCGGCAACTACGTGCTGGAGAACTACCCCACCTACAAGGTGCGGTACGTGACCTCGGAGCAGTTCCTGTCCGAGTTCGTGGACTCCATCCGCACCGGCACCAACGAGGCCTTCAAGCGGCGCTTCCGCGACATCGACGTCCTCATGGTCGACGACATCCAGTTCTTCGAGGGCAAGAAGGAGACCCAGGAGGAGTTCTTCCACACCTTCAACCACCTCCACCAGTCGAACCGCCAGATCGTGCTGAGCTCCGATCGCCCGCCCGACGCCATCCCGACGCTGGAGGACCGGCTCCGGACCCGCTTCGTCATGGGCCTGCTCACCGACATCCAGCCGCCCGACGTCGAGACCCGCCTGGCCATCCTGCGCAAGAAGGCCGAGGACGAGGCCTCCCCGGTCCCCGACGAGATCCTCGCCTTCATCGCCGAGAACATCAACGACAACAACATCCGGGCCCTCGAGGGCGCCCTCACCCGCCTCACCGCCTGGGCGTCGCTCAACCGGGAGGAGCTCACCACCGACAAGGCCACCGAGATCCTCGCCGACCTGGTGGCCGAGCGCGAGGCCCGGCCGATCACCCCCGACACGATCCTGCGCGCCACCGCGGAGTACTTCGGCTACACGGTCGAGGAGCTCATCGGCCGGTCGCGCACACGTCCGCTCACCACCGCCCGCCACGTCGGCATGTACCTGTTCCGGGAGCTCACCGACCTGAGCTTCCCGAACATCGCCAAGGAGTTCGGCGGGCGGGACCACACCACCGTCATCCACGCCGTCGATCGCATCAAGACCCAGATGAAGGAGCGCCGCCAGGTGTTCCAGCAGGTCACCGAGCTGATCCAGCGACTCAAGGCCGAGGGATGAGCACCCCAGCCTGTGGACAACGTGTGGATCCGAGCCGGTTCGCGGTGGGGACGCCACGGGGACGCGCGTGGGATGCCGTGGGGACGTCGAGCACCGGTTCGAACCCTTCGTCCACAGCGCGCGGCCACGATCGGTGGACGCGCCTGTGCACACCGTGTGGGCAGGACCCTCGAAAAGGGGACCCCGGTGACCCCCGGGTGTCCGGCACCCGACGCCCCGGGGAACGCTGGGGACACCGCCGGGACGACGATCACCCCGCTGACCTGCCCGGATGGGGCAGTATCCACAATCCACAACCCCCACCACCTCCCCCGACATCTGCACAACATCACCGTGGGAAGACGGGACAACCCGCTCGGGCCGCCCGAGCAGCAGCAGGCGATGCAAGGAGCGCACACCCCTCATGAAGCTGCGATGTGAACGAGACGTGCTCGCCGAGGCCCTGGCCACGGCCGGGCGGGCGGTCGCCAGCCGTGGTGCCCTCCCCGTGCTGTCCGGGGTCCGCCTCGAGCTGGCTGGGGATCGCCTCACCATCACCGGCTCGGACCTGGAGCTCACGGTCTCCGTCGAGCTGTCCGTCGCCGGCCTGGCCGACGGCGTCGCCGTGGTGCCCAGCCGGCTGGTGAACGACATCGTCAAGGCCCTGGAGCCCGGCGCGGTGGAGCTGGAGACCGGCGACGACGACGCCCGCATCGCGTCGGGGCGCTCGGAGTTCTCGCTCAAGACCCTCCCGGCCGACGAGTTCCCCCGGGTCTCGGCCGTCGACGGCGACGAGGTGCGCTTCGACGCCGATGCACTCACCGGCGCGCTGCGCCAGGTGCTGCCTGCGGCGAGCGGCGACGACAACCGCCCGATCCTCACCGGCGTGCTGCTCGCCGCCGAGGACAGCGGTCTGCGCCTCGTGGCCACCGACTCCTACCGCCTCGCCGTGCGCGACCTGCCCGGGGTCAGCGTGCTCTCCTCCGGCAAGCAGGTGCTGGTGCCGTCCCGCGCCCTGGCCGAGCTCAGCCGGGCCCTCGGCGACGGGGGGGAGCTCACGCTGCGCCTCGGCGAGCGCGACGCCAGCTTCGCCACCGCCAACGACAGCGGCGGCATCGTGCTCACCACGCGGCTGATCGAGGGCGAGTACCCGAACTACCAGGGCCTCATCCCCCAGAACCAGCCCAACCTGCTCACCGTGCCCCGCGAGCCCCTCATCGAGGCGCTGCGCCGCGTGAAGCTGCTGGCCCGGGACGCCACGCCGGTCCGGCTGATCATGTCCGCCGACGGCCTCGAGCTGAAGGCGGTGACCCAGGACGTGGGCGAGGGCTCCGAGAGCCTGGACGCCACCTACCAGGGCGAGGACCTCACGGTGGCGTTCAACCCCGACTACCTGCTCGCGGGCATCGAGGCGGCGTCGGGGGAGGAGATCACCCTGTCCACGATGGACTCGCTCAAGCCCGCCGTGGTCCGCACGCCCGCCTCGGACGACTACCTGTACCTGCTGATGCCGGTGCGGGTGCAGTAGCAAGCGCTCTGGCCCTCCACCTCCGCCACCTCTGGCTCACCGACTACCGCAGCTACGAGTCGGCTGACGTCACCCTCCCGCCCGGCACCACGGCCATCATCGGCCGCAACGGGCAGGGCAAGACGAACCTGCTCGAGGCGGTGGCCTACCTGGCCGGCTCCTCGCTGCGGGGCGCGACGACCGAGGCGATGGTGCGCACCGGGGCCGAGCGTGCCGTCGTGCGGGCCGAGGCCGTGCGCGGCCCCCGCGAGCTGCTGGTCGAGGCGGAGATCGCCGCTCGCGGCCGCAGCCGCATGCAGCTGAACCGCCAGCCGGTGAAGCGCCGCCGCGATCTCCTCGAAGCGCTGTCGGTGACCCTGTTCAGCCCCGACGACCTCGTGCTGGTGAAGGGCGGGCCGGCCGAGCGGCGCCGGTGGCTGGACGACGCGGCCGTCGGGCTGGACCACCAGACCGACGGGGTGCGCAGCGACGTCGAGCGCATCCTCAAGCAGCGCAACGCTCTGCTCAAGCAGAGCCGCGGTCGCCTCGACGAGGCCGCTGCCCTCACCCTCGACGTCTGGGACGACCGCCTGACCCGGGCCGGCGAGGCCCTGGCGGAGCGGAGGGAGGCCGCCCTGGCCGAGCTCGTGCCCCGCATGACCCAGGCCTACCGGGACCTGGCCGGCATCGCCCTCCCCGTCTCGGGCACCTACGACGCCCCGTGGCGTGCGGTCGGGCTCGCCCGGGCCCTCGCCGACGCGCGCGACCAGGACCTGCGGCGCGGGGTGACCACGGTCGGCCCCCACCGCGACGAGGTCGTGCTCGGCATCGACGACCTGCCGGCCCGCACGCACGCCAGCCAGGGCGAGCAGCGATCCCTCGCCCTGGCCATGCGCCTCGCCGTCCACCGGGCCATCACCGAGGTCAGCGGCGAGAGCCCGATCCTGCTGCTCGACGACGTGCTGTCCGAGCTGGACGACGGTCGCACCGAGGCCCTGCTCGCGCACCTTCCCCCGGGCCAGACCCTGCTCACGACCGCCGGTCCGCTGCCCCGCCAGACCGAGCCGGAGCTGGTGCTGCGGGTCGCCGACGGACGCATCGGACCCGACGGCTGACCCGGGAGCCCGGGGTGTCGTCGGTGGGGGAGTGCCACACTCGGCGCGTGGACCGCGACGACGACCTCGACGAGCTCCAGGTGGCACTCACCACGACGCCACCGAGCGAGCTCGCCTCCCTGCTCGACCGGGTGGTCCGGGGCATGGGCTCACCGGGCACCGACGCCATCGAGCTGGTGTTCAACCGCTGGTCCGACGTGGTCGGGGGCGTGCTCGCCACCAAGACCCGGCCCGTCTCCCTCGAGCGCGCCACGCTGGTGCTGCAGGCCGACGACCCCGCGGTCGTGAGCCACGTGAAGTGGCTGGAGCAGGATCTGCTCACCCGCCTCGACGAGCTGCTGGGGCCGGGTCGCGTCACCGCCGTCGAGGTCCGCGTCGCCCGCCCGGGACGCCCGTCGCGCCGGGCCTGAGCGGGCCCCAGATGGCCGGGATGTCCGACCCCCGCTGGTAGGATGCCACCACTGTCATTTGGTTCCTGAGGAGTGTGTTTTGGCTGCTGAGACGACGTCGTACGGCGCCAACAACATGCGGGTCCTGGAGGGTCTCGAGGCCGTCCGGAAGCGTCCCGGCATGTACATCGGGTCCACCGGACCGAACGGCCTGCACCACTGCGTGTGGGAGGTCGTCGACAACTCCGTCGACGAGGCCATGGCCGGCCACGCCACCCGCATCGACGTCACGATCCTCCCCGACGGGGCCTGCCGGGTCGTCGACGACGGTCGTGGCATCCCCACCGACATGAACAAGCAGCAGGGGATGTCGGGCGTGGAGATCGCCCTCACCAAGCTGCACGGCGGCGGCAAGTTCGACGGCGAGGGCTACAAGGTCTCCGGCGGCCTCCACGGCGTCGGCGTCTCCGTCGTCAACGCGCTGTCCAGCAAGGTCATCGTCGAGGTCGACCGCGACGGCAAGCACCACGTCATGGAGTTCGGCGACGGCGGCAAGCCCCAGGGAAAGCTGAAGGTCACTGGCGACTCCCCTCGGGGCCGGACCGGCACCACGGTCACGTTCTGGCCGGACGACACCATCTTCGAGACCACCGAGTTCGTGTCCCGCACGATCCTCGAGCGCCTGCAGATGATGGCCTTCCTCAACAGGGGCCTGGAGATCCGCTACCAGGACCAGCGCGAGGGCCACGACAACGAGCGCGTGACCTACAAGTACGCCGGCGGCATCCAGGACTTCGTCCGCCACATCAACAAGACCAAGGATGCCCTCTGGTCCAAGGTCGGGTTCCTCGAGGGCAAGGACGACGCGGGCACGCAGGAGGTCGAGGTCGCCTTCCAGTGGAACACCGGCTACAACCGCGACGGCATCCACAGCTTCGCCAACGGCATCTCCACCATCGAGGGTGGCACCCACGAGGAGGGCTTCAAGACGGCTCTCACCCGCGTGGTGAACAACTACGCCAAGGACAACCGGCCCGGCAACGTCAAGGACCTGGTCCTCACCGGTGACGACGTCCGCGAGGGCCTCACGGCCGTGGTGTCCGTGCGCCTCCAGGAGCCCCAGTTCGAAGGCCAGACCAAGGCCAAGCTCGGCAACACCTCGATGCGCTCGCTGGTCACCAAGGTCACCAACGAGTACCTGGCCCAGTGGTTCGAGGAGAACCCGACCGAGGCCAACAAGGTCATCAAGAAGGCCT